>PLRV01000009.1:0-27502 GCA_003164925.1 Caulobacteraceae bacterium
CTAAATCGTCACTACGGCCTAGATTCAAAATATGTAGAGCCGGATTCAGACTTCGAGAGCGGCTCTAGGTGCATCCGCTGTGCGACGGATCGGCGGCCTCACCTATCTGGCAAGGAGCCTGGTTCCGCCGAGTGATCCTCTGGGCCTACCACTCCGCCCCGGGATGGCGCCGCATGCGGGGTGTGGCAATTTTGCCGCCCTATGCCCGCGACCAGGCCGGCGTCACACAACCGTCTTCAATCTGTGTGCGGCCTGTCATGCACCCTGATTAAGGCCTCCCCCGTAGAGCCAGCAAATCGCGGCAAGCTCCAAACGGGGGACATATTTCATGCGGACTCAATCGATTCTTCTCAGCGGCGCCGCGGTCGGCGTCCTGATCGCCCTGTCGTGGGGCGCTTCCGCCGACGCGGCGACGACGACCAAGAAGCACCACAAGGCCGCGGCCTCATCCAGCACCGAAACTGAAATCCAAGCTCTGGAATCCAAGGTTCAGTTCCTGACGGATCGCCTTGACGAACAGGCCGCTGTCTCTCGCGACGCCTTGGCTCAGCTGAAGGCCGCCCAGGCCGCCGCCGCCCAGGCCAACGCCACGGCTTCCGCGGTCGCCGCCACCGTCAGCGCCGACGACGCCAAGATCGAAACCATCCCGACGCAGGTCCAGACGGCCGTCTCCGAAGCCAAGCCCAAGACCGACAAGCTCTATTACAAGGGCATCTCGATCACGATGGGCGGCTTCGCCGCGGCGGAATCGGCTTACCGCTCGCACGACGAAACGGCCGATATCGGCTCCAGCTTCGCCAAGATGCCCTACGCCAACGACCCGGCGGCCCGCACCGGCTCAACCAATCTGACGGCCCGTCAGAGCCGCTACTCCTTGCTGGCCCAGGGCGATGTGAACGCCACCACCCAAGCGTCCTTCTACGGCGAGTTCGACTTCCTGGGCGCCGCCCAGACCGCCAACTCCAACGAGTCCAACTCCTACCAGCCGCGTATCCGCCACCTTTACGGCGCGATCGACTGGAACGACACTGGCTGGCACCTGCTGGCGGGTCAGAACTGGTCGCTCGTGACCATGAACACCAAAGGCATCACGCCGCGCAACGAAGACATCCCGCCCTCCATCGACGCGCAGTACGTTCCGGGCTTTGTCTGGGCCCGTCAGCCCCAGCTGCGCCTGACCAAGGACTTCGACGACCATCAGGTTTGGGTGGCCGTGTCTGCTGAAAGCCCGCAAACGACCATCGCCACCACCACCGCCGCCAGCGGCGTGACGGTCACCCAGAATCAGGCGCCGACGTCGCAGTTCTACAGCGGCACCAACTACTCGCTGAACAGCTATCCGGACGTGGTGGCCAAGGTCGCCTTCGATCCCAAGCTGGCTGACCGCACCCTGCACGTGGAAGCCTTCGCCGTCGGCCGGGCCTTCACCGACCGTGTGACCATCGCGCCGACCAAGGGCACCCAAGCGGCGACGCTCGGTCTCGTTGCCGGCAACAGCACCGACACCCAATGGGGCGGCGGCTTCGGCGGCGGCGCGGTGTTCAGCCTTATGCCGGGCCTGCTGGATGTCCAAGCTTCGGGCATGAGCGGCAACGGCATCGGCCGCTATGGCTCCTCTCAGCTGTCCGACACCGTGACGCGTCCGGATGGCCAACTGGTGGGCATCCCGGAAACCATGTTCCTGGCGGGCGCCACCCTGCACCCGATCAAGCAACTGGACGTCTATGTGTTCGGCGGCCAGGAGCAGGAAAGCAACAAGAAGTACTCCGTCGGCTCCTCGCTGTTCGGCATCGGCAGCGGCACAGTGGCCAGCGACGCCAGCTGCTTGGTGGAAAAGAACGGCAGCAGCTGCTCGGCGGCCACCCGCTCGATCAACCAGATCACGGCCGGCCTGTGGGACCGCTTCTACCAAGGTCCGTTCGGCCGCCTGCAAGTGGGCCTGCAATACTCCTATACCCAAAAGGAAGCCTTCGCCGACTCCACCGGTCTTGCGCCGAAGACCAGCGAAAACATGATCTTCACCAGCTTCCGCTATTATCCGTTCTAAGCTCCCTACAAGACCGACTTGAGGCCGCGCCGAAAGGCGCGGCCCTTTTTCGTTCAGGCGTAGGACGCGCCTAAAAGGTCCACTGATAGGCGAGGTAGTAGGTGAAAGGATAGTTCACCGCTGAGGCGTCCACCGCGTAGAGCAGCCCGCCGCGCCCCGCCGAGAACAGCAGATGGTCGTGCTCGGTGAAGTCGTATTGGCCGCCAAGGTTGAAGCCCGAAGACTCGCCGCGCCCCATCATGCTGGAGGTGGCGTGGAATACCTCTCCGCCAAGCATCAGCTTGTCGGTGATCTGGTTCTGCAGCAGCCAACCTGTGTACCAGAAGTTCCGGTTGCCGGGACCGGGCGTGATCCAATAGCCGCCCCCGCCGTAGGTGGTCCATTTGCCGAAGTCCTTCTGGATCCACACAGGCAGGAAGGCTTGGGTGTAGCCGGCGCCCAGACCCCGCTTGGCGTCTCCGGTGGGGACCTCCAGCAGGGGGAAAACGCCGACCTGCGGCCACCAATCCTTGTCGCCCGGGGTGATGAAGCGGTACTTCACGCCGAGTTCCGTGTCGCCTAGGCCGAACTGGCCGGGCGCGCCCTTCGGGCTGTCGTAAGCCAGGTTGGCGATGACATGGAGTTGCAGGTTCGGCGCCGCTCCGTAGTTCACCTCGACGGAGGGACCGACGCCCGTGGCGCTGCTGTGCTCGAAGGCGCCCGCCGAAAAGGCGTAGACTTCCCAGTGGCCCAGGTCGACGGGCTCCGGATCGTCGGTGATGAAGGGCGGTCCCGCCCACGCCGGCGTTGAGCCTAGCGCGAGCAGAGCGGCCGCGCTCGCGCCCGTCAGCGCACGCACCATCGATCTTTTCAGCTTATGCCTGCCGCCGGTCCGGCCAAAATTCGAGTCCACTGCTGAGCCCCTCGCGGTTACTTGCCTTGTAGAAGATCCATGAACGGCGGGAACGTCAGCAGCAACCCGCCTACGAACAGAAGCAGGGCCGACAGATTGATGGCCGCCATGCTCAGGTCCCGCCGCGCCCAGAGACGAGACAGGATCGCCCACGTCCCCAGCCAGATCACGATCGCCGCCGCGGTCACGCCGGACAGCGGCCCGGTAGGATTCCAGATGTTGAGTAGGCGCGCGATGGAGGGGACTGCATCGCCGGCCAGGGCGAGCACGCCTAGGACAAAGCAGCCTATGGCCGCCGCCAGGACCGTGGCCGCTCCCGGGCCGTTAGGAATCGTCTGCTGTTTGTCAGTCATGGGATTGCGCCTTCATCAGGACGATCTCATGTCCGCCCCGGACCGGAGCGTACTTATTCAGCATGGCGCCGAAGAAACCGGCCACGCCCGTAGCCGCGAAGGCCAGAAGAGCCAGCCCGAACAGGGCGGTTCGCAGGCCTTTGATCCGGCCCAGATCCGCGCCATAGCGCCAAACCAGGTAGGCCAGGGCGGTCAGGCATATGGGCGCGAACCAGGCAATATGCTCCTTCCACTCCATCCCGATGTCATGCCAGCCGATGGTTGTCGGGCTGGACATCAATAGCCGCTGCGGAAAGCCCGTCAGGTCGACCGCGCCGGCCGGCGGATGGGCCCGATACCAGGGATAAATCAGGTAGGCCCCAGCGAAAACGGCCAGCCAGGCCAACAGGGCCAATCCGGCGAGATAGAGATTGAATAGGCGCCGCTCGGCCGCCGCGGGACGCCAGGGGTTGGTCGAATAGGACATGGCGTAAAGCCCGATAAAGGCTCCCGAAAAGCCGAGTAGGAGGAGCGCGCCGAATCCCATGCCGTGAACGACGGTCACAGCATCCCGGATCGTGATTTCCATTTTTTCCTCCTCGCGGGACGCGAAAGACGACGCCTCATCGCTTATCTGCCTAGGCTGGCGCAGCCTTGAGGAAAGAGCCCCAAGGGCGCTCGACTTGGCCCCGTCACGGCTTATGCTCGACATATTCGCGGCCCAATGTTGCGCGATTATGTGACGGTTGAATTGCTAGGGGGATTCCTTTGCGCACTTTCCTATCCGGTGTTGGTCTGTCCTTGGCGCTGGGCGCAACCGCTCTGGCTCAGGATGCATCGTCGTCGATGACCCGATTGCAACAGGATCTGCATCTGACGCCGGCCCAGGCGCCGGCGTGGCAGGCCTACGAGATGGCCTTGCAGGGCGGAGCCCAGATGCAGGCCCGTCGCCAGTCCGCCCAACGCCTGCTGCCGCAATTGCAGACCCCGCGGCGGCTGGCCCTGCTTGAGGCCTCCATGACCCAGGACCTGGCGGAGTTTCGTCGTCAGAGCCAGGCGACCGTGGCCTTCTACGATCAGCTTACGCCGGCCCAGCAAAGAACCTTCGATCACGACACCACGCCGAGCGACCAAGGCTCCGAGTGATCGGCGTTGGATAACAAAACGGCCCGGATCGCGTGGTCCGGGCCGTCATTCGGTCTAGGCCCGCAACGTCAGTGGGCGGCGGGCGGGCAGGAGACCCAATCGTACTTGGACTGGGCCGCATTCCACGACCAGTTGCCGCAAGCCGCGCCCGACTGAGGCTGGGCTTGGCTCTGCTGGGGCGCAACGCCTTGAGGCCCAGGGCCCTGGGGTGGCGGCGCTGGGTAGGCGTAATAGCCGTAATAATAAGGATCGGGATATCCGTAGTAGTAGGCGGGATAGCCGTAGAACCACGGGTCCCACAGGGTCGCTCCGAGCGCAAAGCCAACCGGAACGCCCCAGCCCCAACCGCCGCGGAAGCCGCCACCGCGGAAGCCGCCNNGGAAGCCGCCACCGCGGAACCCGCCGCCGTGGAAGCCGCCACCGCCATGCGGAGCAGCCGACGCCTGGGGCGACGCCAACGCCAGAGGCGCTGCGGCCAGGATCGCGCAAGCCGCTGCAACCAATGTCTTCTTCATCGAACATTCCCTCCAGTTAGGGGCGGCGGGCGCAGCCTATCTTCGGGTCGACGCGCGCCGCAAGCCGTAGCTTGACCATCAAGTAAAATGTAGGCGCGAGTATGGCGCAGAATAGGGCTTTGCGCCCGAATCCACGGGTTTTTTGAGCGGGAGCGGCGGATGGACGCGGCGGCGGCGGCAAGCGAGCGCTGGTGGAAGGCCGCGGTGGTCTATCAGATCTATCCGCGTTCCTTCATGGACAGCGACGGCGACGGCGTGGGCGACCTCAGGGGCGTGACCGCCAGGCTCGATCACCTGCAGGCGCTGGGGATCGACGTTATCTGGCTGTGCCCGCACTTCGACAGCCCCGGCGCTGACAACGGCTACGACATCCGCGACTACCGCAAGGTGTTGGCCGCCTTCGGGACCATGGCGGATTTCGACGCCATGCTGACGGCGATGACGGCCCGCGGCATGCGGCTGATCATCGATCTGGTGGTCAACCACACGAGCGACGAACACGCTTGGTTCAGACAAAGCCGGCGCGCCAAGGCCGACCCACGGAGGGATTTCTATATCTGGCGCGACGGTAAGGACGGTGGGGCGCCCAACAATTGGCCCGCCATCTTCGGCGGTTCGGCCTGGACGTTGGATGACGCCAGCGGACAATACTATCTGCACCTGTTCACCCCTCAGCAGCCCGATCTGAACTGGGACAATCGACAGGTGCGTCAAGAGGTCTACGACCTCATGCGTTTCTGGTTGGACAAGGGCGTGTCTGGCTTTCGCATGGACGTGATCGCCTTCATCTCAAAGCCGCCAGGCTTGCCCGATCTTGCCCCGGACCAGTTGGCTCACCCCGAGCGCGCCTACGCCTGCGGCCCGCGCCTGCACGCGTTCTTGCAGGAGATGAACCGCGAGGTTCTGCGCCTTTACGATGGAATGACCGTGGGCGAGGCCTTCGGCGTGTCGCCCGAACAGAGCCAGCAGCTTACCGATGAGCGGCGCGGGGAACTGGACATGGCGTTTGACTTCGCCTTGGTCGATCTCGAGCCTAGCCAGTGGACCCTGCCGCAGTTCAAGGCGATCATCGGCCGGCAGGATCGCCTGGCCGGTGTTCATGGCTGGAACGCGGCCTTTCTGGGCAACCACGATCAGCCCCGCGCCGTCTCTCATTTCGGCGACGACGATCCGGCCTGGCGCATGGCCTCGGCCAAGACCCTCGCCACGGTGCTCCTGACCCTGCGCGGGACCCCTTTCATCTACCAGGGCGAGGAGATCGCCATGGCCAACGCTCCGTTCGACTCCATCGAAGATTTCGACGACGTGTGGGCCAAGACCTTGTGGCGTGAGCAGGTGCAGAGCGGCCGCCAATCGGCCGAAGCGGTTCTGGAGCGCCTGCGCCGCACTGGCCGCGATAACGCCCGCACGCCCATGCAATGGAGCGCTACGCCCAACGGCGGCTTTTCGACCGGAAAACCCTGGCTGAGGGTCAACCCGGACTACGCCCATGTGAACGTCGAGGCCCAAGCTCGTGACGAAGGCTCGGTGCTCGCGCACTACCGGCGCCTGATCGCCCTGCGCCGGGCCGAACCGGCCCTGGTCTATGGCGCTTTCGAGGATATCGACCCGTCTCACCCGGATCTGTTCGTCTATACGCGCCGCCTGCCCAACAAGGCGTTCCTCATCGCCGCCAATTTCAGCCGACGCGCCCAGACCTACGTCCCGCCTCCCGGTGCGACGCCCACCACCGTGGCGCTATCCAGCGCGGCGAGCGCGCCGTCGGCGGCCCCGCCCATCTGTCTTGAAGGCTGGCGATCGGTCATTTTCGAAATCCGGGCTTGAGCAGTCCGGCATTGACAGGACCGCCCGGGCTAGACAGGACATGGCCCACGAAAAACGCTGCCGCGCCGCGGCGCCAGAGCAAGATGCGATCAGTTCGAGTCGAGCTGATCGTTGAATCTTGCTCTGAATCATAATTTTGGAGCTGGATTCAGACTTTGAGAGAAGTCATCCGGCTCCAGGAGAGAACTGCCGATGAAGGTGTTGGTCCCGGTCAAGCGGGTGATCGACTACAATATCAGGCCGCGGGTGAAGGCTGACGGGTCCGGCGTAGATCTGGTCAACGTGAAAATGTCGATGAACCCGTTCGACGAGATCGCCTTGGAAGAGGCCGTGCGTCTGCGCGAGAAGGGCCAGGCCAGCGAGGTTATCGCCGTGTCGATCGGTCCGGCCAAGGCGCAGGACACCCTGCGCACCGCGCTGGCCATGGGCGCGGACCGGGCGATTCTCATCGTCGTCGAGACTGAGGTCGAACCCCTCGCCGTGGCCAAGCTGCTCAAGGCCGTGGCCGACGAGGAACAGCCCGGCGTGGTGATCCTGGGCAAGCAGGCGATCGACGACGATTGCAATCAAACCGGGCAAATGCTGGCGGCCTTGATGGGCCGCCCGCAAGGGACCTTCGCCAGCGCCGTGTCGGTGGCCGGCGATCGGGTGGAAGTGACGCGTGAAGTGGACGGGGGCCTGGAGACAGTCAGCCTGGCTCTGCCGGCGGTGATCACGGCGGATCTGCGGCTGAACGAGCCGCGCTACGCCTCCTTGCCCAATATCATGAAGGCGCGCTCCAAGCCGTTGGCGCAAAAAACGCCCGCCGATTACCGCGTCGACATCACGCCGCGGCTGACCACGCTTAAGGTCGCCGAGCCGCCCGTGCGCGCGGCCGGCGTGGTGCTGGACAGCGTCGACGCCCTGGTGGCCAAGCTCAAGGAACTGGGGATTTCGGCATGAAGACGCTGGTGTGGGCCGAACACGAGAACGGCCGCCTCAAGGACGCAAGCCTGCCCACCGTGACCGCTGCCGCCAAGCTGGGCGAGGTTGACCTGCTGGTCGCCGGAGCCGGCGTGGCAGGCGTCGCGCAAGCCGCCGCCCAGATCGTTGGCGTCGGCCAGGTCCTCGTCGCTGACGATGAGGCCTACGCCCATGCCTTGCCCGAGAACCTCGCCCCGTTGGTGGTGGAGTTGATGGCCGGCTACGACGCCTTTCTAGCGCCCGCCACCAGCACCGGCAAGAATATCGCCCCGCGTGTGGCCGCGCTGCTGGATGTGATGCAGTTATCCGATATCCTGTCGGTGGAAGGTCCCCAGACCTTTACCCGGGCGATTTACGCCGGCAACGCCATCGCCACCGTCAAATCCTCCGACGCCAAGCTGGTGATCACCGTGCGCGGCTCGACCTTCGCCAAGGCCGTCGCTTCGGGGGGGGTGGCCACGATTTCGCCGGTCAGCGGCCCGGGAAATCAAGAACTGTCCAACTTCGTGCGCGCCGACATCGCTCAATCCACGCGGCCCGAGCTGACCTCGGCCAAGGTGGTGGTGGCCGGCGGGCGGGCGCTGGGCTCTGCCGAGAAGTTCCAGGACGTGATCGAGCCCTTGGCGGACAAGCTGAAGGCCGCCGTCGGCGCCAGTCGCGCGGCGGTGGACGCCGGCTATGTGCCCAACGACTACCAGGTCGGCCAGACCGGCAAGATTGTCGCCCCTGAGTTCTATTTCGCCATCGGCATCTCAGGCGCCATCCAGCATCTGGCGGGCATGAAGGACGCCAAGACCATCGTGGCCATCAACGCGGATCCCGAGGCGCCGATCTTCGGCGTGGCGGACTACGGCCTGGTGGGCGACCTGTTCGAGATCGTGCCAGCGTTAACAGCTAAGCTTTAAAGGCCAGCGCCGCGCCGGAGTGGAACACACGATCGAGACCCATCCGGCCATGCCCGGATGGGTGCTTAGCGACATGGTGTCCTAGACGCTGCTGAAGCCGAGCATCACTGGCGCGCCCTGATCCCCTTCCTTGACGAAGCCTTGAAGGGCTGATCCGCTTTGGGAATTCGGCGTCCCCGCCGCAACCGGCGACGCCGCCTTAAAGCCTGCAGCGCATGTCCCATCCAACATCCACTCCCGAAGACGACGCTCCAACTGCAACGCAGACCTATCTGGTGGGCGACATCGGCGGAACGAACTGTCGCTTGGCCCTGGCCACGGCCGAACGAGGAGGGGTTCGCATCGAATTTGCACGGCGGTACAGATGTGCGGATTTTTCGACGGCGGCCGAGGCGATCGACAACTACCTTGACGCTCTGGGTCGGAAGATTTCGCTCAGCGCGACTGTGATTGCCGTGGCCGGACCCGTTAGCGGCGGGCTGGTTCAGTCCACCAACATGCCTTGGCGGCTCTGCGAGGCCGATCTTCGCGGCTACGGCGCGGGCGGCGCCAAGCTTATCAATGACTACACCGCGCTCGGACTCGCGCTGGATCACCTCTCCGAACAGGACACTATCCGGATTGGGCCCGACGTGCCGGGCGACAAGGCCGAGACCGTAGCGGTGATCGGAGCGGGAACGGGCTTCGGGGTAGGGGCGCTGACCCGCGGCGTCGGTGGGCAGGCTGTTATCGCTACGGAGGGCGGCCATGTCTCGTTCGCGCCGGTAGACGAGGTGGAGTTGGAGATACTGCGGGTCCTGCGGTCGCGGTTCGGCCGTGTATCGGTGGAACGGCTTCTATCTGGTCCTGGCCTTACCAATATTCATGCGGCTTTGGCTGAGATCGACGGCGTTGCCTGCATCGAAATCCTGCCTGAGGAAATCTTTAGGCAAGCCGAGAGCGGCGACGCCTTGAGTCGGCGCGCGCTCGAACGCTTCTGCTGCATCTATGGATCCGTGGCGGGCGACATGGCTCTGGTCTACGGCGCGAGGGGCGGCGTGTTCCTCGGGGGCGGTATCGCACCCGCCCTGGCGACTTATCTGCAAGCTGGCGAATTTCGGCGACGCTTCGAGGACAAGGGCCGATTCCGCGATTATCTGGCGAGCGTTCCCACCCGTATCATCTCCAACACCAACGCCGCCCTGCTGGGCGCCGGCGCTTTGGCCGCCGGATTTTTTCCTGGCGGCCCTCGGACGATCGTCAACAGCTGGACAAAGGCGTGATGTATCCGAGCACAATTCATCCAGACCAAAAATTTTGATTTATATAAGTTTTTCATCCTTGGCCAACTGCCGGATGGGTCGTCCTGGTCGAGTTTTTATAAATCTTTACGGAACGCCGCACCTATCATGGTAGTCCGCCAGCGCTTGACCATCTGTGATAGCCGGGTCACGGGTCTAGAGCCGCCAGGTCCGCAGCCGACGAGCTATTCCGATCTCATCGCCGGGCAGGCCGTAGAAGCGGTTGAGCAATAGGGCAGGAGCGCGGAAGTGCATTCCAGTTTTTCGCCTCGAAAGATTTTAGACGATGCTTGGCGCGTGAGATCCTGCGCCATCGGCGCCGACAGGCAGACGGTCAACTTGGCCCTTGACGCCGTGTCGGACGTGGAAATGCATCTTCTCCAGAGGGGGTGGCCCGTTGGCGAGGCGCTCGGCGCCATCCCGGACATCCAGAAGGTCCTTGGCCTGGGTCGGCCAGCCTGTCGCGAAGCGATAATCATCCTTGAAGCTCGCGGGCTCTTGAACGTTCGACGAGGACGAAAAGGGGGACTGTTCGTCGCCGCCCCGACCGCGGAAGACGTTGTCGGAGCCATGCTGATGCATCTGGCAATCAGCGGCGCGAGGACGGAATGCGTGCAAGAGTTCCGGCTGCTCGTGTGGCGCATGGTCGTAGAGGCCGCCATTAAGCGCAGCCTTACGAATTTTGACCCAATTGGCGGCACCGGCCCATGGGGCTTCGCCGTCGACCTTGCCCAGTGCATCGGCAATCCCGCCATGGCATTGGCGTCCCAACTCGCCGAGATGCTCGTCCGGACTTGCGAAGGACGGCCGGCTCCGATGCGCGATGCCCTGTTGGAAACTGCGATCAAAGCGCGCGACCTACCAAAGGCCTTTTCCCGGCTGGAAGTGCTAACCGGTCCTATGGACCTCGTGGCGCCCATTCTCGCTCTGGAAACGATTGAACACCGCTTCGCGTGGTCCGAACGCAGGTCGGCCATGTCGTTGGCGGCGAGAATGGCCCAGGAAATGATCCACAATCCTAATAGGATTGAGGCGGAATGGGAGACCGCGGACCGGTTCGGTTACCCGGACTTGGTCGTCCGGCAGGCTCGGCGACTTCTCCAAGATTCCGGCATCGTCCAGTGCCGCAGGGGAAGCAAGGGCGCCCTCTGGGGCCCGCCCGCTGGTCCGGCCGGCGTCATCCGGATGCTGACCCCCTGTCTGATGGCAAGCGGCATGACCGCTCTCGACAATACCGAGGCGTTTTATTTTCTCGCCACCAATGCAGCGCGCCTAGCCGCCGAACAGACGGGCCTGCACCCTCGGGCGCCGACCATGGTGACCAGGGCCTTCGCAAATAGTGTTGATCTTATCGACCTTCTCCGCACGGAAAACCTTCTGCTGGAGCTAGCGGGCAATCCACTCCTGTCCATCATGGCTCGGTCGCTAGGCCTTGCGAATCTTCCACGCGAGCGGACCGTCGGCATGCCGTGCCGCGCGGACATCGTGATGTCCAACCATCGCATCCTCCACGCTGTGGAGGCGGGTGACGGCGAAACGGCTGCTGCATTGGCCCGGGGCAAAGCCGAGACGCTGCAACAGTCCCCCCAATAGCTACGCCGGAATCGCATAAGTCGTCATCGCTGATCGACCGGGAAAATGGGCGCCTAACTTTGCTCAGGGGGTCGACGTATCACTTCACTAGAGCCTGATCGCCCTCGAACCGGAAAGGTTCGAGGCGTGAATCAGGCTCTACATTTTTGATTTAGAGCAGGATTCACGGTTCAGGGTGATTCAACCTAAACCGGTCCTGCTCCAGTCCGCGGAAACCGAGATGGCGTAGGGAGGGAGGACGAAAAGCTGGCGCTTCGTGAAGCTTATTGCTTCCAGCCCGGCCGTGACTGGCGCGCGATCAACAGCGCGACCGCCGCTCATTCAATCCAATCGCTGTGCCGCGCGCGGCAGGTCTGGCGGTCGCCGCTGCCTGATGCCGTGTGGCGCGTTTGACCATATCAAGAGTACATAGGCGCCGAGATGAACTCTATGAGAAAGCTTTCTCAGTTTTCGACGGCCGCAGGAATGGCATTAATTGCCACAAATGCGAGCGCGCATCATTCTACTGCCAATTTCGACTATACCAAGACTGTCGTTCTGAGCGGAACAGTTAAGCAGTTCCAGTGGACGAACCCCCACAGCTTCATTCAGGTTTTGGTTCCTGATGGCAAAGGCGGGAGTGTTGAATGGTCGGTTGAATCTGGCTCGCCAGCTCTGGAGCGCCGTCTGGGCTGGAGTCCGGAGATGATCAAGCAGGGGGAGAAGGTTTCGGTGTCCATAGCGCCTGTGCGATCAGGCGCCCCCAGCGGAACTCTGAGACAGATCACCTTGTCTAACGGCAAGGTGCTGTATGGCCCCGGCAATCAGGGTGAGGCGCCCGGCCTGCCGACCCTCTCGCCCGCAACGGAAGGCGAAGCGAAGTGAAGCGGCCGCTGAACCTTCTCTGGAGTGCGCTGCCTGTGGTTCTATTGGCGCAGATCGCTTTTGCCCAACCCGTTGCGCCTGGCGGCGTGGGGCCGGGACCGGGGCCGGGAGCGCCGCCGTCCAAGGCCGGCGGTCCTCCTCCGGGCCCGCCGCCGACGCCCCAGTCGCCGGATCTGCCGATCTTCGGCGCGGGCGGCGGAAGGGTGCTGTTCGGCGTGCAGTCCGAGAAGGACGTTATCCACAACCTGATGCCGCCCCTTCCGGCCGATACGCCCAAACCGTCCGCTGACCCTCGGAACCTCGAAGGCTCATGGGCTCACGACCAGCCCATGATCGCGCGGGTGGAGTGGGACGCCTACGGCAACGATGTTCCGTTCACCGCCGAGGGCCGGGCTATTCGAGACCGCCGGGTAAAGTCGTCCTATGTGGACAAGCGCCCCAATTCCAACGCTTCGGGCGAATGCAAGCCTCCAGGCCAGCCGTGGCTGTTCGGTCTGTATTACCCGTTCCAAATCTACCAGACCAAGACTGAGGTCGACGTCGTGTTCGCGATGGATCACGCCGTTTGGCCAATCCACCTCGGCCCGGGTCATGACACCTCCGGCCGACGCCAATATATGGGCGATTCAGTGGGACGCTGGGACGGCGATACGCTGGTCGTGGAGACGACCAACTTCAAGCGCGGTCTCTGGATCGATGTGGATGGCACTCCGGCGTCGAAGGACGCGCGCCTGGAGTTCCGCATCCGCAAGATCAGCTACCCGAATCCCCAGTTGGAAATCGTCACAACGGTCTATGACCCCAAGATGTACACGGCGCCCTGGTCGTTCGTGCGCACCTTTGCTTGGCGGCCCGACAAACTGATCTTTGATGAATACAACTGTGAGTCACAGGCCTCTCAAGGCGGCGCGAACGATTTCGGGCTGATCCCAGATCCCGATGATCAGCAATGATCATGAAGAGGAGCTGCGTGATGAACCGTGATCAAAAGGGTAGGGCGGTGAAGAGACAAGATTTCAAGGGCTGGGTGAGGCGCAGCGCAACTCTGGCAGCGTTCCTCGGCTACGTGATTTGGCATCCTGCAACAGCCGCGGCGCATCAACAGCCCAGCCTCGACGGAGTCTGGAAACTGGTTCCTTCCATAACCAAGCTCGTCCCGGCGGGCGGCGGCGATATTCCTTTTTCCGCGCAGGGCCGGACCGATTATCAGGAAAACAGGGCGTCGGCGGCCAAGGGGAACTTTGACTTCGACCAGACCAAGTCGACGTGCTCCTCGCCCGGGTTGCCCCGCCTGATGCTGATTCCAGACCGCTTCCGCATCTTTCAGCGTGAGCGCATCGTGACGATGATGTTCGAGTGGAACAGCCAACTCCGGCAGATCGACATGCGGGGAGGGCCCGAGGAGCGACCGCCGGCCGATTCCATGAACGGGGTCAGCTACGGCCGTTGGGAGGGCGATGCCTTGGTCGTTAAGTCCCTGGGTTTTCTGCCTGGAAAGCTGTTGGATGGCGTGCTTCCCAGCAGTGAATCGCTGGAGTTGCATGAGCGAATTCGTTTGAAAGACAAGAACACGCTCGATGATCAGGTTACCATTACCGACCCGGTGAACTTCACGCGTCCCTGGAAGGCGATCTTGACTTACAAGCGTCAGGCCGACGAGCAGTTTCCACAAGATCTTTGCTTAGATCGAAAGAAAGCGGGACAGCCGGTTCTGCCACGCTGAACCCAAATCATCTGGATGCGCCTGTCGGGCGCAATCAGGAAAAAGAGGAAACAACCATGGCGCTAAGAAGAGAATTTTTGACCGCCCTGCCGGCGATGGCTCTGGCGGCGACTTCGGCCAACGCCGCGGCTTTGTGCGAGAAGTCGTCGGGGGGCGTCAGCCGCAAGGAATTCGACGAATACGTCGCGCTTTATAACGCCGCCGATCCGACGTTTATCAAGTTCTACCACGACGACGTCGTGATGGAGACGGTCCCGCCGCTTACCAGCGCAGCCGCGATCAGAGATTTCCGACGCGAGCTGGCCGCCTACGTCGTCGAACATGTTACCGTCGAATACTATGTATCCGATGAAACTGGTTCCGCGGCGCAGTTCCTGGGTGAATTCCGCTGCGTTCGCGACATGCCCATCACCGCCTTGTCTGGCCTCTTCGGGAAGGCCGTGAAGGCGGGGCAAGTGCTGCGGCAACGCGGCGCCATTCTTTATGGTGTGAAGAATGGAAGGTTCAAATGGATCCGCGCCTCGCCTCCGATAATCCTGCAGGACTGGAGCTAAAGCATTGGCGACGTCTCAGGATATGGGCGCCGCATGAAGCGCTCAGATTCGAATAGGAAGATGGGCTCCAGCCCAACATGAGTATAACGTAAAGGACAAGGCTTAGAGTCGCTAAACGACCGAGCTCTCAAGACATGGTTACGATGCCGCCCCCTATCAGCAACTCGGATCTTGCGGCCGCCCTGCAAGAATTCGAGGCCGTCGTCGGCAAGGATTGGGTCTTCTCCAGCGCGGAAGACCGTGAGCTCTATAATGACACCTACACCCCGTTCGCCGTGGAGCCATCCCTGCAAATGGTGGTGTCCGCGGCCGTCGCCCCTGCGAGCGTCGAACAGGTGCAGCAGGTGGTGCGTATAGCGAACAAGTACAAAATTCCGCTCTATACATTCTCTACTGGACGTAATCTCGGCTACGGCGGGTCGTCGCCGACCTTATCGGGGTGTGTTGTCGTCGACCTGAAGCGCATGGACAGCGTGCTCGAGGTGAACGAGGACCAGGGCTATCTCGTCGTCGAGCCCGGCGTTAACTTCATCGAACTGTACCGCCATTTCGAAGAGCGCGGATATCCGTTCATGGTCGCCTGCCCGGAACCGGGCTGGGGCAGCCCGATCGGCAATGCACTCGATCACGGCGTCAGTTTCGTCATGGGCGACAACTTCGCCTCCGTGCGAGGGCTGGAGGTGGTGCTGCCGAGCGGCGAGGTCCTTCGCACCGGAATGGGCGCATTGCCCACAGGGCGGCTTTGGCACGCCTTCCCGTACGGCTTCGGGCCCTATGTAAACGGGCTCTTCTCCCAATCGAACTTCGGCATCGTGACCAAAATGAGCTTCTCATTGGCGCGTAAGCCCGAAATCCAGGCGACCTTCTCTGTCAGTTCTTCGAAAAGCGACGACCTCTATCCCCTGATCGCGACTGTGCAGGCCATGCGCGACGAAGGCCTGCTGTATCTGTCGAGCGCCGCCAGCCCGCTCCGCAGCCCCATGGCGCCGCCTGGCCAGCCGGCGCCGGCGCATGTGCAACGTGCGAAGGCGCTGCTTTCCCGCCGCGACGGCGGCTCGCCAAAGGAATGGGACGAGCTTAGCCGCGATTCAGGCGTGGCGCTCTCGGTCGTCACTGGCAACGTTCGCGGTCCCTCCAGAATTGTCGAAGCGACCCTGGAATATGCACGGGAACAGTTCGCCAAGATCGCGGGCGCGGAATTCCGCGTGGATTCAGTCCAACGGTTTCCGCTGAACATCGATGACATCCCGCCCGATCAGCGGCCCCAATTCGGTATTCCGAGCCTATGGCCCTTTGCCAGTCTCGCCATGGGCGACACCAGGCGGGGCATGTACTTCTTCTCACCGGTTTGCGCGGCCACGGCGGAAGACCTGTTCGCAATCAGGCAAACCATTCGAGAAGTGGTGCTGGATCACGCGGACGAATCCATGAGGGATCCATTCCTCGGTTGGATATTGGCCAACACCGTCTATCCCAAGGCGTTCATATCCGCCTATCCCATCGCGATCAGCGACGACGCCAGCACCAACAAGAAATATCGCGAGCTGTTCACCCGTCTCGTCGAGGCTTGCGGCGAGAAGGGGTGGGGTGAGTACCGTTCTCACGTCGCGTTCCAAAGCGAGGTGATGGACCAGTATTCGTTCAACGATCACGCCCTGCGCCGTTTTCTCGAATCGATGAAGGACGCCATCGATCCCAACGGCATCTTGGCGCCGGGAAAAAGCGGGATCTGGCCCAAACGCCTCAGAGAGACGCAGTCGTGAGGAGGGCTATCATATCGGCGTCGCTTCTGGCCCTGGGGATGACCTCGACGGGCATTGCGCTGGGCGCGCCGGCCGGCGATACCCAGCCGGAACCACCCCAACAGGTGTTCGAGTCGTCGATCGGCGGTGTCGTCACGGCTTCCCCACTGCCTGGAAAGGCCGGGCAGGGATACCTAGTCTACGCCAAGTGGTGCGCAGGCTGCCATGCGCCAGCGTTCCACCTGGCCGATCCGGCGGCCACCGACAAGCTCTCGGTGGTGTCGCGCCTGCCGCTGGGCACCAATCTCCTGCAGCAACGATACAAGGGCTCCGTTCCCGCGGCCTTGGAACAACGCACGGACCTGACGGTCGGGGCCGTCCAATTCTACGTCAGGCACGGGTTCAATGCGATGCCTGCATTCCGCAAGACCGAAATCTCCGACGCCGAACTGGAGGCGCTGTCCGCCTATCTCACGCGGAACCGAAGCGTCGCTAAATCGAACGAGTGATCATCCATGGTTTCAAATCTGAATATGCGTGGCGAGAACCAGCGAATGACGAAGATCCCTTTCCTCAACTGGACTCTCGCCCTGGCTTTCGGCCTGGGTTTGGGCCACGCGGCAGCGCCAGGCAAGGCTCACGCGGCGTCCGATCCATCGCACGAGCAGATCACCGGCGCGTGGCTCATCGAGAAACCCGTGTTTGCGCTGCGTACGGCTGACGGCCAGGAGCCGCCGCTGAAGCCAGACGCCGCCAAGATCTATCAGGAACGGCAAACCGCCCGCGCCAAGGGCGACACGTCGTTTGACAGCGCCACTTGGTGCGCTTCCCTGGGCATGCCGCGCATGCTGCTCGTGGACTATCCCTTCGAGATCGTCGTGGGCCCAAAGGAGGTGGCGTTCCTGCACCAATGGAACTGGTGGGCGCGCCTCGTGTACCTGCCCGGCGCGCTCGACAAGGACGCATCGGCGCCGCCGCCTCCGGGTATTGGCGGCCCCCCAGGCGGCCCTCCCGGGGCTCCTCCCGGCGCCGGGACGTCCGGCGAGCAGGAGGTCGAGCCCACCCCCACCGGATTCTCTCAAGGAAAATGGGAAGGAGATGTTCTCGTCGTCGAGACGGAGCATCTCACGAACCGGACATTGCTGGACAATGCAGGCATGCCCCACAGCGAGAATCTCAAGCTCACCGAGCGAATTCGGGCGCGCAGCCCGGATGTGCTCGAGGACCGGATTACAATTCGGGACGATGAAACGTTCCTCCGGCCTTGGGAAACTGTGGTGACGTTCAAGAGGCAGGCCAAGGCCAGCCGCGATGAAGACGTGTGCCTGGATCGCATTCAGGCCGGCGAGCCGGCCGTGCGGGAATAGGTAAAGGAGTGGGAAACATGGCTATCGACCGATCCGATATGGGCGCTGGGCGCCGGTCCGCCCCGTTGCGTTGGGCCACCGCCCTGGCCGCTGTTATGCTGATGAGCGCCGTCTCTAGCGGGCGCGCCGCCGATGCCAGCCAGGCGCCGCCGGCTTCAGTGATGGACCCGCATAATTTCGAGGGCACATGGACCGATCTGCCCACGAACTCCCCGTTCCTGCTGGGCATTGATCTTCCCTACAAACCTGCCGCCCAGAATATTGCATCCAATCACCTGGAGTTGTTCAAGCATGGCCATGCCGCGGCGAGCGCGCACCTGACCTGCCGGCCCACAGGCGTCCAGGGGGTGACCTCGCCCAAAGGCCCCGTGCTGATCTTGCAGACGCCGGAAAAGCTGGTGTTTGTCGCGGAGGAGGACCGCGAGGTCCGCAAGGTGTTTTTGAATGAACCGCACCCGCAAGACTTGAAGCCTTCCTATTCGGGCGACTCGGTAGCCCACTGGGAAGGCAATACCCTGGTCATCGACTCCATCGGCTACAACGGGAAGGGGCAGTTGGACGAGGTGGGCAATCCCCACGGTATGCAGTTGCACATGATCCAACGCCTGACGAAAAGCGGGAACGGCAATACACTGACCAACGTCATCACCTTCGACGACCCCGAATATTATGCGAAACCTTTCACCAAGACGCGGACGTGGCAACGCATATCCGGGGTAAAGCTCGATGACTATGACTGCGCGGAAAATCCACGGTCTGATTTGTTTGATGTCTTGACCTGGGAACATGATTGGTTCCAGCCGACCTGCCAGTTTCAGGTCAAGGACGGTGTCGTGGCGGACAAGATCCTCTGCGTGGCGCCGAACAAGAAACAATAGCGGGTCCGTCGTGCGAATGAGCGCGATAGCCGACCGGGCGTAAACACAAGATAGCGGCGGGGTAATCTGCGATGATTTTTCGAGCCAAGCATTTGAAAGAGTCTGTCGTTGCCCGCCGGGCCATCATGCTGGGGCTGGCCGCAGTCGCGGCGGCTCCCCTGGCGCATGCGCAACCGGCGCAGGCCTCAGGCCCGGAGGAGCAGCAGGCGATAGCGCTCGTCAACACGTGGGTCACCGCCCTGGCGGTCAAAGACGCCGAAAAAGCCGCATCCCTCATGGACGAGGACTGTCAGTACCGCGATGACCCTTTTCAAAAGGAGCTCAAGAAAGGGCGTACTCAGGCGCTGCAGGACATCAAAAAATTGTTGCGGGGCCTTACGTCAATGAAGATTGAGGCCGCTTACGCCGTTGGAAGCTCCAAGAACGACGTTCTCGTTTTGGTTCGCCGCGTGGATGAATTCAACCTCGGCGGCAAGCAGGTCACCATTCCGATGGGTGCGTATTATCGTGTGCGCAACGGCAAGATTTTGGAGTGGCTCGACACGCCATTAGCGGATCTGCCGCCGCCTCCGGCCGGCTGATCTAGATTAAGAATAGTCAGTTCAATATTTGCGAAATAATTCTGCATTGGGTTCGACAATAGGGATCGGCGCCATGAAAAAAGCACTTGCGATACAATCTACGACGTTCCTTGCCGCCTTGGTCTTGGCGGGTGCTGGATTGATCGGCGGAGAGGGGCAAGCGATTGCGCAAACGACAGTTTCCCCTGGCTCCGCTGACACGGCGCTCGGATGCAGCGCCAAGCAGATCGAGGCCAACGAGGCGTTGGCGGGACTGTTTGACCTGAAGGCCGATCCGAAAATCGCCTATGAGAAGATGGATCCTGGTTACATCCAGCATAACCCCATCGCGCTGCGGATTGGCGAAATCAATGGGGTCGGCGGTCGCGATGAATTCAAGCTGCTCTTGGACTTGAAGGGCAAGGGCATGGGCGGCCCGCCCCCGCCCATGCCCGGTCAGCCGCCTGAGGACACCCACTACTATGTGATGGCCAATTGCGATCATGTTTTCCTGTTGAGGAAATCGTACCTCCCTGATCCGCAGCACAAGGGTCAGTTTTATGAAGCCTTCGACTTTGATCTCTGGCGCATCAAGGACGGCAAGCTTGCCGAGCACTGGGATGGCGGCAAGATTCCAAATCCGCCCCCGCCAATTATGACGACGCCTGCCGTGGAACTCCTGAAGGTGGAAAAGCCGCCCGGAAATTAGTCAGAAAAATGCGTCCGATTCGGAGCATTGATTATCAGCCGAGACATTTAGGCGCCTGTTTTCGATAGACGTGTGCAGCGTATGATATTTCGGTCCGCCGGGTCACAAGCAACCCGGTATCAGGGGGAGGGCTAGGTTGAAAGATTTTTTGGCGGCGAGCGCTTCGATCAACAACACTCGGGTTCGGGCATGACCACTTCATCTTTCGACCAGGTGTCGGCAAAGACGCATCAAAACGGCGGCGCCGGCGCGCCACATGATCGCTACACGCGAGTGGCGATCGTTCTGCATTGGGCGATCGCCGCGTTCATCATCTTCAATCTGGGCACTGGTTTCTTGAATATGGGCACCGGTCTGTTCATGGGAGGCTGGCCGCCGTCGATCAGCATGTTGGCTCTGTCGCTGCACGTCTCGTCAGGAATAACGGTGCTCGCGCTTACCGTGGTGCGCGTTGCCTGGAGGCTTCTCAATGAGCCGCCACCCTATCCGGCGGGAATGAAGCCGTGGGAACGCCACGCGGCCCATTTCGCCCACTTCCTGCTCTACGCGGCGATGGTGCTCATGCCTCTCTCGGGCTGGGCCATGCTTTCGGCGCATTCACCGCCGGGCTCCCGTGGCGCCATCGCCGAATTCGCCCATCTTCCTGACGCGCCGCCGGGGATGAAGCCCGGCACGGCGCCGCCAGGGGCCATGCGCCCGCGGCTGACAGGACCGCCGCCGTCTACAAAAATCTGGAACCTGATTCCGATGCCCATGATCGCGCCCATCGAGGCTATCGGCGAGGAGCCGGGCGGCGTCCCGGCGCAGCATAAGCTGCATGAAGAATTCGCGGAGTGGCACAGCGTGGGCGGTTGGCTGCTGCTCGGCTTGCTCGTTCTGCATGTCCTCGGCGCCCTTAAGCACCAATTCATCGATCGGGAATCCGAATTCGCGCGGATGGGGATCGGGCGCCGAAAGCTACCCTAAGCGCTCCGCAACAGGCTGATCGAGCTAGCTGCCGCACAAAAGCGGCAGCTAGCTCGATCAGGGCCTGCCGAATAGAATCCAAAAGGCGAGATCGCTTGGAAGTAGGTCCCGTTCTAGGTCAGGTTTCATTGATGCAGGCCGATCAAGCTCCCGTCCCCACGTCGGCGCGATTCACGCGCCCCCGCGTCATCGCTTTTCTCGTTGCGATCTTCCTTCTGCTGATTTTGGCGGTCGCAATTTCGGCGACCGAGCGGCGTGAGCGCGCCGAACTTCTGCAGGCCGACGCGGATCGCATTCTCGATGATCCACGTCTGGCCCCCAAGGCGCTGGCCAAAGGCCGCAAGGTCTTTCTCGCCAATTGCGCCAGCTGCCACGGCGCAGATGGACGTGGCAGCACCGCAACCGGTACGCCTGACCTGACGGACCAGGACTTCCTGTACGGGACAGGACTCGTCAGCGAGATCGAGCAGATCGTGCTCCATGGAATCCGATCTGGGGACGACAGGGGTTGGAATCTCGCCTTGATGCCCGCCTACGGCCAGCAGATCCCCTATCCTCGCGAGAAGCTGCCCCCCCTGTCTCCGAAGGAGATTGATCAGCTTGCCAGCTACGTCGGGGCGATGAATGGGCAGGCCGGGGAAGATCCCGCCGACGTCTTGGCGGGGCACAACCTGTTCGAGGGAAAGGGCGGTTGCTGGGATTGTCATGGACGCGATGCGCAAGGCGATCCCGCGATCGGTGCGCCCAGCCTCGCAAATGGGAAGTGGCTCCGTGGAGACGGGAGCCGGCGCGATATCAGCCGTATCATTCGCGAAGGGCTTCACAGCGTGAGTCCGGCCTTTCGCGGCCGCCTCGATCCGCTCAGCGCCCGGACAGTCGCCGTTTATGTCGCGTATCTCCACGCCCGTAAGGAAACAAAATGAACGTTCCGGCCGATGGAACCAAAGCAGGGCTGCGCGGATGGTTGCGGCCAGACGTCCACAACGAACGCAGATCGCTGATATTCTGCGCAGTCGCAGCGGTCTTGGGTCTCGTCATTGCCGGCGTAGGCCTGTTCCACGCACGCGGCACCCGCATAGCGGGCGTTCCACCCGAAGACGTCGCCGTGGTGAACCAGAGCCCAATCCTTTTGAGTGACTACGCTGCTCAGCTGCAGGCGCTTTACAACGTGTCCCCGAGCCAAGCGACGCCCGCCCAGAAGCGTGCGGTCCTCAACGGCATGATCCGCGAGGAGCTCTACGTTCAACGGGGCATCGAGCTCGGCCTGCAGAACGACTTCATCGAAGTCCGCAATTCGCTGGTGAGTTCTGTCGAGGCCCAGCAGGAAATCGACGCCAATGCGACCGTGCCCACCGAGCAGGAACTGCGCGATTTCTACCAGAGCCATCTTCAGAACTATCAGCCCGAGGGGCTGATGACCGTCACCGACTATGTGGCGCCCGACCTGAGCAGCGGACAACGCGCGGTCATGGCCGTTCGATCAGGCAATGATCTGGCGTCGACCATGGCCGCGGACGGCTTGCGCACCAGCGGCGCCACGGATGACGGCCAGGAATTCTATTTCGCCGCCGAAGCGCATCTGGGGGCAAGGCTTTTCGCCCTAGCCAAGGGTCTTCATGACGGCCAGGTGTCCGACCCCGTCGCGGTTGGCGGCCGCGTCCATGTTCTGGCCATGCACTCCAATCAGCAGCCCGCCCCAGAGGAGTACAGCGAGGCGCGCGACCGCGTGCTCGCAGACTTCCGCGCCGACAAGATCGCACGGATGCGCGCCGGAACGGACCGCTTCTTGCGCGA
Source organism: Caulobacteraceae bacterium (assembly GCA_003164925.1). GTDB lineage: Bacteria > Pseudomonadota > Alphaproteobacteria > Caulobacterales > Caulobacteraceae > BOG-938. Next base: position 22,655 of record PLRV01000009.1, read on the forward strand.
GCGCGCCGACGTGCAGATCGCCAAGGCCTTCAAATGATCCGTTCGCTTGGTTTCGCTGCGCTGATCAGCCTTTTGTTGTTGTTTGCGGGAGCTCCCGCACAAGCGCACACCCGCAGCGAATCCCACACCAGTTGGCTGATCGACAAGCGCTTGGTGCGCACGACCATCACTTTTCCGGACAAAGAGGCTGAGAACATCGTTCACGGCCGCCGGCCGTCCGATGGGGAGATCGTGGCCTACCTTACACCGCGCATCGGTGTTTCGGCTGGCCGTCAAGCCTGTCGTCCAACGGCGCCTGGGCGCATGCTGCAGGCCGCAACGGGCTATAGGCGAAGCGAGTACGTGTTCGATTGCCCTACGGAAAAGAATCTCGTCCTGCAGTTCAGCGCCTTTTTCGATCTCGTGCCTTCCCACGTCGATTTTGCCCAGATCCAACTCGCTGACGGCGACGTGGTGGAACAGCTCTTCACCCAGGGCGACACGCGGTTCGACCTGAGCGAAAGCCAAGGCGGCAAGTTCAAGAGCGCCGGGATAATCGATTTCGTGAAGATGGGGATCATGCACATCTTCACGGGCGTGGACCACATGTCCTTTCTGCTCGGCCTGGTGCTGATTTCGCGTCGGCTCCGCGACCTGGTTTTCGTGGTGTCTGGGTTTACTCTGGGGCACAGCATCACCCTGGCCCTGGCCGTCACCGGGATCATCCGGCCCCACGCCCAATATATCGACGCCCTGGTCGCTCTTACCATCGCCTTGGTGGGTGTGGAGAACATCGTCGTTTCGCTGGAGAGGCCCGCCAAGCTTGCGCTGGCCACCGGTGGGTTCCTTCTGGTCATGGCCCTATTGAGCTTGGGGGGCGTCGGCCTGCTTCCCCCCGTGCTGTTGTTGGGCGCGGCCATTTTCAGCGCCGCCTACCTGCTCATTTCAGGCCAGTTGCAGGAGAGCGGCCGCCTCAGAATGGTCGTGACCACCATCTTTGGCCTGATTCACGGCTTCGGCTTTGCCGCGGACCTACTGGAGGCCAAGCTTCCGCCCGAAAAGCTGGCGGAGATCCTCTTCGGCTTCAATATCGGGGTAGAGGTGGGCCAGCTGACGATCGTGCTTGTCGTTTCAGCCTTAGTCTTGCTCATCCGGCGGACGAAGTTCGCTACGCCCCGGCCGATTACGGTCGACGTTCTCGCTTCCGCGCTTGTCGCAGAGGGCTTGGCCTGGTTTTTGAGCCGGAGTTTTGTCTGAGACCCGCCGCGATCACTACGTTCGTGTGCGGCGGGGGGATGTTCAAGACGCCTTGCGCAATTCAGGGCCCTATCTCGGCTCCGGGCGCACGTCTACGAATGTCCCTGATAACCTCCGAACAAAAAACGCGGACGCGGCCAGGAGTGAGGGACGCGGAACAGTGGAAGGCCGCGCCATGAACATTGCTGAACGCCAAGCTGGCGCCCTGCAGGGCGTGCTTCTGCTGCTACCGATGACCATGGCGGTCATGGGGTTGGTGGTTCTGGCGCCGCAGATGTTGACGCTGCCGGCGCTCTGCGTGGCCGAAAAGCTTGGTTGAATAGTTCCTACCGATCCTCAGTACAAAGAGAGCTCAAATGCCGGTCGCGCTCGTCACAGGTTGCAGTTCAGGCTTCGGCGAAGTGATTTCAATCGCCCTTGCCCAGCGCGGCTATCAGGTCGTCGCCACGATGCGCAAGCCGCAGTCCGCGCCGCCCGCCCTGAAGGCGTTGGCCGCTGAGAAGGCCGCCGATGTGGTCATCGCGCCGCTCGATGTGACGAACGCGGCGATGCGAAAGGCAGTGATCGACCTCACCCTCCAGCGGTTCGGCCGCATTGACCTGCTGATCAACAACGCCGGCATCACCGCCCGGGGCGCGTTCGAAGATACGCCCGAAGATCTGTGGCGCGCGATATTCGAGACCAACCTGTTCGGCCCGCTGGAATTGATCCGGTTGGCGCTGCCCGTCATGCGCCAGCAGGGCGTCGGCCGCATCATCAACGTCACCTCGGTCGCCGCGGTGCTGAAGACGCCGCTGCTAGCGGCCTATGCGGCCAGCAAGCACGCGCTCGACACGGCGTCCGCCGCGATGGACATCGAAACGCGCAGCTTCGGCGTTCGTGTAGCGTGCGTGATGCCCGGACCCTTCAAGACGTCGCTGCCGAACAACTCCCTCGACCGTGACGCCAGCGCGCCGTACGCGGCGATCACCGCAAGTTTCGCTGCGAAATTCGACGCCATGGAAGCCCACGCACCGGAAGATTTGACGCCGGTGATCAATGCGGTCCTGGCCGCCGCCACCGACCCGGACCCCGCGATCCGTTACACCGCTGGAACCGATGCGATCGCCGTTCTGCCGCCCATCCTGCAGTCCCTGGCGCCCCTTCAGCCCCTGGGACTGTTTCTTACCGGACAAAACTGATCACGCGCTGCGCCTTGCGCGCGGCGGACCGCGAAACGTGGGGGAGGGGCTCCTCCGCGTCCAAGTTCTAAGTCATGTATTGGTATGCAATTGGAGGCTCCATGGCACAGTGGTTGAAGCGCGGCGCGGAAGCCGAAGCGAGGGCGGAAGCCGACCGCAAGGTTCGCGATGTTGTGGAAGCAATCCTTGGCGACATCGAGGCGCGGGGCGATGCGGCCGTGCGCGAGCTGTCGATCAAGTTCGATGGATGGGATCGCGATAGCTACCTGCTGACCCCTGCCGAAAAGCAGGCCTGCCTGGACCAGCTGTCCGCCCAGGACCTGAAGGACATCGAGTTCGCCCAGACCCAGGTCCGCAACTTCGCCAAGATCCAGCGCGAAGCCTTGAAGGACGTGGAGGTGGAGACCCTGCCGGGCGTGATCCTCGGGCACAGGAACATCCCGGTGAACGCCGCCGGCTGCTACGTGCCGGGCGGCAAGTATCCGCTGTTGGCCTCTGCCCACATGTCGGTCATCACGGCCAAGGTCGCCGGCGTGCCGCGGGTGGTTACCTGCGCTCCGCCGTTTCACGGCAAGCCGGCGCCGGCCATCGTCGCAGCTCAGGTCATGGCCGGGGCGGACGAGATCTATTGCCTGGGCGGCATCCAGGCGGTCGGCGCCATGGCCCTGGGCACCCAGAGCATCCGTCCGGTGGACATGCTGGTGGGGCCTGGCAATGCTTTCGTGGCGGAAGCCAAGCGCCAGCTGTTCGGCAGGGTCGGCATCGACCTGTTCGCCGGTCCGACCGAGACCCTGGTGATCGCTGACGACAGCGTGGACGCGGAGCTGTGCGCCACCGACCTGCTCGGCCAGGCCGAGCACGGCCCCGACAGTCCCGCGGTGCTGCTGACCACCTCCGAGCAGCTGGCGCGCGAGACGATGGCCGAGATCGAGCGCCTCCTGGCGATCCTTCCCACCGCCGAGATTGCCCGCAAGGCCTGGCAAACCTACGGCGAGGTGATCGTGGCCGACAGTGACGAGGAGATGGTCAAGATCGCCGACGACATCGCCTCCGAGCACGTGCAGGTGATGACCCGCGACCCGGACTACTTCCTGCAGCACATGACCAACTATGGGGCTCTGTTCCTGGGGCCGCGCACCAATGTCTCCTATGGCGACAAGGTGATTGGCACCAATCACACCCTGCCGACCAAGAAGGCGGCGCGCTACACGGGCGGCCTGTGGGTCGGCAAGTTCATCAAGACCTGCACCTACCAGAAGGTCCTGACCGACGAGGCCTCGGCCATGGTCGGCGAGTACTGCTCGCGTCTGTGCGCCCTGGAAGGTTTTGCCGGCCACGGCGAGCAGGCCAACATCCGCGTGCGTCGTTACGGCGGCCGCAACGTGCCCTACGCCGGGCGGGCCGAGCCTGTGACGGTGGACTGAGCATGCCCGCCCTGCCCAAAACCCCCAGCTTCAGGCTCGACGGCAAGCGGGCGCTGGTGACTGGCGCGGGCAGGGGGATCGGCCTGGCCTGCGCCGCGGCCTTGGCCGAGGCGGGCGCGCATGTGTCCCTGGCGGCGCGTTCGCAGGACGAGATCGAGGCGGCTGCCGCAGCTATTCGCGCCGAGGGCGGCTTGACCGAGGCCCTGCGGCTGGACGTGATGGACCTCGCCAGCGTCAAGAGCGTGATCGCGCAGGCCGCGCCGTTCGACATCCTGGTCAACAACGCCGGCGGCAACCGTCCCAAGCCATTCGTCGAGGTGACCGAGGACGACTTCGACGCGGTGCTCGATCTCAACCTCAAGGCCGCCTTCTTCGTGGCCCAGGCCGTCACGGCGCGGATGATCGAGGCGGGAGTGAGGGGCTCCATCATCCACATGGGCTCGCAGATGGGCCATGTGGGCGGGGCGCGCCGCAGCCTGTACTGCGCCTCCAAATGGGCGATCGAGGGCCTGAACAAGGCCATGGCGCTCGATCTGGCCCCGCATGGCATACGCTCCAACACCATCGCCCCGACCTTCATCGAAACGCCGTTGACCCGGCCGTTCTTCGAGGACAGGGCTTTCCTCGACAGCGTGCTGTCCAAGATCAAGCTCGGCCGGCTTGGACAGGTCGAGGACCTGATGGGCGCGGTTGTGTTCCTCGCCTGCGACGCCTCCGCCTTGATGACCGGCTCCAGCCTGGTCGTGGACGGCGGCTGGACGGCGGAGTAACAGGCAGCGGCGCTGTGCATGAACCGCCCCAGAGCCTGATCGCCTCGAACCGGAACGGTTCGAGGCGTGAATCAGGCTCTAGATTTTTGATTTGGAGCAGGATTCACGGTTCAGGCTGATTCAACCGAAACCGGTCCTGCTCTGGTCATTTTCCAGGAGAGATCGCATGAAACTGGCCACCCTCCGCGGTGCAGGACCGGACGGCCGACTGGTGGTCGTCTCCCGCGATGGCGTTCG
>PLRV01000009.1:27512-30409 GCA_003164925.1 Caulobacteraceae bacterium
GCATCGGCATTCTCCACCCACGGCGCCCTGATGCAGAAGGCGTTCAACCTGCCGCCGGTCGAGACCAATCCGCCGCTGATGTACCAGGGGATGTCGCACCAGTTCCTCGGGCCGCATGACGACGTGCCTTTGCCGTCGGAAGCCGACGGGATCGACTTCGAGGGTGAATTCGGCGTGATCACCGACGCCGTGCCTATGGGCGTGAGCGCCAAGGAAGCGGCCGGCCATATCAAGTTGATCGTGCAGATCAACGACTGGTCGCTGCGGGTGATCGCGCCGGCCGAGATGAAAACCGGATTCGGCTGGGTCCGGGCCAAGCCCGCCTGCAGCGCGGCGCCGTTCGCCGTGACGCCGGAGGAATTGGGGCCGGCTTGGCGCGACGGCCGCGTCTGTCTCGATCTTCGGGTCGACTGGAACGGTCGGCGCTTCGGCGCGGCCAACGGGTCGGCCATGGACTTCGGCTTTCATGAACTCGTGGCCCACGCCGCCTACAGCCGAAGCCTCCCCGCCGGTACGATCATCGGTTCCGGAACGGTCTCGAACGAGAACTGCCGAGAGGTGGGCTCGTCCTGCATAGCTGAACGACGGGGCATCGAACTGATCGACCTCGGCGCGCCGAAGACCAGCTTCATGCGCTTCGGCGACCGGGTGCGCATGGAGGCCGAGCCGGTGGCGGACTGCAGCCCCTTCGGCGCCATCGAACAACGGGTGGTCGCCGCCAGGGACTAGATGCGAGCGTTTCATAGGCCTGTCCGGACCGTGAGCGGGGTAGTAAGATTCGAAGCCCCGGGAGGACCGGTGAACCCAACAAGAATGCCGGGCTTACGACGCCCAGACGAAGTGAAATGCCGACGGAGGCGAACATGACGACGACACCCGAACTGGCCACGCGCCATCGACGCAAGTTTCTGATGGCTTCGCTCGCCGGCGCGGCGGCGCTGCCGTCGCTCCCGGGCAGGGCGGCTGAGCGCCGCGTCCCGTTGGACAGGGCCGGCTACGACCATTATGTCGCCCTTTTCAATGCGGGCGATCCGCGCTTCACCGACTATTACGTCGACGACATCAAGTTCGTGATGGATATCCGCGGCAAGGCGGGCGTGCTGAATTTCTATGCCAGCCAGCGCCCCTATGTGAAGGAGTCGCTCGAAGTCTTGTTTTTCTGTTCCGACGCCACGGGCGCCGCCGCCGAGGTGCGCGGTGAATTCCGGTGCATCAAGGATTGCGACGACGCCACCATCTTCCGCCGCGCCCTGAAAGCCGGTGAGGTCCAGCGGACACACGGCTACCTATTCTATGTGTTGAACGCTCAGGGCAAGATCGCCGAAATCAAGGGGCCGCCGCCGGAAATCGTCCAGCCCTGGCGGATCGAAGGGGCCTGAGCCGCAGCATGCGGCAGCCTGATCGATCAAATGTGGCGCCTATCTTTACCGGCCGTTGGAGGCGCAGATCGCAGCTAATCCGCTGGCGGTATACCGGGACATTCGAAACGCAAAATCCTGCAAGCCGGGAGCTGAAGTGTCGGCGACGTCTCAGGAAATAGGTGATCTATGAAACAATCAGCTTCGAACAAGCAGATGAAGCTCACAAGTCTGATCGTCGTGATCGTGGCGTTCTGCTGCGGTTCGGTCGCCTACGCGCATCACTCGTTTGCTTTGTTCGACCGCTCCAAGTTGACGACATTGAGCGGCGCTGTGCGCGAGTGGAAATGGGCCAATCCCCATACCTGGCTGACGGTGGTTGTCCGAAAAGCCAATGGCGCCGACGAGGAATGGGCCTTGGTGGGCTCCAGCCCGAACATGATGAGCCGCTGGGGCTGGAACGCGGCCGACATCAAGGTCGGCGACAAGGTGCTGGTCGATATTCATCCGGCCCGCGACGGCAAGCCGATGGGCCAGATCCAAACGATTTTCCTGTCTGGCGGTAAGGTGCTGGGCGATCCGGGTGGCCAGACCGGCGAGGCTTTGGCCGGCGGTCCGACCGATCTGCCGACCAAGCCGCAAGGGGAGCTGTACAAGTGAAGCTCGCTCCTAAAAACCCGCTTCGCAGTGACACAACCCGCCTCGTTTGTGGTTGCGTCTGCTCCCTGCTCGCCTTGGCCCTGACGGCGCACTCGGGCGAGGCGCGAGCCGCCGCCGTTCCTCAGTCGCAGGAAGAACAGGCCCAGGCTTGGCGCCAAATGGCGAGCTTGCCTGATTTGTGGCAGGGAACCTGGCAATCGATCAGCCCGATCGCCGATCAGTTCCCCACGCCGCCTGACTACACGTCGTCGGCATTGGACTACATCAAGACCTACAAGCCGGTCGAAGACAGCCCTTTCGCCAACTGCCATCCGCTCGGTCTGCCGTTCGTTATGAACATCGGCGGCATGCCGATGAAGTTCTTCCAGTCGCCGGGCATGATCGCCCTCTATATTGAATCCTCGGGCATGACGCGGTTCATCCATATGGACGGGCGCCAGCACAGCGAGCGCCCAAATCCGACCTATTTGGGAGAATCGATCGGCCACTGGGAAGGCGACACCCTGGTTGTCGATACGACCGGGTTTGTGTCGGACACCTTGTTCCAAATGGGCAAGCTGGATGCCAAGGGCCTGACGCAGGGAGATCCGTCTCCGATGTCGGGCGTCATCTTTGGTCCGCACGGGCCAAATCTTCGGTTGGTTGAGCGTATGCGCCTGGTCGATTTCAAGACGCTCGAGGTGCAGACGACGATCTACGACGACACCGTCTTCAAGGCCCCCTACAGCCTTGCGCCGCGCCGGTATCTTCGCGGCATCGAGCGCAGAAACGAGCCCCAGGAGTGGGCTTGCACGGACAATCGGGACTACTTCGACCAATCGACCGGCAAGCTGGAATACAACGTGAAGGACAAGGCCGAGAGCCGGTAGAGCGACGCCT
>PLRV01000086.1 GCA_003164925.1 Caulobacteraceae bacterium
ATCGGCAAGCTCGCGCTCTACACCGGGTGCGGCGGGATCCATCCCGAGCAGACCCTGCCAGTGCTGCTGGACGTGGGCACCAACAACAAGGAACGATTGGAAGATCCGATCTACATAGGCTGGGGCCACGAGCGGATCGGCGAGGCCGAGTACGACGTCTTCGTCGAGGAGTTCGTCAGCGCGGTGATCGAGCGCTGGCCTGACGTGCTGCTGCAGTGGGAGGACTTCGCCGGCAACAATGCGGGCCGCTTGCTGGCGCGCTACCGCGACCGGCTGTGCACCTTCAACGACGACATCCAGAGCACTGCCGCCGTGGCCGCCGCCACCCTGATGGCCGCGGTCAGGATCACCGGCGCCTCCCTGCCCCAGCAGCGAATCGCCCTGCTTGGGGCGGGCTCAGCCGGCTGCGGCATCGCCAACTTGATCGTCAAGGCGATGATTGAGGCAGGCGCGGACGAAGAGACGGCGCGGCGCAACGTTTACGCGGTCGACCGCTTCGGCCTGCTGGTCGAGGGCATGCAGGGTATCACCACTGCCCAGCAGCCGTTCGTGCAGCCGCGCAGCGCGGTGGAGGGCTGGACCTTGGAAAAGCCTAGCGAGATCAGTCTGTACGACGTGGCGATCAACGCCAAGCCGACCGTGCTGATCGGGGTCTCGGGCCAGGCAGGCGCCTTCACCGAGCCTGTGGTGCGCTTCATGGCCCAGTCCGTCGAGCGGCCGATCATCCTACCCCTGTCCAATCCCACTTCGCGCAGCGAGGCGACGGCGGAACAGCTGGTGGCCTGGACCGACGGCCGTGCGCTCATCGGCTCCGGCAGCCCTTTCTCTCCGGTTGATTGGAAGGGCAAAACCGTCCGCATCACCCAGACCAACAACTCCTACATCTTCCCGGGCATGGGGCTAGGCATCCTGGCCTCCGGCGCCCGGCGAGTGACGGACGCCATGTTCATGGCGGCAGCCGTGACCCTCTCCCAGCGGGGCTCGATCGGCGAGCATGGGCTGGCGCGCCTGCTGCCGCCAATCAGCGAACTGCGTTCGGTCTCGGAAGACGTGGCCAAGGCCGTGGCTCGCCAGGCCCAGGCCGACGGTGTGGCCGACCCCTGTCCCCCAGATGAGCTGGACGCACGCATCCAAGCCTTCATCTGGGAGCCCCGCTACCGCCCCTATCGTAAGACCGACTGAGTTGCGAACACAGGGCATCGCCCCGAGCGGCTCAAACGATTACTCTGGGGAGCATGAGGAAGTGTGGGGCGCGCCTGGCGACGCTTCGCTCTGTCACAGCCGTGTTGAACAGGGTTTCAGGGCGGCGCCCCACACTTCCTCATGCTCTCGTTCATTGTCGGTCACCACGGTGCAGTCGGTCGCGATCGCCTGGGCGGCGATCAGCATGTCGTTCCCGCCGATGGGCGAGCCGGCCGCCTCCGCGCGAAGCTGCGCGTAGGCGGCGTCGGCCGGGTTGCGGATAATCCCACCCCTGATGCAACGAAACCGCATTCCAAGCCTTTGATAGTTTGACGCCCGCCAAGCCGGCGTCGATGGCTGACAAGCCAAACCAATGGAGCTCGGTCGAAAGCGCCGGGCGAATAGCCCATGGAGCGCACCCGATGCATCTAACCCGCCGATCCGCCGCCGCCACGGTTCTCAGCTTTGCGATGGCCTTCAGCCCGCTGGCGATGTCCGTCGCCCGGGCCGACTCCCGCGCAGAACACGTCGCCGACGCCGTGCAGGCGTTGCACGAGCTGGAGGACAAGGACCCGGGTTCGCGATTCTATGCCCGCCATGCCAAGGCGGTGCTGGTCTTCCCGTCGGTGCTGAAGGCCGGCTTCGTGTTCGGTGGAGAGAGCGGCAACGGCGTGCTTCTGGTCCATGGCCACTCCGAGGGCTACTACAATCTCAGCGGCGGCTCCTGGGGCCTGCAGATCGGTGCCCAGGACTTTGCCTATGCCCTGTTCTTCATGACGGATTCCTCCTTGGACTATCTGAGGAATACAGAGGGATTCGACGTGGGCACGGGCCCAAGCATCGTGGTCATCAACCAGGGCGCGGGCGCCGAGGCCAATGTCACGACGCTCACCCACGACGTCTACGCCTTTCCCTTTAACCAGAAGGGGCTGATGGCGGATTTGACGCTGCAGGGCACCAAGATCACCCGCATTCACCACCACTGAAGGCGGCCCAACCGGTCATCCCGGTTGGGCGACCATTCGGACGCTGCCGTTGCGGACGCAGGAATGGGCGGCGCGCCGGAGAGAGCATGAGGAAGTGTGGGCGCCGCCCTGAAACCCTGTTCAACACGGCTGTGACAGAGCGAAGCGTCGCCAGGCGCGCCCCACACTTCCTCATGCTCCCCTATCTGGAGGACACGCCCTACCGGGTCGAAGTCGCCGAGACGGGCGCCATCGCCTGTGAAATGTTTGAAGCTGGGCGCTACGACCTTGTCCTGATGGACCGGCAAATGCCGATCATGGATGGCTTGACCGCGACGCGGTCAATTCGAGCTTGGGAACAGGCCAACGATCGGCCGCCCACACCGATCATCGCTCTGACGGCGTCTGCCTTGAAAGGGGATCGAGAAACCTGCCTGGCGGCGGGGTGCACGGCGTTCTTGACCAAACCAATCAAACAAGAGGTGTTGCTGCAAGCGATCCAGGACGTGGAAGAGATTGAATCTAAACGACTTCCTTAGCGTCACTTTTGGCGCCGATATGACGGGAAGGCCAGGTCCCGCGGGAACAACAATAAACGACCGACAACGCCGATTGTCGATGACGGTTGGAACGGCCCCTCAGCAGATACGCGGCAATTGTTCGCCGCTCAGCATGTCAATCGCGCGTGCCACGCCCAGCGCGCCACGGCAAGATACGTGGCCCCGGCCAGTCGGCGCCGCACGGACCAGGCCAATCAACACGGCGTTGGCGCTGACCGGATACCCGCGAAGAAGCTCAACCGCCCGCGAAGCATCCTCTGGCGCGACGATGGCAATGAACCTGCCCTCGTTGGCCACGTGCAGGGGATCCAGGCCCAGTAACTCGCAAGCTGAGGCCACATCATCACGAACCGGCACGGCCGCCTCGTCCAGGACAATGGAGACCCTGGCGGTTTCGGCGATCTCCACGGCCGCGCTGGCCAGCCCGCCGCGCGTGAGATCCCGCAGGCAACGAACCGCAATCCCCCGCTCGATCAGAGCCAGGACCGGAACGGCTAGCGGCGCGCAATCGCTCTCGATCGCCATCTCGAGGCCGAGGTTCTCGCGCGCGGCCATCACCGCGATGCCATGACGGCCGATGTCGCCGCTAATGAGCACCGCGTCTCCGGGCCGCACTGCCTGGGGGCCGATCAGCGCGGGGGCCACGACGGCGCCGATCCCGGCGGTGTTGATGAACACCCCGTCGGCCTTGCCGCGGTCCACCACCTTTGTGTCGCCCGTGACCAGCCGGACGCCGGATTCGGCCGCGGCCGCCCGCATGGAGGCCAGGATGCGGCGCAGCAAGCTCAAGGGAAGACCCTCCTCGAGGATCAACCCGACACTCATGTAGAGGGGTCGCGCGCCGCACATTGCCAAGTCGTTGACCGTCCCGTTGACCGCTAGCGAACCGATGTCTCCACCGGGGAACACGAGGGGCCGGATGACGTAGGAATCCGTGGTGAAGGCGATGGGCCCGTCGACGCCGAGCACCGCGCCGTCGTGGCCGCGTGCGAGTTCCTCATCGGCGAAGACCGGGCGGATCACGTCTTCGATCAGGCGGGCCATGGCGCGTCCACCGCCGCCGTGGGCGAGCTGTATCGTCTCTTCGCCGCTCACCGCGTGCCTCCGACGGCCGCGGTTACGCCGCGGTAGCGGAAGTAAGCGGCGCAGGCGCCTTCGGAGGAGACCATCGTCACGCCCAGCGGTCGCTCGGGCGTGCAGCGCACGCCAAAGGCGGCGCACTCCGGCGGTTTGCGCTCGCCGCGCAGCACCAGGCCGCTGATGCATTCGCCCACGGCATCCTCCGAGGTGGCCACGGCGCCGAACCGCCGCTCGGCGTCGAAGTCGGCATAGCCGCCGGCGAGACCCAGACCACTGTCGGGGATGTCGCCCATCCCGCGCCAGCGTCTGGGGATCACGCGGAACACCTCATCCATCAACGCCTGCGCGGCGCGGTTCCCTCCAGGGCTCACAGCGCGAGCGTATTGGTTCTCCACCGCGGAGCGGCCCGCCTCCAGCTGGCGGATGCACAGATAGACGCCTTCCAGGATGTCCAGCGGCTCGAAACCGGTCGCCACGATGGGGACGCCGTATTGCTCGGCGATCGGCCCATATTCGCCAAGGCCCATGATCGTGCAGACGTGGCCGGCGGCGAGGAAGCCCTGGACGCGGTTGCCTGGACCCTCCAGCACCGCCCGCATCGCCGGCGGAACCAGCACGTGTGAGACCAGCATGGAGAAGTTGGTCAGGCCCTCGCGCCTTGCCTGGACGGCGGCCATCGCGTTGGCCGGGGCGGTGGTCTCGAACCCCACGGCGAAGAACACGACCTGCCGCGAGGGATTGGCCCTGGCGATCACCACGGCGTCGAGCGGCGAATAGACCACCCGAACGTCGGCGCCGCGCGACTTGGCGGCGAAGAGATCCCCGTCCGCGCCCGGCACCCGCAGCATGTCGCCGAAGGAGCAGAGGATCACGCCCTCCAGCTCGGCGATCTCGATGGCCTTGTCCACGTACTCAACCGGGGTGACGCAGACCGGGCAGCCGGGACCATGCACCAGGGTGATGTCCGAGGGGAGCAGGACGTCGATGCCGAACCGAACGATGGCGTGGGTCTGGCCGCCGCAGACCTCCATCAAGGTCCAGGGTCGCGTGACCGTGTGGGCGATGGCGTCCGCCAGACGACGAGCAGCGGCTCCGTCGCGATATTCATCGCGGAACTTCATGGTTGCGCCCCCAATGGACCCGCGAACTCGGCCAGTTCGCCAATCTCGTCCAGGTGGGCGAAGATGC
>PLRV01000049.1 GCA_003164925.1 Caulobacteraceae bacterium
GGTCGATTCCTGCCCCTGGCTTCTGTCCGCAAAGCAGACTCTCAGCCACGTCCGTCGACGCGCAACGGGCGGCCTTGGCTCGGGATTCCTCTCGGGCCATATATATGATAAAGGACATTATCCCATATTTGTTGACCGTCGCGGCCACCGACATTATTATGTTGATATGTATGGCGCGGGGGCCGTGATGACCACGCTGAAATTGACCGCTGTCGGCACGTCCACCGGCGTCATCATCCCCAAGGAGATGCTGACGCGGTTAAACGTTGCCAAGGGCGATGCGCTCTATGCCGTCGAAACCCCCGACGGTGGCTATCGCCTGACCCCCTACGATCCCGATTTCGCCGGCAAGATGGATAAGGCCGATGAGATCATGCGGCGCTACCGCAATACACTGCACGTCCTGGCCAAGTGAGGCCTTGGATCTGGCTCGACGAGCGCGATGCGCGGGCGGTGCATGATCGCTCGCTCGTTCAGCACGGCGGGGCGGCGGAGATCCGAGACGTCGGCCTGTTGGCGTCGGCGCTCGCGCGGCCTCAGCAATTGGCCGCCTACGGCGAGCGTGTGGACGCGATTGACTTGGCGGCGACCTACACCTGCGGTCTGGTCCAGAACCATCCCTTCGTCGACGGCAATGAGCGTACGGGGTTTGTGATCGGCATCCTGTTCCTGGAGCTCAACGGCGCGCGGTTCACCGCCAGCGAAGCCGCGGCGACCCAGGCTGTGCTAGGCCTCGCTGCTGGAAATCTGGATGACGCGGGCTATGCCGCCTTTCTGCGGGAAAACGTCACCTATGAATGAGGTGGTGGTTCCGGAAAAACCGGGGACGCCAACCGCTTTCAGGAGCCCCGAAGACGGCGTCCGCCCCGCCCTACTGCGCCACCAGGGCTTCGGCCTGACGCAGGTCCACCGACACGAGCTGGGAGACGCCGCGCTCGGGCATGGTCACGCCGTACAGGCGGTCCATGCGCGCCATGGTCACCGGATTGTGGGTGATGGTGATGAAACGGGTCTGGGTGCGCGCGCGCATCTCGTTGAGCATGGCGCAGAAACGGTCGACGTTGGCGTCGTCCAGCGGCGCGTCCACCTCGTCCAGCACGCACACCGGCGCGGGATTGGCCAGGAACACCCCGAAGATCAGCGCCGCCGCCGTCAGGGCCTGCTCGCCGCCCGACATTAGCGACATGGTGGCCAGGCGCTTGCCCGGCGGACATGCGAAGATCTCCAGTCCCGCTTCCAGGGGGTCGTCGGATTCGATCAGCCGCAGCTCGGCCTGCCCGCCGCCAAACAGGGTCTGGAACAGGGTCTGGAAGTGGCCGTTGATCACCTCGAACGCCGCCAGCAGGCGATCGCGGCCCTCGGCGTTCAGCTCCTCGATGCCTTGACGCAGGCGCGCCACCGCGCCGCCCAGATCCGCCCGTTCGGCGCGCAGCCCCTCCAGCCGTTCGGCGTACTCCTGCGCCTCCTCCTCGGCGCGCAGATTGACCAGGCCGATGGCGTCGCGCTCGCGCTCCAGAGCGCGCAGATGCGCCTCCACGCCGGCCTGGTCCACCGGAACCGCCGCCGCGTCCTCGCTCAGGCGACGCGCCAACTGGTCGGGTTCCAGTCCGACGGCCTCGCGAATGTCGCCGGCCACCTCGATCAGGCGACCCGCCGACGCCTCAAGCCGAGCCTCCGTGGCCGCCCGCCGTTCGCGCGCCTCGGACGCGGCGTGATCGGCCGCCCGCGAGGCGCGGTCCGCCTGGGTCAAATCCCCCTCCGCCACCGCCAGGGCGTCCCCGGCCTTGGCGCGCCGCGCCTCCGCCAGGGCCAGTTCGTCCATCAACTTGGACTTGCGGCCCTCCAGCGCCTGGGGCGCCTCTCGCGCGCCGGCCAAGGCCTTGTCGGTCTTGGCCGCCTCCTGATCCAGGGCCTGGACGCGCCCCGCCGCTCCGCCCGAGCGACGAGCCCAGTCGGCCCGGTCGGTGTTCAGGCCGTCCAGGCGCTTGCTGCGGCCCTCACGCAGGCGTCGCTCCACATCCAGGGCTGAGCGGGCGTGCGCCGCCGCCTCGCGCGCACGGGCCGCCGTCTCGCGCGCCCGGGCAAGGTCCGGAGCCAGGCTCTCGCCCGGAACGCCGTTGCCGGCCGCCGCCTGCGCCGCCTCAAGCTGCCGTTCGGCCTCCGCGCGCTCGTCTTCGAAACGGGCGATGGTCTCGTCCAACGATTGAGCGCGGGCGTCGCGCCGGGCGCCGTCGCGGGCCAGGACTTCCGTCGCTTCGCGCGCCTTGCCCAGCTCGCGCTCGGCCTCGGGCGGAACACGCCGGGCCTGCCGCACCGCCTCTTCCGCCGCCTGCAAACCGCTGGCGGCTTGCGCCAGGGCCGCCGCCGCCGCCGTGGCGGCTGGGGCCAGGGTGTCGATCTCCTCTTCCAGGTCCGCCAGCCGGGCCTTCTGCGCCAGGCGCACAGCCGCCGGCCGCGGCGCTTCGGCGCGCGAGACAAAGCCGTCCCAGCGCCACAGATCGCCCTCCTGCGAAACCAGCCGCGCCCCGCTGGGCAGGGAGCCCTGCAGGCGGTCGCCGTCCTTTCGCGCCACCAGGCCGGTCAGGGCCAGCCGCGCCGCCAGCGCCGGCGGCGCCTTGATCAGGGGCGCCAGCGGCTGCACCCCCTCAGGCCAGACCGCCTGAGGCGCTTCGGCCCCGCCCCAGAAAGCCGGCGCCTTGGGGTCGAGCGCGGCGTCCAGGTCGTCGCCGAGCGCCGCGGCCAGCGCCGCCTCGTAGCCGCGCTGGGGCTGCAGAGAATCGCTGGCGCGGGCGAATCCGCCCCGCGCCGGGGGCGCGAGCTGGGCCAGGCCGCGCGCCTCGGCCTTCAACCGGTTAAGCTGGTCCTCGACCTTGCGCGCGGCGTCGCGGGCCTTGGCCTCGGCCTCCTGCGCGGTCCTCTGCCCGGCCTCGGCCTGCTCCTGGGCCGCGCGCGCCGCGCTTAACGCCTCCAGCGCCTGATCGAAGCGCGCCTTGGCCTGCGCCATGCGCGGATCTTCCGCCGGGCCCAGAGCTGCGCGATCGGCCTTGGCCGCATCCAGCGCGCGCTCGGTGCGGGCCAGACGGCCGCGCGCCTCTTCCAGTCGCGTATGGGCGGCGCGGCGTTCGGCTTCTTCGGCGGCGGCCTCGGCGGCCAGACGCTCGACCTCGGCTTCCGCCTGGCCGCGGGCCGCTTCGGCGGCGTCGGCCTGGGCCTGCAATTGCGGGATGCGCTCGGGCGCCTCGGCGATTTCGCCCTCCAGGGCGCCGATCTCCGCCGTCAGCCGGGCCAGCGCCGCCTGGGAGTCCTCGATGAGCTGCGCCTCGCGAGCCTTGTCGGCGGCGACGCGCGCCAGGGCCTCGACCAGACGCTGGACCTCGGCGGCGGCCTGCTCCGCCTCGCGCTCGATCCGGTCCTTCTCAATGGCCAGGCGCTGCAGCACGGCGGCGGCCACCGTCTCCTCCTCGCGCAGAGGTTTGATGGCCTCGGCCGCCTTCAGCGACGCGGTGGCGGCCTCGGCCGCGAGCTGGGCTGTACGCCGCACCGCATCGGCGGCCTCGGCGGCCTCGCTCTGAGCCCGTTGTCCGGCCTCCTCGGCCTCGCGCCAGCGCGCCAGCAGCACCGCGCTCTGCACCATGCGAATCTCGGCGGACAGGCGCTTGTATTTTTCCGCCGCCTTGGCCTCGCGCCTCAGCCGTCCCAGCGCGCTCTCCAGCTCCCGCGCCACATCGTCCAGGCGCAAGAGGTTGGCCTCGGCGGCCCTTAGCCTCAACTCGGCCTCATGTCGGCGAGTGTGCAGGCCCGAGACGCCGGCGGCCTCTTCCAGGATCATGCGCCGGTTCTGCGGCTTGGCGGCGATCAGTTCCGATATCTGCCCTTGGCGCACCAGGGCGGGCGAGTTGGCCCCGGTGGACGCGTCCGCGAACAGCAGTTGCACGTCGCGCGCGCGCACCTCGCGGCCGTTGACGCGGTAGGTCGAGCCATCGCCCTTGTCGATCCGGCGCGAGACTTCAAGCTGGGCGTGGTCATTGAACTCGGCCGGCGCGGTGCGGTCCGCGTTGTCTATGTGCAGCGTGACCTCGGCGTGATTGCGCGCGGGGCGCGAGCCTGAGCCGGCGAAGATCACGTCCTCCATGCCGCCAGCGCGCATGGCCTTGGCCGAATTGGCGCCCATCACCCAACGCAGGGCTTCCAGCAGATTGGACTTGCCGCAGCCGTTCGGTCCGACGATGCCCGTCAGGCCGGGCTCGATCCGGAACTCGGTCGGTTCAACGAAGGACTTGAAGCCGGAAAGGCGCAGCCGTTGGAATTGCACGGCGGGATTCGGACCTTAGCCGCCCGCCGCCTTGATGGCGTCGTCGAGCTGGGCCAGGGTCATCTCGCCCGAAGCCGCCTGTTTGCCGTTGATCACGAAGGTCGGCGTGCCGTCGATGTGGTCCTGGGTCTGAGCCTTTTCCACGCGATCATTGAGCGCCTTCAGGGCGTCGGCGTTGGAAATGCAGTCGTTGAACTGCTGCTCGGTCATGCCGGCGGACTTGGCGATATTGAGAAGGCCGCCGCGCATATCGCCGCTTTGATAGATCTGCGTCTGGTCGTGATAGATCGTGTCCAGAACGCTGAAATATTTATCTTTTCCGGCGCAGCGCGACAGCAGGAAGCCGGCGGCGGCGAACTGGACCGGCGACGTCAGGAACTCGCGGAAAATGTAGTGAACCTTGCCGGTGTCGATGTATTTGGCCTTGAACGCGGGGAACACCTCATTGTTGAACCGCGCGCAGTGCGGGCATGAGGCCGAGGCGTACTCCACCACGGTGACCTTGGCCTGTGGATTGCCCATGCCCATCTCGTCAGCGGTGACGGAGGCGGCGGAGCCGCCCTTGTTGCAGGCGGCCAGGCCCAGCGCCGCGATGGCGAGGAGCGATAGCGTGCGGCGGCTGAAAGAGCTCATGACGTTTCCCCGAAATTCCGGTCGGACAGTAAAGCGCGATTCCCTCGGCCTCGCGCCCGCAGCGTGCGCGCGCCGACGACCAGACCGCAGGAACCCGGCTGCAGAGCCTTTGTCAATCAACCCTAATCGTGGCCGCCCGCGGCGACAACGGCGAGCATGGGCTCGATCACTTCCATCAAATCGCCCAGGCCGACCTCGCCCTCCAGCTTCTTGCCATTGATGAAGAAGGTAGGGGTGCTATCCACGCTGGCCTTCTCCGCTTCGGCCAGCCGCGCCTGCAGGGCCTCGACCGCCGTCTTGTCGTTCAGGCAGGCGGCGATATCGGCCTTGCTCAAGCCAAACCTTTGGCCGATGACGTCAAGACCGCCTAGCAGATCGCCGCTCTTATAGATCTTTTCCTGGTCGTGGAAGATGGCGTCCAGCACCGGCAGGTAGTTGTCCTTGCCTGCGCAGCGCGCCGTCAGGAAGCCCGCGGCGGCGAATTGCTGCGGACTGGTCAGGAGCTCGCGCAGCACATAATGCACCTTGCCCGTATCGATGTATTTGGCCTTGAACTCCGGGAAGACGTTGTTGTTGAAACGCGCGCAATGCGGGCAGGACGCCGAGGCGTACTCCACCACCGTGATGGGGGCCTTGGGACTGCCCAATTCGGCCTCGGGACCGAGGAATGGCTTGGGCGCAGCCAGGACCGGACCACAGCTCAACGTCGCAAAGGCCATCGCCAGAAGGGTCATGGCCACACAAAAACGGCGGGTGCTCAAGGTCATGCTCGATCGAAAAGGCGGTTGCAGGGTTCGGCCATAGGGGCGCGGCGCATTAAGGTCAATTGTTGGCTTTGGAACGCATCACCGCACGGCCGAGTCGCAGCAGGGACAGCTTGAGCGGCCCGTCCGGCGCCTTGGCCAGACCCGACTGAAGTTCGGCCTCCGACGCGGCGTCCAGCGGTTGGTTTTTCAGCCGGCGGGGGCGTGCGGACGCCGGAACGCCGGCCGGCGCGGCCACCTTGCCCTGCACGATGCGCAGCTTGGCCACAGCGCCGCCGCCCAGGAACAGGTTCACCCGCTCCAGGATCTGCGGCGCCTGATGCTGGATCAGGGCGGCGCTTGGGCCATCGACCTTGATCTCCAGGGTCGCGCCGCCGCCGGCGCGGTCGCGGACCAGCTTGACCGGCTCGGTGCGCGCCGCCATCGCCTCGCCCGCGATCTCCCGCCAACGGGCCCGCAGCACGTCCGGCCCCTGGCCAAAACGCGTCTCCAAATCCTTGACGAACTTGCCCAGGCGATGGCCCGCCGTGGGCGCGGCGCGCATCGCCGGACGCGTGCGTCGCTCGGCCAGGATGCGCCGACTCTCCTCCAGATTGGGCAGACGACGATTGGGCATGGATCACCCTAGCCCGTCCGGCGCTGCTAGCGAAAGCGCTGATGGATTCGCGCGCGCGTCCGGCTACAACGGGCCTGTGACCTCCGCCCCCGATCCGACCCTCCGCTCCGCCCTGCTCGACTGGTACGATGCAAACGCCCGGGCCCTCCCATGGCGCACCTCCCCCGCCGACCGGGCCGCGGGCGCGCGGCCGGATCCGTACCGCGTGTGGCTGTCGGAAATCATGCTGCAGCAGACTACCGTTCCGCACGCGACGCCCTATTTTCTCGACTTCACGCGCCGCTGGCCGACCGTCATCGACCTGGCCGCCGCCCAAGACGCCCAGGTCATGGCCGCGTGGGCGGGGCTTGGCTACTACGCGCGGGCGCGAAATCTCCTGGCCTGCGCGCGGGCCGTCGCAAGCCAATACGGCGGGGTGTTTCCGGACACCGAAGCTGGCCTTCTGGCTCTGCCGGGGGTGGGCGCCTATACGGCGGCGGCCGTGGCGGCGATCGCCTTCGGCCGCCCCGCCAATGTGGTGGACGGCAATGTTGAGCGGGTGATGGCGCGATTGCATGCCGTGCAGCCCCCCCTGCCCGCAGCCAAGCCCGCGCTCAAGACCCTGGCGGGCGTGCTCGTCACGGCGGACCGCCCTGGAGATTGGGCTCAGGCCTTGATGGATCTGGGCGCGACGATCTGCCGGCCCAAGGCGCCGCTATGCGAGCGCTGTCCGATCGCCTGCGCCTGCGCCGGCCGGATCGGGGGCGAACCTGAAACCTTTCCTCGACGGGCCATGAAGGCCGAGCGGCCCCACAGGCGCGGCGCCGCTTTTCTGGCTCTGCGCGACGGACAGGTCGGTTTGGTGCGTCGGCCGCCCAGAGGCCTGCTCGGCGGCATGCTGGCCCTGCCAACGAGCGCATGGGAGCGGCAGGTCCCGACGCTGGAGCCGCCCTTCGCGGCCGATTGGCGTCCGTCCGGCGAGGTCGAGCACGTCTTTACCCATTTCTCCTTGAGCCTGACCGTGCTCAAGGCCGAGGCGCCCGCGGGCGATCACGGCCTGATCTGGACCCGGCTCGACGAGGCGGTGGACGGCCTGCCGAGCGTGTTCCTCAAGGCCCTGCGCATGGGCCTGTCCCGTCTGCTCTGAATCAGGGCCGGCCGGCCTCCTCGGCCAGGGCCGCGCCGCGCCGGGCCACCGCCGCAGCTTCGGTGCGGCTGTGATCATCGCAGGCGGTGAACTGAGCCTGGGCGGCGCCGTAGCCGGTGTTGAAGCTCTCTCTCAGACTGCGGTCGACGGCTTCGTCCGGCGTTTCGGTCTGAAGGAGCTGGCTCATCCGGTCGCGCCAGAACTGGTCCCCGGCCCCCTGGCAAACCTGGCGCAGGGCGTGGCTTTCCCCCAATACATAGGCCAACTCGCTCAAGGTCTGACGCTGAGCCGGCGTGCGATCTTGAGCCCGGGCGGCGGCCAGAGTGGAAGCCGCTGCGAGCACGACAGCCAGGGCTGAGGCGACGACTTTCACGCCTGTCCGTTCCCGAACCGGTCGAACGCCGTCCGGATCACCTGCGCGGTCGGCTCCCATTCCACCTGCTTGATCGCCTCCTCGATGGGCCAGAACCGCGCCTCGGCCGCGTCGTCTCCGGCCAAGGGCTCGCCCGACCGCCAGTACGCCGCATAGTCGACCAGCACATAATGCCGCTCTTCGAACAGGGCGTCGATCACATCGACCAGGCCCACAATCTGAGCCTCCACGCCGGTCTCTTCGAAAAGTTCGCGCAGGGCCGCGTCGACCGCTCGCTCGCCCCACTCGATCCGCCCGCCGGGCAGGCTCCATTGGTTCAGCTTGGGCGGAGTCCCGCGGCGGACCAGCAGCACCTCGCGCCCGCGCAGGCATACGACGCCGGCCGCCGGCGTCGGCGCCTTCACGGCAGGGCCTTGAGCAGATCGACGGTGGATGTCTCGCCCACCTGGGCGAAGTCGTGTTTCAGCCACTCGTCGGCCGCCGCCCGCCCACGCCTCTTGAGGTCGTTCAGATTGCCCCAGTCCACGTTGGTCTTGCTCGAGGCCTTCAGGTCGTTCAGCCGCCCATCGGCGTCGATCATATGGAACCGCAGGAGCTGATAGCCCGGCCCCGTCTTCAGCACGCCCTTCTTGACCAGGGCGTGAACAGCGGCGACCACGCGCAGTTCGGCCACCAGCGGGGCGTTAAAGGTGATCTCGTCCAGTCGCGCGGCGATGTCTGCGGCCGTCTTGGGCGTGGTCTTGGCCACGAAGGGGTTGAGCAGCACCAACAGCACGTCGCGCGCGTCAGCCTCGGCCAGGGGCGAGATCGGCGGATTGGCCAGATAGCCGCCGTCCCAATAGGCCTCGCCCTCGATATCGACCGCATGAAACACCGCCGGCAGACAGGCGGACGCCATCACGTGCTCGGCGGTGAGCTCGCAGGCGCTGAACACCTTGGCCTCGCAGGTGCGCACTGCCGTGGCGCTGATGAACAAGGCCACGGGCGATCGCTCGCGGATCGCCGCAAAGTCGATCTGGCTACGCAGGATGTCCTGCAAGGGATTGTAGTTCAAAGGGTTGAAGTCGTACGGCGATACCGTCGCGGTGAGGGATTCCAGGTAGCGATAGGCCGGATTATTCTCCATCCAGTGGGCGCCGAACGAGCCCAACAGGTTGCCGCCCAGAAATTGGCCGCCGCCCTGGCTGACGGCCTTCCAGAGTTGCTCCATCTTGGTCCGCGCGCCCGGCGGCCCGCCTTCGATCAGGCCGGCGGTGACGGCGACCGCGTTCATGGCGCCCGCCGAGGCGGCGGAGATGGCCTTGATCTCGATGGCCTCGACCTCCAGCAGCCGGTCAATCACGCCCCACTCGAAAGCGCCATGGGCCCCGCCGCCCTGCAAGGCAAGGCTAATCGGCTTGGGCCCCGCGGGGCGCGCCCCTTTACGGATGATGGGCAAGGGAGAATCCAACGGCTTACTCAGCGGTCCAGCCCCCGTCGATGGCCAGACCTGCGCCGTTGACCGAAGCGCCAGCGTCCGAGGCAAGGTAGAGTAGAAGGCCGGCGATCTGGTCGTATTCCACAAATTTCTTGGTTGGCTGGGCGGCAAGGATCACGTCCCGCATCACCTGATCGGGCGTCACGCCCCGGGCCTTGGCCTGGTCGGCGATCTGGGACTCCACCAGAGGCGTCTTCACGTAGCCGGGGCAGATGGCGTTGCAGGTGATGTTGAACGTGGCCACCTCCAGGGCGACGGTCTTGGTCAGACCGTAGAGGCCATGCTTGGCCGCCACATAGGCCGACTTGAAAGGCGAGGCTACCAGGGCGTGGGCGGAGGCCAGGTTGACGATGCGTCCTCGCCCCTGCGCCTTCATGATCGGCACCGCCGCCCGGATCGAATGAAAGGCCGAGGACAGATTGATGGCGATGATCTGGTTCCAGTTCTCGATCGGAAAGTCTTCGATCGGGGCTACATGCTGGACCCCGGCGTTATTCAGCAGCAGGTCCAACCGGCCCAGTTCACGCTCGGCGAAGGCGATCATGTCGGCGATCTGATCCGACTTGGTCATGTCCGCCGGGTGGTAGCGGACTTCCACGCCGAATTCCGCAGCCATAGCCGCTCGTTCCTGCTCGATCGCGGCCGGGTCGCCCAGGCCGTTGAGGACGACATTGGCTCCCGCTCCGGCCAGGGCGCGCGCCATGGCCATGCCGATGCCGCTGGTCGAGCCCGTGACGAGCCCTGTCTGTCCCTTCAAGTCCGTGGAATTGGCCATGGCCTAATCTCCTGTTTTATTGCATCGCAACATAGACGGGCCCCGCGCGCGAAGCGAGCGTCAGCGGCCAGTTTCGGCCGCCCGTGTCGCCGGTCGCACGAAGGTCCAGTCGCCGGCGTTGGAACGCTCGGGATCGAAGACGTATCCGCCCTCCGTGAACGCCTTGAGACCGTCCGGCCGATCCAGCCTCTGATCGATGACAAAACGCGCCATCAGGCCGCGAGCCTTTTTGGCGAAGAAGCTGACGATTTTCGCCTCCCCGTCCTTCAACTCCTTGAAATGACAGGTAATCACAGGAGCGCGCAGGGCGTCCTGCTTGACTGCGGCGAAATACTCCTGACTGGCCAGGTTGATCAGGGCCGGGGACTTCATCCCCTGGGCCGCCACATTGAGCTGCTCGGCGATTCGCGCGCCCCAGAATTCGTAGAGGCTGCGCCCGTGCTTGGTCTTGAGCCGCACCCCCATCTCCAGGCGGTAGGGCTGGATCACGTCCAGCGGCCGCAGCACGCCGTAAAGACCCGACAGAATGCGCAGATGGTCCTGCGCCCAGTTCATGCCGGCCTTGTCGAGCGTGCGCGCCTGCAGCCCGGCATAGACGTCGCCGTTGAACGCCAGCGCCGCCTGCACGCCGTCCTCGCCCTGGGGATCGAAGGCCTGGAAGCGTTCATAGTTGAGCAAGGCCAGCTTGTCGGAAATCGACATCAGACGCTTCAGGTCGCGCGCCTTCAGCTTGCGGGTGACCTGGGCCAATTCGGCCGTGTGCCCGGCCATCATGGGCGTGGTGGCGGGAACGCCACGCGGAGCGGGCGTGAAATCGAGCGACTTAGCGGGGGAAATCACCATCAGCATGGCGGCGGACTGTGCAGGGGCGGCGGCGCTTGGGCAAGGGCCGGATGTGCTTAGAAGGCCACTTGTCCGGCGCGTTTTCAGCGCTCAAGCTTAGCTGCATGACAAATCTCTGAGAAGGCATGAAACATGGGGACCTTCAGCCCGTTCCATTGGCTGATCCTGCTGATTGTATTGGCCCTGGTAGTCGCGAAAATCGTGGCGATCATCCGCATTCTGCGGCGTCTTGGCTTCAGCCCCTGGTGGGTGCTGCTCGCCTTTGTGCCGATTGCCAACGTGATTGGCCTCTGGAACCTGTCCAAGATGCCTTGGCAGGCAGTTAAAGGCGCGCCGCCGGCCTAAAACAGCACCCGCGGGTTCATGATCCGCTTGGGGTCCAGCGCGCGGCGGATCGACCGCATGGCCTCGATCTCGACGGCGCTCTTGTAGCGCAAGGCGTCCTCGGTCTTCATCACGCCCAGACCGTGCTCGGCCGAGATCGAGCCGCCCAGCGCGTCGACGATGTCGTGCACCAACAGGGCGCAGGCCTCGCGGTCGGCCTCGAAGGCTGTGTCGCCGCCCTCGGGCTCGGAAATGTTGTAGTGGATATTGCCATCGCCCACATGGCCAAAGGCGGCGATCCGCGCCCGCGGCCAGCGGCGGCTGATTTCAGCGCCCGCGCGTTCAATGAGTTCGGCGACCTTGGACACCGGCGCCGACACATCATGCTTCCACGACAGGCCCTCGGGCTTCTGGGCGGCGGACTGATCTTCGCGCAAGCGCCAGAACATCTGGGCCTGGGCCTGGCTGAGAGCGATGGCGGCGTCCTGGATCAACCCGTCTTCCAGCGCCTGGGCAAGCAGCCGCTCCAAGGCCGCCTCGGCGCTGCCCGGCTCACTGCCGATGGCTTCGATCAGGACGTACCAGGGATGAGCGGTTTGCAGCGGTTCCCGCAGGCCAGGAATGTGTTTGAGGGCAAAAGATATGCCCATCCGGCTCATCAGTTCGAAGGCCTCGACCCCACCGGCGCTCTCCTGCTTGGCCCGCGCCAGCAAGGTTACTGCGTCGGCCGGCCGCGCCAATCCCACCATGGCTGTGGCCCGCGAAGATGGAACGGAAAACAATTTCAGGCTGGCGGCCGTCACCACCCCCAGCGTCCCTTCAGCGCCGATCAGAAGCTGCTTCAAATCGTAGCCGGTATTGTCTTTGCGCAGGAGCTTGAGGCCAGCGAACACTTCGCCGTTTGGCATCACCGCCTCCAGGCCCAGCACCAGATCGCGCATCGGGCCGTAGCGCAGCACTGCGGTCCCTCCCGCATTGGTGGACACCAGGCCTCCGATCGTCGCTGTGCCCTCGGAGGCCAGACTTAGGGGAAACAACCGTCCGGCGACCCGAGCCGCCTGCTGGACCGCGACGAGCGGGCAGCCGGCTTCGACGATGATGGCGTCGTCAAGCGGCTCGACACCGCGGATCGCACGCATGCGCTCCAGCGACAACAGTATCTCGCCCCGCGGAATCTGGCCGCCGACAAGCCCCGTGTTGCCGCCTTGCGGCGTGATCGGCGTTGCGGACTCGAAGCAGATCCCCACTACTGCGGCGACCTCGGCGACGGACTTGGGCAGAGCCAGGAGCGGCGTGGCGCCCGACCAGCGGTCGCGCCATTCCAAAAGCTTGGGCGCCAGGCGATGCGGGTCCTGGCTCCAGCCGCCCTCGCCCAGGACAGCCTTGAGGCGCGAGATTACATCGGCCGATACCCTAACGGTCTTGAGGGTGCTCATGGCGGGCAGCTTACCGGCAACGGTTCACCCGATGAAGCCCGCCGCGCGTCTCAGTCGGTCGTTGATCGCCTCGCCAAGCCCCCAGCCGGGAATGGGGGCCACGGCGATGGCGAGCGGAGCCAAACTGTCGGCGGCGCGCAGCGTGGAAAATAGCCGCTGAGCCGCCTCATTGAGATCCGAGGCGGGGCTCAGGTTGAATACCATGGGACCCTCAGGCCATGGGCCGAAGGCTAGATAAGCCTCACCCGGCAGGGGCGCCTGGGCATCAAGGCGAAGCTTGGATTGCGGAGCGTAGTGGCGCACCAGTCGGCCTGGCGAACGCATGGCGTCGTTCTCCGCCTCGGTCAGGCGCCCCACGACCACCTCGATGCGCTCGCGCGCCAACCCTCCGGGCCGCAACAGGCGCACGGTCCCGTCCATCACCGATACAACGGTGGACTCGACGCCCACCGCGCACGGGCCTCCCTCCAGGGCCGCGGCCGCGGCGAACCCGGTTTCGGCGATGGCGTCGGTCAGGGTGGTGGGGCTCGGACGTCCGGACCGATTGGCCGAAGGGGCGCATAGCGGGCCGCCGAAAGCCTTGAGCAGGGCCTGGGCCACGGGATGGGCCGGCGCGCGCACCGCCACCGAGTCCAAACCAGCCCGCGCCAGATCGCAGACCGGGCCGCCCGGCAAGGCCGGCGCCACAATGGTCAGCGGCCCGGGCCAGAAGGCCTTGGCCAAAGCGACGGCCCGAGCGTCGAGATCAGCCACGCGCGTGGCCGCCGCCAGGTCCGCCACATGGGCGATCAGGGGGTTGAAGCTCGGCCGTCCCTTGGCCTGGAACACGCCGGCCACCGCCGCAGAGTCGGCGGCGTTCGCCGCTAGGCCGTAAACGGTCTCGGTCGGCATCAGGACCAGCTTGCCGCGCCTGAGCGCCTCGGCGGCCGCCTGGATCTCGTCCACCGACGCTCCGCTCACGTCAGCTGGCCGCGCTTTTTGAGAAAGGGCAGCATGCGCGGAAGCACCGGGTTGGGATCGAAGAGCTGATGTTTGAGCGCGCCCATCAAATGCAGCGCCAGCAGGACATAGGCGCCGTCAGCGAGGTAACTGTGGATGGCCGTCGCCGCGCGGCCCAGCGCCCGCCGTTGTTGTGGGGTCAGATGCGACCCCACCGGCAGGTGCGGCCAGGGAATCCCGGAAAAATGGCCTACGCCGAACAACATCATCGGACCAGCTTTGGCGCTGGCCGAAACCAGCAGCCAGCCGCTCAGCGGCATCCCGATCATGACCAGATAGAACGCCGTGTGCACGGCGTTGGACGCGGTTTTCTCCCAATGCGCCATGCCTGGGGCGTCCGGCGGCGGCGGATTGGCCACGCGCCAGCCCAGGCGAAAGAGGCTGAGCGCCAGGATCGTCAGGCCCACGGACTGGTGTAGTTGCAAGCGATCCAGGCCCGTCTGGCCGTGGCGCGCGCCTAGACCCAGGCCGATCCACAGGTTCAGCAGGAGCAGCACCGCGATCAGCCAATGCAGGACGATCGCAACCATCGAATAGCGGCTCAGTAGTCTGGCCATGGTCTAGTCCTTGCCGGCCTGAACGACAGCGTCCCAGAACGGCCGCCGCCGCGCTCCGACTGGGCTCAGCCCAGTTGACCCAGCAGGTGCTCGGCCGAAGACACCTCAAAGGCGCCCGGCTGCTCCACGTTCAGCAGACTGACCACGCCGTCCTTGATCAGCATGGAATAGCGTTGCGAGCGGCGGCCCATGCCGAACTTGCTGGCGTCGAAATCCAGGCCGGCCGCACGGGCGAAATCGCCATTGCCGTCCGCCAGCATCAGCACGTCGTCGCCCGCGTCCTGGCTCTTGCCCCAGGCATTCATCACGAAGACGTCGTTCACCGACACACAGGCGATCAAATCCACGCCCTTGGCCTTCAGCTCGGCCGCGTGCGCCTTAAAGCCCGGCAGATGTTTGGCCGAGCATGTGGGCGTGAAGGCCCCCGGCAGGGCGAACAGGGCCACGGTCTTGCCGGCGGTCAGGTCTTCTGCGGTCAAGGGCGCAGGCCCATCGGCGGTGAAGGTCATGAAGGTGGCTTGGGGTATCTTGTCGCCGACTTTGATAGTCATGATGCACTCCGGTAGGGCGCTCGAGAGATGGCGACATATCACCGCATTCGGCTTCCCGCTCAAGCAAACACTGAGCATCGTCCCTTTCGCCCACCGCGCCGCTTGAACCGCGCCGCTCAAAGAGAAATCATCCGCAGATGTCTTGTCTGAGTTCAGCTGGAGCGCATGCGTGAGCGAAAGTCTGACCGGCCGCGTCCTGATCGCCATGCCCGGCATAGGCGATCCCCGCTTCGAACGGGCCGTGGTCCTGATGTGCGCGCACAACCGCGAGCACGCTATGGGTTTGACCTTGAACCATCCGGTGGAGGGGCTAACCGTCCCAGACCTGCTGGAACAGCTAGGCCTGAAATCTTCGCGGCCGATAACCTGCGATCCCGTCCTGTTGGGCGGTCCGGTCGAGCGCGAGCGGGGCTTTGTGCTTCACACCGACGACTACATGAGCCGCGGCTCCAGCCTTGCCGTGTGCGAAGGCGTGGCCTGGACGGGGACGCGCGAGGTGCTGGAGGCTCTGTGCGACCGGATGCGGCGGCCGCGTCGCGCCACCGTGGCGTTGGGCTACGCCGGATGGGGCGCGGGCCAGCTCGAACGCGAACTGGCGGACAATGTCTGGCTCACCTGCGAACCGGACGAGTCCCTATTGTTCGACGCCGATCATGAGCTGAAGTGGACCAAGGCCTTGGCCAAGCTGGGCGTGGCGGCCGGCAGTCTGTCGGCGCAGTCCGGACGGGCATAGCTTGGGCGGCAGAAAAGCAAGTCGTCCGCGCCAGCGGCCTTCAGCTCAGGCTGCGACTCTTGACCACCGGGGCCGCGCCGTCGACATAGCTTTCGTTGAGATAGACTTCCGCTTCCTGAGCGGACAAGGCGGGGGCGTAGCCAAAGCCTTGGCCATAATCGCAACCCAACCGCTGCAACTGCTCGGCCATGGCGGCGTTCTCCACCCCCTCGGCCACCACTTCCAGATCCAGATCCCGGCCCAGATTGACCACAGAGCGGACGATCTTGGCCGATCCTTCGTTGGTGCTCATGGTGCGCACGAAATAACGATCGATCTTCAGCGTGTCGAACGGCAGGCGGGTTAGGTAGGACAGCGAGGAGAAGCCGGTGCCGAAATCGTCCAGCGCCAGGGCCGCGCCTGCACTCTTCAGCGCCAGCAGTATCTGAGCCGCCCGTTCCGGGTCGCGCATGATGTCGCTTTCGGTGATCTCCAGCTTGAGCGCGCCGGGGGGCAGGCCTGTCTCCTTGATGAGTTGCTCAACGTGCTGAATCAGATTGGGCCGGTCGATCTCGACCGTCGACAGGTTAACGCTGACCGTCAGCTCGCCAGCCGCCCGGTGAACCCGGCGCCAATGGGCCAATTGCCGGGCGGAGGTCGCGAGCATGTGGGCGCCAATATCCAGCAGCAGGCCCATCTCATCCGCCAGGGCCAGGAATTCGTCGGGGGCCACCAGCCCACGCCGCGGATGGCGCCAGCGCACCAGGGCTTCGAAGCCCGAAATGGCCCCGGTCGCCAGACGCACGACCGGTTGGTAGAAGGGAACGATTTCGCCGCGACCGAGCGCGCCGCGCAGATCCGCCTCCAACGCCAACCGCGTTAAGCCATCAGCAGCCGCCGGCTTCACCACGCTCATGGCCGGGCCGTTGCGCCTCGCGCCCTTGGCAACCTCCAAGTTCAGCCCGGCGCGTCGCAGAAGCTCGCCCGCGTCCGGCGCCTGATCGCCGCCTTCGGCCCGAACCTGGCCCATAGAGAGTGTCGGATAGATATCGAACCCTGCCACCCGCAGGGGCTGCTCCAGGGCGGCGCGCACCAGCTTCGCGGGACCTTCCGCCGTAGCGGGGGTCAATATGGCGAATTCGTCCTCGCCAATGCGGGCCAATAGCGTGTCTGAGGAAAAGGCGCCCAGCAGTCGCGAGCCCAGCGCCGCCAGCACCATGTCGGCCCGTTCGTGACCTAGGGCCTCGTTAAGTCTGCGCAGACGATCGAGGTCCACCACCATCATCACGAAGGGTATGGGCTCGGCCAGGCGCTCCGCGGCCCGCGCGACAAACGCCCGCCGCTCCAGAAGGCCGGTCAAGCCGTCCCGGCGCTCCACAGCGAACCGGCGCTCCGGCACGATTACCCCCGCTGCGCGCGAGCCTTCTTCCAGCCACACCCCGCGCCACAGGCACGATTCGCCGCCCCGCATCTGAGCGCGTGCGGAAACATCGGTTCCCGGCGTCTGGCGACGCATCAGGTTTTGCAGCAGACTGCTGTCCTGTGGCGCCGCCATCGCCAGCAACGCGGCCGAGGAGCATTCCGGGGCGAGCGGTCCCAGGCCCACTGAGCGCACCGCACCGGTCAGGCGCACGCGGTCCTTATCCGGATCCCACATCCACAGCACGACCCCGGCCGCGCCCAGGGATTCCA
The DNA here is from genome assembly GCA_003164925.1 of Caulobacteraceae bacterium. Classification (GTDB taxonomy): domain Bacteria; phylum Pseudomonadota; class Alphaproteobacteria; order Caulobacterales; family Caulobacteraceae; genus BOG-938. The sequence continues at coordinate 17,191 of PLRV01000049.1, forward strand.
GGGTGGCGGTCGTGTCCCAGACGAATCGATCGTGAGCCCGCTGCATTACGACGGACCTGCGGCCCTGTTCACGCACGTCCATACTCGATCCAATCCGCGCGCCGCCGCGAGGTCCGCGCGCTGCCCCCGGGCGATCAGAGGCGATCGAGCGGCCTTTGGCCTGTCCCGGCGTCACTGATCATCCCAAACAGGAGATGATCTCTCCATACGCCGTTAATTTTGAGATAAGCACGTGCGCGTCCCTCGTTCTCGAAGCCGGCCTTGGTCAGAACACGCCGCGACGCCCCGTTGTCCGGGACGCACGCCGCTTCCAGCCGGTGCAGGCCCAGGCCTCGAAAGGCAAAGTCCGCCAGGGTGCGCAAGGCCGCCGTCATCCGGCCGTGGTTCACATAGGGCTGACCGATCCAGTACCCGACCGTGCCGCTCTGGGCCACGCCGCGCCGGATATTGGACAAGGTGATGGCGCCGGTCAGCATCTCGTCGCGGGCGTCGAAGATGAAGAAGGGATAGGCCGAGCCCGCATCGATCTCACGCGAATAGGTGGCGAGTCTGCGCCGAAAGGCGCCGCGCTCCAGATCATCGGCGGGCCACAGCGGCTCCCAAGGCTGCAGGAAAGCCCTCGACGACGCCCTCAGGCTGGACCAGGCCTCGAAGTCGCGCGTCCGCGGCGCGCGCAGGATAACCCCGGCGCCGTCCAGGCGCAGGCCACTCTCGGGCGTCATCCAGTCGAGCAAGGCCATGACAGTCTCCGCCACAAGGATAACCCGGATAAACCGCCCAACAGAAGGGCCCCTATCCGAACAGAGCCTTGCGGAAAGTTTCTCCCGCGCCCAGCGCCGCCTTAGGGCCCAGCACCGCCGTCGCTACGCGTCCCGGCTCCATCACGCGTTCACCATAGCGGCGGATATCTTGCGGCGTGACCGCGTCGATGGCGGCCGCGATCTCGGCGGCGCTGAACAGGCGATCAAAGATCAGCGCCTGGCCAGCCGCCTGCTCGGCCCTGGCCAGAGGCGACTCGCGGGCCATGAACAGGTGCGCCTTCAACTGGGCCTTGCAGCGCTTCAGTTCGTCCTCGCCGACCCCATCGATCAGGGCCGTCAATTGCGCCGCGCAGACCTCCGCGGTGCGCTTGGCTGCGCCGGCCGCCGTGCCGGCGTATACGCCGAGCGCGCCACCGTCCTCGTAACTCTCGGCATAGGCGTCAATGGCGTAGGCCAAGCCTAGCTTCTCGCGCGCCTCCTGGAACAGGCGCGAGGACATGCCCCCGCCCAGCGCCTCGGCGAACAGTCGCTGGGCGAAATAGGCTTCATCGCGCACACCCACGCCGGGTAGGAGCAGGACCACGTGCGCCTGCTCCAGCCGACGGACCTCGACGCCCTGCCCGCTTGTGAACTTGGCCGGCGCATGGAGCTCGGGCTCTGACTTAGGCAGGGAGCCGGCTTCGAACCGGCGCTCCACAAGCGCCAGAAGTTCGTCTTCGTCCACCGCGCCAGCGGCGCTGATCACCAAGCGGGCGGGGGCGTACTGGCGGGCGCGAAAGTCACTGAGGGCCCCGGACCCGGCGGCGTTGACTGTCAGGGGCTGGCCCAGAATCGGGCGTCCCAGAGCGTGCCCGACGAAGGCTTGGGCCTGAGCCATCTCGAACACCCGGTCGTCGGGCGCGTCGTCAGCCTCGGCGATTTCCTGGGCGACCACCGACTTTTCCCGCTCCAACTCTTCCGCATCGAGCGTCGGGCGCTGCACAAGGTCGGACAGAATCTCCAGGGCCAAGGGCATCCCGCCCTTCAGCGCCCGCACCTGAAAGCTGGTGCGCTCGTAGCCTGTAGCGGCGTTGATCTGGCCGCCTTCGGCTTCCACCGCTTCAGCCAGTTGGCGGGCCGAGCGGGCTCCGGCGCCCTTGAACACCATATGCTCAAGAAGGTGCGCCCAGCCCGATTGCTCGGGCGTTTCCGAGCGAGCGCCGTTTCCAGCGACCACGCTTACCGCCAGAGTCTCCAGATCGGACACGGGATCGCACACCACCCTAAGTCCGCCGGCCAGATGGTGCAGTTTGGCGCTCACGCCGCTCCCGCGAAGGCCTTGAGATAGGCTGTCACCGTCTCCGCATCGTTAGGCAGCCGGTCGAAGCGCTCAGGTTTGCCCTCAATCCCGGCCGCGGCGGCCGGCAGGCCCGGCTCCATGCCGCTGGCCGCCTTGACCGCCTCGGGAAACTTGGCCGGGTGGGCCGTAGACAAGGCGATCAAGGGCGTGGAACCCAGTTTACCCCGCGCCCGCACCCGCTTGGCCGCCGCCACGGCGACCGCGGTATGCGGATCGATCAGTTCGCCGGTCTCGTTCAGGGTCGCCACAATGGTGCGGCCGGTCTCGCCCTCGTCCACCGATTCGCCGGCAAACAGCTCGGACATGGCGGCGAACGCCTGGGGCGGGATCGCCACAGACCCGGTCTGGGCGAAGGCGTTGAAGGCCCGCGCCGTCTCTAGAGCCTCGCGCCGCGTGGCCTCGAAATATAGCCGCTCGAAATTAGACGCGATCTGGATGTCCATGGCCGGGCTCTGAGTCGCCCGCACCGCGCCACGGGCGTAAAGGCCCGACTGCAGCGCCCGCGCCACGATATCGTTGCTGTTGGTGGCCGCCACGATCCGCGCGATGGGCAGGCCCATCTTATGGGCGACGAAGCCGGCGAAGGCATCGCCAAAATTGCCAGTGGGCACGACGAAGCCAACCTTGCGATGGGGTGCGCCCAGGGCCGCAGCGCTGGTGAAGTAATAGACCGCCTGGGCCGCGATCCGCGCCCAGTTGATCGAGTTGACGCCCGAAAGGTCGACCGCTTGCCGCAGCGCCCGGTCCTGGAACATGGCTTTGACGATGCTCTGGCAATCGTCGAACGATCCTGCCACCGCGACGGTGCGCACGTTGGCCTCGCTGGCCGTGGTCATGAAGCGCCGCTGCACTTCGGAGATGCGACCTTCAGGAAACAGCACCAACATGCGCGCATTGGACGCGCCGCGGAAGGCTTCCACCGCCGCCCCGCCGGTATCGCCCGAGGTGGCCGCCACAATCGTCATGCGCCGTCCCTGGGCCTTGAGCGCCTTGTCGTACAGCCGGGCCAGGATCTGCATGGCCACGTCCTTGAAGGCCAAGGTCGGGCCATGGAACAGCTCCAGCAAGGCGATGCCCGGATAGAGCTGCTTGACCGGCGTCACACAAGGATGGGTAAAGCTGGAATAGGCCTCCTGACACATTTCCAGCAGTTCGTCTGGCTCCACATCCTGGCCGGCGAACTTGCCGATCACCGCAGCGGCGACGGTGGCATAGGGCTTGCCGTCGAACGCCCCGATCTCGGCCGGGGTGAAGGTCGGCCATTCCTCGGGAACGTACAGCCCCCCGTCGGGCGCCAAACCGGCCAGAACCGCGTCAAGGAAACCGATCGCTGGGGCCTCGCCCCGGGTGGAGACATAACGCATCTTAGTCAGGCCGCTTGCGGAAGAGCATGGCGACATAGACGCCGACCAGGGCCGCCGCAAGGCCGAACCAGGTGATGGCGTACTGCAGATGATTGTTGGGCAGGTCCGCCGGCAGGGGCGCATGGGCGACGGGACAGCCGACCAAGCCCGCGCCGGGGCTCTGCTCCAGCTCGATGAAGGCCGCCGCCGGTGGGCCCGCCCCCAGGGTCCGGGCCATGGCGGCGAGATCGCGTGAGAACCACAGATTTTGATCCGGCTGGTTGGGCGGAGTGATGAAAGAGCGCGGATCGGGACGGCGCAGCACGCCGACGCCAAGCCCCGACAGCCGCTGAGGCGCAACAGTCTTCAGGCAAGGCGGGGGGGTGGGATCCGACAGGGACTGGGCCTCGAAGCCCAGATCGACCAGAACGCTCGCTGCGGCGCCCGCATCGATGGGACAGGCGGTCATCAGGCGATAGCCGGTCTGGCCGTCCTGCACCCCATAAAGGCGAAGGCGAGGACGGGCGATCAGGTCGGGGCATGCGAAAGCCACACGCACGAACTGGGTGTCGCCACTGGCCAGCACCTGGGCCAAGGACCGCGGCGGCTCGCTCTTGAGCGCCGCGATGTGGGTCAACAGATCTTCCTTCCACCGCAGTCGATGCAACTGCCACACGCCCAGGCTGATCAAAACGGCCAGGCAAATCAGGCTAAGTCCCGTCCCCAGGACGGTGGGACCGCGCACGGCGGCGGATCGCGGAGACATCACGGCTCTATTGCACGTCCCCGCCGCCGGCCTCGGAGGCGCGGTGGTGGAACTGCATGGCCAGCATCACGCCCTTGAACGGACGCAGCAGCGCCAGGCACAGGATCGCCGTCAAAGGCAGCCAGATGATCATGTGCACCCATACCGGAGGATGCACCTCGATCTCGGTGATCAAGGCGCCGAAGCCCATCAGGCAACCTACAAAAAGGATGATGAACACCGCCGGCCCATCGCCGGAATCGGCCACCTTCAGGTCCAGGCCGCAGACCTTGCACTGATCGGACACCTTGAGGAAACCGCTGAACAGCGGCCCCTTGCCACAACTGGGACAACGGCAGGCCAAGCCGGCGAGAACCGGATTTACGCCTGCGCTCATGTCATTTGCCGAAGATCACATAGATGAAGGCGAACAGGAACAGCCACACCACGTCGACGAAGTGCCAGTACCAGGCCGCCGCCTCGAACCCGAAGTGCTTCTGCGGCGTGAACCCGCCGCCCAGCAGGCGCAGCAGGCATACCGTCAGGAAGATGGTGCCGATGATGACGTGGAAGCCATGGAAGCCGGTGGCCATGAAGAAGGCCGAGCCGTACAGGCCCGAGTTGACCGCGTCGGGGGAGTAGAAAAGCTGCTCGGTCAGGATGTGGTGATACTCATAGCCCTGGATCGAGGTGAACAGCACGCCCAACAGGATGGTCAGAATCAGGCCGATCTTGGCGCCCTTGCGGTCGCCTTCCTGCAGGGCGTGGTGCGCCCAGGTCACGGTGGTGCCCGACAGCAGCAGGGTCAGGGTGTTCACCAGCGGCAGGTGCCAGGGGGAGACCGTCTCCACGCCCTTGGGCGGCCAGGTCGCCCAGGCCGTACGCACCTCGTCGATGGCCGAGGCGGTGCGGACATTATGGAACAACGCCATCTCGAAGAAGATCCAGAACCACGCGACGAAGAACATCACTTCGGAAGCGATGAACATGATCATGCCGTAGCGCAGGCCTATGGAAACCACGGGGGTGTGATCGCCCTCGTTGGCTTCCTTCACCACATCGATCCACCAGCCGATCATGGTGTAGATCACGCCGGCGAAGCCCAGAGCAGCCAGCCACCAGGTGCCTTTAGGCAGGCCGAACAGCCCCTTCATGAAGGTGACGGCGCCCACCGCCAGCACGAAGGCGGCAATCGAGCCGACAAGGGGCCACGGACTGGGGCTGACCAGGTGGTAGTCGTGTTTAACGCCTGCTTGAGCCATTGCGTTACCTCCCCCCAAACTGCCTGTCGCGGCCGAACCGAACGATCTTCCCTCCAGCCTATAGCGCCGCCCTTGGCGATCCGCCAATAGGCGTCGTGGTCTTATTCGCACCTACCGCCGCCGGCGCTGCTTTTGCGGCCCGAAAGAAGGTGTAGGACAAGGTGATCTGCGGCGTGTTTTTTGTGTTCGGGTCGCTGGCGAACCGCGGATCGACGAAATAGACGACGGGGAAATCGGCGCGCTGCCCAGGCTGAAGCGTTTGATCGGTAAAGCAGAAGCATTGCAGCTTCTCGAAATAGAGCCCCGTACCCTGAGGCGTCACATTGTAAGCCGCATGACCGGTGATGGGCTGGTCGCTACGATTGGTGACGTGGAAGAAGGCCAGACCGGTTTCGCCGATCTTCACGGTCTGACTCACCTGGTCTGGCGCGAAGTCCCACGGCAGATCACGCACATTGGCGTCGAAACGAACGGTTACGCTCTTGTCGAGAATCACGCTCGGCCGCGCCTTGGCCCGGCGACTGGCTCCGTCGTAGCCCGTCTGCTGACAGAAGATGCGGTAGAGCGGCACGGCGGCGAACGCCGCGCCCACCATGCAGACCAGCACCACCACGCAGACGGCGGCGGTGCGACGTATCCCTCGGCGATAGGCCTCAGAAGGTCCGGTCGGCGACATGGCCACCCAGTCTGACGATGGTCACGACGAAGGTCAGGATGGCGAACGCGGTCAGCGCCAGGCCCAAAACCAGGTTTCGGCGGCGGCGCGCCTTGGCCGCTTCCGGTTCTTCGTTCAACGGATCGCTCACGATAGTCCCTTCAGTCCTTGCACCAGAGGCGCAAGCCCCAGGGCGTGCTCGGCGAGCAGCGCAGCGAACAACAGCGTTAGATAAAGGATCGAGAAGGCGAACAGATTACGCGCGTCCTTCGACCCGGCCTTGACGCTGTAAAGGCCGTCTTGGGCCCCGTCCGCCTCACCCGAACCGCTACGCATCAGGCGCGTGGCGAGCAACAGGAACATCAGCCCGCCCAGACCCGACACCGCCAGATAAAGCGGGCCGCCCAAACCCGTGAAGGACGGCGCGATGGCCACCGGAACGAAAGCCAGGCTGTAGAGCAGTATCTGGCGGCGGGTGGAGGCCGCGCCCTTGGCCACCGGCATCATCGGCACGCCGGCCTTGGCGTAGTCGCCCGCCGTGTAGAGCGCCAACGCCCACGAGTGCGGCGGCGTCCATAGAAAGATGATCAGGAACAGGAGCCAGGCGTTAGGCGGCGCATGGCCCGTGGCGGCGGCCCAGCCGATCACCGGCGGCAGGGCGCCCGAGGCGCCGCCGATAACGATGTTCTGCGGCGTGGAGCGCTTCAGCCACATGGTGTAGATCACCACGTAGAAAAGGATGGTGAAGGCCAGCAGGCCCGCGGCCAGCCAGTTGGCGGCCAAGCCCATCATCATCACCGACAGCAGGGAAAGCACGACGCCCAGGCCCAGGGCGTCGGCCGCCTGCACCTTGCCCATGGGTATGGGCCGGGCGCGGGTGCGCCGCATCAGGCCGTCGATGTCGCTATCGTACCACATGTTCAAGGCGCCGGCCGCGCCCGCGCCCACCGCGATGCACAGCACCGCCACAAAGGCGAGGGTTGGGCTCATGGGGGTGCGGGCGCAGATCAGGCCGGTGAAGGCGGTGAAGACCACCAGCGACATGACCCGGGGCTTGAGCAACACGACGTAGTCGTTCCAGCGGGCTGGAGCAGAGCCCGTGGCGGGCGCGGCTGCGGTATCGGTCATGTCGTTCACGGGGCCTGAAAATCCACTGGGCCTGAAAATAGGCGGAGGGCGCGGTCACCGAAAGCTGTTTCGGCAACCACGCTCCCCAACAGAAAGAACCTTGCCCTTAGTGTTGGGCGTCGGCCTTGATCACCGGCAGTTCGCTGAACTGATGGAACGGCGGCGGCGAAGACAAGGTCCACTCCAGGGTGGTGGCGCCCACGCCCCACGGATTGGCCTCAGCCTTGCGCCGGCGCACAGCGGCCTCGATCAGCACCAGCAGGAATACGCCCACGCCCGCCATAGTCACAGCGTAGCCATATGACGAGACCTTGTTCCAAAGGGCGAACGCGATCGGATAGTCGATATAGCGGCGGGGCATGCCCTGCAGGCCAAGAAAGTGCTGCGGGAAGAAGATCAAATTGACGCCGACGAAGGTGATCCAGAAGTGCGTGGCGCCGAGGAATTCGTTGTACTTCACCCCCCACATCTTCTCGAACCAATAGTAGAAGCCAGCGAACACCGAGAACACCGCACCCAGCGACAGCACATAATGGAAGTGCGCCACCACGTAGTAGGTATCGTGCAATGAGTAGTCGATGCCGGCGTTGGCCAGAACCACGCCTGTCACCCCGCCTACGGTGAACAGGAAGATGAAGCCGATCGCCCACAGCATGGGCGTCTTGAACTCGATGGAGCCGCCCCACATGGTGGCGATCCAGGAGAACACCTTCACTCCGGTGGGCACCGCGATGATCATGGTCGCGGCCACGAAATAGGCCTGCAGGTTCACGGTCATGCCGGTGGTGTACATGTGGTGGGCCCACACGACGAAGCCGACGAAACCGATCGCCACCATGGCGTAGGCCATGGCCAGATAGCCGAATACCGGCTTCTTGGAGAAGGTCGACACGATCTGGCTGATGATGCCGAAGCCCGGCAGGATCAGGATGTACACTTCCGGGTGACCGAAGAACCAGAACAGGTGCTGGAACATGGCCGGGTCGCCGCCGCCGGCCGGATCGAAGAAGTGGGTGCCGAAGTTGCGGTCGGTCAGCAGCATGGTGA
>PLRV01000082.1 GCA_003164925.1 Caulobacteraceae bacterium
GATCCTTGCGCACGGCGTTGCACGCGGCCGAGGCAGCTTCCGGCCGCGCCTTGAGCCGCCAAGGATCGATGGGCCGCTGTGGCTTGCGGGCCAGGGCGGCCTGCTCGGCCTGGACGTGCCGGATATGCCAGATCTCGTAGCCGGCGAAGGCGACCGCGAGCGCAAGCGCGCCAAGCAGCAGCGGCGGGGGCGTATTGACCTTTGAGGCAGTCTTGAGCGGCGTGAAAGCGCCGGCTTTGGACCAGTCGAGGCGTTCAAGGACAGCGCCACTGTCTTGGGCGCCCTCTATGTTCCAGTCCGCCGGCGCGTAGACCTCCGTGTAAAGACCGCCTTCTTCGCGCAGGCGGGCCCGCGCTGGCCACTCGGCCGCGTAGACCTGATCGCCGTCGGGCGGGATGCAGCCTTCGTTGGCGGCCAGGTAGACGGGCTTGTCGTCAAGAATGAAGACGCCGCACCACTTGGGACCGAGGGTCTGGCAGAGGACGTCGCCGAGGGCGACGGCCTGGGAGGCCACGAGGGGCGAGGGCAGGAGGGCGAGGTTGCGGCCTTCGGCGCGCAACAGGTAGGCCGAGGCCTTGGCTGGGCGGCCAGTCAGCCGGGCTTGCGCTGGGCCGAAGCCTTGCGGCGCGACGGCCCACACGAGGCCCGCGACAATGGTGCGGCCGTCGTCCAATAGATGGGTGGCGCCCTCGCTCAAGAGTCACCGCCGGCGGTGATCACCGGCTCCATCGTGACGATGATGCGCTTCCTGTCGGTCGAGGCGCTGCGCGTCCCGCCAAGGAGGAAGTTGCCGGGGTCGCCCGTGCCCTGGCGGGCGTCCGCTGCGCTGTCGGAGATATAGCCATTGAGCATCAGGACCTGGCCGGAGCGCAGCTCGGTCTCCTGCATGCCTTGGTCTGAATCGGTCGTCGGCAGTTGGATCGTCTGGCCGCCTGATGTTTGGCTGACGAGGCTCACCAGGCTTGAGAGGTTGATGGAGTAATCCATCAGGATGCGGTCCCCGCTGATGATGCGGGGCAGGAGCGAGACAGTGAACCCGGTCGTCAGGTTCCCCGGCGTGACCTGGGTGGTGCTGGTGTATTGGCCGTTGGTGACGGCGGTCTGGGCGATATAGGTCGTGGAGCGGACGCTTTGCTGGCTGACGGGCCGGTTATTGAGGGCCGACAGGTTGAGTTCGGTGATCAGCGTGGTCTTGGTGGTTGCCGACAGAGCCTGGGCGACCGCGCTTGAGCCACTGAACTGGCCGCCGAGGACGGTCGCGGTGAAGGAGCCGACGGCGCTGGTGGGGGCGGCGCCGGGGGACACGAACGACAGGCCATAGCTCTTGGCGGCGTTCTGGAAGGCGGCATTGAAGGAAAGGGCCGCGTCGTCGCTGTCGGCCGTGTCCACCTGATAGACCCTGACGCGCACGAACACCTGACGCGTGAGAATGGCGTTCTGCTCACGGACGAAGGTGGCCACCTCGGTCAGGACAGCAGGAGGAGCGGTCACAGTTACGGTGCCGTTGGACGGCGTGACGGCAAACCGGCCCCGGTCGCCGACAATCACGCCCAGCGCGGTCTTGATCTCGCTCCACACGTCGAGCGAGGCCTTTTGCGTGGCGCCGAGTGTGGCGGCGCCACTTGTCGAACTGCCCGAGCCGGCGGACCCGCCGCTGCTGCTGCCCCCGCCCGATCCCCCGGCAGTTGTCGTGAGTTCGGAGTCCAGGCTTGTGGTGGTGGGTAAGGCGTGGATGACGAACGTCTGCGTCCGTTCGTCCGAGATCTGGATCACGCCGTCGCGGTATTCCCAATCGACGCCGAAGCGCGCGGCGCCCAGATCGAGCAAGGCAGCCAGGGGTCCATCCCAAAGGACGGTCATGGTGGGCGCCTTGGGGGTTTGCCCCTGGGTCATCATGGTCTGCGCCGCGGCCCCGGTGAATGGGCCGTTCAGGCCCGGCTGGGTGGTCAGTCCAGGGACGCCCCCGGTGCTGCCGGCTGAGGCATTCGCCTGGTTGGCAGCCTTGGCGATGTTCAGCGCGACGGGGATGCCCGAGGCCTTGGTGATTAGGCTCGCGAATCCACGCAAATCCACTTCGCCGGGGCTGCGCACCAGAACGTGGTCCACACGAGGCGGGAAGTCCTGGCCCCTGCGCCGCTGGTAAACGGACTGGCCGAAGTACATCGAGTCGACATGAGCCACGGCGGGATTGCCTAGGGAGTCGTCGGCCTTTGGCGGCGCGGTCACGGCGTTTTCAGCCGCCAGGTCCGCCTTGTCGATGGAGCGGACGGCGTGTTGGGTGGCGGCGCACCCGGCCAGGCTCGTCGCGGCGACAAGCAGGGCGAGGCGCAGGGAGATGGCGGGTTTCAAGGCTCGTTCCTTTCGGTCCAAACTCGCAGGACCCTGTTGCCGGCGTAGAAGATGGCGTGCAGGCGGGGACGGGCCTGGCTGAAGGACTCGACCAGATGAGCGGCTGCTGTGGGGAAATCGCCCACCAGGATCGCGCCGGCCGCCAGCCGGAAATCGTCATCGGTTTCCCACACGACCGTCCAACCGGCGCGCTGAGCCCAACCCGTTAGGGTGGCGCCAAGCGATGCGTCCTGGTTCGCCGTCCATTGTTCCTGGATGGACTGCACGACAGCGGCCGGAGGGCTGGCAGCAGCGACGGGAGGAGGAGCGGCGGACACGACCGCAACGGCAGCGAGGGCAAGGATCATGAGCGCTCTGAGGCTGTATGGGATGTCGAGGAGCTGCTGGCGGGGTCGCCGACGCGGCTGCTGAAGCGGATGGCGGTGTCGTCGACGGCCACGTTCAAGCCGTAGATCTCCGCCAGCTGGTCGACCAACGCCTGAAGAGAGCCGGTCCAGGTGAGGCTCACGCGGTGCGTGAGGTCCGTCCTCTTGTATTCGTCGGCGGCCGTCAGGGTGAATATGATGGTCCGCTTTGAGGTCGGTCCGAGAATCGCGGCGAGCTGATCGAGGGTGATCGCTCCAGGCGTGCGCAGGGTGATAGCGGCCGGCGCCTCGGGCGGCTTAGCGGCGCGCAGGTCGTCGGGCGGCGACCGTGGCGGCGAGGTCGGCGCCGCCGGCGCAGGTTGGGCGACAGACACGAATATCGCGGCTGGCGGCCCTGGCGGCTTGGCGGACTGAACGTCGGCAAGCCGCGACTGTGGCGGCGCGGCGGGTCCCGTCCGGCCGCTCTGAGCGACAGACGGGGCGGGTGCGGCTTGTGGCGCTGGGCTCTTGGCGGGTTGGAGTTCCTTGGGCGGCGGCGGCGCGGAGGCGCTGGCCTGTCCGCCCTGGGCGACGATGTCGGAACCCAGGGCGGTATAGCCCCACAAGGCAGAGGGGATCGGCGTGCAGTTGGAGGGGCCTATCGCTGGCGCCATCCCGGCCGGATAGACCGGGCACGGAGGAAGGGCCGTCCCGGCGTAGGGCTCTTGGGCCCAGCACGACGCGACGCCGACCAGCATGGATGCGGCGCAAGCCAATTGGATGGCGCGCTGGTGACTACGCGGTCCGTACCGGGTTATGATGGCGCCAGCCATACCATGAGGCTTTCTTCGTAATCGCTGCGAGGGAGTGAGTGCTTTGGTTAGGCCCGGCAGGCTCCTGGCAGAGCCGGCCGGGCCGCTTAGTGGTCAGCTCGGCGGATCATGAGTGGACGATGGGTGGGAAGGACGTTCGGCAATGGTCGAGGGTCTGGGAACAACACCGCCGCCCAGCCACCATTCGGCCGCCGCCGCGACGACGTCGCCTTCGGACAAGCTGAGGCGCAAAGCCAAGCGGCGGAGCCAACCTCTCCGCTCTTCAGGCAGCTGAATAAGGACGCCTAAGTTGGCGGAGCCGGTCGCCGACAGTGGCATGCGCACGCCACAGGTGAGGTTGCGGGCGAAGACGTCCAGCGCGTTTTGATAGAGCGCGTTGATGTCCTGACCGCTCGTGAGGGCGCGGTCCCGCATCCTTAAGAGGACATTGTCCGGCAAGGACGCGCGATAGGCGAATGCGGTTTGCGGCTGCGCGCCATACGGGTACTCGGGCTCGTCGGCCGGGGGGTCGTTGGCGGCGATCGGGTTCATCGGCGCGCCCCTGTAGGGTGACGCTGCGATCCGATATTCACCCCCTGGGCGCCGGTTCTCGACATGATGGAAAACCACATTTAATGGCCGTTATTCCGTGGTGTAGCGCTAGTCATAAACTCAATTTATGAACGGAACAAGTAGGGCCTTATTAGGTCGGGATTCCAAGGGCAGAATGAGGGTATGGAAGGGCTAACAATATGATGGAAAAACCTAGTTTACGGCGGTCTTTTTCACGGGCGGTCCTTTTCATAAATTAAATTATGGACGAGAATGATTCGGTCAGAATGGATCGGAAAATTTTGGATGGACATGCACCCCTAAGGACGCTGTTTTAAATTGTACGCGCTTAAAGGGTACACGGCCGGCTTGTTGGAGCGCGGGGCTTTATGTTCGATTGGGTGTGGTTGGCGACGGTGTGTAGCGTTGCCGGGTTTGTGGGATGGAAGGGCGGCCGGCCTGAGCAGCGGATGGCCGGAACGATCTTTATCTCTTGGTGCATTGTGGTCGGATTGTCGTGGGCGGACCGTCCCCATGATGGCGGCGCGATCGGTCTCGCCGCTGGTGATGTCGTCTTGACTGTGGGAATGGCCATTTGCTCCCACGCTGAGACGGACCAGGGCACGCGCCGATGGCTGGGCCTGGTTCAGCTTTCGGCTGCGGCGGCGATGGTTTTCGGCGGGGTGGGGCGCATGCTCCAGGCGTTCGACGCGGGGCCCGTCGCCATGAACTTCATCGTCCTGAACGGTCTCGGCTGGGTGGGCGCCTTGGCTTTTTTGGGCCTGGCGACAGCGCACCGAATGAAGCGGAAGGTTGAACAGCGCACGTCCTTCGATCTGGGTTCGGGGCAGCTGGCTCCGGGGCCCTGCGCGATCCACTGATAAGGCTTACCGGCTATGTCTCTCCAATCTGAAGCCCTAGATCTGAAGTGGGATATCATTCCAGCGGCCGTGGCGGTCGCCGTGGGAGGAGCCGTCACGGCGCTGTTCGTCGCGGGCGCCCATGCCGATCACCCCATGGCCGTTATGATCCTGTCGTCTGTCGTAAGCCTGACCGGCGGGCTCTATAGCGTCCACGGCGCAGTAAAACTGATGGGGCCGCCGTCGGCGGCCGTCGTTGCCAGAGCCCAGCGCGCTCAGCAGCGCGAGACCGAGCTGAAGCGCCAGGCATGGCTGCAGGCCGCCGCGGCGTTCGGGCAAAACGCTGAAACCAGCCCCATGGAAATCCGCATGACGGGCAGCTTGAAGTCCATCAGAGACCAGGCCGAGCAGGGGCTCGTGGCTTCAGATGCCGAAAAGGCCAGGCATCTAGCCGCAATCTGGTCCATGGCGGCGTGCGATTTGGACGACGACCCGGACCAGGTCGCGCATTGAAGGCGTCGCCATGTTTGCGCTCATCCTGGCCGCCAGCATCTCTTTCGCCTGCGTCGCGCCGCATGGCGGCTTGGTTCGTCGCCCAAGGCGAACACGCCAGTGCGCCCAAGGGGCCTCATGTACGAGCGATATTTCGGCCGGAGCGTTGGGGGCTTGAGCCGACACCTCGAGGCGGAAGTGGAAGGCCGTTGGATCGACGCCCTGGTGGAGGGGTCGCCGAGCGATTGGCGAGCGGTCCGCGCGGCTCGGCAAGCCATCGTTTCCAGCTAAGCGGCAAAAACACTTTTTGGTGGAACACTAAAAACGCTTTTCCGCGCAACATTAAAAACTCCTGGTCGCACAACTCGAAAAACGCTTTGTAGTGCAGCGCAAAACACTCTTCGTGCTACAAGCGCACCTTGAAGCAGGAAGCGCCACACAATGCCGCCGCCCAATGCAAAGCTCGCAGCAGCGCTTGAAAGCCTGAAGGCGGTGCAGGCTACGGGCCGCGTAGCCATCCGATCTCGGGATATCACGCGGACCGTGCGCGAGCTGCTGCTCAAACATGGGTTCCTGCAGGAGGTGTTGAGGGGGTGGTACATCCAAGCCCGGCCCGGAGCGGGGGAGGGCGAAAGCACCGCGTGGTACGCCTCCTTCTGGGACTTTTGCCGAGACTACCTGACCGAACGGTTTGGCTCGGATTGGTCGCTGACTCCTGAGCAGTCCATCGTGCTGTTGGCCGGCAACACCACGGTTCCGCGTCAACTGCTTGTCCGGGCCAAGGGCGCCCACAACCAGGTCACCCAATTCCTTTACGGAACCTCGCTGTATGAGGGCGCCCACGCCTTGCCGGACGCGGCGGATACGACGCGGTTGAACGGCCTTCGGTTGTTTAAGCCCGAAGCGGCCCTGGTCGCTGCCCAGCCCTCCTTTTTCGAGCTTTACCCCACCGAGGCTCGCACCATCCTGTCCATGCAACGCGACGCGTCCGACCTGCTGGCCCGACTGCTGAAAGGTGGCCACACCGTCGTCGCGGGTCGTGTGGCGGGCGCCTTCCGCAACATCGGCCGTGAGCGCGAGGCCGACGAGATCCTCGCCGGCATGCGGGCGGCCGACTATAATGTGCGCGAAACCGATCCCTTCAAGGATCGGGTGGCGCGCATTCCCTACCGACGGGAGCGCTCGCCCTACGTCCACCGTCTGCGCCTGCTTTGGGCGACCATGCGCGAAGCGATCGTCGGGCGCTTTCCAGCCCCTCCGCACCCCGTCAACGATATGGACGCCTATCTGCGCCGGGTCGACGATATCTACGTCACCGACGCATACCATTCCCTGTCGATTGAAGGGTATCAGGTCAGCTCCAAGCTGATCGAACGGGTGCGCAGCGGAACCTGGAATCCAGATGACGATGACGGTGATCGCGAGCATCGCAACGCTTTGGCCGCCCGCGGCTATTGGCAAGCCTTCCAGGCGGTGAAGGCCAGCGTCTCGAAGGTCCTGTCCGGTCAGAATCCCGGCGAAGTCGCGGACTACGATCATGGGGCATGGTATCGCGAGCTGTTCGCGCCGAGCGTCGCGGTTGGTCTGCTGAAGCCCGAAAATCTGGCCGGCTACCGCAACGGTCCTGTCTACATCCGCGGATCGCGCCATGTCCCGCTGAACGCGGACGCCGTGCGCGACGCCATGCCGACCCTGTTTGAGCTGCTCGGTGAAGAGCCCGATCCCGCTGTGCGCGTCGTGCTCGGCCACTTCATTTTCGTCTACATCCACCCTTACTACGACGGCAATGGCCGCACCGGCCGGTTCTTGATGAACGTGATGATGGCCGCCGCAGGCTATCCTTGGACCGTCATCCCGGTCCAGGCGCGCGCCCGATACCTGGCCGCGCTGGAGGCGGCGAGCGTTGAGCAGGACATTGGCCCGTTCACCGCCTTTCTGGCCGAACTTGTCGGGAAGCCGCCCACGCCGCCGGCCGGCTGAAGGCAAGACGCCCCTCGATGGCGGGACTGAATGCTGTGCTTTCGTTGAGCGATCTAAATGACCTTGGCAACGCTGATGAGCTCGAGGCGATCGCGCTGCTGGTTGACCATGCCCTTGAGGTCCACGCCAGGCGCCGCTAGGTCGGCATGTGGAAATGAAACGGCGGTTCAAGACCGCCGCAGGGTAACGATCACCCTCTCCACGAACACGTCGGCCGCCTCGGCCGCCGCCAGGATTTCGGGAATGAACTGAGCCCTGTACGCGGCGGAGCAAAAGTAG
>PLRV01000043.1 GCA_003164925.1 Caulobacteraceae bacterium
CCCTTCCGCGACTCTGGCGAGGTCCGCTTCCGGGCGGAAGCGCGGCCCCGCTTAGTCCGCCTTAGGGGCGCCAGCGGCGGTTCCAAGCGTCAGATTCGATCCACTAGGGCTCGTCGCCAAGGGTTTCATCGCATGCCGGCGCCCAATGGCGCCGGCCGCTCGTCACCCCTTCGCCAGGCTCACCTGGATCACGTCGGTGCGGCCGGTGCGGAAGCCCGCTTCGCAATAGCCGAGGTAGAACAGCCACAGCCGACGGAAGCGCTCGTCGAAGCCCAGTTCGGTGATGGCGCGCCAAGCGGCCTGGAAGCGGCTGGCCCAGTGCGACAGGGTGTGGGCGTAGTCCTCGCCGTAGCGCGCCACCGACTGCCAGGTGAGGCCCGCGCCGGCGACCTCCTGCATCAGCCGGGATTCGGAGGGCAGCATGCCGCCGGGGAACACGTACTTCTGGATGAAGTCGGTGTGGCGCCGGTAATGACCGAACAGCTCGTCCTTGATGGTGATGATCTGCAGGCCCGCCCGGCCGCCCGGCGCCAGCACCTCGGCCACCTTGGCGAAATAGGCCGGCCAATAGGCCTCGCCCACCGCCTCGAACATCTCGATGGAGACGACCCGGTCGAAGCGGCCCTGCACATCGCGGTAGTCGGTCAGCAGGATGTCAGCCCGGTCGGCCAAGCCCTGTTCGAACATGCGTTTTTTGGCGTAGTCATGCTGGGCTTTGGAAATGGTCACGCCAGTGAAGCGCGCGCCGACCTTTCCGGCCACATGCTCGGCAAAACCGCCCCAGCCGCAGCCGATCTCCAGCACGCGGTGATCGGGCCGGATGTCGATGGAGCGGGCAATCGCCGCGTACTTGGCCTCCTGAGCGGTCTGCAGCGAAGCGCCCGGCTGCGAAAACACCGCCGAGGAATAGGTCATGCTGGGGTCCAGCCAGGCGCCATAGAAGGCCTCGCCCAGGTCGTAGTGCGCATGAATATTGCGCCGTGACCCAGCGCGCGTGTTGCGCCGCATCAGATGCAGTACGCCGTTGACCAACCGCATCAAGGGCTTGCCGTCGACCAGCGCCTGCAGGCGATCGAAATTGAGCGACAGAACCTCCAGCAGGCCCGGCAGGTCGGGCGTGTCCCACTCGCCGGCCATGTAGCCTTCGGCGAAACCGATGGCGCCGGAGGCGAACACCCGCCGCATGAAGCTAAAATCCTTCACCGACAGGCGGGCCTCAGGCCCAGGCTGCCCGCCCTGAAAACGGACGGCCTGGCCCGAAGGCAGGACCAGATCGAGGGCGCCGAAGCCCCAGTTGCGCGCCAGAACCCCCGCGGCGGCGCGAAACACGGGCGGCGTGCGCCGCAGCGCGGCCTGGTCTGCGGGATCGAGTGCGGTCTTGCTCATGGCCAGATCCATCGAGCGAACGGAGGCAGAAACACGCGCGCAACGATCATGGACGCTCCCCCATGCCTAGACCTGCAGGTACGGCTGCAACAGACGGGCTAGGCCCTCGACCTTGACCCCGCCCTCCGCGGAAATCAGGCATAGGCAGGCTTCATCGCCCTCCACCGCTGGCCGATGGGAGCCGCCTGCGTTGGCCTCCACAAAGTCGCCCGCGCGATAGACGCCCAGGGCGTCGCGAAAGGCGCCAGACAGGATCACGGTCATTTCCGGCCCGCGGTGATCGTGCTCCAAAAGGCGCTGTCCCTGGCCCGCGTGCAGCAGATAGGTGCGCCAGCGATCCGGAGCATTGGAGCGGACCTGCGCCACCCACATGCCCGGCAAGACGAAGCGCCGGGGCCCGATCCTGCGCTCCTTCAGCGCGCGCGGCAGGCCGTTGGTGAAAGCGCGAGGATCCGGCGCCGCGCGCCGCCGCACGGGCGACGGCGGGGGCCTTTCAATGCGCGCCAGCATCAGGTCCAGGGCCTGAGCATCTAGCGGAGCGTCCGACAATTCATCGAGCAGGACGCCGCCCACCGCCTCCATCGCCGCAACGGCGGCCCGGCATTGCGCGCACGCGTCCAGGTGGATGGCGCAGGCCAGGCTCGGGCCGTCGGCCAGGGCGCCGGAGGCGTAGGCGGTTAGAACAGATTCGGAGGGGTGATGATGGATGCTCACGGCCGGTCTTCCAGGGCGGCGCGCAGGCGGGCCATGGCCAGCCGAAGACGCGACTTGACCGTGCCGAGGGGTACGCCGAGTTGCAGCGATATCTCCGAGTGGGGCTTGTCGGAGAAGAAGGACATCCGGACGACCTGGGCCTGGTCCGCCGGCAAGGTCTTGAGGGCCTCGCGCAGGCGCAACTCGCCTTGCGCCGTCGCCAGCGCCGATTCGGCGGACGGACTCTCCTGCGGCTGAAACAGAGGGTCGTCGATCAGATCGTCCGGGCGGCGCTCCCGTCGCAGGGCGTCGATGCGCAGGTTGCGGGCGATGGTGAAGATCCAGGTCGAGGCGCCGGCCTTGCCGGGATCGAAGTAGTCAGCCTTGCGCCACACCGCCAGCAGGGCTTCCTGGGCCAGCTCCTCAGCCTGTTCAGGCCGACAGCCCTGCTTGATCAGATAGCTCTTCAGCTTGGGCGCGAAGTGATTGAACAGGGCCGCGAAGCTGGCGCGGCAGCGCCGCTCGGCGATGGCCGCGATCAGGACAGCCGGAGCGATTGCGGATTGGTCGTTGAGCTCCACCGCTGCACTCATCGGCTGGGATAGGAACAGCGGCGGCGGCGCGGCGGCGCGAGCGGCGGGAAGGGCGCCGAATGCGGCCCCGTCCATCGCCTCTTCGCTCCATATCGGTCGCTGGGTCGCATTCATGACACCCAATACGCGGCGCGGTCGCCGCCGGATCACCGCCGCGCCGCTGCGCCGCCTGTGATCCGGCCCGACGCCGGGCGCGTAGATGCAGGCTATCACAAGGGGCGAGGCGCGCCTCGTCGACACCAAGGGCCGGCTGAACGATGAAACAAAATCCCGCCGAGGCGCCGCTCAAAATCGCCGTGATCGGCGCGGGCATAGCCGGCATGTCCGCCGCCTGGCTTTTGAGCCAGGAGCACGAGGTCACCGTCTATGAGGGTGAGGATAGGCTGGGCGGCCACAGCCACACCGTCGACGCGCCTCGCGGCGAAGGCGAAGCGGCCGACGCCATAGACATGGGCTTCATCGTCTACAACGAGCCAGCCTATCCCAATCTGACAGCCCTATTGCGCACCCTGGGCGTGGAGACCCGAAGCTCGGACATGTCTTTCGCCGTTTCGCTCGACGGCGGACGGCTGGAGTACGGAGGCGCCGACCTCAAGAGCTGGTTCGCCCAACCCAGCAACCTGCTGCGCCCGCGCTTCTGGTCCATGCTTGGCGATCTTGTGCGCTTCTATCGCCTCGCCCAGACCCATGTCTGCGCCCTGGACAACAGCGCCATCAGCCTGGGCGACTACCTGGGCGAGCACGGGTTCGGGGCGGCATTTCAAGACGACCACCTGCTACCCCAGGCCGCCGCCATCTGGTCTGCGCCCATCGAGGCGATCCGCGACTATCCGGCCGAGGCCTTCATCCGCTTCTGCCAGAACCATGGCCTGCTCAAGATCGTCGGCCGGCCGATCTGGCGCACCGTGGCGGGCGGCAGCCGCAGCTATGTGAAAAAGCTCACCGCGGCCTATGCCGACCGCGTGCGGCTGAATTGTCCGGTCCGCTCCGTCCGGCGACTGCCCCACGGCGTGCTGGTGACAGACGCTCATGGCCACGCGCAGATGTTCGATCACGCGGTGATCGGCGCCCATGCCGACCAGGCCCTGCGCATGCTGGAGGACCCCAGCGCTGAGGAACAGGCCCTGCTGGGCGCATTCCGCTATACGCGCAACCACGCGGTGCTGCACAGCGACGAGACCCTCATGCCGCGCCGACGCCCGGTCTGGTCCAGCTGGAACTACATCGGCGATGACCAAAGTGCAGGCGACGACCACCGGCGACTGTGCGTCACCTACTGGATGAACCGCCTGCAGGGCGTGCCCGAGGAGCGGCCGCGCTTCGTCACGCTCAATCCGATTCGCCCGCCGCGGGCCGGAACCTTGATCCGCAGCGAAATCTACGAGCATCCCCTGTTCGACGCCGCGGCCATGGCGGCCCAGAGGCGGCTGTGGAGCCTGCAGGGGCGTGATCGCACCTGGTTCTGCGGAGCCTATTTCGGCGCGGGCTTCCATGAGGACGGACTGCAGGCTGGCCTGGCCGTGGCCGAGGCGCTGGGTGGGGCGCGCCGTCCGTGGACGGTCGAGGGCGAGTCCGCCCGCATCCATCTGGCGCCGCGCGAGCCTCGCCCCGTCGAGGCCGCTGCGTGAACGGGCCTTTCGCATCGGGCCTTTACGCCGGCGTTGTCAGCCATGTGCGGCTGCGCCCGCGCCGACACGCCCTGCGCTACCGCATCTTCATGCTGCTGCTGGACCTGGACGAACTAGACCAGCTGAACCGGAGCCTATTCCTGTTCAAGGTCAATCGCCCGGGTCTGCTTAGCTTCTTCGAAAGCGACCACGCCGACGGCTCGCACGACAGTCTGAAGGGGCGCATCCAGGCGGAGCTTACCGGCGCCGGCCTGCCGGCAGACGGCGCGATCCGTCTGTTGTGCATGCCGCGCATGTTGGGCTTCGTGTTCAATCCGATCAGCGTCTATTTCTGCCATTCGGCGGACGGCCGCCTGGCCGCTATCCGCTACGAGGTGAACAACACCTTCGGACAAAGGCACGCCTATCTGATCCCGGTCCCGGCTTTGGCGCAGGGCGATCTGGCGGCGCCGGCGATCGAGCAGGGCTGCGAGAAGCAGCTCTTTGTCTCACCCTTCCTGGGCATGGACATGACTTATCGCTTCCGCGTCGTCCCGCCGGCGCAGGACACGCGCCTCGTCATCCACGCCGCCGACGCCGAGGGACTGATGATCGCGGCCAATTTCGCCGGTCGTCGCCGCGAACTCAGCGATGCGAGCCTGTTGAAGACCGTTCTGGCCCATCCGCTCATGACCCTGATGGTGGTGGCCGCCATTCACTGGGAAGCGCTCAAACTGTTCCTCAAGGGCGTGCGTCTTGTGGCGCGGCCGCCCGCGCCGGCCGATCCGGTCACCGTTGTGCGTTAGGGCCGGATGACTTCTCTGGAAGTCTGAATCCGGCTCTACATATTCAAACCCATCGTGCTCTGGGGCCAGGATTTTAGGCAAAGCCAGCCGCCAAGCATCAAAGCCCTAGGCGCCCGGTCCGGCCTGGGTCAGCTTCGCCGTCATGAATAGGAACGTGCACGGTCTGTTCGGCTCGCCCCTGCGCAACCTGACTGCGGTCATCGTCTTCATGCTGGCGATAATCGTGGTCTCGACCATCGGCTACATGGCCAATGGCTGGAGCTTCACGGACGCTTTCTACATGGTGATCCTGACGGTTTACACCGTGGGCTATCAGGAAATCCGGCCCATCAATACCCCGGCGCTGCACGTTCTGACCGTCTCCACCATCGTATTCGGCTGCACCGGCATGATCTTCTTGACCGGCGCCCTGGTGCAGGTCTTCACCGTTGGTCAGATTACTCAACTCCTGGGGACCAAGCGCGTGACCTCGGAACTCGAAAAGCTGAAAGACCATGTGATCATCTGCGGCTTCGGCCGCATCGGGGTCATGCTGGCCAAGGAACTGAAGGACGGCGGCGCGGCCTTCATGATCCTGGAGCGCAACGAGGGCCGCATCGCCCAGGCCGAGGCGCTGGGCTACCTGTGTCTGCAGGCCGACGCCGCGGACGAGGCCGCGCTCAAGACCGCCGGCATAGATCGCGCGCGCATCCTGGCTACCGTCCTGCCGGACGATTCCGTCAACGTCTTCGTCACCCTCAGCGCCCGCAGCCTGAACCCCAAGATCCAGATCATCGCCCGTGGCGAGGTTCCCACCACCGAAAGCAAGCTGATCTATGCCGGAGCCGACAAGGTGGTGCTGCCCACCCACATCGGCGCCGAACGCATGGCCGAGATGATCCTCTATCCGGAAACCGCCCGCTTCATCCGCGGCTCCGACCGCATGCGCGACTTCGACAAAACCCTGCGCGACCTGGGCCTGGAGCTTGAGCTGATCGTGGTGCCCGACAACGCCGGGGCGGTGGGCGTCACCGTCGGCGATTTGGAAACCCGCGCCAAGGGGGGATTCTTCATCGTCCAGCTTGACCGCCGCTCAGGCGACACCCTCACCCGGCCGGCGGCGAGCGAGAAGATCGAGGCGGGCGACGGGGTGCTGATCGTCTCGCGCGGACAGGCCGCCAACGCCGCCAGCCTGCTGAAGGCGCCCGCCGAGCGGGTGCGCGCCGGCCGCACCCGATTCTAGCGCGGGTTCGGGTTTAGCTAAGTCATCCGGCTCTGGATCCAGCCGGGCGACGGACCCTGAGGGGCGCATGGGCCATGCGCAGCAGATTGGCTGCGCCGTGCGATCCGAACGGCGTGCCGCCCACAATCAATATGCGCCCGCCAGGCTGCGCCATGCCCAGGCGGACCGCCATATCGACCGCCGCCTTGGTGACCGCGTCGAGGTTGTCTGGCTCCTTGGCGACCCGCGCCTCAAGGCCCCAGGTCAGGGTCAGGCGATGGGCCACCGCCGGATCAGGGGTAAGCGCCAAGACCGGCTGCAGAGGCCGCTCGCGCGCCATGCGCTGCGCCGTGCCCCCCGTGGCGGTATAGGCCACCAGACAGTTGATGGTTTTGGTGTCGGCCGCACGCCGGGCCGCCGCCACCAGGATGTCGGCGTCAAGATCGTCCGCGGCGCCGTGCTCGGCCTTGATCAGTTCGGGCCACAGGGGATCGCGCTCCACCCGCTCCATAATGCGGTTCATCATGGACACCGCCTCCAGCGGATAATCCCCGGAGGCGGACTCGGCGGACAGCATCAGGGCGTCGGCGCCCTCGTAGACCGCATTGGCCACATCGCTCGCTTCGGCTCGGGTGGGCGTGGGCGAGGCGGTCATCGATTCCAGCATCTGGGTGGCGACGATCACGGGGATGCCGCGCCGACGGGCGGCCCGAAGGATCGCCTTCTGCGCCACGGGCACATCCTCGGGGTCCATCTCCACGCCCAAGTCGCCGCGCGCCACCATCAACCCGTCGCACAGGTCGAGGATCGGCTCGAGCTGCTCCAGGGCCGAGCGCTTCTCGATCTTGGCCAGGACAGCGGCCCTGCCCTCCACCAAGCGGCGCAGCTCCGCCACGTCCTCGGGACGCTGAACGAAGGACAGGGCGATCCAATCCACGCCCAGCCTCAGGGCGAAGGCCAGGTCCTTGCGATCCTTTTCCGTGAGCGCCGGCATGGCCAGCAGCGCGCCCTTGAGCGTCACGCCCTTGCGATCCGACAGGCGTGCGCCGGACACGACCTCGGCCTCGCAATAATCCCGGCCGCAGGCCTTGATGGCCAGCCGCACCTTGCCGTCGTCGATCAACAGATCGGCGCCAGGCTTCATGGCGGCGAATATCTCCGGATGGGGCATGCTCACCCGCGTGGCGTCGCCGGGCTTGGGGTCCATGTCCAGGCGGAAGGCCTGGCCGGGGACCACGCTCACGCCTCCATCGGCGAACAGGCCCAGCCGCAGCTTGGGACCCTGCAAGTCGGCCAGAATGCCTAAAGGCCGGTCGATCGCCTTCTCCGCGGCCCGGACATTGGCGAAGGCCTCGGCATGGCCGTCATGCGAACCGTGGCTGAAGTTCAGGCGGAATACGTCCACGCCGGCCCGCGCGAGCGTCAGGATCATCTCCGGCGCGCAACTGGCCGGTCCCAAGGTCGCAACGATGCGCGTTCGCCGATTGCGGATCATGCGGCTCCTCCCATGCGATGCGATCAGCCGTCGGCGCGGCGTGATTCTCCAGCCCACAACAAGCCACAAACCGGAGCGGGCGTACATTGTGGTTCGCGCCGCCCCACGGGACCTGATCCACGGCGAACCCGACCGGACAGGGCAACGCGCCGAGCAGGCGCCTTGCCAGCCGCCAACGCTTGATAGAATAGGGCCTGGAACTCGCGGAGCGGCGCAACGACAATTCGGGCGGAGAGCGGACCATGAGCGGGGCCATACGCGTCGGCATAGGCGGCTGGACCTTCGAGCCCTGGCGCGGAGTATTCTATCCGCCCGGCCTGGCCCAGGCCAAGGAGCTGGAGTACGCCAGCCGTCATCTGACCTCGATAGAGATCAATGGGACCTACTACGGCAGCCAGTCCCCGCAGACCTTTCGCAAGTGGCGGGACTCCACGCCGGAAGGCTTCGTATTCTCGGTCAAGGGCTCTCGCTTCACCACCAATCGCAAGGTCCTGGCCGAGGCCAAGGAGTCCATCGACCGCTTCATCGACCAGGGCGTGCTGGAGCTGGAGGATCGCCTCGGTCCGCTGCTGTGGCAGTTCGCGCCCGCCAAGAAATTCGACAAAGACGATTTCGCCGCCTTTCTTGACCATCTGCCCCAGCGCGCCGGCGGGCGGGCCCTGCGCCATGTGGTGGAAGTGCGCCACGACAGTTTCCGCGCGCCCGACTTCATCGCCCTGCTGCGCGAGCGGAACATCGGCCTGGTCTATTCGGAGCACCAGACCTATCCGGAGCTCGCGGATGTGACGTCCGATTTCGTCTATGCGCGCCTGCAGAAGGGCTCCGATGACATAGAGACCGCCTATCCGGATCCGGCCTTGGACGCCTGGGCGAGGCGCTTGGAGACCTGGGCGACGGGCGGCCAGCCCCTGGACCTACCCCGCGCCGACATGGCGCACACTCCGCCAAAGGCGCCCCGCGACGTATTCGCCTACGTCATCCATAAGGGCAAGGTGCGCGCGCCGGCCGCCGCCATGGCCCTGATCGACCGCGTGCGCGAAACACCCTAGGCTTGGCCGCCATGAAGGGTTGGCTGAAAGGTCTGGTGATCGCGGGCGCGCTCAGCGCGCTGCTGGCGGCGAGCACCCGCGCCCAGACGGTCGCCCCCGCCAACGCCAACGCGCGCCAGACGCCCGCACCGTCTGCAACCTTGCCGCCCGATCCGGAGCTTGCGCTGCCCGACACCGACACGGCCAAGCGCCTTGACCGCTCCATCGGCGATGAGACCCTGGGCGGGGCCGATTGCCGGACCGCCTGCGACAAGGCCTACTATCAGTGCCTGTCCGACGACGACAGCGGCCGGTGCCCGGTGTCCTGGGCGCAATGCCTAACGGCCTGCCCGGCCCATTCCAGCAATTTCTGAAGTCCTTCTTGGCGCTCAATCGGTTGACAGAACCCGGCCATTCGCCTATCCACCCGCGCTCACCGTCGTCCACACCGGACGTGCGGGTCTTGCTGTCGTTCTATCGCGGAGCTTTGTCGTGAAGCGCACCTATCAGCCGAGCCGCCTCGTGCGTAAGCGTCGTCACGGCTTCCGTCTGCGCATGGCCACCAAGAACGGTCGGAAGATTCTGGCCCGCCGCCGCACGCAAGGCCGCAAGCGGCTTTCCGCCTAGGCCACACAGACTGGGCCGCTAAGGGCCTGGCCGCGCAATTTTGAAAGGTCCGGCCCTGACGGACCTAGATCCTCCCGCCAAAGCCCCCACCCCGCCCGCTCCCGCCGTGGAGCGGATGAGGCGCCGCGCCGAATTCCTGGCCGCGGCGCGCGGCCCAGCCTGCGCGCGCGGCGCGGTGCTGGTGCAAGCTTTGCCTCGACCCGAGCGTGTCGGCGGCGCAAAACCCAGCATCGGCGCGGGCTTTACCGCCAGCAAAAGAGTCGGCGGCGCGGTCGAACGTAACCGGGCCAAACGCCGGCTGCGCGAAGCGGCGAGGCTTCTTTTGCCCGTGCACGGGCGGCCCGGTTTTGACTATGTGTTCATCGCCCGCAGCGGCGCGCCGTCCCACCCTTGGCTACGTCTGCTTGACGATATGAAAAGCGCGCTGATAAGGCTCGCCTCCGACAACGGCGCCCCCGCCCCCAGACCGGGCGACAACGGCGCGCCGCCCGAAGCTTCCGCGTAAATTCCAGCCCTTCCCCACGAGCGCTCATGTCGACGCAACCCCAGTCCAGTCGCAACTCAACGATCTTCTTCATCACCGCGATCGCGGCGGTATTCGCCTACGAGTTCTTCGTGCTGGAGCCGGCGGAGAAGCGCAAGGCGGCCACCGCCCACGCCGCGGCCGAACAGCAGGCGGCCATGGGCAAGCTGGGGCTGGGTCCCAACGGCCAGCCCGCGCCGGTGTTCGTGCCCCGCGATCAGGCCGAGGGCCTGTCGCCCCGCGTCAAGATCGACACCCCGGCCCTGACAGGCTCCTTGGCGCTGAAGGGCGCGGCCATCGACGACCTCTATCTGAAGAACTACCACCTGACGGTTGACCCGCATTCGCCGCTGGTGGAGCTGTTCAGGCCCCAGGGCGCGCAGGGGGCCTATTTCGCCACCCTCGGCTGGACCGGCGCCAACATATCGAGCCTGCCGGGCCCGGACACGCTGTGGACCGCTCCGGCGGGCGCTGTGCTCAGCCCCAGCCATCCGGTGACCCTGACCTATGACAACGGCCAGGGACTGACCTTCGCGCGCACCCTCTCGGTGGACGACAACTACCTGTTCACCGTCGCCGACCAGGTGACCAACAAGGGCGCCCAGACGGTGGCGCTGGCCCCCTATGGCTCGGTGCAGCGTCAATGCGTCGCCGACGCCCAGCATAAGGACCCGTGCCTGGCCGACGGCGCGATCCGCTCGGGCGTAGTGCAGGAGGGCTATATCGGCTGGCTGGGCGACCAGCTGCGCCTGAAGAAGTACCGCGACTGGGCCAAGGCCGATGCGGTCAACATCGCCTCCACCGGCGGCTGGCTGGGCATCACCGACAAGTACTGGATGGCCTCGCTGATTCCGGATCAGCGCCAGTCGGTGCAGGGAACGTTCCGTGTCACGCCCAACAGCGCGGCCGATGTATTCGAAGCCGACTTCGTGGCGCCGGCTCAGGCGATCGCACCGGGCGCTACGGTCACGCAGACCACCCGTCTGTACGCCGGGGCCAAGACCGTGCCCCTGCTGACAACCTATCAGAAGGCCCTGGGCGTTCCCCAGCTGGACCAGGCGGTGGACTGGGGCATGTTCTGGTTCCTGACCCGCCCGCTGTTCGCCATCGTCGAGTTCTTCTACCAGCACGTGGGCAACTTCGGCCTGGCCATCGTGATGCTGACCGTATGCGTTCGGCTCGCCTTCTTTCCGCTGGCGAACAAGAGCTACGAGTCGATGACTAAGATGAAAAAGATCCAGCCGCAGATGGAGGCCATCAAGAAGCGGAACGAAAAGGATCCGGCCAAACAGCAGCAGGAGATGATGGCCCTTTACCAGCAGGAGAAGATCAACCCCTTCCTTGGCTGCGTGCCCATGCTGCTGCAGATCCCTGTGTTCTTTTCGCTGTACAAGGTGCTGTCGGTCACCATCGAGATGCGCCATGCGCCTTTCTTTGGCTGGGTGCATGATCTGTCCGCGCGCGATCCGTCCAGCATCGTCAACCTGTTCGGCGCCCTGCCCTTCCACCCGGCCGCGGTGGCCATGATCGGCGGAGTCCTCGACGGGCCACTGCACATCGGCGTTTGGCCGTTGATCTATCTGGTGACCATGTGGCTTTCCATGTCGATGAGCCCGCAGACGGGCATGGACCCCACCCAGCAGAAGATCATGCAGTTCATGCCCCTGCTGTTCACCTTCTCCATCTCCCAGGTGGCGGTGGGCGTGGTGATCTACTGGTCCTGGTCCAACGTGATCACCATCACCCAGCAGTACGTGATCATGCGACGGTTCAAGGTCGACAACCCGATCGACCAAATCGTCCGCCGTCTGACGGGCAAGGCGAAGGCTGCGTGAGCGGCGCTCAGGCCGACTTCTCCGAGGAGGCGATCGAAGCGGCGCGGGTGCTGTTCGCCCACCCCGTGTCGTTCATGATGGGCTGCGCCGCCATCGAGCAGCTACCGCCGCCCAACTTGCCGGAGATCGCCTTCGCCGGGCGATCCAACGTGGGCAAGTCCTCTCTGATCAACGGCCTGGTCGGCCGCCACGGCCTGGCGCGGGCATCCAACGAGCCGGGGCGCACCCGCGAAGTGAACTTCTTCGTGCTGGACGAACAGATCCGTCTGGTGGATTTGCCGGGCTACGGCTTCGCCCGCGCCTCCAAGAAGGCGGTGGACAAGTTCCAGAACCTGGGCCGCGCCTATCTGCGCGGGCGGCCAAACCTGAAGCGGGTCTATCTGCTGATCGACGCCCGCCATGGCCTGAAGGCGCCGGACCAGGAAGCGCTCGACGCCCTGGACCTGGCGGCGGTGTCCTATCACCTGGTCCTGACCAAGGCCGACAAGATCAAGCCGTCCGAACTGGACAAGACCGTCGAGGCCACGCTCAAGGCCATCTCGCGCCGGCCCGCGGCCTTCCCGCGCGTGGCCGCCACGTCATCCGAAAAGGGAACGGGACTGCCGCAGTTGCGCGCGGAAATCGTTCAGGCGGCGTTTCAGTAGGCTCTGCCTAGAGCACGATGGGTTTAGGCGGAATAGCCTGAACGTTGAATCGTGCCCTAGCTTCAAATATGTAGAGCCGGATTCAGACTTCGAGAGACGTCATCCGGCTCTAAGGGGCTAGTTACAGTTGGTCTGGCCCGCCGCGATGGTCGAACCCGCCGCCGCGCCAGCCACGCCGCCGATGATGGCGCCGCCTTCACGGCCGCCGCCACGGGTCACGTTGGAGCCGATCACCGCCCCGGCCAGCCCGCCCAGAAGCGCGCCGCCCACCTCATTGCCTTGCTGCTGCTGATGGCAGGCGTATTGCGCGCGGGCCTGCTGGTCGGCCATGTAGCGGTCATAGGCGCCGGAGCCATACTGGGCGTCATAGGCGCGACGCTGATCGTCGTAGCCCTGCCCTTGAGGATAGGGGCCGGGTCCCTGGGCGTAGGGTCCGTTCTGGCCAGCCTGCGCCTGCTGGTCGGCCATGTAGCGATCATAGGCGCCGGGGCCGTATCGGGCGTCGTAGGCGCGGCGCTGATCGTCGTAGCCCTGTCCTTGAGGGTAGGGGCCATTGGCCTGGGCCTGCTGATCGGCCATGTAGTGGTCATAGGCGCCGGGGCCATACTGGGCGTCGTAGACGCTGCGCGGATCGGCCGCCGGGGGTCCATAGGGCCCGGCGGGACCGTAGGGGCCCGGGCCGTAGGGCTGGGCCAGGGCCATGCCCGGACCGGCGGCCATCAGCAGGGCGCCAAGGCCCACGGCGAGGCTACGCATGCGAATTTGGCTGTTCATTTGAATTCTCATCGGATGGCCGGATAGTTTCCTGATCATCCAACGAATGGAACAAGCATTCGGCTCCCTTCCATCGCGGAGGGAAGCCGAATGAGACAACGCAAAGACCCGGATGGATCTGAAAAAACTAGACGCGCCGGACCGCTCGCAAAATCAGCAGCAATATGACCGCGCCCAGCGCCGCGGTGATGATCGAGGAAATCCAGCCGCCGCCCAGGTTGATGTGCAGCATTCCGGCGAGCCAGCCGCCGATGAAGGCGCCGACGATCCCGACCACGATGTCGCCGATCAGTCCGAAGCCGCCGCCCTTGACGAAAATCCCGGCAAGCCAGCCCGCCACGCCCCCGATGATGATCCAGGCAATCACACCATGTTCGCTCATTGTCGCCTCCGCCCTGTGCATCAGGCGGTTATCCGCCCGATGCAATAAGCTTAGCCGGAGCAAACTGGTTCCCGGACGAACGCGAAACTTAGCGGTCGTTGATCGCGCCGGGGCCGGATTTGGCCCGCGATGGGTGACAAACGCGCCCCGGACCGCTAATGGCCACGCGCACAGTTCGGGCCATTTCACAGACAGTCGATCATGACGGACACCCCCGCGGACGAAGGCGGTTGGGCGACAGCCAAGACCCTGGCCGAGGCCCTGCCCTATATTCAGCTGTATGATCGCGAAACCGTGGTCATCAAATACGGCGGCCACGCCATGGGCGAGGACGAGGTGGCGCGCCTGTTCGCCGCCGACGCGGTGCTGCTCAAGCTCCTGGGCCTGCATCCCGTGATCGTGCACGGCGGCGGCCCGCAGATCAGCCGCATGCTGAAAAAGGCGGGTGTGGAGTCCACCTTCATCGACGGCCTGCGCGTGACCGACGCCCCGACCATGGAAGTGGCCGAGATGGTGCTGTCAGGCGCCATCAACAAGGAAATCGTCAACTTCATCAACCAGGCCGGCGCCGAGGCGGACGTGCGCGGGGTGGGCCTGTCGGGCAAGGACGCGCGGCTGATCACCGTGGACAAGGCCACCAAGGTCAAGACCGACGCGGACACGGGCCTGGAGGAGATCATCGACCTGGGCTTCGTCGGCGAGCCACGCCATATCGACCCCCAGATCATCAACGCCCTGCTGCGGGCCGAGGAGGACTACATCCCGGTGATCGCGCCCATCGGCGTGTCCGACGAGGGCGAGACCTATAACATCAACGCCGACACCGTGGCCGGCGCCCTGGCCGGGGCCCTGTCGGCCAAACGCATGCTGCTGCTGACCGACGTGCGCGGGGTGCTGGACAAGAACGGCGAGCTGATCCGCAGCATGACCGTGGCCGAGGCGGTGGAGGCCATCGCCACGGGCATGGCGACGGGCGGCATGATCCCCAAGCTGGAAACGGCTATCGCCGCCGTGCAGGCCGGGGTGGAGGCCGTGGTTATCCTGGATGGACGCCAGCCCCACGTCATGCTGGCGGAGCTGTTCAGTGAAAGCGGCCACGGCACCCTGATCAGCGCATGAGCGGGGCCGACCTCACCCACATCGACACCTGGCTATTTGACCTCGACAACACGCTCTATCCACCCGAGGCCGAGCTGATGAGCCTGATCGAGCAGCGCATGACGCGGTTCGTGGAGCACCAAACCGGCCTGTCGCGGGAGGACGCCTTCGCCCTGCAAAAAAAATACCTGCATGAGCACGGCACCACCCTTGCCGGGTTGATGGCCCACCACGGCGTGGATCCCGAGGCGTTCCTGAACGAGGTGCATGATGTGTCCATGGCCGGCCTGACGCCCAACGCGGAACTGCGGGACGCCATCGCCGCCTTGCCCGGCCGCCGCCTGGTGTTCACCAACGGCGACAAGGCCCATGCCGACCGGGTGCTGCAGGCTCTGAACCTGGCCAATCTGTTCGAGGCGGTGTTCCACATCGCCCTGGCCGACTACATTCCAAAGCCCCACCCGCAGACCTTCCGCCGGATGATTCAGGCGCACGACATCGAACCCAGCCGCACGGTCTTCGTGGAGGATACCGCGCGCAACCTGATGCCGGCCTTCGATTTGGGCATGACCACGGTGCTGTTCGGGCCTCAAGCCTTGCGAAACCGGGACCCCTTCGTGCATCACCGCACCGAAAATCTGGCGGCCTTCCTCAAGGCGGCGCACGTTAAGGAGACCCGTTCATGAGCGACCTTCAGTCCACGATCGAAGCGGCGTGGGACGCGCGCGACGGGGTGAACGCGGCCACGCAAGGAGCCGTGCGCGAGGCCGTGGAGGCCGCCATGGACTTGCTGGATAGCGGGCAGGCGCGCGTCGCCGAGAAGGTCGCCAATGACTGGACGGTCAATCAGTGGCTGAAGAAGGCGGTTCTGCTGTCCTTCCGGCTGAATCCCAACACGGTGATGGGCGCCGACACGGGCGGCTCGGGGCCGTGGTTCGACAAGGTCGCCACCAAGTTCACCGGCTGGGACCAGGGCAAGTTCGAGGCGGCGGGCTTTCGCGCCGTGCCGGGCGCCCTGGTGCGCCGCGGAGCCTATGTGGCCAGAAACGCGGTGCTGATGCCGTCCTTCGTCAATATCGGCGCCTATGTGGGCGAAGGGACGATGGTCGACACCTGGGCCACCGTCGGCTCCTGCGCCCAGATCGGCAAGAACGTGCACCTGTCGGGCGGCGCGGGCATCGGCGGGGTGCTGGAGCCCCTGCAGGCCAATCCGACCATCATTGAGGACGACTGCTTCATCGGCGCCCGTTCCGAGGTGGCCGAGGGCGTGATCGTGCGTCAGGGCGCGGTGCTGTCCATGGGCGTGTACCTGGGCGCCTCGACCAAGATCGTCGACCGCGCCACTGGCGAGATGTTCCGCGGCGAGGTTCCCGCCTATTCGGTGGTGGTGCCCGGAACCCTGCCCGGCGCGAACGGCGGCCCGGGGCTTTATTGCGCCGTGATCGTCAAGCGTGTGGACGCCCAGACACGGTCGAAGACCTCGACGAACGAGCTGCTGCGGGATTAGGGGCGCAAAGGACGGACTCTTCGGCGTCGTCCCCGCTACCCCGCCGCTTCAAAATACCGATCGATCAGCCGTCCGTAGATGGCCTGAAGGTCGCGCAGTTGCTGCACGGGGACCTGTTCGTCCACGGCGTGCATGGTGGCGCCCACCAGGCCCAGTTCGACCACCGGGCACATCTGACGGATGAAGCGGGCGTCGGAGATGCCGCCGGTGGTGGACAACTCGGGCGGCGCGCCGGTCACATCGGCCACGGCGGCGCTGATCATCTCCACGAAGGGACCGGGCTCGGTGATGAAGGCATTGCCGGTCAGGCTGGTCTTCAGCGCGATGTCGCCGGCGAAACCGATCTGCGCCATCCGCCGTTCCTGGTCCAGCCAGTCGGCCAGGGATGCGCCGTCATGGTGCGGATTGAAGCGGATATTCAGCTTCGCGCTGGCCTTGGCCGGGATCACATTGGTGGCCGTATTGCCGACATCGATGGTGGTGATCTCCAGGTTGGAGGCGGGAAAGCCCTGGTAGCCCTTGTCCAGCACATGGTTCTGCAACCGAGCGAGCAGGCGCACCAAAGGTCCGATGGGATTGGCCGCCTGATGCGGATAGGCCACATGACCTTGCCTGCCGGTGACCGTGACCACGGCGTTGAGACTGCCGCGGCGGCCCACCTTGATCTGATCGCCCAGAACCGTCGCCGACGTGGGCTCGCCGAGGATGCAGTGGTCGATGACCTCGCCCTCGCCCATAAGGGCCTGCACCACCTTGCCGGTGCCGTCGATCGCGTCGCCTTCCTCATCGCCAGTAATCAGCAGCGACAGGGAGCCTGAGGGATCGGCCTTGGAAGCGACCTGGGCCGCGGCTGCGACAAAGGCGGCGATGGCGCCCTTCATGTCCACCGCGCCGCGCCCGGTCAGAATGCCGTCCTTGATCACAGCCTGAAACGGGCCGCTGGACCAGGCGGCCTCGTCGCCTGGCGGCACCACGTCGGTATGGCCGGCGAAGCAGAGGTTGGGGCCGCGTGTTCCTCGGCGCGCGTACAGATTCTCAATCCGACCGAAGGGCATGCGCCGGCATTGGAAGCCGAGCCGTTCCAGCGTCTGCTGCAGCACGTCCATGGCGCCGGCGTCGGCGGGGGTGACGGAGGGCGCACGGATCAGCGCCTGCGCGAAATCTACGACATCCAAGGTCATGGATGCAGATAACGCGGGCGGCGCGCTTACCGCAATGTTCCGCACGCTAGCATCGAAAGGAACCGCTCAGGTCGGCGGCAGGTCCGCAGGCAGGGGCTGACCCGGCAGGGAAGGCGCAATGGGAACCGGCGCGGGGCCGTCATCCGGCGCCGCGGCGCGGGCGGTGCGCGCCGCCGGAGCGGGAGCCGCATCGGATTCCTCGTCCGCTTCGTCGCTGTCATCCTGGGCGGCGGCCCTCACCTTGGGCGGCGGAGGCGGAGGCGGCGCCAAGGGCTCAGCATCCTTGATCACCACATTGGCGGGCAGGTTGGCTGCGATGGGAGCGGCTTCGGCGGTGGTCGCCTTGCGGTCGCTCTGGGTGAAACCCAGCACGAATCCGGTCCCGGCGGCCAGCAGCAGCCCCGCCCACACGATCATCAGGATTGGTCTTGGAACGCCGCCCATGGTCCCAAGCTAGCCTGCTTGCCGCCGGCATAAAAGCGCTCTTGCGCGCCGGCGGCGCCGGGCGAGACAAGGCCCTCGTCAAGCGATGACGAGGGCCTTGCTTAAGCCAGCCGACCGGTTGGTCCGTTAGTTCAAGGCGAGGGCGTTGTGCGGCGCGTCGAGCTGAGCGATGGAGCGCAGCTGGAACTTGGCGTCACTGACGGCGGCGTCGACGCAGTCGGCGAAGTCGATGGTGACCTTGCAGACGGCCTGAGCGGCGTCCTTGATGTCGGCTTGAATCTGTTCGGGCGACTTGTCCTTCAGCGACACGCGAATGGACGAGGGGCCTTCTGGAGAAATCTTGATATTGGCGAAGATCGACGTGCGATGAGCATCGTTGAGGGCGTTCAACTGGTTATTGGCGTCGGCGATGGCGTCTGTCACGCAGGCGTCGTTCAGGTCCCTGCTTTCGGTGCAGACGCTGGTCGCGGCGACATTGATTTCAGCCCTGATCTGCTCGACGGACTTGTTGGCGACCGAGATGCGGACGATCGACACCGCAGGACTGGATACGCTCAGATCGGCGGCGCTGGCGGGGACCACAATAAAGACCGAAGTCGCGAGGGCGGCAGCGATTACAGTAAACTTGAGCATTTTTCCTCCGTGTTTCGACTGATATAGGCTTGGTTGCCAGACGATGGATGTAGTAATAATATCAGAAGCCTAAAACGGCGTTTAAGTTTTATGTTAATGGAATTTTACACCCAGAATTCCCAACTTGGTTGGTCGGTATTTTTGGTATATTTAAAGGCTTTGCGCCATTATTTTTGACAATATTGCCCCTCGATCCATGAATGTATTTCGGCATCGGTCGCGCTGAATGATGGTCTCCAGAGCGGCCGGGCGCGTCGATCCAACGTGGTCGGACAAGCTTCAGCCATCCCAACCTCGATCAGCCACACGGCTCGAAACCCGCGTCCAATTGGGCTAGGGAAGAACTCCAACAGGGCAGGATCACTTCGTGACCGTCATCGTCACCGGCGCGGCAGGGTTTATCGGCATGCACCTTTGCGAACGGCTGTTGGGCCGTGGGCAAGCGGTGCTGGGGGTCGACGACTTCAATCCCTATTACGACGTGGCCCTCAAGGAGGCCCGCGCCGAGCGCCTCCAGGCCCTGCCCGGCTTTCGGATGGTGCGGCAGGACGTGGCCGACGCGCCCGCCTTCGAAGCGCTGGTCGGCGCAGCCATGCCCGATCTGGTGGTGCACCTGGCCGCCCAGGCGGGTGTGCGTTACTCGCTGGAGAACCCCTTCGCCTATGAGCGCGCCAATGTGGCCGGGCACCTGTCTGTGCTGGAGGCCTGCCGCCGCCACGGGGTCGCCCAGTTGATCTATGCCTCGTCCAGCTCGGTCTATGGCGAACGACCACTGAACGCCCAGGGCTTTTGCGAAACCGATCCAACGGACGAGCCCGCTTCCCTGTACGCCGCCACCAAGCGTGCGTGCGAACTGATGAGCACGGCCTACAGCCGCCTTTACGGCCTTTCCCAGACAGGGCTTCGATTCTTTACCGTGTATGGCCCGTGGGGCCGGCCCGACATGGCCTATTTCAGCTTCGCGCAAAAGATCACGGCGGGGGAGCCGATCGATGTGTTTGGCGAAGGTCGCATGGCCCGCGACTTCACCTATATCGACGACATCATCGATGGGGTGTTGGGCGTGGCCGACCATCCGGCGGCGCCCGGCGAGAATCGATTGTTCAACATCGGCGACAGTCGTCCGGTCGGGCTGATGCGCATGATCGAGGTGCTTGAACAGGCCTTGGGCAAAACGGCTGTCAAACGGATGCAGCCCATGCAACCGGGCGATGTTTCAGCGACCTTCGCCAATGTCGGCAAGCTCAAGCTCCTGTGCGACTACGCTCCCAAGATCGCGCTGGAGGATGGATTGCCGAAGTTCGTGCAATGGTTTCAGACATTTGCCTTGTGACGCCATTTCTTGGTAGGGCTGAGGACGGCGAACAACGGAGCGCTCGGCCGGAGGGACTATGACGGCGCACACGACCATCGGCGGCGCCCCGCGGCGGGCTTCCGTTTTCGTGTGGGCGGCCCTGGCCTATGACACGCTCGCCTCGGCGGCCGCCTTCGCGGCGGCATTCCAGACCGGCATGCAATTGGCCGGGCAGTCTCACCAAATCCGGTCGATGGTGGTCCACGCCGTGATTTTTGGGGCGGTCGCAGGCGCGATGGCCTATAGCCATCGGCTCAACCGGGCGGTGTGGCGCTATACCTCCTTGTCCGATGCGATGATGATCGCGCGGGCCGCGCTGTTCACCTCCGTGCTGGTCTATTTCCCGTTCAGCGTCTGGCGCAACCAACTCGGTCCGTCGCCTTCCCTGGCGCCTGTGCTGGCCTTCTTCTTCATGGTCGCCTTCCTGGCGGGGCCGCGCATTCTCGCGCGCTATTACGCCGACGAGCGCACGCCTAGGCCCTTCACGACCCACCCGCGCCTGACCGGCGCTTCGGTGCCTGTGCTCCTGGTGGGCAAGGCGGGCCGCATTGAGCCTTTCGTGCGCGAACTGCACCGCAAGGCCCAGAGCGACTATTCGGTGGTGGGCATACTGACCGAAGGCAAGGAATGGCACGGCCGCCACATCCATGACGTGGGCGTTCTGGGCGATGTGGACGACTTGGCCGAAGCCCTTACCTTCCTCGGTCAGCGCCAGATCCGGCCTCAGCGGCTGATCATCGCCGACGACGAAATGGGCCAGGGGAGACTGGCCGAATTGCTGGAACTGGCCAGCGGTTACGGACTGACGGTCGGACGCCTGCCGCGGTTGACCGACTTCACGCCGGGCGCGGACGCCGAAAGCTTCAGCGCCATACAGCCGGTGGATCTGGCCGATCTCCTGGGCCGTCCTCAGGTCGTGCTGGACCGCGAGGCCATGCGCCGCCTGATCTTCGGTCGCAGCGTGTTGATCACCGGCGCAGGGGGCTCCATCGGCTCGGAGCTGTGCCGGCAGATCGCCGATTTTTGCCCCAGCCGGATGACGCTGCTCGAAAATGGTGAGTTCAACCTCTACGCCATTGGCAAGGAGCTGGACGAACGGGCGCCCCAACTGTCCCGGCGCGACGTGCTGAGCGACGTGCGCGACGGACCGTCGGTGCAGAGGCTGTTCGCCCAGGAGCGTCCGGACATCGTGTTCCACGCCGCGGCGCTCAAACATGTGCCGCTGGTGGAGGCCAATCTGATCGAGGGCGCGCGCACCAATGTGCTGGGCGTGCAGGTGATCGCCGACGCCTGCGCCCGCTACGGCGCCTCGGCCATGGTGCTCATCTCCACCGACAAGGCGGTGAACCCGCACAATGTGATGGGCGCCACCAAACGCTGGGCCGAAGCCTATTGCCAGGCCATGGACCTGGAGGGCGGTCCGACGCGATTCGTGGCTGTGCGCTTCGGCAATGTGCTGGGCTCCTCAGGCTCGGTGGCGCCGCTGTTCCAGCGCCAGATCGCCGCCGGCGGGCCGGTCACCGTCACCCACCCGGACGTCACGCGGTTCTTCATGACCATTCCCGAAGCGGTGCAACTCGTGCTGCAGGCCTCGGCCCTGGGGTCCGACGAGGACAGTCTGCGCGGGGAGGTGCATGTCCTGGACATGGGCAAGCCTATTCGCATTCTCGACCTTGCCCGGCAGATGATCCGCCTGTCGGGCAAGCAGCCGGACGTTGACGTGAAGATAGAATTCATCGGCCTGCGCCCCGGCGAGAAGCTGTTCGAGGAGCTGGTGCACGAGCATGAGCGCCACACCGACGCGGGACAACTGGGCGTGTTCTCGGTCAGCCCGCGCACCACGGACATCGCCATCCTGCGCCGCCAGATGGCGGAACTGGCCATGGCTACCGCCAATTTCGACGAGGCCAAGGTCCTGCGCCTGCTGCAGGCCGCCGTGCCCGAGTTCGCCTTCCAGGGCGAATACCCATCGACCGTAGGGGGCCAGGGCTAGTGTGCTGGATCGTCGAGGCCTGACCAAAGCCAAAATCGCTGCGGCGCGGCGACAAATATAGCCGCTGCTTTGTTCAAAATCGCGCCAAACGGGCCGCCGCGAGGGGCTTGGCGGTACAGGCGTCGAAACCTGTGCCAGACCCTAGATCCGGATGACTTCTCTCGAAGTCTGAATCNNCATATTTGAATCTAGAGCACGATTCAGGCGATAGGCGGCGGGGCGATTGATTTGGCAATGAGGATCGCGCTGCACGACTTCGCCGGGCACCCGTTCCAATTTCAGTTGTCCAGAGCCCTGGCGGCCCGCGGCCACACGGTGCGCCATTTCTATTTCGCCGGCGATACGGGGCCGAAAGGCCGGACCGCCCGCGATCCAGCCGATCCGGAAACCTTCAGCATCGAACCGCTTCAGATCCGCCGGCCGTATCTGAAGTCGGACTTCGTAGGCCGTTGGCGCAACGACACCGACTATGGACGCATAGCGGCGGCGGCCCTCCTCCGCTTCCAGCCGCACGTGGTGATCTCGGGCAACACCCCGCTGGACGCCCAGGGCGCCATCCTGCGCGGCGCCCATAGCGCGGGCGCGGCCTTCGTGGACTGGGTGCAGGACTTCTACAGCCTGGCGATCGCGCGCCTGCTGTCGCACCGGTTCTTGGGGCTGGGCCGGGGGGTGGCGGCCTACTACATGGGCATGGAGCGCGGCATTCTGGACCGCAGCGACGGGATCGTGTTCATCAGCGAGGACTTCCGCGCCTTCGCCCCCAGCCTGGCGGCCCGCCAGGCCGATATCTCGGTGATCCCCAACTGGGGCGCCCTGGACGAGATCGAGGCGCGGCCCAAGACGAACGCCTGGTCACAGGCGCACGGCTTGTCCGACAAGTTCGTGTTTCTCTACTCCGGCACTCTGGGGTTGAAGCATAATCCCGACCATCTGCTGCGTCTGGCGGACGCCTTCGCTGACCGACCGGATACCGTGGTCGCCGTGGCGGCGGCTGGCCTGGGCATGGACCGGCTGAAGGCCGACCTGGCCGCGACGCCCCGGCCCAATCTTGTGTGCTTCCCCCTGCAACCCTTCGACCGCTTTTGCGACCTCTTGGGATCGAGCGACGTGCTCCTGGCGCTGCTGGAGGACGACGCCGGCGACTTTTCGGTTCCGTCCAAAATATTGTCCTATCTGTGCGCCGAGCGGCCGATCCTGTTGTCCGCCCCCCTGACCAACCTGGCCTCCCGGGTGATCGAGGGCGCCGGGGCCGGGGTGGTCACGCTCAGCGGCTCGGCGGAGGCTTTCGTGGAGGCGGCGCGGAATTTGTATGAACAGCCGGCGCTGCGGGCGGAATTCGCGAAAAAGGGTCGCGCCTACGCGGTGGACAACTTCGACATCGGCCGGGTCGCCGATCGGTTTGAAGCGGTGTTTGAACGGGCCATAGCGGCCTATCACGCCCACTGAGTGAGCATTGTTGATGCTCGCCGGACGCAAGTCGTGGCTGCGTCTTGGAATTCGGCCGTTCTCCATGGCTGACTCGGCGGCCTGTGGCGTGGCCAGGGGCTTGTGGTGGGAATCGCGATGAAAACGGCGTTGGTGTTGGGCGCGGGCGGCTTTATCGGCGGCCACCTGGTCAAGCGCCTCAAGCACGAGGGCTTCTGGGTGCGCGGGGTCGACCTGAAGTTCAACGAGCACGCCGAGACGGAGGCTGACGATTTCCTCATCGCCGATCTGCGCGAACAGGACAATGTGCGCGCGGTGATCGATCGCCGGTTCGACGAGGTCTATCAATTGGCTGCTGACATGGGCGGGGCCGGCTACATCTTCACCGGCGAGCACGACGCCGACATCATGCACAACTCCGCCACCATAAACCTGAACGTGGCCGACGCGGCGCATAAGCGGAACATCAAGCGGGTGTTCTATTCCTCCTCGGCCTGCATGTATCCGGCCTACAATCAGGAAGACCCGGACAATCCCAACTGCGCCGAGAACTCAGCCTATCCGGCGGCGCCCGACAGTGAGTACGGCTGGGAGAAGCTGTTCTCCGAGCGGCTATTCCTCGCCTACAACCGTAACCACGGCATGCAGAACCGGGTGGCCCGCTACCACAACATCTTCGGGCCTGAAGGGACCTGGACCGGCGGCAAGGAGAAGGCGCCGGCCGCCATGTGCCGCAAGGTGGCCATGGTTCGCTCAGGCGACACCATCGATATGTGGGGCGACGGGTTGCAGACTCGCTCGTTTCTCTATGTCGACGAGTGCTTAGAAGGGACCACGCGCCTGCTCCGCTCGGACTGGGAAGGCCCGGTCAACATCGGCTCGGACGAGATGGTCACCCTCAACCAGTTGGCGGGCATGGTGGCCGACATCGCCGGCAAGACCATCCACATCAACCATATCCCCGGCCCCACCGGCGTGCGCGGGCGCAACTCCGACAACCGCCTGATCAAGGAAAAGCTAGGCTGGTCGCCTTCCCAAACCCTGTTGAAGGGCCTGGAGAAGACCTATGAGTGGATCGAGGGTCAGGTGATGCGCAACGCCGCCTAG
The DNA here is from genome assembly GCA_003164925.1 of Caulobacteraceae bacterium. Lineage (GTDB taxonomy): Bacteria > Pseudomonadota > Alphaproteobacteria > Caulobacterales > Caulobacteraceae > BOG-938. The sequence continues at coordinate 24,337 of PLRV01000043.1, forward strand.
AGCACGATGGGTTTAGGCGGAATCGTCCAAACGCTGAATCGTGCTCCAGATTCAAATATGTAGAGCCGAATTCAGACTCCGAGAGAAGCTATCCGGCTCTAGTGTGGCGATTCAGAAATTCGCCTGCGCTTTGTGGCAGGCTAGGAGCGAATTTCTGAATCTTCAGCCACACTGAAGCATCTTGATTCTAGTGTGCTTTTGAGAATTTGAAGTTCGCTCCAAGCCTGACCCAGACCCAGGCGAACTTCACATTCAGCACACTAGCCCTGTACGATCCGTCGCATGAAACGGATTTTCGCCCTATTGGCCGCCGCTGCGGCCCTGTCGCTCGTCGCCTGCGCCACCCTTCAGCAGTACGAGGCGGCCGGCGATATCCGCGCCTTCCTCCTGGCGATCCGCGACGGCGACCAGACGGCCTTCGAGGCGCACATCGACCGGCCGGCGCTCAAGGCGCAGGTGCGCGAGCGGCTGATCGCCTACATTTTGCAGCGCAAGGACACCGGCGGCCTGTCCGTGCTCGGCGCCGCCATGGCCGGACCCCTGGCGGACTTCGCGGTGGACCAGCTGGCCCAGCCCCAGGTGTTCCTGGCGGTGGCCGAGACCGAGGGCTATTCGCCCAACCAGCCTGTACCCAGCGCCGCATTCCTGGCGCCCCTGATCAAGCCGATCGATTCGGTGCGCGCCTGCGTCACCACCAAGGCCGGCGGGCCGTGCGTACTGGTGTTCCGCAAGGAGGGCGACGCCTGGAAGCTCATCGCCTTCGAAGGCGATCCGAAGATGCTGAAGCTGAAGCTGTAAGGTGGACGCCCGTTCGCCGCTGGCGGCGTCTATCCCCGCCGCGCCCTGAAAAATCCCCTGAGCAACGCCGCGCTTTCCTCCGCCAACAGCCCGCCCTCCACCTCTGGCTTCCAGTGGCAGGTTGGCTGGTCGAACACCCTCGCGCCATGAATCACCCCGCCGCCTTTTGCGTCCTGCGCGCCGAACACCACCCGGCCGATCCTCGCGTGGCTGATGGCGCCGGCGCACATGGCGCAAGGCTCCAAAGTCACCAGCAGGGTCAGGCCCGTCAGGCGGTAGTTGCCGCGAATGCGAGCCGCCTCGCGTATAGCCAGGATCTCGGCGTGAGCCGTCGGATCGTGCAGGCTGATAGGGCTGTTGCCGGCCGCCGCGATCACCTCGCCGCTGGCTGGATCGAACACAACCGCGCCAATCGGCGCCTCGCCGCGCGCGGCAGCGTCTTGCGCCATGTCCAGCGCGATGCGCATGGTGGGTAGATCATGATCCGCCATTCAAAAGACCCAAGCCCGCCAGCGGCCCAAGGTCAAGACAACGTCCGCCCCGACGACAACAGCACAGCAACGCCCTCCGGCGATCGCGTGGCCAAGGCCCTGGCTCGGGCCGGGGTGGCCTCGCGCCGGGAAGTGGAGCGCCTGATCGAGGCCGGGCGCGTGGCGCTCAACGGCCAGGTGCTGACCACGCCCGCGGTAAAAGTGGCGCCGGGAGACATCCTCACGCTCGATGGCAATGTGGTGTCGGATGCGGAACCCACCCGTCTGTGGCGCTACCATAAGCCGGTGGGGTTGGTGACTACGCATAAGGATCCCAATGGACGGCCTACGGTGTTCGAACATCTGCCCGAAGGCCTGCCGCGGGTGATCTCCATCGGCCGACTGGACCTTTCCTCCGAGGGTCTTCTGCTCTTGACCAACGACGGGACCCTGGCTCGCGCCCTGGAGTTGCCTTCCTCGGGCTGGGTGCGTCGCTATCGCGCCCGCGCACGGGGGCGCACTTCCCAGGCCGCCCTCGACAAGCTGAAGGCCGGCGTGACGGTGGAGGGGGTACGCTACGGCGCGGTGGAGGCGCGGCTGGACAAGGCCAAGGAAAGCGCCAGCGCCGACGGCAAGGCGCCGGCGAACCTGTGGCTGTCGGTGGCCATCAGCGAAGGCAAGAACCGCGAGGTTCGCCGGGTGCTGGAGTCCATCGGATTGCAGGTCAACCGCCTGATGCGCCTGTCCTACGGCCCGTTCCAACTGGGGACCCTGGAACCCGGCGAAGTGGAGGAGGTCGGGCCCCGCGTGATCCGCGAGCAGCTCGTTGGCCTGATCGCGCCGGAAAACATGCCCAAGGGCGACCGCACCGTTTTGCCGCCCGCGCGCAAGGCCGCCTCCCCTCAGCGGCGGGCGGGCGGCGCAGGCGCTGGGCCGGCCAAAAAGGCCAAGATCGAGGACAAGGCGCCCAAGCCCGCCTACAAGGCCGGCTGGGCCCGGCCCAAGGCCAAGGCGCCATTCAAGGGAACGCCCAAGCGCAAAACCGAGGGCGGTCCGACTAAGCTCGAGGCCGCGCCAGCCGCGCGAGCCAGAAAGCCAGGGCCGCGCCGGCCGCAAAAAGGCCGATGAGGATGGTCTGCCCGCGCCAGCCCCACAGGGGCTCCAGCGCGGCGGCCAGAATAAAGGGCGTCAGGCTCAGCGCCACGTCCAGGCGGGGCCTCGCCAGCCGGCCAAGGCGCCGGGCGCCGATCAGAGCGCCCGACACAACCAGGATCGCAGCCAGAACGCCCAGGGCGGGCCCCGGGATCAGGAACCCGGATCCAAAGGCGCACAAGCCCATGGACAGCAGGATGACGGCGTCCTGGGCGATGTCGCCCCATCGCTTGGCGTCAATCTCGGGCGGGGGACCGTCGAATCCGTCCATCGACATCAGGCCCCCCAGCCGCGAGCACAGGCGACGCCCGTAGGCCGCCCCTGCCGCCAGGACCAGGACGACCCCTCGCACGGCCCCATGGGTCAGGCCGGCCCATAGGAGCAGGCTGGCCATGGCCAGGGCGCAGGCCCAAGAAAAGGCCAGCAGGGCGGGCGCGCCAATCGATTGTCCGCGCAGCCAGGCGACGATCCGCCGCAAGCGCGAGGGGGAGGGAGCCGCCAAATGTTGGTCGAGCGTTGGAGCCATGTCCCTACAACGCGGCGCGAGGCCTTTCGGCCTCACGCCTGTTCGCGCAAAGCAGATGCTTGCGCCGGGCGCCGGCGCGGGACAGAAAGCGCCCTTCGAAAGGAACCGGCATGCGCATCGTAGGCGGGCGTTTTCGCGGACGGACGCTGACGGCGCCAGAAGGCGCCGACGTGCGCCCCACGGCCGACCGCGCGCGCGAGGCGATTTTCAATATCCTGGAGCACGCGCCCTGGTCGGCTGGAATCGTGGATATGAGGGTGATCGACCTGTTCGCCGGCTCCGGCGCTTTGGGGCTGGAAGCCCTGTCGCGCGGCGCGGCCTACTGCCTGTTCGTGGAGACCGCGCCGGAGGCCCGCGGCGCCATCCGCGACAACGCCGAGGCCCTGGCGCCCGACGGCGCCCTGAACGGCGCCCTGCGCATCCACCGGCGCGATGCGACCGACCTGGGGCAAAAGCCCGCGTCGGACGGATCGCCTTTCGACCTGGCGTTTCTGGATCCGCCCTATGGCAAGGGTCTGGGCGAGCGCGCCCTGGCCAGCCTGGCGGCCGGCGGTTGGCTCAGCCCCGCCGCCCTTTGCGTGCTGGAGCGCGGCTCGGACGAGGCCGATCTGGTCGCGCCGGGGTTCGAGCTGCTTGACGAGCGGCGCTACGGAGCGGCCAAGGCGGCGTTCCTGCGCTTGGCCTGACGGGCTTTGACCGCCTATCCGCGCGGGCCACGTTTTTCGTCGATCCACTTCTCGGATTCGTGCTGGATCCAGCCCTTGGCGTGGGCCTCGTTCTTGAAGCCGCTGACGTTCTCCGAATAGCCGCTGGGCCAGACGACCTTGACGTACCATTCCGAGAAGAAGCCCATGGATACGGGCGTGAAAGTGGGCTTGTGGCTGTCCTCGCTCATGGCGTCCTTATGCACGGCTCAGCGGCGTCCGAACAGTCGTTCGATGTCGGCCAGTTTCAGTTCCACATAGGTCGGCCGCCCGTGGTTGCACTGGCCCGAGTGGGGCGTGATCTCCATCTCGCGCAGCAGGGCGTTCATCTCCGCCGCATTGAGCCGGCGGCCCGCGCGCACCGACCCGCGGCAGGCCAAGGTCCCGCATACCTCGCCCAGGCGTTCCTTCAGCGCCAGGGCGCCGTCCGCCTCGGCCAGGTCATCGGCGATATCCTTGACCAAGCCTTGCACATCCACGTCGCCCAGCAGGGCGGGGGTCTCGCGCACCAGCACGGCGCCAGGGCCGAAGCGCTCCAGGATCAGGCCCAGCTCAGCCAACTCCTGCGCGCGGGCGGCCACGCGTTCGGCTTCGGCGGGATCCAGGTTGACGACCTCGGGCATCAACAGGGTTTGGCGGGCCACGCCGCCGGCGGCGATCTGTTGCTTCATCCGTTCATAGACCAGCCGTTCGTGGGCGGCGTGCTGATCCACGATCACGACACCATCGCGAGTCTGGGCCAGGATGTAGGTCTCGTGCAGTTGCGCGCGGGCCGCGCCTAAGGGGTTATCCAGCGGATCAACGATCTGCGCGCCCTCATAGGCCGCGCCGGCTTCGGCCAGGCCCGGCTCGACCCGGGCCGACATGGCGTCCAGTCCCGGCAGGGCCGGCGCCGCACTCCAGCCCCCGGCTTGCCAGGCGGAGAAGCCCGCTGCGCGTGGCGGCGCGAAACCTCCCTGCCCCGGCCGAAAGCTGCCCAAGGCCGCGCCCGCCACGGTGGTCGAGGCTTGATGGCCCGCTCCGGCCAGGGCGTGGCGCAGGGCGCCGATCATCAGGCCCCGCACCAGACCAGGATCGCGGAAACGCACCTCGGCTTTGGCCGGATGCACATTGACGTCCACCTCCGTCGGATCGAGCTCCAAATAGAGGGCGGCCAACGGATGACGATCGCGCGCCAGAAAGTCCGCGTAGGCAGCCCGCAAGGCGCCCTGCAGCAGTCGATCGCGCACCGGCCGGCCGTTGACGAACAGGTGCTGATGGCTGGCGTTTCCGCGCGAGAAGGTGGGCAGGCCCGCATAACCGGACAGCCGCACCCCCTCGCGCGTCTGGTCGATCAGCAGGGCGTTGTCCTGGAAGTCCGCGCCCAGCACCGCCGCCAGACGTCGCAGCCGCCCTTCCGGTCCAGGCGTCTCGGCCGCCAGGCGCAGGACGCGCCGCCCGTCCAGGTCCAGGGTGAAGGAGACCGCTTCGTGCGCCATGGCTTGGCGCTTGACCTCTTCGGTCACGGCCATGGCCTCGGCCCGTTCGGACTTCATGAACTTCAGGCGCGCCGGCGTGGCGAAGAACAGGTCCCTCACCTCCACCCGCGCGCCGTGCGGGCCAGGAAAGGGCGCCGGCTGGGGCGCGCCCATCAGCCCGCCCTCCACCGTCAAGGAAAAGGCGTCGCCGCCGCTTTTCGGACGTGAGGTCAGGGTCAGGCGCGCCACCGAGCCGATCGAGGGAAGCGCCTCGCCGCGAAAACCCAGCGTCGCGATGCGCAACAGATCCCATTCGCCGTCCGCGCCGGGCGCCAGCTTGGAGGTGGCGTGACGTTCCAGCGCCAGGGCCAATTCTTCGCGGCCCAGGCCTGAGCCGTCGTCCGCCACCAGGATGCGGGCGAGGCCGCCCTGGTCGACCTGGATCTCAATGCGGGCCGCCCCCGCATCCAGGGCGTTCTCCACCAGCTCCTTGACCGCACTGGCCGGGCGCTCGACCACCTCGCCGGCGGCGATGCGGTTGACGGTCTCAGGCGGAAGGCGGCGGATGGGCATGGGATACGGCGGGCCGAGTCGGAAAGACCCAGGATACCGTCACCCCAGGCGCAAAGCCTAGATGAGCGGGTTTTAAAGCCCTGGCAGCTTCAGCCCGGCATCCGGGTCGCGGGCGATGATCACCGGCGAGGAACCCGTCAGTTGCTTGATGCGCGCGGCCTCGGCGGCGGCGTCCACCGGGGCGGGCGTGTCAGCGCCGGCCTGGGCGGCGGTCGTGGCGACAGCGCCGGGTTTGTCCGTCTTCTTGCGCCAGAACAGCACGCGGTCAGCGAAGCTGGGCTCCTTGTGGGCCAGGGCGCCGAACTCGTCGTCGATCACATAGCGCACCAGCGGATCGGCCTTGTCGGCGCCAGCCTTGGCCACCAACAGCTTTTCGCCTTCCGAGCGCGTCTCCGAATCGCGTTGCCCGAGCAGGGCGTTGCGCGCCGCGCTTTCCGGCTGCAGCTCCTGCGGGCGGGGCTGGCCAGGCATGGGCGGACGCAGATCGTAGTCGGGCGGCACCACCAGGGGGGCCTTGGTCACCACGCGGAATTCGTCGGGCACGACCTTGGTCATGCCCAGCGCCTTGGCGGTGGAGTTGCAACCCGCGAGGCTGAGCCCCACCAGGCCAACACCGGCGGTCAGGGCCATGGCCAGGACGGTGCGATTTGACTTCATCATAGAACCTCTCGGAGGGGTGCGTACCCTGCCAGCATTTCAGCGCAATACCGCAGATGCGCGCCCCGCGCCAGCGGCCCATCCGTCGCGGATGTCAGTTCCGTCCCACCTGCTCCTGACGCGCCGCCAACAGATTGTCCAGCAGCAGCAGGACCACGCCCACACTGATGGCGCTGTCGGCCACATTGAACACCCAGGGGAAATAAAGGCCCGAGAAGTCCAGGAAATCGATCACCCGGCCGATGCGAGCCCGGTCGATCAGGTTGTTGCCCAGGGCGCCGCCGATCACCAGGCCAATGGCCCAGGCGAACAACGGCCGGTCGGCCTTGCGCACCCACCAGATCAGGCCGGCGATCACCGCCGCGGCCAGCGCCACCAAGGTCCAGCGGCCGGCCGGGCTGTCGGCGCGCAGCAGGCCGAAGGACACGCCGCGGTTCTCCACCAGCGTCAGTCTGAAGAAGGGGGCGATCACCGGCACGGAGCCCACATCGTCCAGATGCATGGGGCCCAAAACCCAGGCCTTGCTAAGTTGGTCGGCCAGGACGGCGACGGCGGCGATGGCGTAGGCCATCAGACCCAGGGCCGACACGGCGCCCTTGCGAATGAAGATCTGCAGACTCACAGGCGATGCACCTTGTCCCAATGGGCCACCGCGTCCGCGTCGCGCAGCGACAGGTCCGGGTAGCGTGGATCGTTTCCCACTTCCGGCAGGATGCGCCATGAGCGCGCGCATTTCCGGCCTTCGGCCTTCAGGGGCCGCACCGCCACGCCGGGAACCTCGGGCAGGCGAAAGGCATCCTCAGGTCCCTCGCCCGCGATCAGCACGGCCTGGCTGGTGCGAAACACCTCGGCCAGGTCCAGGCCCTCGAACGCGGCCACAAGCTCGGGATCAGCGATCCACACCTCGGGCGCGGCCTCCAGCGCCCCGCCCATACGCTTCTCGCGCCGCTCGATCTCCAGGGCGCCGGTGACCACGCGGGTGACCTGCTCGACCTTGGCCCAGCGCGCGGCCTCCGCGTCATTGCGCCAGGCGTCCGGCGTTGGCGGGAACACCCGCAGGCTGTTGGAGCCGGCGTCCGGGAAGCGCGTGCTCCAGGACTCTTCCATGGTGAAGGGCGCCAGCGGCGACAGCCAGATGGTCAGGCGCTCGAACACGGCGTCCATCACCGTGCGGGCCGCGCGGCGACGATCCGCCTCCGGACGGTCGCAGTAGAGGCTGTCCTTGCGCACGTCGAAATACAGCGCCGACAGATCCTGGGCGCAGAAATCGAGGATCGGACGCCACACGTCCTGGAAGCGGTAGGTCTCGTAGGCGGCCCGCACCTGACCGTCCAATTGCCACAGTCGGTGCAGAATGAACCGCTCCAGCGGCGGCATCCGGTCCAGCGGCAGGCGCTCGGCCTCGTCGAAGCCGTGCAGGGCGCCCAGCAGATAACGGACGGTGTTGCGCAGCTTGCGATAGGCGTCGGCGGTGGTCTGCAGAATGGTTTTGCCGATGCGCTGGTCCTCGGCATAGTCCGACATGGCCACCCACAGGCGGATGATCTCGGCGCCGGACTGTTTGATCACGTCCTGCGGATCGATCGTGTTGCCCTTGGACTTGGACATCTTCTCGCCGTTCTCGTCCATGGTGAAGCCATGGGTGAGCACTGCCTCGTAGGGCGCGCGCCCCCGCGTGCCGCAGCTTTCCAGAAGGCTGGACTGAAACCAGCCCCGTGCCTGGTCGGTGCCCTCCAGATAAAGATCGGCGGGCCAGCGGGTGTGTTCGCGGCCTTCCAGGGTGAAGGCGTGGGTCGAGCCGGAATCGAACCAGACGTCGAGGATGTCCTGCACCTGCTCATAGTCGGCCGGATCTCGGCCCTCGCCCAGGAAGACGGCGGGATCTTGGGTGAACCAGGCGTCTGCGCCGGTCTCCTGGATGGCCTTGACGATCCGGGCGTTGACGGCGTCGTCCTGCAACGGCTTGCCGGTGCGCTTGTCCACGAACATGGCCAGGGGCGCGCCCCAGGCGCGCTGGCGGCTGATCAGCCAGTCGGGCCGGGTCTCCACCATCCCCCGCATCCGCCGCCCGCCGGTCTCGGGATAGAAGGCGGTGGCATCGATGGCGGCCAGGGCGGTCTGGCGCAGCGTCGCCTGGCCTTCGATAGGGTGGTCCATCTTGATGAACCACTGCGGCGTGTTGCGGAAAATGACCGGCGCCTTGGAGCGCCAGGAGTGGGGATAGCTGTGCTCCAGCCGCCCGCGCGCCAGCAAATTGCCGGCCTCGATCAGCTTGTCCATCACCGCGCCGTTGGCCGGCCCGAACTTGCCCACCTTCTTGCCCTCGGTCTCCAGCACCTTCAGCCCGCCGAACAGGGGCACGTCGGGATAGTAGGCGCCGTCGGGATCGACAGTGTCGGGGATCTCGCGGTGGCCGTGGGCCAGCCACACCACATAGTCTTCCTGGCCGTGGCCGGGGGCGGTGTGCACGAACCCCGTGCCGGTGTCGTCTGTCACGTGATCGCCCGCCAGCAACGGAACGGCGAAGCTGTAGCCCTGGTCGAGGGCCGCCAGGGGGTGGTGAACCTCCATGCCCGCCGGGTCGACATCGTCCAGCCGGGTCCAGTCAGAGATCTTGGCCGCCGCCGCGACTTGCGCCGCCAGCTTGTCGGCCACGATCAGCTTGTCGCCAGGCTTGGCCCAGGGCTCGAACGCCAGGCCCTCCTCCATCGACAGCACCTGATAGACGCCGTAGGCGATCTCCGGATTGTAGGCGATGGCCCGGTTGCCCGGCAGGGTCCAAGGCGTGGTGGTCCAGATGACGATGGAGGCGTCCATCGCGATATCCGGGTTGGGATCGCCGTCGGTCACCGGAAACTTCACCCACACCGTGGGCGACACATGGTCGTGGTACTCCACCTCGGCGTCGGCCAGGGCGGTGCGCTCCACCGGGCTCCACATCACCGGCTTTGACCCGCGATAGAGTTGATCGCTCATCAGAAACTTGTGGAATTCCGCCACGATGGCCGCCTCGGACGGATAGTCCATGGTCGCGTAGCGGTGGTCCCAGTCGCCCAGCACGCCCAGCCGCTTGAAGCCGTCCCGCTGCACGTCGATCCAGCCCAGGGCATAGTCGCGGCAGGCAGCGCGGAACTCGGCCTTGGACACCTGGTCCTTGGTGCGGCCCTTGGCGCGGAAGGCCTCCTCCACCTTCCACTCGATGGGCAGACCGTGACAGTCCCAGCCGGGCACATAGTCCACGTCGTAGCCGAGGGCGAAACGGCTCCGCACCACGAAGTCCTTCAGGGTCTTTTGCAGGGCGTGGCCAATGTGGATCGCGCCGTTGGCGTAGGGCGGGCCGTCGTGCAGCACATACAGCGGGCTGCCCGCCGTCTGCCGCGCCTTGCGCACCGAATGATAGAGGTCCTGTTCGGCCCAGCGGGCCAGGATCTCCGGCTCCTTCTGCGGCAGTCCCCCGCGCATGGGAAAGGGCGTGTCGGGCAGGAAGACGGTGTCGCGGTAATCACGAACCGGTTGGGCGGGGGCGTCGTCGGACATGGTCGGATCAATACATGAAAGCGCGGTGGCTGTGGGTCCCCGGCTCGGCCTGCGCAGGCTTCGCCTGCTCCGTGGGCCGGGGATGAGCGGATTCTATGGCGGCGGGACCCGGCGCGCGCGCTGGAGCTTTCGCCCGCGGCGTCACGCCGGGCGGTTAATTCGCGAGGGAGGGGGCGCGCAAACGGTCATGGCGGCTGTGTAGCAGGGCCGGCCGCGCCGGGCTAGGGAGCTTGACCGCCAAGCTGGGGCGGTGTGTCCTGGCCGCAATCCCGGCTGCCCGGGAACAGGGGGAGGCAAGGGATGCAACCGATCGCCATCAATATCTGGGCGCTGATCGCCAGTGTGGCCGTCAGATTCGTCGTGGGCGGGCTGTGGTTCTCGCCCCTGTTGTTCCTCAGGCCCTGGCAGGCCGAGACCGGCCTGACCGATGCGGCCATGAAGCCGCGCATGCCCAAGGCCCTGGCCGCCGACCTGATCGGCGCGATCCTGATGGCCTTCGTCCTGGCCCACGCCGTGCGCTACGCGGGCGCCAGCTCGGCCCTGACCGGCGCGATGGTGGCCGCCTTGTTCTGGCTGGGCTTCGTGGCGGTGACCACCTTCGCGCGGGTCAGCTACGAAGGGGCGAGCTGGCGGCTGTTCGCGATCAGCGCCGGCTACAACCTCGTCACCCTGGCGGTGATGGGCGCGATCCTGGGCGCGTTGGGGTGATCATATGGCAATGGGTACGCGTCTCTTGTTCCAGGCAGGGTCCGATCGGTTGGGCGCCACTATCGGGTTGGGATTTGGCTGGAGTGGAATGGGTCGGCCGAATCCGAACAATACAGCGAGCCGCGTCCTATACAGCGGGGGTGTTAGTAATGTTGCCTAAGCTGCCGAGATTTTACAGATTTATCTTGCCAGCCATATTGATTTATCCGTTTGCGTTCGGCGTCTTGGTGATGCGCGATATGGATAAGTCAATATTTCTTAGCTTCTCATTCTTTGAAGCATACCTTCTAGCGACCGGAGTGCTAATGGGAGTGGTCACGTTCGTTTCCACTCCAAAGGCAAAGGTTGGGGGAATATTTTCTCTTGTAATGATTCTCTTAAAAAGCATTCCGTGGACGGGCTTCTTGGAAGTGTGTGTGCTTGGGGTTGGATTTGTCGTCGCGATGATTCCTCGCTTGATTTGAGCCGACCTTGTTCCATGCTTAAAACTAAATCACGGATGAGCTCGATCGACAACGTCTCGGCCCTTGCTACAGGGGTCGGCATCCCGAGCGAGGCGAAAGCGCGAGAAAGATCAGCGTGCCGGCGCGATTCTTTTGGCGGCAGCACCCAGAGCGCATCAAGCAAGGCTTCCCTGTCGAGAGGCGCCTCAGACGCCAGTCGGGTCGCCGAACCGCTCACGATCACGAAGTCATCCTGATAGAGAATATGCTCGCTGACGTCGTTCGGAACGGGGCCGCCGATATTGCAAACAACAATATCGATCTCGCCCTTCACTAGGCTTTCCAAGAGATCCTCGAACTGTCCCGTCTGGACCACGGCTCGGCAGTCGTCTGTGTTGCTCAAGAATCGCGTGATCGCGCCGGGAATGACTGCTCCCGCCACTGACAAGCTGGTGCCGATGAGCAATTCCATCATTGACCGCGCTTTGACAGCGCGCTCAAGCTCGCGCTCTGCGGCAACGCCTTCAGCACGCACGAGGCGGGCCAGGCTCACGAGAACCTCTCCCTCTTCGGTCA
>PLRV01000100.1 GCA_003164925.1 Caulobacteraceae bacterium
GTGCGGCGGGTCAGCGTCACGGAGGTCAAGACCTTCTCCGAAATGCACGTATTCCTGGAGCCCGGCGAGCTGCTGAACGGCCATTGCAGCCACGACTTCTACCGCACCGCCTGGGCCATGGCCCAGGCCGACAGCTTCGACCCGGCCGAGGCCGCCTTCAGGCGCGCCGTGCGCCTGGCCTGAGGCGAGCCAGCCTCCCCTTCCTAAGCGGCGGGGGTTTTTCCCCACGCCTCGCCATAGCCGATGAGTTAGGTCCGCCCGACCGCGATGGCCTCGGGATAGAGCCCTTGCAGCCCTGCGGCGCTGGCTTCGCAGACGCCGCGTTCGGTGATGATGGCGCTAACAAGCCGTGCGGGCGTTACATCGAAGGCGGGGTTGACGGCCGCGCTGTGCTCGGGCGTCAGGCGCACGGTGCGCAGCATGCCCTCGTCGTCCAGCCCGGTCTGATGGGTGACTTCCCGGCCGCTGCGCGCCTCAATGGGAATGTCGGCCCCGCGCTCCAGACTCCAGTCGATGGTCGAGAAGGGCAACGCGACGTAGAATGGAACGTCGTTGTCGCGCGCGGCCAGGGCTTTCAGATAGGTGCCGATCTTGTTGCACACATCGCCATTGGCGGCGACGCGATCAGAGCCGACGATGCACAGATCCACCTGACCGAGCTGCATCAGATGTCCGCCGGCGTTGTCCGCGATCACCGTGTGCGGAACCCCGTGGCGGCCCAGTTCCCAAGCGGTGAGCGCAGCGCCCTGGCCCCGCGGCCGGGTTTCATCCACCCACACGTGGACCGCAACGCCCGCATCGTGAGCCGCGTAGATCGGGGCCAGCGCCGTGCCCCAGTCCACGGTCGCCAACCATCCCGCGTTGCAGTGGGTGAGGATATTGACCGTCGCCTCGCCCCTGCGCGCCTGGCGTATCAGGGCCTCGCCATGACGCCCGATGGCGGCGCACGCGGCCACGTCTTCCTCGGCGATGGCGTGGGCCTCCGCCCAGGCGGCGGCGGCGCGATCGGCGGGCGCTTGGCTTAGCACCTTGGCGGCGGCGCGCCGCACGGCCCAGCGCAGGTTCACCGCCGTGGGACGAGCCTCGGCCAACATGTGCGCGGCGCGTTCCAGCGCCGCGTCGGACGGATCGGCCTGAGCGGCCAGGGCCAGGCCATAGGCGCCGGTCACGCCAATGAGCGGCGCCCCGCGCACCACCATGTCGGCGATAGCGTCGCGCGCCGCTTCAGCCGTTGTGAGGGAGCGGATGCGCAAGGCGTGGGGCAGGCCCGTCTGGTCGATCACCTCGACGGACCGTCCGTCGGCGCCGCGCCAGATGGTGCGATAGGCAATGCCGTCGATCTTCATGCCCGGCCTCTAACGCGGGTTGGCGTGCGACGCCAGCGACGTCTCGGATAACAAGCTGGGCGAGGCCAAGCAGTAGTTCCAGCCGGGACGCGAAGGCGGCTCCATAGAATGCCCCGGGGATTGTTTTATTTGATTTCCACCCGTGGCCAAATTCAAGAATTGCACCGAAACAACGCCTCTCCGTAACCGGTTGTTATCCGTCTATTTGCAATGATTCAGCAGGGCTGAGGTTGAATAGGGGGGAGACTGTTTGCCATGGCTTTCCAAAAGCATGATCGATATCGCCTATTCGGTTCCGCCGGGGCGCTTTGTCTGGGCTTGGCCGTCGCATTCGCGCCCACCCTGGCTCTGGCTCAGACCGCCCAGCCCGGGGAGGTGGTCGTCACAGCCCAGAAGCGCGAGCAGAATCTGCAGCTCGTCCCGCTGGACGTGGACGCCTTCTCGGCGGACCAGATGGCCCGAGCCGGCGTGCACGACGTCAAGGATCTGCAGATCCTGACTCCGGGTCTGACGGTGACCTCCTCCACCAGCGAGGCTTCAACCACCGCACGGATCCGCGGCATCGGCACCGTTGGCGACAACCCTGGTCTGGAACCCTCGGTCGGTGTGGTGATCGACGGGGTTTACCGCCCGCGAAACGGCGTGGGGTTCGAGGACCTGGGCGAGCTGGATCGCATCGAGGTGCTCGAAGGCCCCCAGGGCACGCTGTTTGGCAAGAGCACCTCCGCAGGCGTGATCAACGTCCTGACCGCCGAACCGTCCTTCAAGCCCGGCTATACGACCGAGGCGACCGTGGGCAACTATCAGGCTTGGGGCGTGAACGGCTCAGTCACCGGACCGCTGGTGGGCGATCAGCTCGCCGGTCGCCTCTACGTGGGCGGACATGGACACGATGGGTACGAGACCGTCGTGACCGGGAACGGTCCGCGTACGGACCTGCGCGATGGCGATCAGGATGCGTGGGTCGCTCGGGGTCAACTGCTGTACACACCCAACGATCAGGTCCGGCTGCGGCTGATCGTGGACTATTCCGATCAGCGCCAGCACTGCTGCACGGCCGTCCAACTGTGGGAGGGCGCTTCGCCTGCCTCGCGCGCCGCCCTGCTGACCCAAGTGCAACCGAGCGCCGAGACCCTCACGCCCAACCCGTCTGGGCGGGTGACCTATTCCAACCGCGACGATCTGGACCACACCACCGATGGGGGCGTTTCCGCCCAGGCGAATGTCAAACTGGGCTGGGCCGATTTCACCTCGATCACCGCGTGGCGCGACTGGGATTCTCAGCGTGGCGGCGACTGGGACTTCAGCGCGGCCGACCTGATCGACCGGCCTGCGGGCCAATATACCGACCACTTCGACACCACCACCGAAGAAATGCGGCTGGCGGGCCAGGCCGGGCGCCTGAGCTGGCTCGGCGGGCTGTTCGCGGCGTTGGAGACCTATAACGGCTCATCGCCTCTCCTGTATGGCTCAGACTACTACGCGTTCCTCGCCGGCAAGGTGGCCGGAGGGGCGCCAGGGCTGCTCGGTCTTGGGCCGTCCAACATCTTCATGCCCGGCTCCGGTCAGCGCGACAGCTTCCGGCAGACGGACACAACAGCCGCCGTCTTCACCAACGACACTTTCGCGCTCACCGACGCCTGGGACCTGAACCTGGGCCTGCGCTATACGGACGACGGCAAGCGCGTGACCTCGACCTACGCCACCACCGGCGGCTCCTGCACCCAGGGCCTGGCGGCCTATCCGGCGCTGGTTGGCGTAGCGGGCATGCCCACCGCTGAGGCCATTGTCGGCGGCCTGTGCCTGCCCTGGGAAACCCAGGCGTTCGATGGCCACAGCGGGGTGCAGACGTCTTCGGAAAAGCGATGGTCCGGCGTGGTGGGAACCAGCTACCGCTGGACCTCAGACCTGATGACCTACGCATCCTATTCGCAGGGCTACAAGGCCGGGGGTTTCAACTTCGACCGCGCCGCCTCGACCCTGATCTTCACGCCCACGACGGCCAGCCTGTCCATCAGCAACTCCACCTATTTCAAGCCGGAGACGGTGGAAGCCTATGAAGTGGGGCTGAAGTCTCAGTGGCTAAATCGGACCGTCACCCTGAACGTGGCGGTATTCGATCAAATCTACCAGAACTTCCAGCTCAACACTTTCCTTGGCACCAGCTTCATCGTGGAATCGATCCCGACCGTGAACTCCACGGGGGTGGACGCGGACCTCGGCTGGAGTACGCCGGTGAAGGGTTTGCGTCTGGAAGGCGCCGCTACCTATGATCGGACTTATTACGGCGACTTCACCGCGAACCAGCTGACCAATCCGCAGGACTTTTCCGGCCTTTCGCTGCTGCCCGGAGCGACCATTTCCTACGCGCCCCTGTGGTCGGCCACGGCGGCCGGCGATTATCAGACGCCGCTTGGCGGGGGACTGACGGGCCGGGTCAATCTGTCGGCCAAGTACAACTCGGCTTACAATACCGGCTCAGACCTAGCGCCGCAGAAGATTCAGGTCGCCTACACCGTGATGAACATGCGGGTCGGCGTCGGCGATGCGGCTCGGGGCTGGACCTTGGAGGCATGGGCGGAAAACCTGACCAATGTGACGGTGATCCAAGCCGCCTTCAACGCGCCGCTGCAGGGGACTCAGACCGATCCGTCATCGATCCGCACCTACGACGCTTTTCTGGCGCCGCCGCGCACCTTCGGCCTGACTCTGCGCTTCAAGGGCTGACGGCTCCGCCGGACTCCTTGCCCGATGCGCGCCGCCGCAGCCGCCGGTGCTCGGCCGCCTGCCAGGTCAGCAGCACGGGCACGCCGATGGCGATGTCGCGTGCGCGTTTGAGCAGGGACAGGGCCAATGCCGCCTCCACCGGCACGCCGAACAGCGGCCCCAACAGGGCGTAGGCGCCTTCTTGTACGCCCAGGCCGCTGGGCACGATGAAGGCGGCGTTGCGAATGGCGAACAGCACGCTCTCGATCGCCACCACCGACAGATAGGGCAGGGGGCGGTGGATAAAGCCCAGGATCAACCAGGCGCCAAACGCTCCGCCGAACCAGCCGACCAAATGCAGCAAAAGACTGGCGAAAAGCCGGCCGCGCTGAGCGTAGGCCGCTTGAAAGGCCTCATGGGCGTCCTGGGCGTGCTCGGCGGCGTTGGGCGCCACCTTGCTCATCACCTTTTCGAAGAAGGCCGCGCCCTTCTTCTGGGTGGTCACCATGCCCGACACCACCAGAGCGCCCAGGGCTAGCACCGCGGCCAACGACCAAAGCAGGGGGCCGTTGCGTTGGCCGGCCCCCAGGCGTTCGGCCAGGATGGCGACGCCGACTAGGGTGTAGAGGAGTTGGGCGGCGATCTCGATGGTGATGTCGATCACGCTGGACGCGAAGGCCTCGCCCGCGCCCACGCCGCCCAGCACCGCGACGCGTCCAGCGATGACTAGTCCGCCGAGCTGGGAGAAGGGCAGCACGTCGGATGCGGCCTCGCGCATAAGCCGGCCCCACATGAATACCCAGGATGGACCGGCCTTGGGCGTGCCGGCCATTTGCCAGGCCAGGCCAAGAGGAGCGAACAGAACGATCTGGGCGGCGATGATCACCAGGAAGCCGCCCGGGCCGATCGGGCGGATCGCGGCCAGGACCGACCCGAAGTTGAAATAGCCGATCACGCCGATGGCGAGCGTCAGGCCGGCTATGCCGGCCAATACCGCGGAGGCTCGCGCCTTCCCAGGCGCGGGGGGGGCGGGCGTCTCGCTCACGACGCCGCCATGGCGCCGTTGCGCGCCACCTTCAAACGCGTTCCGCGCCAGTCCACGCGATTGTCCAGGAAGGCGAGGACGAACACCAGAAGCGACAGTCCGTCGCGCATGGGAATAAGCCATAACGGGGCCCGGTGCGCGTTCATCAGGCGGCATTGAGCGAAGGCTTGCGCCGCGCGCGCCGCCGCAAGGCCCGCGAAGACCGCGAGGGCGGCGGCGGAAAATCCCGTCAGGGCCGCGCCGATGAGGGCCAAGGGCAGGAAATGGGTGATCACGCTTCCGGCGTAGCCCGCCGGCTGGACCAGCCTGATCGTGCGCGCCCAGCGCAACTCGTGCAGCACCATCTCGCGCAAGCTCCGTTCGGGAAAAACATGGTCGATGACCAAGGATGGCGAAGCGATCGCGAGGCCCGCGCCTCGCACCATCGCGCCCAGGACAAAGTCGTCGGCCAGCTGATCGGCCAGAATTTCAAGGCCGCCGACCTGAGCCAGGGTCTGGGCTCGCAGCGCCATGGTGGGGCCAAGGCAGGGATGGGCCCCCAGCGCCTCGCCCACCGCAACGCTGGCGGCGAAGCGCGCGTCGATATCCAGCGCCGCCATTTCCGACCAGAAGCCGGCGGCGGGCAGACCGCGGTACAGGCAGTGGACCAAGCCCACGCCGGGCTGCTGGAGCATCGCTACGATTCGGCTCAAGCCATCGTGGGGCAGGCGCACGTCGCTGTCGCTTATCACCACGATCTCGCCGCGAATCTGGGGCGACATGTTGATCAGGTTGCCGAGCTTGCGGTTGGATCCATGTTCGGTCGGGTCGGCCACCAAGGTGATGTCCAGCTCCGGATGGGCCTGTTGCACCCGCCGGGCAATGGCCAGCGCCGGGTCGGCGGCGTCGCGCGCCCCCATGAGCACCTGCACCGGGC
Source organism: Caulobacteraceae bacterium (assembly GCA_003164925.1). Taxonomy (GTDB): domain Bacteria; phylum Pseudomonadota; class Alphaproteobacteria; order Caulobacterales; family Caulobacteraceae; genus BOG-938. Next base: position 6,014 of record PLRV01000100.1, read on the forward strand.
CGGCGTAGTCCTGTGCGCACAGGCTCTGGAGGTTTTCGTAGAGACCGGGCTCCTCGCCGTGGAGGGGCTTGAGCACCGTCACCTGGGGCGTCGAGGCGGGTCGCAGAGCCGGGCGGCGCAGGAAACGCCGAAGGGCGTAGACCGCGCCGACTCCATAGGCCGCGCCTGCGCACGACAGGGCCAGCACGGCGAATCCAGCAATATGCAGGGCTAGTCCCAGGTTCAAAGGCGATGCTCTCCCAGAAGGGCGCTTTCATAGAGGCCCGGGCGCATCAAGGCGAACCAAAAGCGCCCGGCCGGGGGCGCGCTGCACGGCCAAGTCGCTATCGGGGTTTGGCGGGCCGTGTTTTTGCCATATAGCTCAGACAATTCCGGCTTGGCTGATCTGAAGCCTGATCCGGCGGACGCCAACGGACCATAAGGCATGACGCCCAAAATGATCGCGGCCGCTTTCGCCGCGACCCTGATCTCTGTTTCCGCTTCCGGCCAGGCCTTCGCCCAGGGCGATTCCTCGGCCGAGTCCCCCGTCGTCAAGACGCCGGACCGTGGGCCGATCGAGATTGTGGTCTGGAACATCCGACGGGACCTGGGCCATGTGCGTGTGGAGATCTGCACGCGTTTTACCTTCGCCAACGCTCATAGGACTTGCCCCTACCACGGCGCCGCCCCCGCCCGCGTGGGGTCGGTCACGGTGATAGTGCCCGACGTTCCGGCGGGAACCTATGCCGCCGAAATCTACCAGGACGAGGATGATCGCAACGTGATCCGGCGCGGTCCTTTGGGCATCCCCCTGGAAGGCGTCGGTTTCTCCAACGACGCCGCCGTCGCTCTGACGCCGCCGAAATTCGACGCCGCCGCTTTCGACCATCAACCGTCCACACCCGTGGCCCTGCGCATCAAGCTGCGGTATTTCCCAAATCTGTAGAGGCCGCGGCCNNGCGTCTTCGCGGCGGGTCATTTCAAGATGACCACCGACACCGAGCAGCTTATCTCGGCCAAGCTGCCCTGGCGTCAGAACGGCATCGCCTTTGCTCAGGCTTTCCCCCAGCAGGGCAATGTGATCGCCGTGGTGGTGGACGCCAAGACCCCGGAACTGGCGGAAAGCGCGGCCCAGACGCTGGCGGAGCGGTTGGCGCTGCGCAAGGACTATATCCTCAGCGTCGAGCGGCCCGACGGCGGGCCCTACTGGCAACAGGAAGGCATCCTGCTCTTGCCGCTCGATCAAGTGCGACAGACCCTCAATCAGCTCATCGCCGCTCAGCCCTTCCTGGGCCCCCTGGCTGCCGACCCGTCCTTGCGCGGCGTAATGGGCGCGCTCCAGTCCATGGCGCAGGGCGTGCAGACCGGGTCGGCCAAACTCTCCGATATCGACAAGCCGGTGAAAGGTCTGGCCGCGGCGATGCAGACCGCCGCGGACGGCCAGCCGACCTATTTCTCCTGGCAGGCGCTGTTCTCCGATGCCGGGCCTAGCGTCACGCCGCGCAGGTTCGTGCTGGTGCAGCCCAAGCTGGACTATTCGGCCCTGGAGCCTGGCGCCGCGGCCAGCGACGCCATCCGTCAGACCGCGGCTCAGGCGGGCCTGGATGCGGCCCATGGGGTGCGCGTGCGGCTGACCGGTTCTGTGCCCCTGTCAGACGAGGAGTTCGCCAGCCTGGCTGATCGGGCCGTCCTCATGCTGGCGGTCATGCTGGGCGCGGTGGTGCTCATGCTGTGGCTGGCGACGCGTTCGGTTCTGATCACCGCCGCGGTCATGGGCGTCACCCTCATCGGCCTCGTGATCACCGCGGGCCTGGGCCTGCTCTTGGTCGGACGGTTCAATTTGATCTCGGTGGCCTTCATTCCCTTGTTCGTGGGGCTGGGGGTGGATTTCGGCATACAGTTCGCCGTGAAATACCGCGCCGACAGCCTGGTTCTGCCTACGCTGGACGACGCTTTGATCGCGGCGGGCCGCGAAGTCGGCGTGCCCCTGGCCCTGGCTGCGGCGGCCGTCGCCGCCGGCTTCTTCGCCTTTCTGCCCACCACCTACGTGGGCGTGTCCGAGTTGGGTCTGATCGCCGGCGCCGGCATGGTGGTGGCCTTTGTCCTGGCCGTGACTCTGCTGCCGGCCCTGTTGCACATCTTGCGCCCCTCCCTCAATGGCGCGCGCGCGGGTTTTGCGGCCCTGGGCAAGCTGGATGGGCTCATGCGCGTCCATCGACGGCGGGTGCTGTGGGCCAACGGCGTCGTGGCCGTGATCTGTCTGTGCCTGATGCCTCTGCTCGGCTTCGACTCCAACCCGCTGGACCTGAAGAATCCCCAGTCGGAGTCCATGTCGACGCTGAATGACCTGATGAAGGTCCCGACCGAGTCGCCCAACACCATCGATGTGTTGACCCCGTCTGTGGCGGCGGCCGACGCCCTGGCCGCAAAGCTGGATAGGCTGCCTCAGGTGCAATACGCGCTGACCTTCAGCACCTATGATCCGCCCCCGGCCGTGCAGCAGCCCAAGCTGGCCGCCATCGCCGACGCCAACATGCTGCTGGACACCACCATCAATCCCTTCGGCGTGGCGCCGGCGCCCAGCGACGCGGACATGGTCGCCAGCCTGAACCAGACCGCAACGGCCCTGCGCGCGGCGGCTGGCTCGGACCGTAGTCCCGCCGCACAGGATGCTCTGAGCTTGGCCGCCGCGCTGCAGCGTCTGGCCTCAGGCTCGGCAGCCCATCGCGCCGTCGCCAATGATGCGGTGTCCCAGCCCCTCGATGAGTTGCTGACCCAGATCCGCCGCATGCTGCAGGCTCAGCCCCTGACTGCGCAGACCCTTCCGCCCGGAGTGGAGCGCCAGTGGGTTGCGCTGGATGGCCGCTCACGCGTCGAGGTCTACCCCAAGGGCGGAATGCTGACCGACAAGCAGATTCGCCAATTCGCCGCCGCCGTCAGCAGCGTGGCGCCCAACGCCAGCGGTGGGCCGGTGTCGATCGTTCAGGCGGGAAACACCATTGTCGACGCTTTCCGCGAGGCCGGCGTGCTGTCGCTGATCGTCATTACAATCCTCCTGTTCGCCGTGCTGCGGCGGCCGCTGGACGTGCTCTATACCGTGCTGCCCGTGCTGCTGACGGGGCTTCTGACGCTCGGCGCCTGCGTGGTGCTGCGCCAGCCGATCAACTTCGCCAATATCATCGCCCTGCCGCTGCTGTTCGGCATCGGCGTGGCTTTCCAGATCTACCAGGTGATCGCCTGGCGCGCCGGCAAGGCCAACTTCCTGACATCCAGCTTAGCGCGGGCGGTGCTGTTCAGCGGCTTGACCACGGGCGTCGCCTTCGGCGCCCTCATCATCTCCAGCCACCCGGGCACGGCCAGCATGGGCCGGCTACTGCTGATCTCCCTGGCCTTCACCTTGGCCACGGTGCTGGGCTTCGGCCCGGCCTTGATGGGCGATCCGCCGGCGCCCAAGGACCGCGCGCCCGAGCCGACGGTTTAGGCGCTTTTCACCGGCGCTGCGGCGCTTGGGCCGGTTGAATAACCCATCATGATGGGTTATCTCTAGGCATGGTCACCGTGTATCGCGCGCACGGCCTGCGCATCGTCGTTTTTGTCGACGATCATGAGCCGGCCCATGTCCATGTTTTCGGTGATGGCGAGGCCAAGATCAATCTCGCCGGCTGCGAGGGAGACCCGGAACTTATCTTCGCCATCGGCATGACCCGCGCCGAAACCCGGCGGGCCATGGGTGTCGTAAAGGAGCAGCAGGCCTATCTGCTGAAGCGGTGGAGCGAGATTCATGGCTGACATTTCCGACGCGCAGATCGACGCCGCCATCGAGAGTGGACGGAATGTCCTGGAAACCGAGCCCCGGGCGGCCTTGGCGCGCTACGACCCCAAGCTTGGCCGGGTCGTGGTCGATCTGACAAACGGCTGCACCTTCGCCTTTCCGCCCCAGCTGGCTCAGGGTTTGGAGGCGGCGACGGATGAACAGCTCAAGGCGGTGCAAATTCTTGGCGTTGGATACGGCTTGCATTGGGAGGCGCTGGACGTCGATCTGTCGATACCGGGCCTGCTGGCCGGTCTGTTCGGGACCAAGGCCTACATGGCCCGCCGCGCCGGCCAGGCGACATCGCCGGCGAAGGCCGCGGCGTCTCGAACCAATGGCGCCAAGGGCGGGCGGCCTCGCAAGCGCGGGTGAGTTTGAGAGGGGTACGGGCACTACAGCATAGGCCAATCGCCCCTTTACGACTTCAGCAGCTTGTCCGTCTGGGCGTCCAGCTTGGCGATCAGGGCCTTGACGCCGCCGGAGGCGATGGTGGCCGAGAAGTCCGAGCGTTGGGTGGTCAGCTGGCTGATGGCGCCGTTGTAGAGCACGTCGATCACCTTCCAGGCGCCGCCCGACTGGCGCATGCGGTAGCCCAGAACGACATTGGTCCCGCCCCCGGTCATGGTGGTGCGCACCACCTTGTCGGGCAGGCGGGTCATCACCGTGGGGTCAACCGTGATCTTCTGGCCGTCGTAGCCGTCGAAGTTCTTGGCGTAGTTGGCGATGGTGAACTTGCGAAAGGCGCTGATCAGCGCAGCCTTGTCGTCGGCCGCGGCGCTCGTCCAGGCCGGGCCCACGGCGAAGGCCAGCATGACGGGGATGTCGAAGGTGGATTCCACCGCCGAGGAGATCGACTTGTAACGCGCGTGAGTCCCGCCGTCGGTCTTCATGGTGCGAATGAGGGCCGCATCGAAGTTCTCGATCTGCTGGGCGGCGGGCTCGGAGGCGTCGGCGTAGGCCACGCCCGGCGCCAGGGCCGGCGCCGCGGCGCTCGCGGTCAGAACGGCGGCCATCAGCGGCAGGGCGAAGGTCTTGGACATGGATGTCTTGGACACAGGGGTCTCCCAGATCAGTATCTTGGCCGACATCAGCCCCACGCGGACTGAACGTCGGATGAAGGGCGCGAACGCCAACGGTTTAGGACTGCGCCTATAGCGGGTTGCGTTTCCACGGAATCGCAACCCGCTCTAGGTTTTTGTTTTGACGCGCGTTTTATCCGAAAACCGGTTCCCACTTTTCGGAACGCGCTCTAACTGGCGCGGTCGAGCAGAAAATAGGGCAGGGCGCGCAAGAGTTCAGCCTCGGGGCCAAACCCCGCCAGGCGCCCCGCGGCCGAAGCGGCCAGGCGCGCGGCTTCCTCTTCCGCGCCGGCCACGCCCAGCAGGCCCACCAGGGTGGCCTTGCCCTTTTCCTCGTCCTTGCCCACCGCCTTGCCGGCCAACTCCACCGAGCCGCGCACGTCGATGAGATCATCGGCGATCTGGAAGGCCAGGCCCATGTCGCGGGCGTAATCGCGCGCCAATTGCTGATTGGCGGCTCCGGCCATGGCGAGGAGCGCGCCGGCTTCGCAGGCGAACTCAAACAAAGCGCCGGTCTTCATCCGTTGCAGGGCGATCACCTCGTTCACGCCGAAGCAGTGCTCGGGGGCGACGATGTCCATCATCTGGCCGCCGATCATGCCCTCGTGGCCCCCGGCCTGGGCCAGGCGCAGGACCAGCGCCGAGCGTACGGCTCCGTCCGGGTGGGTGGCCGGATCGGCCAGGATCTCGAAGGCGAGGGTCAGCAGGGCGTCGCCCGCCAGCACGGCGGTGGCCTCGTCGAACGCCTTGTGCGTGGTCGGGCGTCCGCGGCGCAGATCGTCGTCGTCCATGCAGGGAAGATCGTCGTGCACCAGCGAATAGGTGTGCAGCGCCTCGATGGCCGCCGCGGCCCGGCCCGCGCCCACGGGCGCCGCGCCGAACAGGGCGGCGAACTGCAGGGTCAGGAAGGGACGAAGGCGTTTGCCGCCGGCGAAGATGGCGTAGCGCATCGCTTCCTGCACCCGGGCGTGATAGGCGGCCGGGTGGGGCAAGACCTGCTCTAGCACTGCCTCGACCTGGGCCGAGGCGCGGCCCAGGGCCGCAGGAATGGACGCCAGGTCGGGAGCCCGCGCAACCACGCTCGTTTCGCTCAAGACGCCTTACTCCGCCGCTTCCAGGCCCTGGGCTTTTTCCGCCTCGATCTGGGCGGCCCTGGCCTCGACCAGCTCGACGATATGGTCGACCATGGCGTCATTGTCCATCTTGTGGTCGGGCTTGCCTGACACATAGATCATGCCCGAACCCTTGCCGCCGCCGGTGAAGCCCAGGTCGGTCATCAGGGCCTCGCCCGGTCCATTGACCACGCAGCCGATGATCGACAGGGACAAGGGCGTGGCCACGTGGGCTAGGCGCGCTTCCAGCGTCTCCACCGTCTTGATCACGTTGAACCCCTGCCGAGCGCAGGACGGGCAGGCGATGATGTTCACGCCGCGATGGCGCAGGCCCAGCGACTTGAGCATGTCGAAGCCGACCTTGATCTCCTCCACCGGATCGGCGGCGAGGGACACGCGGATTGTGTCGCCGATGCCCGCCCATAACAGGGAGCCCATGCCGATGGCCGACTTCACCGTGCCGGTGCGCAGGGCCCCCGCCTCGGTGATGCCCAGGTGCAGCGGGCAGTCGATAGCGTCGGCCAGTTGCTGATAGGCGGCTACGGTCATGAACAGATCAGACGCTTTGACGCTGATCTTGAACTCGTGAAAGTCGTGGTCCTGCAGGATGCGGGCGTGGGACAGCGCGCTCTCGACCATCGCGTCGGGGCAGGGCTCGCCGTACTTTTCCAGAAGCTCCTTCTCCAGCGAGCCGGCGTTCACGCCGATGCGCATGGAGCAGCCGTAGTCGCGGGCGGCCTGGATCACGTCCTTGATCCGCTGCTCGCCGCCGATGTTGCCCGGATTGATGCGCAGGCAGGCCGCGCCCGCCTTGGCCGCCTCAATGGCGCGTTTGTAGTGGAAGTGGATGTCCGCCACGAGCGGGACGTTGACCGCCTTGGCGATCGTGGAGAAGGCCGCGGTGGACTCCACGTCGGGGCAGGACACCCGCACGATATCCGCGCCGGCTTCTTCCAACTGCCTGATCTGGGCGATGGTGGCGTCGGCGTCGGCGGTCAAGGTGTTGGTCATCGACTGCACCGTGATCGGCGCGTCGCCCCCCACCTCCACCGAGCCCACCCGGATCTTGCGGCATTCACGGCGCTGGATCGTGCGCCAGGGACGAACTTGGGTGTGGTCTTGCATGCCTCGAACCATCGAAGTCTGAACTGCTGTCCTTATAGGCGATCCGTTCGAGCCTGTCCCGCCCCCCTCGCATCAGGAAGGATTTGACCCTAAATCCTCTAGCTGAGACATTTGTCTGTTGCGTGAGCGGCTTATCTGGTCGATTCCGTGACAACGAGGCCGGGGCGAGCGCCGGCGGCAGGAGCGTTTTTGCCCATGCGAGTGATCCTGGCCCAACCTAGGGGGTTCTGCGCCGGCGTGGTGCGCGCCATCGACATCGTCGAAAAATCCCTCGAAAAGTTCGGCGCGCCGGTCTACGTGCGCCACGAGATCGTGCACAACAAGCACGTGGTCGACAGCTTGAAAGCCAAGGGCGCCGTGTTCGTCGAGGAGATCTCCGAGATCCCCGACGGCGCGACTACCATCTTCTCGGCCCACGGTGTGGCCCGCCGCGTGGTCAATGAAGCGGCCGAGCGCGGCCTGCCTGTGCTGGATGCGACCTGCCCGTTGGTGTCCAAGGTCCACGCCCAGGGCAAGCGCTACGTCTCGCGCGGCCGCACCCTGATTCTGATCGGCCACGCGGGCCACCCGGAAGTGGAGGGCACGCTGGGCCAGGTCGACGGCCCGGTGATCCTGGTCTCCACCGAAGAGGACGTGGCCAAGCTTGAGCTGGCCAACGACGCACCGGTGTCCTACGTCACCCAGACCACCCTGAGCGTTGACGAAACCAAGGGCGTGATCGCCGCCTTGCAGCGGCGCTTCTCGGACCTGACCGGCCCCAACACCTCCGACATCTGCTACGCCACTCAACACCGCCAGCAGGCCGTGCGCGACCTGTGCAAGGTCTCCGACATGATCCTGGTGGTGGGCGCCGCCAACAGCTCCAACTCCAACCGCCTGTGCGAGATCGGGCGCGAGGAGGGGCTGCCCAGCTACCTGATCGCCGACGCCACGGCCATCGATCCGGAGTGGCTGCAAGGCAAGGAGGCAGTGGGCCTCACCGCCGGCGCCTCGGCCCCCGAAGAGCTGGTGCTGGGCGTGATCAAGCGGCTTCGCGAGTTCGGCGAGGTCGAGGTCGTCCCCATGCAGGGCGTGGAAGAAACCATCGAGTTCCGCCTGCCTCCGGAGTTGCGCGAAGCCGGCGACTTCGAGGCGGCGTAAAGGAGTTAAAGTCTTGGGCCTACCCTTCATTCCTTCCGCGCGCATCGGCGCCTACATCGTCAAACAGACGCTGATGGGCAAGAAGCGCTACCCCCTGGTCATGATGCTGGAGCCCTTGTTCCGCTGTAATCTGGCCTGCGCGGGCTGCGGCAAGATCGACTATCCCGACGAGATCCTGAACCAGCGTCTGTCCTACGATCAATGCATGGCGGCGATCGACGAATGCGGCGCTCCGGCGGTGTCCATCGCCGGCGGCGAACCTCTGCTGCACCGCGACCTGCCGCGCATCGTCGAGGGCTTCATCAAGCGCAAAAAGTTCGTCATCCTCTGCACCAACGCCTTGCTGCTGACCAAGAAGATCGATCAGTACAAGCCCTCCAAGTACCTCACATGGTCCATCCACCTGGACGGCGACCAGGCCATGCACGACAAGTCGGTGTGCGAGGACGGCGTCTACGACAAGGCGGTCGCGGCCATCAAGCTGGCCAAGTCCAAGGGCTTCCGCACCCAGATCAACTGCACCCTGTTCGACGGCTCCGATCCGGAGCGCGTGGCCAAGTTCTTCGACGAGATGACGGCCATGGGCCTGGACGGCATCACCGTCTCGCCGGGCTACAGCTACGAGCGCGCGCCCGATCAGGAGCACTTCCTCAACCGCAACAAGACCAAGACCCTGTTCCGCGAGATCCTCAAGCGCGGCAAGGGCGGCAAGGCCTGGTCCTTCACCCAGTCGGGCCTGTTCATGGACTTCCTGGCCGGCAATCAGACCTATGAGTGCAGCCCCTGGTCCATGCCCGCGCGCACCGTGTTCGGCTGGCAAAAGCCCTGCTACCTGCTGGGCGAGGGCTACACCAAGACCTTCGCCGAGCTGATGGACGACACCAAGTGGGACGACTACGGCGTCGGCAACTACGAGAAGTGCGCCGACTGCATGGTCCACTGCGGCTTCGAAGGCACGGCCGTGGCGGACTCGGTCAAGAACCCGCTCAAGCTTTTTGCCATTTCCTTGCGCGGGATCAAAACCGACGGCGCCATGGCGAAGGATATTCCCCTGGACAAGCAACGCCCGGCCGACTTCGTCTTCTCCACCCACGTGGAAAAGAAGCTGGCCGAAATTCGCGCCAAGAACCCCCGCGCCAGCAAGAGCGTGGTCGAGGCGGCGGAGTAGACAATCTCCCTTCCCCCTTGATGGGGGAAGGGCCGGGGATGGGGGTGACGGCGCCGCTGGGTCTGACGCGAACGGGCGGCGATCCGCCTTGTCTGGCAGGCCGTAGAAGCTGCGACGTCACCCCCTCTCCCGACCTCTCCCCCACCTGGGGGGAGAGGGGTTTGCGATGGAGGCTGTATGACGGCAGTGACCAACCAACCCAGCGCATCCAGCGTCGACCTGCGCCGCACCGACTGTCACCCGGACTTCTGGTATCCCATCGCCTGGTCCGAAGAGGTCGAGCCCGGCAAGATGATCGCGCGCAGCTATGCCGGCGAGCCGGTGGCGGTGGTGCGCGCCAAGGACGGCAAGCTGTTCGCGCTGGAGAACCGCTGCGCCCACCGCCAGGTGCCGCTGACGCACGGGGTGGTGCAGGGCTGCACGGTCAAGTGCGGCTATCACGGCTGGGCCTATGACGCCGCCTCGGGCGCCTGCGTGGACGTGCCGTACCTGGGCAAGGAGCGCCTGCCCAACGGGGTCAAGGCCTATCCCTGCCGCGAAGTCGACGGGCTGATCTTCATCTTCCCGGGCGATCCGGCCCTGGCCGATGTGCACGCCCTGCCCACGGCCCTCGGCTCGAAGGCGGACAAGAGTTACAAGACCCGTCAGCTCAACCGCGAGGTCCAGGCCCACTACACCTTCATGCACGAGAACCTGTTCGACATGAACCATCAGTTCCTGCACCGCAGGCAGATGGGCATGATCAAGGCCAAGTGCCTCGGCCGCCGCATGGGGCCGGACTGGGCCGAGGTGGACTACACCTTCAGCCGCACCGAGGGCACATCGACGGTGGGCGAGACCGCCATCCTGGGCGTGGTGCGCAAGCGCGGCGAGGGCGACAACGCCGACCTGATGACCATCCGCACCGGCTATCCCTACCAGGACCTCAAGGTGTGGGTGGGCGACGGCGCCCCGGTGCTGCACGTTTGGCTTGGATACACGCCCTTGGACAAAGGGCAGCGCGCCAACCGCACCTTCGGCTATCTGTCGGTCAAGCGCCCGGGCATCCCCGGCGTGATCGACCTGGCCTGGCCCTTCATCACCATGTTCACCGAGAACATCTTCCGCGAGGACAAGGAGATCGTGGAGATGGAGCAAGCCGCCCACGACGCCCAGGGCGCCGACTGGAACAACGAGGTGTTCCCCCCCATCCGCGACCTGCGCGAGGTGCTGGCGCGGTGCGGGGTGCCGAACGGAGAGGATCCGGAGCGGACGCGGGCGGCGGCGGAGTAGGGGTTCGAGAAAGGCCCATGCGTTAATTTCGATTAACGCGAAAGAGTTCGAATCGCGGCAATTATTGGCAATTGGACCTTGGCGCGCGACTCTGCGTTTTCCATGACGCGGAGCACGCCGCTGTGGATGAGAACGCGCAACCTTCAGCCGGAAAGAGGGACAGCTACCACTTTGGAAAGCTGGAACTACGGTGGACTGCCCCTCTATGGTGAGACACGAAAACTAGGGACAGTCGGTTAGATCGTTGGCGCCGAGCCGCTGCGCAGCGGCCCAGGATCGGCTGGTTTCAAACTCCATGGGCGACAGGTAGTCCAGGGCCGGGTGCAGGCGTTGGCGATTGTACACGGTCTGGATGAAGTCGCGATGGCGGCCCTGGCGCGGGACCTGACCCTGATCACTCACAATGTGCGCGCGTTCGAGCGGATAGCGGGGCTCCGTATCGAGGACTGGGAATAGGTACGCGCGATCAGCCGTCACGGTCCGACGCGAGCTTCCCATCGCCGAAACAGGGAAGCCGTGATGCGCGGCCTGACGACGGTTGTGGGCCGGCCTTCGCCTACGCCTCTTCCTCGATGGCGATCTGGGCGATGGCCGGTTCGCCGCCGTTCAGCCTGGCGGCCAGCAGGTGTCCGGCCGACACCGCCAGCACGCACAGCACCACCGAGAGGACTACATTGGCCAGGGCCCGCCCTAGGGCGCCGGCGCGCAGCAGGTCCAGGGTCTGCAGGCTGAAGGAGGAGAAGGTGGTGAAGCCGCCGCAGACGCCCACCATCACGAACAGGCGCAGGTTCTCCGGCGCCGGATAGCGCCCGTGGGCGAGGGTGAGCGTGCCGAAAAAGCCGATCACGAAGGAGCCGACGATATTGATGACGATGGTGCCCAATGGCAGCTGGCTGCTGATCGGCAGGGCCAGCACGGCGATGACGTAGCGCGCCAATGTGCCCAGGGCGCCGCCGATCATCACGAACAGACAGGTGGTGAAGGACATGCGCGCTCCTGATCCCGGTTCCCGGACTAAGGCTTAGAGCCAGATGACTTCTCTCGAAGTCTGAATCCGGCCCTACATATTTGATCTAGCGGAAAGGCCCCTACTACATCAATCCGCCCCCGCCGGGGAATTGGCTGGAGCCGCCGCGCGAGAGCCCCCGCCCGGGGCGCGCCAAATAGGGGAATCAAACGCCTTGTCGATGGCCAATTTTTATGCGACATTCCGCCCGTCGATGCCGCTGAAATTCGGTTGCTCTCCTTGCTCAATTTGGATTGAGCGCCGGATATGTCTTCCTAATCTAAAGCCAATTTGATCGTGTCCTCGAAGGGGCGCGCATTCTATTCTCTCCAAGGAAATACTTCTATGGCTATCGGTATCGTGAAGTGGTTCAACGCCACCAAGGGCTTCGGCTTCATTCAACCTGACGACGGCGGCGCGGATGTGTTTGTGCACATCTCGGCGGTCGAGCGCGCGGGCCTGAACGGCCTGAACGAAGGCCAAAAGGTCAGCTTCGAGCTGGAACGCGACCGCAAGAGCGGCAAGATGTCCGCCGGCCAACTTCAGGCGGTCTGAACCACTTAGGCCTGCGCCCTGCTTTAGTGTGGGGCGCAGGTTATTAAGGCCGGTCCAACGCGAGTGCCGTGAGCGCCGCAGCTGCGCCTTATGCTTCGGCCTCATGCGGGGCCCTTTTGGCTTGAATGCCGAATAAAGACGATTACGAGACGATGTGAATTGTCTGAGCTCCCGGTTCGACGCGGGGGCTGTCATTAGGCCGGGTCCTCATTGGGATCCGCCGGTCGGAAATCATTTACAGAAATCGCGGCTCCGTTAGAGCACGATGGGTTTAGGCGGAATCGCCTAAACGCTGAATCGTGCTCTAGATTCAAATATGTAGAGCCGGATTCAGACTTCGAGAGAAGCCATCCGGCTCTAACCCTCATTCAGCGTGGGTTCATGTGCGCGCCTATAGGCTTGCGCTGTAATGAACGAGACCTTCGACCGCATGGGGCGGTTCCCAGGCCTCCGGATGGAGGTTTCCATGAACAAGATTGCTTCAGCTCTGGGCGCGCTCGCCTTAATTGCAACGCCCGCGATTTCATTTGCCGCACCGCATGGCGGCGGTCATGGCGGCCACGGCGGTGGCGGCGGCCATGGCGGTGGTTATCACGGCGGCGGCGGCTACCGCGGGGGGGGCTATCGCGGCGGCGGTTATGGCTGGGGCGGCGGCCTCTACCTTGGCTATCCCGGCTATGGATATCCCGGCTATGGCTACGGCGGCGGCTGCGGCGGCTATGTCTGGAGCCCGTACGCCGGACGCTATGTCTGGAGCGCCGCGGGCTGTTACTAGGCTCTAGGGCCTGAGCTTGCCGGCTAGGTCGGCCAGCACCCTGAATGCGATCTCCGCCTCGCGACCCGCGCGCATCAGCGCGGGCAGCTGGCGGGGATCGGCGGCCAGGGCCGCCAATACGCCGATCAGGTTCATGCCGCCGTTCGGCTTCATCCCCGCCGTGACCGCGCGCGGCAGGTCGCTGGAAGCGCTGTCCGAAACCACCCGCACCCCTGCGAAGGGCAGGCCGCGCTGCGTAGCGAATTCGGCGGCCGTATGGCTTTCCATATCGGCCAGGGCCGCGCCGGTCTGCCCATGAAGGCGTTCCTTGTGCGCGCCGGTCAGGATCATCGCCTCGGATCCGTAGAGCACCGCGCGCCGGGCCGGGGGCAAGGCTGCAGCCAGCCGGTCCGACCAGGCCTCGTCGACGGGCCAGCGCACGCCGTCGGATATGACCTCGCTGGCGATCACCACGTCGCCCACCTTGAGCTGAGGATCCAGCGCGCCGCCCAGGCCGATGCTGAGCACGCCCCCCGCGCCATCCGCCGCGGCCTGCAGGCGTTGCAGCAAAAGGCTTGAGCGGCCGCCGCCGGCCACGGCCTTGATGTTGGGTCCCTCGACAAGGCGAGCCTCGCGCAGCATGCCGACGGCCGCCAGAGTCCAGCCGCCGTGCGTGCAGTCCTGCGCCATCACATGCCGAACGCGACGTCGCGCCTGTTGCTCTTGATTAGGTTGCGGTAGCGCGCCGCCGCCCACAGGGGGAAGAACTTCCGATAGCCGTGGTAGCGCAGGTAGAACACGCGCGGGAAACCGCCGCCGGTGTAGTCCGCCTCGGACCACAGGCCTTCGTCGTCCTGGTTGACGGCCAGCCACGCCATGCCGCGCGCGACAGCCGGATGCTCCACCTGGCCCGCCGCCATCAGACCCAGTAGAGCCCAGGCCGTCTGCGAGGCGCGCGATGCGGCCGGTTCATAGCCCTTGTAGGCCAGATCGTAGCTGTCGCAGCTCTCGCCCCAGCCGCCGTCTGCGTTCTGAATGGCCAGCAGCCAGTCAACCGCCTTTTTGACGACCGGCGCCTCGATGGTCAGGTCCACGGCGTTGAAGGCGCACAGGGCCGACCATGTTCCGTAAATGTAGTTCACGCCCCAGCGGCCCCAGAAGCTGCCGTCCGCCTCCTGTTCGCGCTCCAGATAGTCGAGGGCGCGCTTCAGGCGGGCGGAGCTCTGCGGCCGCTCGCCCAACTGCGCCAGGAGCGAAACGCAACGCGCGGCTACGTCCACCGTGGGCGGGTCGAGTAAGGCGCCGTGGTCGGCGAAGGGGATGTTGTTCAGGTAGTAATAGGTGTTGTCGGCGTCGAACGCGGCCCAGCCGCCATTCTTCGATTGCAGCCCGGCCGTCCATTCCACGGCCCGGTCGATGGCTTCGTCATAGCCATCGCCTGAACCCAGCCGCGTCCGCGCCCGGTCCATGGCCATGGCCACCACGGCGGTGTCGTCCAGGTCTGGATAATGGTCGTTGCGGTACTGGAAGGCCCAGCCGCCCGGGCGCACGTCGGGCCTGGCCTCGGACCAGTCCCCCTTCACGTCGAGCACCTGCAGGGGCGCCAGCCATTTCAAGGCGTCCAGGGTCTTGGCCTCGGCTTCAGGTCCGCCGGCCTCCATCAGGGCATGGGCGGCCAGGGCGGTGTCCCACACCGGCGAGACGCACGGCTGGCAATAGGTCTCATCGTTTTTGACCACCAGCAGGTTTTCCACCGACTTTCTGGCGATGGCGCGGTGCGGATGCTCGGGCGCATAGCCCAGGGCGTCGAACATCATCACGCTATTGGCCATGGCCGGATAGATGGCGCCCAGGCCGTCCTCGCCGTTCAGGCGTTCCACCACCCAGTCGCGGCAGCGGTCGATGGCTTTCTGGCGCAGGTCCTTGGGCCACACCGGGATCAGCGCCTTGAGCCCCACGTCCAGAACGTTGAAACCGACGATCCAGGCCTTTTTCAGATTGGCGCCCTTGGAGGCGCGCGGCACAGGCGTGATGTTCTCAAACAGCTCGGGCACATGCACGCCGCGCACGTTCTTGGCCCGCGGCTGCAGGGCCTGCAGCACCAGCAGCGGCACGATCACCGTGCGCGCCCAGTAGCTCATCTTACCCAGGGTGACGGGGAACCAGCGCGGCAGCATGATGATCTCGGCCGGCATGGTGGGAATCTCGCGCCAGTCCATATCGCCGTACAGCGCCAGTTGGATGCGGGTGAACACGTTTACCGCCATGGCTCCGCCGTTGGCGCGGATGGCGTCGCGCGCGCGCGCCATATGCGGCGCGTCCACATCCTCGCCGATCATCTTCAGGCAGAAATAGGCTTTTACGCTGGCTGAAATGTCGAAGGCGCCGCCGTGATACAGCGGCCAGCCGCCGTGCTCGCCCTGGATGCGGCGCAGATAGACGCTGATCTTGTGCTCCAGCTCCAGGTCCTCTGGCTCGCCCAGGTAATGCTTGAGCAGCACGAACTCGGAGGGGATGGTGCAGTCCGCCTCCAGCTCGAACACGAAATGCCCGTCCGGCCTTTGGGTAGCCAGCAGCGCGTCCGTGGCGCGCGACACCAGGCGTTCGACCGCGTCCATCGAAGGCGGTGAAAAATCGTGCAGGCTGCCGGCGTCGTCCATGGTCAAGCCTCTAGTGTGCTGGATCTGAAGTTCGCCCGCACTTTGGGTAGACCGAGGTGCGAACTTCAGATCCAAGAAGCACACTAGAATCATACATTGCTAGTGTGGCTTGAGATTCAGAAATTCGCTCCGCGCTCTCCACAAGCCGCAGATGAATTTCTGAATCGCCACGCTAGAACATTTTGCGCCGGATATGCACCCCCGCCGTCATCGATCCCCCGGCCCGCAGTCGCGCAGGCGCTGGATGTCGCCCAGGCCCCTGATCCCGGTCACGCCGGTGGTGGAATCGCCCGGGGCGGGGACGGAGCCGCCGCGATTGGCGTCACGGCAGGCGACGTTGCGGTCGTACTCCACCTTCTTGTCCGCCGGAATATTGGGGCCGAGGTCAGGGCCGCCGCGGGTATCGCGCGCCACGCGTTGCAGGCACGCCTCTCGTTCGGCGGCCGTCAGATGATAGGTCTCCGGATTAAGGCAGCCCAGGGACATGCGCAGGCCCTTGGCGTCGAAGCCATTGATCGGGCCGTTGAAGGTCGCAGCGCCTCCGGCCGAGCCGCCGCCTGCCGCTCCACCGCTGCCCGAGGGGGGTAAGGCCGGGGCCGCCGGACGCGCGGCCTCCTGCGGTCGATCGGGCGGCCTGATCTCGATGGGGCCGGGCGCGGTCTGGTCGTTCGTCAGAACCGGCAAGGGCGCGACGGGCCGGGCCACCACCTGGCTGGGGGGCTGGATGGTCACGGTCTTAGGCGGGGTGAAGGCGGGCGCGGGCGCCGCGGCCGGCGGCGCGGGGACGGGCGGCGCCGGGGTGGGCGTGAGGGTCTGCGCCGGCGGCGTCGCCAGCTCCAGCGCCCGGTTGAGCGCCGGCTTGGCGGCGACCGGCGCGGACGGCCGCGCGATCTGCACCGGCTTGGTGGTGGAGGCCGCCGAAGTGCTCAGGGCCTCTGGAACGGGCGGCGCCGGCGGGGTGATTACGGGCGGAGACTGAACTGTGAGCGGTCGAGTCTGAATGGGCTTCTCGGGCGTCGGGGCCCGGGCCTTTTGCACCTGGATTGGCTTGACCCTTACCGGCGCGGGGGCGGGCGGGATGCGTTCGAGGGGGCGTTCGGGCGTCGGCGGCGGCGGCTCCAATGGAGGCAGCAGGCTGACCTCGATGGTGGGGGTCACCTGCGGAATCTGAAATGGGTGTATCGCCATGGCCAGGACGGCCAGCGCCATCAGATGCCACAGGGCCGAGAAGATCCAGCCGGCGGCCGCTGCGCCGGCGATCCGCTGTGAACGGGGCCGGCGCGCCCAGCGGATATCCCAGGCGTGGGCCGCGCGGGCGACCTCTTTCCGCACCGCCGAGATTCTGGTCCTAAGTCCCTTGATCGGCCCGCTCCGCGCTCTAGAACGCGAGACGAAGCTTAGCCCTCCATCGCCATGCGACAAGGCGCAATCGGGTTGTCACACGAGAGCGGCGGCGGTTTCGCCCGACCTTAAGGCGCCCTCGATGGTTGCGGGCAGGCCGGTCTGGGTCCAATCGCCGGCGAGCAACAGGTTGGACAGGGCGGTTTTGGCGCCCGGGCGCTTGGCGTCCTGTTCGGCGGTGGCTGCGAAGGTGGCGCGGCGCTCCTTGACGATCTGCCAGGGCGGCAGGGGACGATCGCCCAGACCTAATACCTGAGCGACGTCCGCCCACAGCCGGACGGCGAGGTCTTCGCGGTTATCGTCGACGATGGCGTCCGCGCCGGAGACGGTCACCGATACCCGGTCCTCGAACACGAATAGCCATTCCGCCGTCCCGCCGATCAGGCCGGTGGTCAGGGGGGCCTCAGCAGGACGCTCGTGGGCCGGTACGATGAAATGGCCGTTGACGATGGCGCGGAACGCATCGGGCGCGCTCAGCCCCGGCAGCAGCGCCTGCGCCTGCCAGGGAGGAACCGCCAGCACTACCGTTTCTCCAGGCGCGAGTTGGACCTGCCCGTCGCTGAAATCCAGCGCGCTCACCGCGCCGTCCTGCGTCTGAAGGCTCCGGAGCCGGCAGCCCAGCCGCACCTGCGCGCCCTTGGCCTGAAGGTAGGCCAGCGCCGGCTCGACGAAGGCGGCGGCCAGGGTCGGATGGGCGATGCGCGGGCGGCAGGCCTGCCCGCCCCTGGCCAAGGTCTCGCGCACGACGGCGCCGGCCAGGTCGGCCGATCCGTCCACGGCCGCCGTGTTGAGCGCAGCCAGGAAGAAAGGCTCCAGCAGCCGCTCCCACAGCACGCCTTGGGGCTTCAGCACCTGATCGATGCGTTTGCCCGGATGACGCCAGAGCAGTGAGGCCAGGGGCAGATAATCCGCTGCTTTGGCGCCCGGCACGCGGCGGCCCTTGGCGAACACCCACCAGGCCAGTGGGCCGTCGTTGGGCCGCAGGCGCCAGCGCGTTCCATCGCGCAGGTCCATGAAGGCCAGATCGGCCTTAGCCGGCCCAGCCAAGCGGTCTTGAGCGCCCAGCCGTTCGAGATAGGTCATCACCGCCCGGTTGCCCGACAGCACCAAGTGGTTGCCGTTGTCGATGGTCAGGTCCAGTTGCGGATCGTGGTAGGAGCGGCAGCGCCCGCCCGCCTGGGCCGCCCCTTCGCTGAGCGTCACCGCAACGCCGCGCTCGGCCAGGCGCGTCGCGGCTGACAGACCCGCCAGGCCCGCGCCGATCACATGCACCCGGCCCTTGCCGCGCACGCCGGTCACGCCATCAGTCCGTGGCGCAGGACCACCCACAGCTTTTCCAGCTTGCCCAGGCTCACGCGCCGGCGCGGCGCGCTCCACCCGGCCGCCTGCATGCGGCGCAGGATCAGTCCGTAGGCGGCGCGCATGAGCCGGGGCGCTCGCAGATCGCCCTTGCGGGCCGCCTTCATCACCTTATCGGCTGCCGCGTAATGCACCCTCGCGGTGGCAGCGATCACTTGGGCGGCCATGTCGATGCGCGGATCGGCGATCACCGCGGCTGGGTCCGTTGCGGCGATGCCGGCGGCGGCCAGGGATTCCCGGGACAGGTAGAGGCGTCCAATGCCCGCGTCCTCGTCCAGGTCACGCAGGATGTTGGTCAGCTGCAAGGCGCGGCCCAGGTGGTGCGACAGCGCGATTCCCGCCTTGTCCTCCATGCCGAACACCTTGACCGACAGGCGGCCCACGGCGCTGGCCACGCGGTCGCAATACAGGTCCAGCGTTAGCCGGTCCGGGGCGACGATGTCGCCCGCTACGTCCATGGCCATGCCGTCGATCACGGCTACAAAGTCGGCCTGCTCCAGGCCGAAGCTTTCCACCGCCGCGGCCAGGAAGGCCGCCTGGCCTGGCTCGCCCCCAGAATAGAGAGCCGCGATGTCGCGCCTCCAGGCCTCCAGCGCCAGGGCCCGCTCGGTTCGGTCGCCCTTCAGGTCGTCGGCTATGTCGTCCACCTCGCGGCAGAAGGCGTAGATGGCGAACATGGCCGCGCGCTGGCGCGGCGACATCATCTTCATGGCCGCGTAGAAGGAGCTGCCCTGGACCTTGGCTTCCAGGGCTTTCATGTCCGGGCTGGACGCCGCCACGGCGGTCATGACCGATCTCCCACGCCCGAAAGTCCCATACGCAAGAGGCCCGTGCGCGCCATGGCGAGCAGCGCCAGGCCTCCCATCTGCCCTTTGGAATGATGCACGGTCTGCGACAGCGGGTCTTTCCGCATCAGTCCCTTGCACAGGTCCTCGGCCAGGGTCTGGATCACGCCGATTTCCAGCGCCAGGCGCGCGTCCTTCACCCTGCGGGCAAAAGGGCGCGAAAGGTCGAGCAGCATCCAGGTCCGCCGCGCCAGATCGGCAATCACCGCGCGCAGGGCGGGCGAGGCTGCGGCCGCGTCCAGTGCTTCCACCCCCAGGCCGGCGCCGGCCAGGGAGTCCAGCGGGATATAGACCCGGTCGATGTCGCGCCGATCCTTGCCGCAGTCCTGCAGGTGGTTGATCACCTGCAGCGCGTTGCACAGGGCGTCGTTCATCGGCCACAGGGCGCGGTCCTCGCCGTGTACGTCCAGTACGAAGCGGCCCACAGGCGCAGCCGAATAGCGGCAGTAGTCCATCAGGTCGGCCCAGTCCGTGTAGCGCAGCTTGGTCACGTCCCGACGGAAGGCTTCCAGCAGGTCCAGGGCGTGTTGGTCGCTAAGGCCGTGTTGCGCCAGCGAGGCGCGCAGGGCGACGGCTTCGGGGCTCTGGCGGGTCTCGCCGGTTAGGCCCGCGCGCAGATCCTCCAGCAGGGCCAGCTTGACCTCGGGCAGGGCCGCGCCGTTGTCGGCCACGTCGTCGGCCGCGCGGGCGAAGTGATAGAAGGCCATCACCACCGGCCGGTGGCGCGGGGCGATCAAAACCGAGGCGACCGGAAAGTTCTCGTTGGTCGCGCCTTTGCCCGACGCCAGGTCGGCGGCGTCGTGGGGCTCGTTTACAGGGGCGGCGTCAGTGAGGATCATGGACCTATGCCATGGCCTGGGCGCGGCCTTTCCACAAGCCGCCTTCGCCGCGCCCGAACTGAACCGCCGACTGGATGGTGAACACCGCATAGGCCGCGCCGATAACCGGCAAGGTCAGGCCCCACAGGGGATTCAGCCGGTAGAACCTTAGGGTGGGTTGCAAGGAGGCGGCCATGACCAGCCATGTGGCCAGTCCCAGCCAGCGCACCAAGCCCTGGCCGAGCACGGCCGCTTCCACCGGAGCCATATAGACCAGGGCCATGCCGAGGATCACCCCGGCCAGCTTGAGTGGGGAATAGTCGAGCTGGGCGTAGGCCGAACGCGAGACCATGCGGCCGATCTGATCCAGGCTTTCATAGGGCCGCAGGCTGCGGGCGCGGTGCGTCAGGCCCAGCCAAATGGGACCCTGCCGTTTCATCAGCATGCCCAGCGCGCAGTCATCGATCAGGGCCTTGCGGATGGCGCCGATGCCTCCCGCGGCCTCGAGGGCGTCGGCCCGCGCGAGCATGCAGCCTCCGGCCGCCGCGGCGGTCTTGCCCGGGCGGTTTACCTTGGCGAAGGGATAGACCATCTGGAAGAAGTACACGAAGGCCGGGATCGCGAAACGCTCCGCCCATGTGCGGCAGTGCAGCTCGACCATCAGGGAGGTGAGCGCGAGGCCGCCGGTTTCGGCGCGGCGAACCAAGGCGCGCAGGTTGTCGGGGTCATGGCCGATGTCGGCGTCGGTCAGCCACACATATTTGGGGGCGACGGCCTTGGCCGCCTCCACGCCTTGGCTTACGGCCCACAGCTTGCCGGTCCAGCCCTCCGCCAGGGGCGCGCCGGCCAGCACCGTCAGGCGCTTTTGCTGGCCCAGCCGTTTGGCCTCGGCGCGGGCCGCTTCGGCGGTGCCGTCGCTGGAATTGTCGTCCACCAGGATCACGCGAAATTTGCCCGGATAGTCCTGGGCCAGCAGCGAGCCGATGGAGCGCGCGATGACGTCGGCCTCATCGCGCGCAGGCACGACGGCGGTTACGGCGGGCCAGGCGGCTGGCTCAGGCGGATCTGCAAGGTTCGCGGCGTCCCGGTCGTCGCGCTCGCCGCACAGCCAGAAGCCGCCGTGGGCCAGGACGAGTCCGATCCAGATCAGCAGCGGCAGGGCGCCGAACAGTACAGTCGCCATCATTTGACGTAGCCGTGCTCGCGGAACCAGACCAGGGCGTCCCGGATCCCTTCGACATAGGGGCGCGCCACATAGCCCAACTCCCGCTCGGCCTTGGTCGAGGAATAGAACATCTTGCGCTTGGCCATATTGAGGGCGTCGACGGTCAGCATCGGCTCCTTGCCGGTGATCTGGGCCACGGCCTCGAACATCGCGGCCAGGGGATAGAGCGGGCCGCGGGGCAGCTTCACCCTAGGCGGCTTGCGGCCGACCATGTGGGCGATGTCGGCGAAGAAGCGGCTCAGCTCCACATCCTGCCCGCCGAGAATGTAGCGTTCGCCGATGCGGCCCTTGTCCAGCGCCAGGAGGTGCCCCTGGGCTACGTCGTCCACATGCACGAGGTTCAGGCCCGTGTCGATAAAGGCGGGCGTGTGGCCCGCGGCCGCTTCCACGATGATGCGGCCGGTTGGGGTGGGCTTGATGTCGCGCGGACCGATGGGAGTCGAGGGATTGACGATCACCGCCGGCAGGCCGTCCTCGGCTGCCATGCGCTCGACGATACGCTCGGCGATCACCTTGCTGCGCTTGTAGGCGCCGACGGCGGTCTGTTCGGTCAGGGCGCCGGTCTCGTCGGCGGGCGCATCCTTGTCGGCGCCAGGCGCGGGGCCCAGCGTCGCGACGCTGGAGGTGTAAACGATCTTCTCAACGCCGACCGTCTTGGCCGCCTGCATCACCGCCGCCGTGCCGACGCGGTTGGCGCGCACGATCTCTTCGGGGTCGCGCGCCCAGATCCGGTAGTCCGCCGCCACATGGAACAGGTAGCGCGCGCCGCGGGCGGCAAGGGCCACGCTGGCTTGATCGGTCATGTCGCCGTAGGAAATTTCGACGCCCAGGCCCTCGAGGTTGCCCTTGGGGCTGGTCGGCCGCGCCAGGACCACCACCTCTGCTCCGCGGGCTTTGAGCGCGCGGGCGACCGCCGATCCGACGAAACCCGACGCCCCGGTCACCAGAACCCGATCACCCTGCACGCTTCAGAGTCTCCCTGTGGCCAATCGCGCGACGACTACCATCTGGCCGCCCGTCACTCTACCCGTTCGGATCGGCCCGCAGCGAGAGGAGAGCCAGAAGTTGGCCGTCCCGGCGATTGGTCGCCAGCACCTCGGAATCGGGATTGCTTGCCGCCGGCTTGACGTCCGGCGCGGGGTTGGCGCCCTGGTCGGGGGGCGTATTGGGCGCTGGCGCCGCATTGGATGTCGGCGCTGCATCGGGCTGGGCAGGGGCAGGGTCGCCGAAATCGGGCAAGTCCGGCAAGGGCGCGGAGGCGGGGGCGGCGCCGGGCGGCGCGTCGGGCGGCGCGGCGATCACCGCGGCGCGGTTCTGCAGATAGAGCGAGCGCAAGCTGGCGTAGCTGTCGGTCGACATGCTGTTGACGGCCTGCAGCTGGGCGTCAGCCTCGACCCGCTGGTCGAGCCCCTGCCAGACCGTGCGCACGTCGATGATGGTCCAGCGGTGATAAAAGCGCGCCCAGGTGAAGGGGTCGGTCAGGGCGTCGGCGATCGCCCCGGCCCCGTCGCGCACCGTGGTCGGTCCGATAAAGGTGATGAACAGGTAGGGGCCCGGCGCGGCGCCCCACCGGCCAAAGGTGTTGCCGAAATTATTGTCATGGTGTGGCAAGCCGGTCTTGCCCGCCACATCGAAGATCCCGCCCACGCCCATCGTTGTGTTGACGGTTAGGCGCGCCAGGGTGCGAGCGGTGAGGGCCGGGTGGCCCTGCAGCATGTCATTGGCCGCGACGCCCGGCTCGCTCAGATTGGAGATGATGTTGCGCACGGCCTTGCGGATCGGCTCGGGAATCATCCGAAAGGCGGCGGCCACCTTGCTGAACACGGCCTGGTCGATCACCTGGTGCACCATGTAAAAGGTGCGGTTGGCGGGCTCCCACGGGTCCTCGGCCGCCGCGTGGGCCACGGCCGGCAGGGCGATGGCGAGAACGGCGGCGTGCGCCAGCAGCATCGCGCGGGCGCGGGCCCCGCCGGACCCGCGTGGGGATTTCTGCCGGGGCGTCGTCAAGGTCTAGGCATCCTCGGTTTGCAAGAGTCGCCTACCTTAATGTCGATTTCGAGCTTGAACAGGGCCGGGGCGCAAGCTTGTGCGGCGCGTTCGCATTATCCCTCCGGGAACGCCCGGGTCAGTTGGCGGGCGCAATCGCCCGGTATATGGTCGCTCCGGCGTGATGGGTTGCCCGGTTCGCGGGGCCAATACGCAGAGGTACGCGTTTCAACCGGCCGGAACCCAGGCGTCCTGCAACGCCTGCAGCCCTGGGCCTGTTTAGGATCAAGCATGCTCCGCACACTCTTTCTTCAGGCTCCTTCGTTCGACGGTTTCGATGGCGGCGCGGGCTCCCGCTATCAGGCGAAGCGCGAGATCAAATCCTTTTGGTTCCCCACCTGGCTGGCGCAACCCGCCGCGCTGGTGCCGAATTCCAAGCTGATCGACGCGCCGCCGGCGGGCATCCAACTGCCCGAGGTGGTGGCGCAGGCCAAGGACTTCGACCTTTTGGTGGTGCACACCTCCGTGCCATCCTTCGATTCGGACGTGAAGTGCATCGCCGCGATGAAGGCGGCCAATCCCAAGCTCAAGGCCGGACTGATCGGGGCCAAGGTCGCGGTCAAGGCTGACGAGAGCTTGGTGGATGCTCCGGTGGTGGATTTCGTCTGTCGCAATGAGTTCGACTTCACGGTCAAGGATGTGGCCGACGGCAAGCCGTGGGCGGACATTCTGGGCCTGAGCTACCGCGACGAGACCGGGGCGATCCACCATAACGCCGAACGCCCGGTGCTGGAGGACATGGACGCCCTGCCGTCGGTGATCGACGTCTACAAGCGCGACCTGAAAATCGAGGACTATTTCATCGGCTACCTGAAACACCCCTATGTGTCGGTCTACACCGGCCGGGGCTGCAAGAGCCGCTGCACCTTCTGCCTGTGGCCCCAGACCATCGGCGGGCACAACTATCGCACCCGTTCGGTGCAGAACGTGGTCGACGAGGTCGCCGCGGCCATGAAGGCCTTCCCCCAGGTGAAGGAATTCATGTTCGACGACGACACCTTCACCGACGACCTGCCGCGAGCCGAGAAGATCGCCGAGGGTCTGGGCAAGCTGGGTGTCGCGTGGTCGTGCAACGCCAAGGCCAATGTGCCGCGCAAGACGCTGGAGAAGCTCAAGAAGGGCGGCCTGCGCCTGCTGCTGGTCGGCTATGAGAGCGGCGACCAGCAGATCCTGTTCAACATCAAGAAGGGCATGCGCATCGAGGTGGCCGAACAGTTCACCAAGGACTGCCATGACCTCGGCATCAAGATTCACGGCACCTTCATCGCCGGNNGTGTCCCTGGCCGCGCCCTATCCCGGCACCTTCCTCTACGATCAGGCCGTGGAGAACGGCTGGCTGAACGTCGAACAGGCCGAACTGGTCAACGACAAGGGCGTGCAGATCGCGCCCCTGCACTACCCGCACCTGAGCCACGAGGAGATCTTCGACTCGGTGGAGAACTTCTATCGGAAGTTCTATTTCCGCCCCGGCAAGATCGCGGCCATCGTCGCGGAAATGCTGACCGACTGGGACATGATGAAGCGCCGCCTGCGCGAAGGGGTGGAATTCTTCCGCTTCCTCAAGGAGCGCGCCGAGGCCAAGGCCGGAAGCGCCGGCGCGGGCGTGAGCGGGCTGGCCCCGGCGGAGTAGGGGGGGCGCCTGCGCGGCCGCGCCGAAACGGTCCCGTCAGCGCCGCCGGCCGAAGCGGTTCGCGCCGAGCGTGACCGCGCCTGATCGTCGTCGACGCCTCGGCCCCGCTTGATTTAAGCCCGGACGCGGACCGGCGGCGATAGAGTTTCTCGGCATCGCCATTTGGGCATTGAAACACGCCGACAAGAAACGACCTGTATGAAGGTCAAAGCCGTGGGCGGTTAAGCGGACGGGGGATAGAAGATGCAGTTTCGAACCAGGTGTCGGCTCGCCTGCGTCGAAGCGGTCTGCATCGTCGGGTGCGCCTTGGCCATTGCGGGGGCTGCTTTTGCCCAGACCGACGAGATCCAAGTCTATAACGCCCAGATCGCCGCGCCCGGCAAATTCAACCTGACTGTGCACGACAACTATACGCCCGACGGGATCAAAACGCCGGCGTTCCCCGACGCCATCATCTCCAATCGTTCCTGGAACGGGACGCTTGAATGGGCCTACGGCGTCACGCCCTGGTGGGAGCAGGGTCTTTATCTCCCGCTCTACAGCATGCCCGATCATGGCGCTCCGGAGTACGACGGCTTCAAGATCCGGGAGCTGTTCGTGGCGCCAAAAGCCGCTGATCGGAGCTTCTTCTACGGCGTCAATTTCGAGTTCAGCTTCAATACCCCGCACTGGAATGAGCACGCCTACACACAGGAAATCCGGCCGATCGTCGGCTGGCGGTTCGGCAAGGTGGATTTCATCTTCAACCCGATCCTGGACAACGACTGGACCGGCTTCAAGAACCTGGATTTCGCGCCCGAAAGCCGGCTCGACTACAACATCACGAAAGCTTGGCAAGTGGCGCTCGAGGAATACGACGACTTCGGCCAGCTTCACGCCTTCAAACCCGCCAGCCAGCAATCGCACGAACTGTTCGGTGTCTTCGACTACAACGGCGAGCCGATAAACGTGGAGGGCGGGGTAGGCTTCGGCCTGACGCCGGGCACAGATCACCTGACGCTCAAGCTGATCCTGTCCAGGGATCTGAACTGACTATGGGCAGACCGCTGCTCTCGTTCGTCCAGCGCCCGCCGCAGCGGCACAGCTCTAGGCGAAATCCGAGGCGCGCCCAGCCCCTACCGCAACGCCGCCGCTATATTCCCGCCGTCTACCGTCAGCACCGCCCCGGTGGTGGCCTTGGCCAGGGCCAGGTCGACGAAGGCCTGAGCCACATCCTCCGCCGTCACCTCGCGGCCGAGCAGGTTGCCGGCCATGTAGTCGTGCTCCGACAGCCCGCGCGCGGCCGAGCGCGCCCGGACCATGTCATCGGTGAGCAGGCCCGAGCGGATGCGGTCGGCGTTGACCGCATTGGCGCGCACGCCCTCGGCGCCGTGATCCACCGCGTACTGGCGCATGAGGGCTAAGGTCGCCGCCTTGGGCAGGCCGTAGGGGCCGAAGTCCGGGCCGGGATTGATCGCCTGCTTGGAGGCGTTGAACAGCAGCACCCCGCCCATGCCCTGGCGGCGGAAGATGCGCACGGCCGCCTGGGCCGCGTATTGGTGGGCGAAGAAGTTCAGTTCGAAACTTTTGCGCAGAATGTCGTCGGGCACCTCGCCGATCTTGCCGGACAGGGCGGCGCCGGCGTTGGACACGAGGATATCCAGGCCGCCATAACGGGCCGCGATGGCTTCGAAGGCCGTGGCGACCTGGGCCGCATCGGTCACGTCGCACGCCAGGGCCAGGCCCTTGACCTTGGCGGCCGCGGCCTTGGCCATATCGAGGTTATGGTCCAGCACGGCCACCTCCGCGCCCTGGGCGGCGAAGGCCCGGGCGATGGCGGCGCCGATGGTCCCGCCGCCGCCGGTCACCGCGACCACCTGGCCCGCCAGGGCCTTAGGCTTGGATTTGCCGAGCTTGGCCTGCTCCAGGGACCAGTATTCCATCTCGAAGGTGTCGGCTTCGCTGATGCTCTCGAAGCGGCTCATGGCCTCGGCGGCGCAGACCACGGCGATGGTGGTCTCGGCGATGTCGGCGGCGACGGCTGCTTCCTTGCGCGAGCGTCCCACGCCGAACAGACCCAGGCCCGCGACCAGCACCACGCGGGGCTGGGGGTCGAGCATGGTCTTCTTGGGATCTGCGGCGGCGTTGTGCGTCTCGAAATAGGCGTTGTAGCGCTGGGCGAAGGCGACGGTTTCGGCCTGGGCGCGCTCGGCGAAGGCGTCCAGGGCGCCGGCCGCGGGAGGCGGCAGGATCAGCGGCCAGGGCTTGATGCGGATCACGTGGTCGGGGGTGGCCACGCCAGAGCGGGCGTAACGCTCCACCTCCGCTCCGCCCACGAAGTCCAGCACCTGGGCGCTCGTGCGATGCTCCAGCACCATGGGCGCGCCGGCCCGGCTCACCGCGCCCCGTACGATGGGGGCGACCTGCGCCAGCGAGGCGAGGGCGGGCGGCAGAGCGGCCTGGGCCGGGCGGCGCGGCGCGGCGCGCGCCAGCCGCCGCTCGGCCAGATCCACGAATTCGATCATCCGCTCGTAGCTGGTCCAAGCGTCCGGCCCCCAGGTGAAGATCCCGTGCTTGAGCAGGATCATGCCCTCGCTGGTCGGGTGGGCCTCGTAGGTCGCCGCCGCCAGTTGGGCCAGGGCGAAGCCGGGCATGCAATAGGGCGCTACGGCCAGTCGCTCACCGTAGAGGTCGCGCGCCAGGGCCTCGCCATCGGGCTGATCGATCAGGGCCAGGACGGCGTTGGCGTGAGTGTGGTCCACCACCGCCTGGGGAATCCAGGCGTGCAGCAGGGTTTCCACCGAGGGAGTGGGGCCTGAGGGGTCGAGCATGGCGGTGCGCTGGGCGGCGACCATGCCTTCGTCCGATAGTCTGCCCAGCCGGCGCAACGCCAACAGGGGCGCCATGCGCACGGCCGGCAGGCCCTCCGGCTCGATGTCGCCCAAGTCCCAGCCGGAGCCCTTGACCCGGAGAACCTCGACCTGCTCGCCCAACACGTCCGTCTGGGTGGTCTTGAGCGAGGTGTTGCCGCCGCCGTGCTGCACCAGGGCCGGATCGGCGCCGAGCAGGCGGCTGGAATAGACCCGCAGCGCCAAATCCTCGGCGACGCCGCGTTGGGCGTATCGGGCGACCATCGCGCGGGCGTCGGATTGAGACCAAAGGCTTTTCACGCGGCTAACGCTCCTAGGCCCTGATCGGCTCGAACCGGAATGGTTCGGAGCGTGAATCAGGCTCCACATCTTTGAATCTAGAGCAGGATTCACGGCCCAGGCTGAATTCAACCCAAGCGATCCTGCCCTAGGGCCTGATGGCTTCATTTTGAAGCCCCGGCTATTGAATGAGCGGAAAGGCGCACGCAAGTGGGCCGGACCGATCCTGACATATTGGCGCAAACAATATCGAGCATAGCCGCAAATGCGAGTATGTCCGGCGTCGCGATGTGCCTTATAGGGGCTCCATGGAAGCCGGACAGCTAGCCGATTTTTGCGACGTGGGGCGTTTGTGCGCACATTGAATCATTTCATGTGGCCGATATCGGCCGTGGGCTTGACTGTCTGCCTCGCGGCCTGCGGCCCGAAGGGCCCGCCGGCATTTCCGGCGCCCGAGGTGGGGGTGGTCACGCTGACCTCCCAGACGGCGCAGATCCAGGCCGAGCTGCCCGGCCGGACCAGCGCGATCGAGACCGCCGACGTGCGGCCCCAGGTCAACGGCATCGTCCTGGCGCGTCCCTTTGTCGAGGGGTCGCTCGTCAAGCGGGGTCAGCTGCTCTACCAGATCGATCCGGGTCCCTATCAGGCCGCCTACGCCCAGGCTCAGGCCCAACTGGCCAACGCCGCGGCGGCCGTCCGCACGGCCAAGCTCAAGGCCGAGCGCTACGCCGAACTGATCAAGATCAATGGAGTATCCAAGCAGGACGCCGACGACGCCCTTGCCGCCGCCGGCCAGGCTGACGCCAACGTCGCCCAGGCCCAGGCGGCCGTGCAGAGCGCCCAGATCAATCTTAATTACACCCGCGTGACGGCGCCCATTTCGGGCCGCATCGGCCGCTCCGCAGTCACGCCCGGCGCCCTGGTCACCGCGAATCAGGCCACGGCCCTGACCACCATCCAGCGGCTGGACCAGGTCTACATCGACATCACCCAATCCTCAGCCCAGCTCCTGGCCCTGCGCCAGGCGGTGGCCTCAGGCAAGGTTCGCAAGGGCGGCCTTGAGGTGCATCTGAAGCTGGAGGACGGCTCGGACTATCCCACGCCCGGCGTGCTTCAGTTCACCGACGTGACGGTGGACCCGGCGACCGGCACGGTGGACCTGCGGGCTATCGTCCCCAATCCGAATGGCGTCCTGCTGCCTGGCATGTTCGTCCGCGCCGAAGTGATCGAAGACGTGCAGCCGGACGCCATCCTCGCGCCCCAGACCGGCGTGTCGCACGACGTGCGCGGCCTCCCGGTGGCCTTCGTGGTCAACGCCGGCGGCATGGCCGAGCAGCGCACCCTGACCACCGGCCCCACGGTCGGCGATGCGTGGCTGGTGACGAGCGGGCTCAAGGCCGGAGACCGGCTGATCGTGGAAGGCCTGCAGAAGGTGCGCGATGGCGCGCCAGTGCATGCCGTTCCCGCCGGCTCCGCGCCTCCCGCCGGCTTCGCGCCGGCGAAAGGCTGAGCCCCAGCCCATGTCGCGTTTCTTCATCGACCGGCCAATCTTCGCCTGGGTCATCGCCATCCTGATCATGATGGCGGGCCTGTTGGCCATGTACACCTTGCCGATCGCCCAGTACCCGACCATCGCCCCGCCGACGGTGATGATCTCCACCACCTATCCCGGCGCCTCGGCTCAGACGGTGCAGAACTCCGTCACCCAGCAGATCGAACAGCAGCTCACCGGTCTGGACGGGTTGCTATACTTTTCGTCCAACTCCACGGCGTCCGGCACGGTGCAGATTACCGCCACCTTCCAGGCGGGAACCAATCCAGACATCGCCCAGGTGCAGGTGCAGAACAAGGTGCAGGCGGCCCTGCATCTCCTGCCGCAGGAGGTGCAGCAACAGGGCTTGACGGTGGCCAAGACCGGCTCGAGTTACCTGTTGCTGATAGGCTTGGCCGATCCCACCGGCCGCTATACCAGCCAGGACCTGTCGGACTTGATGGTCTCGACCCTGCAGGACCCGTTGTCGCGGGTGAACGGGGTGGGCAGCAGCCTTGTGTTCGGTTCTCAGCACGCCATGCGCATCTGGCTGGACCCGTTCAAGCTGGCCAATTTCGGCCTGAACCCCGGCGATGTGCGCAACGCGCTGCTGAACCAGAATGTCCAGGTGGCCGCGGGCCAGCTTGGTCGCCTGCCCTTCGCGGCAGGCCAGCAGATGAACGTCACGGTCACCACCCAATCCCAGTTTCACACCCCCGAGCAGTTCCGCAAGGTGGTGATTAAGGCTGAGCCCAACGGCGCCGCAGTGACCGTCGGCGACGTCGCCCGTGTGGAGTTGGGCAGCGACAACTACGACATGGATGTACGCCTGAACGGCTACCCGGCCGGAGGCCTGGCCATCCAGCTCGCCCCCGGCGCCAACGCCTTGACCACGGCGGAAGGGGTGAAAGCGCGGATGCATCAGCTGGAGGGCAGCCTGCCGTCGGGACTCAAGCTCAGCTTCCCTGTGGACAACACCGACTTCATCAGGATCTCCATCCGTGAGGTGATCCAGACCCTGTTCGAGGCCATCGTCCTGGTGGTCATTGTCATGTTCGTGTTCCTGCAGAACTGGCGCGCGACGTTGATCCCGGCCATCGCCGTTCCGGTGGTGCTGCTCGGGACGATGGGCGTGCTGGCGGTCTTCCACTACTCGATCAACACCATGACCATGTTCGCCATGGTGCTGGTGATCGGTCTGCTGGTCGACGACGCCATCGTGGTGGTGGAGAATGTCGAGCGGATCGTGGAAGAGGAGGGCCTTTCCTATAAGGAGGCCACCCGCAAATCCATGGACGAGATCACCGGCGCCTTGATCGGCATCGCCCTGGTGCTGACCGCCGTGCTCCTGCCCATGGCCTTCTTCGGTGGTTCGACCGGGGTGATCTACCGCCAGTTCTCCGTGACCATGGCGTCGGCGATCCTGCTGTCGATGTTTGTCGCCCTGACCCTGTCGCCGGCCTTATGCGCCACCGTGCTCAAGCCCCGCCTCCACCGGGCGCAGACCGGGCCGTTCGCCTGGTTCAACCGCAATTTTGACAAGTCTCTGCACCGTTACGAAGGCGGCCTGAACAGGGTCATTGGCAAGCCGCGTCCGATGCTCATTGGCTACGGCTTGATCGTCCTCGTTATGATCGGCCTGTTCGTGAGGCTGCCGACCGGCTTTTTGCCCGACGAGGACCAAGGCATGCTTATCGCCCTGGTGAACCTGCCTGTGGGCGCGGTGCAGAGCCGCACCCTCGATGCTCTCAAGCTGATCGAGCACGAGTATCTGGTCAATGAGAAGGACAACGTCCAGGATCTGTTCACCGTGTCCGGCTTCAGCTTCGCGGGCAACGGCGAGAACACCGGCTTGGCCTACATGCGACTGACGCCGTGGGATCAGCGCAAGGGCGCTCGCAACTCGGCCCAGGCCATCGCCCAGAGGACGACGGGCGCATTGTACGGTCGGGTGCGCGATGCGCAGATATTCGCCGTGGTGCCGCCGGTGGTGACCGACCTGGGTTCGGCCACCGGCTTCGATATGCAATTGGAAAACCGCGGCGGCCTCAGCCACGAAGAGTTCCTGGCGGCGCGCAACCAATTGCTTGGCATGGCTTCGCAGGATCCGATGCTCGCCCAGGTGCGGCCCAACGGCCTGGAGGACCAGCCCCAGCTGCATGTGGACACCGACACCGCCAAGGCCGCCGCCCTGGGCGTCGACCAGGGCGATATCAACACCACCCTCAGCGCGGCCTGGGGTGGGCTGTACGTCAACGACTTCATCGACAGCGGCCGGATCAAGCGGGTCTATATCGAGGGCGATGCCCCCTATCGCAGCAAGCCGGAGGACCTGAGCAACTGGCAGGTGCGCAACGCCACGGGCACCATGACCCCCTTCTCCGCCTTCGCCAAGTCGAGCTGGACCTTCGGCCCCGCCCAGCTCGTTCGCTACAACGGCCTGCAATCCTACGAAATCCAGGGTCAACCCAAGCCTGGCAAGAGCTCCGGCGCGGCCATGACAGAGATGCAAAAGCTGGCGGCCAAGCTGCCGCGGGGGGTGGGTTTCGAGTGGACGGGTCTGTCCTATCAGGAGCTCGCTTCCGGCTCCCAGGCGCCGCTGCTCTACGGCCTGACGGTGATCGTGGTGTTCCTCTGCCTGGCCGCCCTCTATGAGAGCTGGTCGATTCCGGTGGCGGTGATGTTCGTCCTGCCGCTGGGCATCGTCGGCGCCTTGCTCGCGGCCACCCTGCGAGGACTCAATAACGACATCTATTTCCAGGTTGGGCTGCTCACCACCATGGGTCTGGCGGCCAAGAACGCCATCCTGATCGTGGAGTTCGCGGTGGAGCGGCAACAACGCGGGGAGAGCGCTCTGCAGGCCGCCGTGGGCGCGGCCAGGCAGCGGCTGCGCCCGATCCTGATGACGTCCCTGGCCTTCATGGCTGGGGTCCTGCCGCTTGTCGTCGCCACCGGCGCGGGGGCGGGCGGCGAGAACGACATTGGCACGGGTGTGATCGGAGGCATGATCTCCGCCACGGTGCTGGCGATCTTCTTCGTGCCGCTCAGCTATGTGTTGGTGCGCACGGTGTTCCCGGCCCCCATCGTCGATCCGGGCTCTTCGACGCCGGCGCCGGAGCGCCCGGCATGAGGCCGGTTCTCGCCATGGGCCTTGCGGGCGTCCTTCTGGCCGGTTGCAACCTGCAGCCGCGATATGAGCGCTCGGCGCCGTCGATTCCCGCCGCCTTTCCGCAGCAGGGCGGCCCCTACCAGGCGGCGGACGCCTCGGCCCCCGCTGTTCCGCCCGAATGGAAGAGCGTATTCGGCGATGCGCGCCTGCAGCGCCTGATTCAGACGGCCCTGGCGCAGAACCGCAACCTGCGCCAGACCGTGGCCAATGTCGCCGCCGCACACGCCAAGTTCGAGGTCCAGCGCAGCCAGCTTCTGCCCACGTTGAACGCCACCGGCACGATGGTCGAGCAGCATCTGCCCGCGGCCTTGGGCGGCGCCTTTCAGCCGAGCCGCTACTACGAGGCCGGGCTCGGGGTCAGCAACTACGAGGTCGACCTGTTCGGGCGCGAGCGCAACCTGTCGGACTCCGCCTTCCAGACCTACCTGGCCAGCGACGAGGGTCGACGCGCCGCCCAGATCTCTCTGGTGGGCGAGGTGGCCACGGCCTTCCTGACTCTGGCTGCCGACCGGCAGATGGAGGACGTCGCCCGCGCGACCCAGGACAGCGCTCAGCAGGCCCTGGCGCTCACTCAAAGCCGCCTGGACGCCGGCGTGGCCTCTGACCTCGATGTCAGCCAGGCCCAGACCGTGGCGCAGCAGGCCCGGGCGGAAGCGGCGGCCTACGCCGTTAACGTGGCCCAGGCCAAGGACGCCTTGGATCTGCTGGTGGGTCAGACGGTCGATTCGGCCGCCACCCCCGCCAGCCTGGACGAGATTGCGCCCAGCTTCGCGCCTATCCCTGTGGGATTGAACTCCGATGTCCTGCTGAACCGGCCCGACGTGCTGCAAGCCGAGCGCGAGTTGCGCGCGGCCGACGCCCAGATCGGCGCCGCGCGCGCCGCCTTCTTCCCGCAGCTTACCCTGACCGGCTCGGGCGGCGTCGCCAGTTTTGGCCTGTCCAATTTGTTCAGCGCGCCCAACAGCACCTGGAGCTTCACCCCGGCCATCACCCTGCCGCTGTTCACCGGCGGGCAGAACATCGGCAACCTGCACGCGGCCAAGGCCCAACGCGACGCGGCCGTGGCCGGCTATGAGAACGCCGTGCAGTCGGCCTTCCGCGACGTTGCCGACGCCCTGGCCTCGGCGGGTGGAACGGTGGAGCAGCTCGACGCCCAGCAGGCGCTCGTCGCCGCCGCAGCCCAGGCGCTCAAGCTGGCCACGGCCCGCTACGAGCGCGGCGCGGACACCTACCTCAACATGCTCGACGCCCAGCGCACCCTCTACGCCGCCCAGGAGGGCGCGGTCACCGCCAAGCTGGCCCATGTCTCCAGCCGGGTGACGCTGTACCGGGCGCTTGGCGGCGGGGGCTGAGGCCGCCGCTGGCTGACTTGCGCGCCGTCGCCGCGGCAAGCTCGGCCGCAGGAGGCCGGGAGTCGTTACGCGAAATCTTTGGCCAGCTCCGCGCGCGTGGCCGGGCTCAGCACCGCCATGTGCGAATAGTGCTCATGGTCGCAGCCGATCAGCACGGTGACCGCCGGATCGCGGAACACGGTGACTTGCTCGGTCGGCAAAGGGAAATGCAGGAAGTGCACCGAGGATGTCTTGCCGTCTTCGCGCGTGCGCTCCACGTCGCCCTCGGCCACGCCGTAGGCCTTGCCTGGGCCGACCTGAACGTAAAAGCAGTCTTCCACCCCGCCCAGGCGCGCCAGCGCCGCGGCTCGGCGCACCGGATCCTCGATCTCGAACATGATGGTGGCCACCAGCTCCGACCCCTGCGGAATCAGGGGGTTGTAGGCGTGCAGCTCATCGGGAACCTGCGCAGCGCCGCCCTTTTCGGTGAGCAGCATCTCCTGCACCTGGAACAGCATGGTCTCGTAGCACTCGAAATGGAACGTGCAGAAGGGGCCCAGATGCACCCGGCGCAGGCGCTTGATCGGAAGGAGGGCGGCGCGGCGTTCCTTGCGCGTCTGGGCGAACGCCGCATCCGGCTCCAGGTCCTCGGCGGTGATGCGGCGTAGGGTGGCGGGCATGGTGTTGATCTCCTTCGGGCCTCAGGCAAGGCCGTAGGCGCGGGCCAGGATCTCGATGGGGTGGGATCGGCGCGGCTGGCCGGCGTCGATGGACTCCGCCTCCAGAAGCTGGCCCAGGTGTTTGCAGGCCAAGGGACAGTCCGAGCACAGCGCCTCGTCGCCGGTCTTCGCCGCCAATCTGGCCGCAGATTTTCCCACTTTCACCGCCAGGGGATAGGTATCCTTCATCACCCCGAAGGTGCCCCCGTGGCCCGAACAGCGCTCGATCAGATCCACCTTGGCGCCGGGGATCAGGCGCAGCATTTCCGCCGACTTGGCGCCCATGTTCTGAGCCCGCGCGTGGCAGGCGTGGTGCACGGCGATTCCGCTCTCGATGGGGCCGAGGCCCGGCGCGAGGCCGAAGCTCCTGTTCAGTCCCACCACATATTCGCAGATGTCCCGCGTGGCGCGTGACAGGGCCAGGACCTCGGGATTGTCCGGCAGCAGCAAGGGCCATTCGAACTTCATCATCAGGCCGCAACTGGCGGTTAGCGCCGCCACTTCATAGCCCTGCGCGATCAGCGGCGCGAAGGCCTTGGCCACGCGTTGGGCCTTGCCCGCCACGGTCTTCAGATCGCCGGCTTCCAGTTGAGGCATGCCGCAGCATTCAGGATAGACCAGTTCGGCCTGCACTCCCTGCTTGGCCAGCACCTTGGCGGCGGCCACGGCGGTATCGGGTGTGTTGTAGTCAACGAAGCAGGTGGCGAAGATGGCGACCTTGCGCTGACCGAAGGCGGGGCCGGCTGGATCGGGGGTCAGGGGGGTTTTCAGGCGATCGATCGCCGTCCTGGAATGGTAACGAGGCAGTTCGACCTCGGTGTCGATCCCGGCGACCAATTCCATGACTTTGCGCAGGGACGTGTTCTTGCGGTCCGTGGCCCAGTTGATCAGGCCGGCGAGCGGCTTGGCCAGCTTGCCGTTGCGGTCCGTCTCACCCAGCTGTTCGCGCACGAAGGACATCTCGCCCGCCTGCCGCTTGGCGGCGCGGTAGCGCAGGATGATGTGCGGGATGTCGATGTCGAACACGTGCGGCGGCACATAGGGACACTTGGTCATGAAGCACATGTCGCACAGGGTGCAGGCCTCATCGACCTTGGCGTATTCGCTGCGCGCCACGCTGTCGAGCTCGCCGGTCGGGCTCTCGTCGATCAGATCGAACAGCCGCGGAAAGCTGTCACACAGATTGAAGCAGCGGCGACAGGTGTGGCAGACGTCGAACTGCCGCTCCATCTCCGTCTCGACCGCGTCCAGGTCGTAGTAGGCTGGGTTTTGCCAATCGATCGGATGGCGGAAGGGCGCGTCGAGGCTGCCTTCGCCGGCGGACGTCGGTGCGGGTGTCTCGGCCACGCTGCCCCCTTGATCCATTCAACCGAAGGCAAACGGGCGGCCCCAGCCGCCCGTCCAAGCCTCAACCCTAGAGCACGATGGGTTTAGGC
>PLRV01000030.1:0-5693 GCA_003164925.1 Caulobacteraceae bacterium
GCTGAAGCCGCCGACGAGAATTGATTCCGACCCGCCCGCCCGGCCAACGCCGGGCGGGCTTCTTTTTGTCTAGGAACTGCTCAAGAGCCGGGTCGATGACGTGGCGGGTAAGGACCAGTTGGCTGGGCTCGCGAGACAAGTCGGCGGTTTAGCAGGCACGCTAGTCTCCCTCCCCAGGGGTCCGCCGTCCGACCCGTGGTCCTGGGAACGCCAATTGAGAACCTGAGGCAACACGGATTCATCATTTATTTACTAAGCTTGCGCCATTGAACGAATTGATCAATATTTTGGCGGATTTTCATTCAATCGAAGGCTGGGCCATGGGAACGGATGCCAATCTGCTTGGAATGGGCGCCTTTGATGAAAGCGGGGTAGCAGAAGCCGAGCGCATTGGGCAGCTGGCTGCATCTGGCGAACAAATGGTCGAACGACTGCGCCGAACAGCCTTTCTGCCTGGCGCCAATAAGGCTCTCAATGTCCGGGTTGGAATTGCGGAAGCCGCCGACCTACTAGGTTGCTCGACAAACAGAATTCGAATGGCGGAACAGGATGGGCGGCTTCCAACGCCCCCGGAAACTGAAAACCATCGTCGGCTGGGCTACGATATCCCCGCGCTGCTGAACATGAGAGAGGTGTTGGGCGCCTCTCCCCGGAGGGCCCCAAACGACACTCCCGCGATCATTACCGTCCAGAACTTCAAGGGCGGCGTAGGCAAATCCACGGTTACAACGCACCTCGCCCACTACCTGGCCGTCGCTGGCTACCGGGTCCTGGTCGTCGATTGCGACAGCCAGGCCACAACAACCACCCTGTTCGGGTTTAATCCACATTTCGCCATCCGGCGTGAAGAGACCCTCTACCCTTACCTATCGATCGAGCCCACCGAAGATGACCTTCGTTATGCGGTAAAGCCAACAGTCTGGCCCAACGTCGATATCATCCCGTCGAACCTTCAGATGTTTGATGTGGAGTATGAACTCGCCGCAGCGGGATCGAGCGGCGGCGGAACGCTGGCTTCAAGATTTAGAAAGCTGCGTCAGGGCCTCGCCGATCTTGCCCAGGAATACGACGTGGTGTTGCTTGATCCGCCGCCGGCTCTGGGGACCATCTCCCTTGCCGTGATGCAAGCCGCGAACGCACTGCTCATACCCCTCGCCGCAACCACACCTGACTTCTGCTCGACGGTCCAGTTCCTCTCGATGATGGACCAGGTTATCGGGCAACTGAACGATGCCGGCATTACCGTCGAATATGATTTTTGCCGCCTGATCTGTTCGAAGTTCAGCGCGAACGATCCAAGCCACACCATGGTTCAGCAGATCATGGAGCAGGCGTTTGGACCGGCTCTGCTTCCAATACCCATTCTGGAATCAGCCGAGATCAGCCATGCCGCCTTGCGCATGATGACAGTCTACGAATTGGACAAGCCCATCGGCACGCCCAAAACGCATAAACGCTGCAGGTCCAATCTGGACGAAGCAATGTCCCAGATAGAGCAACTCGTGCGCCGTCGTTGGGGCCGTGCAGCCCCTGACGCATCGAAGCTGCTGCAAGTGGCTGTCTAAGGAAAGGAGACGGTCATGGCCAAACGACAATCTGATTACCTGAAGACCTTGCTCGCCGATCCTCCGGCGCCAACCCCTGAGATCAAGGGCGCCCTCCCCTCCCCTTTCCCGGTAGACCCGGCGGTCGCACCAAGTAGTGCTGGGTCAAACCGTGGCATGACCCTTCTGGGGCGCGAATCAGCACTTGCTCGGATCGCAACTGGCGAGGTCAGGCAGGTGACCCAGCTGCTTTTGGATCCCGCGCGCGTTCGAGTCTGGTCAGGAAACGCGCGGCATCAAGAGAGCCTATCGGAAGACTCCTGTAGAGACCTGATTGACGCAATCCTGGCGGAAGGCGGTCAAAAGGTCCCCGCGATTGTGCGGCGAGTCCAAGACGATCCCGAGCACGACTATGAGGTGATTGCGGGCACAAGGCGTCATTGGGCGATCTCCTGGCTGCGCGCCAATAACTACCCGGACATGACTTTTCTCGCCCAGGTTCATGTCCTGGACGACGAGAGCGCCTTTCGTATCGCAGACATCGAAAACCGGGCGCGAAAAGACGTCTCGGATTTCGAACGTGCGCGCAACTATCGAGACGCGCTGGAGAGCTATTACAATCGACGCCAGAACCAAATGGCTGAGCGGCTTCACCTGTCAAAGGGCTGGTTGTCGAAGATGCTTACGGTGGCTTCGCTGCCCGACTGGGCGGTGGCTGCATTCTTCAGCCCTTCGGAAATACAGCTCAAGACCTGCTACCCTCTCGCCCAGCGGATCGCCAGCATCACCTCCAAGGATGCGCGAGACACACAAGCTGAAGCGAGGATGTTGTCAGTCGCTAAAAGACTTGCCGCCGATCAAGACGCCCGTCGCAGATCGGGTCAAAGTGGAATTCCCGCCGCCCAAGTGGCGCACGACCTCTTGCATGCTCAGGACGCGCAGACGGAGCCGGATTTGCTGTTTTCCGGCGACTCGGCGCACGGTCGTACGGCTTTGACGGTGCTGTCGTCCAACCGCAATGGCGTGACCTTGAGGCTTCATGCTGGCTCCGGCGCGAGCGAGTCTGAACTGGTTCGGCTCGTACGAGAGGCTCTGGCCTCGTTGGCGGCGCGCGGCAGAGGTCTTCAGCCATAAGGTCGGGCGGATCGTTTCCCCGGGGAAACGGTTGGACGCAGCGGGTCGAAGTAGGCCGAAATCACACCGATCGAGGCTTGAAGTTAGCAAGTTTCCCCAGGGAAACACCTATGATGCCGGCGAACCGTTATCGCTCGTGGGCTGAAGCGAGGATCCAAGCCCGTGCACCAGATATCTGATGCCAAGTTCCGTCCCGAGCAGATCGATCTGTTTCTGCCCTACCTTTCAGACCTGAACCTCCGCGATCAGCGCGAGATCATGGAAAGGCCCTTCTTCAGCCTCGCGAAGTCGAAACGTCTGAAGCCGATCGACTACAACTCCCCCGACGGAAAGACGTGGGTACACGTCTCGGCCAACCCCGACTACGGCATGGCGACGATTTGGGATGCCGACATCCTCATCTATTGCGCCAGCGTCCTCAACGACATGAAACATCGCCGGATCAATGACCCGCCTCGCGTCTTGAAGATAATGCCCTACGATCTGCTGCGGTGTATCGGCAGGCCGATCTCTGGCCGATCGTATGACCTCCTAGGGGGCGCGCTCGATCGCCTCCAGTCGACCACCATCAAAACCAACATACGCGCCGAGCACCGGCGCGAGGCCACATTCTCGTGGCTTGATAGCTGGAGCCAACTTATCGACGGCAAGACCGAACGATCCCGCGGCATATCTCTGGCATTGTCGGGTTGGTTCTATGACGGCGTCATGATGAATGGCGGCGTTCTCTCCATAGACCGGGCGTACTTTGACATAACGGGCGGGCGAGAAAGGTGGCTGTACAAAGTTGCCCGCAAGCACGCGGGCGGGGCAGGGGAGGGGGGATTTGCGATCTCTTTGCCCACCCTCTTCGAAAAATCCGGCGCCGAAGGTCAATATCGCCGGTTCAAATTCGAGATCGCCGCCATCGTGAAGCGCGACGAACTGCCGGGCTACAGTCTCTCACTCGAAGAGGCGGTCACATCACGTGAACCTCTGCTACGTATGATCCGCCGAGACGCAGCCAAGCAACCCGAAACGAAACCTGCCCTAAATGCCTCGCGACCTGCTCCGACGTCGGTCGCGGCAAGCCAACGCACCGCCAGTTCTCAGGCCCAACAGGCCGATGAACCGCAAAATTACCTGACTGACGAAACTCTGGACTACCTCCGCAAGCACTATCGCGGCTGGGATTTTCATGCGCTGCATCACGACTTCAAATCGTGGCTCCTCGATGACCCTGGCAGGATGCCCTCGCGCTACCAGAGCGCCTTCATCGGCTTTGTGAAGCAGTATCACGAGAAAAACCGCTTCCAGCTCTGACGACCCCGCCACCGGGCGTTCCCGAAGTGACAGGTCGCGCCGCCGGCGCAGCGTCCGGCGCTCCCATCAAGAGCCCTGACAGCGAACAATTGAACGTCTTTAACGAATCAGTCCGAGAAAGAGATTCAATTCCCATCGCGATAGCCTTGGCCTTCGACACATCAGGAACGCTCCCTGTCACACCGGGAACGGAGGCACGTCACTTCAGGAACGGGCCAACTGATGTTTCAGGAACGCTGGCACGACACTTCGGGAACCATGCACAACAACATAGTCTTTTTATTTCAATTACTTATGCTTTTTTTGTCACCGCTTAACTTTCTAACATTCTCCTATTTAACCCTCTAACATCGCTGATATTTTCAGATTCAATTTGAGTAGAAAGGACACGGGATTCCCGCTAGCGAGCGGCGGAGCCGCCCTCGCCGTTTCTGAACATGGACATTGAGGCAATCCACCGTGGGACCTTCCCAATCAGTGCTGATGCAACAGTTCGTCCGAGTGGAACCCCCGCAGATTCAGGTCCGAAGGGGACTTCAGCAAGAGGTCGACGGTTATCCGGGCCGCGCGCGGGGCGGCGGACGAGCAGACTGTCCAGAGGCGCAGCTTGTACAGTCCCGGCTGAAGATTGGCGCCCGTCACGAGGCTTAACCGTTGTTCGCCTCCGCTGTTGTCGGGGGCCGGCAGGACGCCTTGTTGACTGCCGATCACGCGATCTTCCAGCCAGACCTCCAACACGCAATCGGCCTCCAGGATCACCCCACCCGGAAAGCCGTGCAGATCCTCGCCCAACTCATAGCGCCCAGCTTCGGTCGTCTTGAGCCAGCCCTGCAGTTCTATGCCGGTTAGACCGGCGTATCGCACACCCTGCGCGGAGAGGTCGTGCAGGGTGATCGGTCCGCCGGTGT
Organism: Caulobacteraceae bacterium; assembly: GCA_003164925.1. Taxonomy (GTDB): domain Bacteria; phylum Pseudomonadota; class Alphaproteobacteria; order Caulobacterales; family Caulobacteraceae; genus BOG-938. The sequence continues at coordinate 4,889 of PLRV01000030.1, forward strand.
AGACAAACCCTCCGACGCTGTCGGCGGGCACCTCTTCGATCTGGCGCGCGTTGGCAGGCGCGGCGTGAGCAACGGCAACGGCGCCGGGCACATAGGACGAAGCGTTGCCCCCGGACGCCGCTGGGGCGCTGACGGCGGGCGCCGGTTGGCTGGACGCGGGGGAGGGGGGCGCCGATGGACTTGCGCCAGCGCCCAGCCGCTGTTCCAGGGCGTCCAGACGGTGTTCGATCCGATCGAGGCGGGCCTTATCGCCGGCGCCCTGGCCGCAAGCGCTGAGGGCTAGGAGCGCGGCTGCGCAGGTCCCGGTGAGGATCGGACGACGCGGGTCAGTGTTGGTCATTGGCGGGTTTCCGTTGAGGTTGCGTGGCATCGAGCGTGCCGAACCGATCGGGCGGTGCGCTGGAGTCTTTGCTGACCGTCACGCCTTGCAGCGAACGGGATGGTGCGATCGGCCCCGCCGCAGACGGCGGCGGAGCCGCCCCCCCGGCCTGATCGCCGTACCGCGCGCCGAGACTGCTGGGCCCCGGCGGAGGGGGTGGGCCCGCCACGCTGCTGGGATGGCCGCCGAGGCGGCCGGCCAGCATCAACAACGCCACGACCGCGCCGATCGCGGCGAAGCGGAAGACGGGATCGTTTCGGAACGCGCCGGGTGCGGCGCGCGCCAATCGGCCAAGGTGCTCAAGGATGGCCTCGCGATTCACGCCCCGGCCTCCATCTCGGCCGCCGCTGTGTCGAGATCGACAGCGTCGATCGTCACCAGATCCAGTGGGCCGCGATCCGCCTGGCGCATTACCCGGGCGCTTTG
>PLRV01000030.1:5750-6865 GCA_003164925.1 Caulobacteraceae bacterium
CGGGTAGCCGGCGACGATCACGGCAAAGCGGTCGCGATGGTCCTCCATCAGCTTGAGCAAGGTGTCGATCGCCTCGACCCCGAAATCCCCGCCGGACCCGCCGGCCTGCGGGGCCAGGGCGTAGGCTTCGTCGATGAACAGCACGCCGCCTTGGGCGGCTTGCACGGCGGCGTGCACCTTGGGCGCGGTCTGGCCGATGTAGCCGGCGACCAGACCGGATCGATCGACCTCGACCAGGTGGCCGGACCGCAGGTAGCCCAGGCCGACGAGGATCTCGCCCATCAGCCGCGCGACCGTGGTCTTGCCTGTGCCGGGGCTGCCGACGAAGACGCAATGCAGGCTTGGCGGCGCGGCCGCGCCGCCGACGCCGTGGCGCCGCCGCTCAGCGTCGGCCTGCAGGACATCAACCAGGCGCGAGACCTCAGCCTTCACGGAGGCGAGGCCGACCATGCCGTTCAGTTCCGCCAGGACCGCGCTCAGCGGCCGAACGGCCGCGCGCGATGGATGGGCGGCCGAAATAGGGGAGGGGGACTGCGGGGCCGATCCCGGCGTCTTGCCGGCGGCATAGAGCCAGAGGCGCCACCCGGCGACGCCGGCGCAGGCCAGAAAGATCAGGCCGGCGTAGGCCCGCAGCAGGGCGACGACAACCGCGAACGCTAGGAACGCGCCGATTAGGCGGCCAAGAACTCCAGCGGTCCAGGCCCGCACAGCGCCTGTCACTGGGCGTGATCTGTCGGCTGGGGGGCGAGCACGGCATTGAGGGCGCCGCCTCGAAGTCTTTTGGACGGCAGCGCGGCGTAGCCTCGCAGCAGCCGGTCAGCGCCGCGAACGTGGAGCAGCAGTCCGGCGTGTTCAGGCAGTAGCGACGCATCGGTTGCGGGCTTCACCGGATCTCTTTTCCCCGGCGCGGCCGATTCCTTCCTTGAGCGCGTGTTGTTGAATGTTCTGCGCCCAGAACGGCGGGAGAACAAAATACAACATCTAGTGGATCGAGGTTCGGCGCAGGCCAGCGCTTCGGATTGCCGATTCGTTCTGCTCATCGATGCTTCCCCATCGGATGCACGCCGGGTCACTGCGCCGCCGGTCGGGTGTGAAAGCGTGACGGGGCGACCCTG
>PLRV01000030.1:6994-8585 GCA_003164925.1 Caulobacteraceae bacterium
CGCTCCCTCGCGTCCCCATTGCTCCACCAGCTGGCCGACCGATTGGTAGAGCAGCAGCAGGGTCAGGCCGTATTTACGGCCGGCGTCGCGCGCCATCTCAATCACCCCCATCGGCCCCAGCCGGGCGACTTCGTCCAGCAGGAAGAGGATACGGCCCTTCACCCGCCCATCGGCCTCATAGGCCGCGTTCAACAGAGCGCCGATGACGACCCGGCCCAGGCCGGGGGTGGATTGGAGGACCTTAAGCGGAATCTGCACGAACACGGTCAAGCCGCCGTCGCACAGCTCACGGGTTCGGAAGGTCTTGCCTGAGACGAGATCGGCGTAGGCCTTGGTGGAAAGCCAGCGGGTCGCCCGGTTGGCGTTGGCGTAGATGCCTGAGAAGGTGTCGTCCACCAAGCCCATCAAGGTCCCGGCCAGATCGCGCGCCAGCGCGGACGGGGAGTTCGCATGGATGCGCTTCAAGGCCGTGCGCAGGTCCGCTTCGGGCGTGACGAGGACCTCGCGCAGTCGCCGCAAGGTATGCTCGCCCTCGGGGGTCCAAAGGACGTCGGCGAGGATACAGGCGATCAGGCTCTTGCCCATTTCGCGGAAGAACTCGGCCCCGCCTTCCTTGACGCCGCGCGCCGGCTCGCCGGCGAGCCAAGTGGCGACGGCTTCGACATTGGTCTCTGCCTCGGGCGACGCGGTGTCGATCCAATCGAGGGCGTTGAAGGCGCCGGTATTCGGATCGGCGGGGTCCAGGGTGACGACCCGCTGGCCCATTACGCGTTCCCGATCGGCGGACACCATCGGGCCGATCTCGCGCGACGGATCGAGGACCACGGCCGACGCGGTCCAGGTCAGAAGCGTCGGAACGCCGATCGAGGTGGTCTTGAAGCCGCCCGAGCCGGCGAGCACCAGCGCGTGTGTCGGGCCCGTGCGGCAAGGATCGATCAGCAGGGGCGCGGTTCCGCCCTGGCCCCAGGTGCGCTTGTCGCCGGCGTCGAAGGCAACGCCAGACCCTCTCAAGCCTCTTGTCGACCGGTCCTGATCGACCCGATAGGCCTCGCCCACCACGATGCCGCCGAAGGCCGGGTCGGGGCCCGGGAAGAGGACGCGGGCGGCCTTCATATCAAGCCAGTCGGCATGACCGTGATTGTCGCTGGCGGCCCGCGTCACGCCTGGTCGCGCGCCTCGGCCGAGCCGGTCGCCGCGCAGGATGTGAACGCCGAGAGCGACCGCCAGGAAGCCGAGCATAAAGGCGAAGGGGATGGCTGGATCTAGGGCGCGGATGACATCGATGATCGGCGAATGACCGACGTAAGGGGACAGCCGCGTCCATTCCGGCTGGACCGTCAGGACAGAGGCCAGGGCGACGCCGGCGATCCCGGCGATGGCCATGGTGCGCGAGCCGAGCTGGGCGCGCTCGGCGGCGAGGGCGGCGAACATCAGAAGGATCGGCCCGAGCAGGCCGACCGAAGGCCAGGCGCGATAGAGCAGAAGATAGGCCGGCGTGGTGCGGTCGGGCTGGGTCGCCAACACATGGTCGCGCGAGAGGGCGTCGCCGAGGTGAAGCGCGAACCAGAACAGCCAGATCGGCCAGAGCTGG
>PLRV01000064.1 GCA_003164925.1 Caulobacteraceae bacterium
GTCGAGGGTTGCGCGCTCGGCCTTCACCGCTGCGTAGAGTCGGTCGAGGTCGGCCAGTTCGGAGACCGAGCCCTTCACCGCGCGGGCATTGGGCCCAAGCTCAGCCACAGCGGCGTCGAGCGCGTCCTGCCGGCGGCCGAAGATGAAGACGAAGGCGCCCTCCTTGATGAAGCGCTTTGCCGACGCGAGGCCGATGCCGGTGGCGCCGCCGGTGATCACGGCGGTCTTTCCGTTCAGTCTGGTCATGGCGGCACTCTTCGTTGTTCGGAGAAATCCCCGAGAACCTCGAGATGGGGGCGCCGGAGTCAGCTGTTGAGTGCGGAAGCGCGCACATCGATGGTGCAAAATCGATCCGGCTATAATGGACGCCTGCACGGCCGTTCGATTGATTGGACGCGCGCTTTGAAGAGCGCGCCACGCGGTGCAAGGTTGCACCATGATCGACTGGGATGACGTTCGCTACTTTCTGGCCGTCGCGCGCGGCGGCTCGGTGCGGGCCGCCGCCGAGCGCCTTCGGGTGAATCACGCGACCGTGCTGCGACGCATCGCTCAGCTCGAGGAACGCCTCAGGACGCAGATGTTCGAAAGGCGCTTTCGGGCGCCGCCGCGCCTTACTCGTGCCGGAGCGCGTCGATGGGATTGAGCGAGGCCGCGCGCCGCGCCGGGAAATAGCCGAACACCACCCCGATTAGGGCCGAGATGCCGAACGCGATCAGATTGATCTGCGGCTCCCACATGAAGGGCAACTTCAGCGGGATCGCCAGGCCGAAACAGGCGATGAAGGCGAGAACCAGCCCGATCAAGCCACCGAGCGCGGCCAGCGCCACCGCCTCGACCAGGAACTGCAGCAGCACCTCGCCGGCTACCGCGCCGATGGCCAGCCGGATGCCGATTTCGCGCGTCCGCTCGGTCACCGAGACGAGCATGATGTTCATGATGCCGATCCCGCCAACCAGCAACGAGATCGCCGCCACCGCGGTCACCACCGCGGTCAGCTGGGTGGTGGCGCTGCCCAGGGCGTCGGAAATCTGCTTGGTGTCGAGGATCGAGAAATCGTCAGCCTTGCTGGCGGTGATGTTGCGCCGCTCGCGCAGCAACCGGCCGATCGAATTCTGAATCGGCGCGCTTTCATAGCGCGGATCGACCGCCACCATGATGAACTGAACGTTGCGGTTGCCGGTGAAGCGACGCTGGACGGTCTTGTACGGCATGATGACCGTATTGTCCTGGTCGCCGCCGAGGCCGCTCTGGCCGCGCAGCTTGAGCAGGCCAATCACCTCGCAGCTGACATTGCCGATGCGCAGCGTCGTGCCGACCGGATCGTCGTCGGGATAGAGGTTGGTCTTGATCGTATTGCCTACGATGCAGACTGACTTGCCCGCCTGCTCCTCGGCAGGGGTGAAGGTGCGCCCCGACACCAGACTCCATTGTTGGCCGGCGAGATAGTCATCGGTGGTGCCGTTGATGCTGACTGACCAGTTGGCCGCATTGCGGATCGCGGTGGCGGTCGCCTGCACCTCGGGAGCCACGGCGGTGGCGCCGCCGATCTGGCCACGGATCGCGTCGACATCCTCTATCTTGAACGGCGGCGGCTGAACGCCGCCGCCGCCGCGCCCGATGCCCTGGCCGGGCAAGATGGTCAAGAGGTTGGAGCCGAGGCCCGAAATCTGCGACTGAACCGATCGGCTGGTGGCGTGCCCCAAGGTCACCATCGTCACCACCGCCGCCACGCCGATGACGATGCCGAGCACCGTCAGGACCGAGCGCAGCACATGGCGGCGTATTTCACGCAGGGCCAGCGTCATCGTGGTCCAAAGCATCAGGCCAGCTCCAGACCAGGGCGGTGACCAGTCTCGGTTCGCTCCACCAGGCCATCCTTGAAATGGATGATCGTGCGCGCGAACTTGGCCATATCGGCCTCGTGCGTCACCATCAGCACGGTGATGCCGCTTGTCTGATTGAGGCCAGTCAACAGCTCCATGATCTCGATCGAGCGTTGGCTGTCCAAATTGCCGGTCGGCTCGTCGGCGAGCAGCACGTCGGGATGAGCGACGATCGCCCGCGCGATGGCTACACGCTGCTGCTGGCCCCCAGAGAGCTCGGACGGCGTATGGTGGCTCCAATCGACCAGGCCCACCTTGTCGAGCGCCGCCATGGCCATGTCGTGACGCTTCTTGCGCGCCTCGCCGCGATAGATCAGGGGCAGCTCGACATTTTCAAGCGCCGTGGTGCGCGCGAGCAGGTTGAAGCCCTGAAAGACGAAGCCGAGATAGCGGCGGCGAAGCAGGGAGCGCTGATCGCGGTCGAGCCCCTCGACATGCACGCCCTTGAACAGGAAGGACCCGGTCGTGGGCACGTCGAGGCAGCCGAGGATATTCATGGTCGTGGACTTGCCCGACCCCGAAGGCCCCATCACCGCGACGAAATCGCCGGCCATGATGTCGAGATCGACGCCTTTCAGCGCCTGGAACGCGGCCGTTCCCTCGCCATAGCGCTTCGTCACGCCCTTGAGTGAGATCAGCGGCTCGGCCATTACGGTTTGGCCACGGCCGTGAGCTGTCCGGTGATCACCTTGAGGCCAGGACTTACACCGGGGCCCGAAATCTCAGTCATCGATCCATCGGTATCGCCCGTGTTCACGCTGATCGGCTGTGGCCTGCCCTTGGCGTCCAAGGTCCAGACCTGCCGACGGGCGCCGCGTCCGAAATCGGCGGTCTGCGAACCGTTGTTGCCGGGCGGAGGCCCCCCCATTCCGAGGCCGACCCCCCGCCCCCCGGCCGGCATCGCCGTCGCCGCCGGGTTGAAGCGCAGCGCAGCGTTGGGAACCAGCAGGACATTGGCTTTATGGGCGACCGTGATGGTGGCCGTCGCGGTCATGCCGGGTTTCAGCAGTAGGTCTTGGTTCGCGACCGACAACACCGCCGTGTAGGCGACCACAGTGCTGGTCGCCGCCACCGTGGCGCCGGCGCTGTTGACCTGCGGGGTCGCGTTGGCTCCGAGATCGACGCGCGTCACCGTTGCGGGGAAGGTTCGGCCGGGATAGGCGTCGACGGTGAAGGTGGCGGCCGCGCCCTCATGTAATTCACCCACGTCGGCCTCGTCGACCTTCACCTCGAGCTTCATGCGCGAAAGGTCCTCGGCGATGGTGAACAGCGTCGCCACATTGAACTGCGCCGCCACCACCTGGCCTGGCTCGACCTGGCGGGACAGGATCACGCCCGTCACCGGCGCGTAGATTGTGCCGTAGGACAGGTTGGTCTCGGTGGTTGAGATGGCGGCGCGCTCCTGCGCCACCTGCGCCTCGGCCGCGGCGACGTTGGCGACAGCCCGGGCGTAGTCGGCCCGCGCGGTATCCAGCTCGGTCTGCGAGGGCACCTTGCCGTCAGATAGTTTGAACACCTGCTCGTCGCGATCGAGGGTGGCCTTGGTCTGCTGCACGGTGGCCTTGTTCTGGTCAACCGTTGCAAGTCCGGCCTGGAGCGACGCCTGGCTTTGCTTAAGCGCGGCGCGCAGCAGCGACAGATCGAGGCTGGCGAGCGGCTGACCCTTGGTGACCCGGTCGTTGTTGTGGACATAGACCTTGTCGACCACTCCCGACACTTGCGAGCCGAGATTAACCTGGTTGGTCGGCGCCAGATTCCCCGTGGCGGAGACGGTCACGACGAGGTCGCCCAGGGCGACGGGCGTGGTCGCAAAGGCGAGCGGCTTGGGCGGCGCGAAGCAGCGCGAGAGCAGCAACAGCAGCACAAGTATGCCGAGCCCGACCCCGACCCATTTCATCAGGCGGTTGCCCTTGGTCGACTCCTGACCGAGGAATTCGTTGAGGTTTGGGACGGTCATGAGGGTGATCCGATCGATTCGGGCGCTGTCGGCCGCCAGCCGCCGCCGAGCGCGAGGTAAAGCTGCACCAGGGCCAGCGCCTGGTCGGACTGGGCCGAGGCAAGCGAGTCACGGGCTGAAAGCAGCGACTGTTCGCTTTGCAGCAGGGTGAGGAAATCGGTCAGGCCGACGCGATATTGGCTGCGCGCCAGAAGGGTGGCGTTGTTGGAAGCATCGAGCGCCTCGGCCAGAGCGACCTGGCGCGCTTCGGCGCTGTTGAGCGCCTGCATGGCGTTCTCGACATCCTCCAGGCCGCCCAGCACGGTCTGCTTGTAGGTGGCCAAGGCGCTATCCGCTCCGGCGCGCGCCGAGCGGACCTCGGAACGCAGCCGACCCGCATCGAAAATCGTCTGGGTCAGACCGGCGAATAACGAGCCGGCGCCGAACTGGCTAAGGCCGCCGATCCGCGACGCGGTGGCGTCAAGGCTCCCGTTGATGGACAGGGACGGATAGAGCTGAGCCTGGGCCACGCCGATTTGCGCCGTCGCCGCCGCCAGGCTGCGTTCGGCGGCGCGCACATCGGGACGTTGGCGCAGGGTATCGGCGGGAATGCCGACCGCGACCGCATCGGGCCCGCGCGGGATGGGCTCGACCTTTTCCATCGTCTCGCGCAGAGCGCCTGGCGCTTGGCCGGTCAACACGCCCAGCCGGTTGACCGCGCTGGCGAAACTGCTCTCGAGCAGGGGGATGGTGGCTGCGGTCTGCGCGCGCTGGGCGCGCGCCTGTTCGACGTCGGTCGAGGAGGTCAAGCCCGCCTGCACGCGCCACCTGGCGATCTGCAGATTGTCGTCCTGGTTCTTCAGCGTGTCCCGCGCGATGGCCAGCCGCGCCTGGGCGAGCCGCGCGTCGATGTAGTTGGTGGCCACCTCGCCCGCGGCGGACGTGCGCACGCCCGCCAGGTTGAACTCAGCAACCTCTGCATTGGCTCGCGCCGCCTCCACCGAGCGCCGCACGCCGCCGAAGATGTCCACTTGCCATGAGACCGTTGGGCCGACTGACAGCTGGGTGCTGGACGAATTGCCGCCGGTCACGACGCTGAAGGCGCCGGCGCCGATCGAGCTCTCCGGCGCCACGCTGGCGTTTTGGGTGATCCCCGCCGATCCGGTCAGCGAGGGAAACAGGGACGCCCGCGCCTGGATCAGAGACTCGCGCGCCTGGCGCAGCCGGGCTTGCGAGACGGCGATATCGAGATTGGCGGCGGTCGCGCGGCCGATCAGATCGGTGAGCAACGGATCGTTGAGCTGCCGCCACCAGACCGTCAGATCGACCGCATCGGCGGGCGCCGCTGTCGTGCGATAGGCCCCGGAGGCGCCCACCGCCGCGGTCGGCGGCGCGCTATAGTTGGGCCCGACCGCGCATCCGATGAGCAGGCAAGCCGGCAGCAATGCCGCCGTCAAGCTTCGATAGGGTTTCAGAGGCCTCATCCTTATTCGTTCACAAACAGGGCGATGGCCTGTTCGGCGATCGCGGCGAGCATCTCAGGCGTCATTTGAGAACCGTCCGGCGAGAGCGCCGAGGACGCCATGGGCAGGGAGATGGAGCAAAACATCATCCGCGTGAACCACTCGGGATGCACGGCCTTGACCACGCGGGCGCGGATGGCCGCCTCGATGATCGGCGCAGAGGCTTGGCGGAAGGGCACGACCAGACGCTCGACCAGGATGTCGAGCCTTTCATTGGGCCGCCCCGATTCCTGCATGATGAAGGCGGGCGCTTCGCGTACGTGATAGCTGATCTGGACGAACAGCCGAATGAAGCGGCGCAGGGCTTCGGCGGGGTCCCGTTCGGCCAGCGCCGCCAGTTCCGCCATCTGTTCGCACCCGGCCGCCTGACGTTCCGCCAGATGGTCGACCACGGCGATCCACAGATTGGCCTTGGATCCGAACAGACGGGCGACCAGGGCCATGTCCACGCCCGCGCTGGCGGCCAGGGTGCGCAGCGACGTCGCGTTATAGCCGTCACGCGAGAAGGCGGTGAGCGCGGCCGACAGCAGCGCCTCGCGGCCGGAAACCTCGCCGCCGTGGCGCCGCCCACGCGAGGGCGCGGACCGTTCGACGCCCCCCCCGGCGGTTGTCGCCTCGGTCTTTGCTCGAATGCTGCCGCCCGCTTTCATTTCAATCCTGAAATATATCATCAGTAGATGATTTACTTGAAGCGAGTGCGACGCGCTGTCAAGCTCTATGGTGCGGCGGCCATCTTGGCGCGCCGCTCACTGGGTCACGGCCGGACCGACAGAGTGGACAAGCTGATCAGCCCGTCATTGGAAGGGATGTTGGCGGGCCACGGACGATAGTGATGATCACTACGAATACGCCATAGCACTATGACGGCTCGCTAGCCGAACCGCTGCTTTACGTAATCCGTGACAGATGCGCCGGACAGTTCTGTTGTCGCGTTCCCGCCGCGCACGAAGAATCGCTGCAAGTTCCCGTCCTTGAGGAAGGCCGCTTTCGGCCCCTTCTCACAGCGGATCGCCAGAACCCTCGCGCCATTCTCGTCCTGAAAGTGGGGGTGGATATAGGGCAGGAAAACCTCGCCAATCCGATCCTTGACCAAGTTCACGAGGTGAAGCCCCAGCTTATCCTCATTCTGGAAACCGTCGGCGTCGAGGCCCAGGACTTCGCCATCGTCGGCAACGCCTATCAGCAGCGTCCCGCCTTTTGCGTTCAGGAACCCTGCGATCGTTTTCAACGCTGACACCTGAATTTTGTCATCGACCTGGCCGGTATGTAGGTTCATCCGCAGGGTCGATTTGAACTCCACCGCACCGGTTTCGCCGCCTGCGATAAGATCAGCGATGGCAATTGGGGCGACCGCCGCAGCCGGTGCGGAGCCGATCGTCAGCAGCTCCCACGCCTGGCGGATGACATCGGCCATACGAACCCGGCGCTGGACCAGGAATTCGTGATACGGCAATTCCCACCACAAAGGCGGAAGCGCGTGCCAGCCATAGAGTCTGTCGCGCTCATCGGCGCTCATGGCGTGATCGAGCGGTGGCACATAGTCGGCAGGCGGCTTCTTGCCGATCTTGATATTCGCGGGCCATTCCACGGCGGCAAAGTTGGCGATCTGGTTGATCTGCTTAAGATCGTCGATCCCGGTCTCTTCGAGATAGCCGCGCGGGAAAAGATGGTGCTGCTCCAACGCCGCCTTGGTGCCCTTAACGGCGGGATCGACCATCGCGGATATCTTCAGCGGGCTATACAACGCGTTGGCGTCCAGCTTGATGAGTGCGGCCTGATAGGCGAACAGCGACGGGCTTCGCGACGCCGATGTCGCGAGCTGACTCGGCAGGGTGATCGTCCAATAATCTCCGGTCAGAGTGGTAGTGCAGAGTTCACGCAGCCGCGCCAGAAAGGCCGCGCCATCCGCCAGCTCGCGGATCAGCGACAGATCGCTCTCGAACCGCGTTTCGGGTGAATTGGTGTATCGCCCCGTCAGCGTCGCCATGAAGAAGAATTCGGCGATCGTTTGGCGCATCGTTACGCGATCAACGCCATAGTCACGCAGGCCGATCAGATAGAGCACGTAGCTGAAAATGATCGTCGTCCCAGAGCTGATCATTTTCTCGCTGCGATAGCCCGCAAGCTTCAGCGCATCCATGAAATGGTGCCAGTTTGCGAGGTTGAGCGCGGCCTTCTGCCCGTCGCGCATCAGCGCAAACTGGACATCGCGGCGTTCGGGATCGTCAAGGCCCGTTTTGGCGTCGCGCCCACGCAGAGCGCCATAGACATTCTCCAGCCGGGCGCGTTTGAGCGAAAGACCGACCGTGGCGCGAAGAAGTTGGTCGGGCGAAGGCTTGATGAAATGATTGAAAGGCGACGCCTGCCCGTCCGAAGGCCGCGTCGCGGCCAGCGCGAAGGCTTCCAGCTCGGCCCGGCCTTCGTCCCAAAACACCGACATCAACGTCATTATGAAATCGGCCTGGTTGAGCGCCTTGCCCTTGCCGTTAATCCGCACGAACACTTCCGCGATCGTTTCTTCATCCACCGTCGACGAAAGCGTCAGCGCGACAAAGCTGTAGTGCAGCAGGTTGCGCAGATGATCGATCGCCTCTTCGATCCGCTCGGCTTCGTCGTCCGATATCGCCCGCACATCGCGGAGCTGTTTCAAAAACTCCTTGCGGTAGGCGCTAGGCTTGAAGTCCGGCCGCCACAGAATCGAGATGTCCGGGATAAACGCCTTGTCCTTGCGGATCGCAGCATCGGCGACATCGAAGCGCCCGGACAAAGGGTTGAACGCAATCTGGATGCGTTCCCTTTTGAAGTTGGCGCGCAGCACCTCGACGCCCTTTACAACCGCATAGAGCGAGGTCAGGCGCTGCTGGCCATCGACGATGGCAAGCTTCGGGGCTGCTTGGGCGTTTTTGGTGCCGATGCCTTTCAACCCCGAACCGACGCCGGTTTCCCAGAATAGCAGGAAGCCCGCCGGATAGCCGCAGTACAGCGAATCAAACAGATCGCGGACGTTAACGTTCGGCCAGACGAAGGGGCGCTGAAGTTCAGGCAAGCCGATCTTTCCGAGATCGATGTCCTCGATCAGCGCCATCAGCGGATAATTGCTTGTAGTGAAAAGCGCCAAAACCACCCCCTATTACTTGCCGATGCTACGTTCCCTCCGCAGCGCGACCATTCAGCCTTTCATACGCCAGAAGGTCACGGCCTTATCCCGCTACTGTGCCGTCCGGCTTCCCGGCGATCAACGCGTTGATCCAGGCGAGGCAGAGGTCGCGGCTGCGATAGCTGCCCCATTTCGCGGTTTCTTCGCGTTCGACGATGGGGAAGGTCGAATAGATGTAGCGGATGTCGTCGCGGCTTTGGCCTGCGTCGGCAGGATCGAACACGCCGTAAAGGATGAAATAGAGCGCATCGAGCTTGGCGCGCAGTCGCAGTCGCCGGTCTTCGTCCCAGACAAACGGCGGCAGCACATCGCCCGCCTCATCGACATGCCCCAAATCGCGCGCGAAGGGGGCGAGGTCGTGGGCGGTGTAGCTCAGTTCCAGCACCGCCTCGCGGACGATGTCATCGGCGGTCTTGGGGCCGAAGGTGCGGGTGTAGGCGGCGGGCGGGATGATCGGGAGTTGTTCGACCAGATACCAAGCGAGGTGATTGCCGTGCACCTTCTGGCGCGCGAGATAATCGAGCACCGTGCTGTTGAGATTGGCGATGACCAAAGGCGCGGCCTCGGCATAGCTTTTGGCGCTCGCTCCCTTTGTCGGAAACAGCACGGGCAGCGTATGCCCGGCACCGAACCGTGGGATGATCGCCGTGATCGTCGTCCGGGCATTGGTGACGGATGTGACGTCCTTGAGCGATAGGCACCAATCTGTCGGGGCGTCCCAGCCGGTGTCGCTGGCCTTCACCCAATAGCGTGGTGTCGGCTGGCGCGCCGGGTCGCGGTGGTCCTCGTCCGTCAGGTCCGCGCCCTGTCCCGACCGAAATACATTGGCTTCAGCCAGCACGATATCCGATGCGCGATGATCGAAGGCCTGAACCATCTTGCCCTCATAGAGCGGCACCCATTCCCCATCGGCCGATTCAAAACGGTTGCCGCCTACCGGCCAAGCGCCTTCGTCCGTTTCGAGTTCACTTCGATTGCGGAAGAGTTTGCTGTCCGTGGTCATATTCAACATTTGCAGACAGCGAAGTGGCCAGCTTGTTACCGGCTTCGATGCAGACCGGTTGGTCAGGACAGGGAGACGAGCATAGATTCCCGAAGTGATCTGTTTGTCGCGCCGTGAACGGAAGATCGGCACAGTCCCACTGTTGGGATTGATGCATTTGATTTCATCAGCGGTAATTGGAAAGACGCGCTCGGGATCATTCACCTCGGCCACGTTTCTCACGAAGAAGCCGAAGCGCGGTTCCTCGAACGTTCGTTCGCCACCACCAGCCACGTAAGTTGAAAACTTAAAGCGGTAATAGACATCGGGAAAGAACAGACTTCCATCGTAGCGTTTGTTGAAAAAATCGATGATGGAGCGGACGCGACCACCATCAGAAATTTCCCTGAAAAACGCCGAGGAACTTTGATCTGAGGCCAGCCCGGAGGGTATCAGCAGGCCAATGACACCTCGCGGTTTGACCAAGGCGTGTGCTCGCTCAACGAAGAGCTTGAACAAATTCAGCTTTCCGCGATTAAGCGTTTTATAGAGACCTGAAACGCGCGCCATGCGGGAAGCCGCGTTCAGCCGATCGCTAGCGATCTCAAAATCGCGCCAAAGATCACTATTTTGCTGCTTCAACGCCGCAATACGAGCCTTGCGCTTAGCGCCGCTGCTCTCTTGCGAAATGGTGATATCCCGGTCGGCAAACCAAGGAACCTCTTCAAATTCAAGGACATCCCAGGGCGGATTACCGACGACAGCATCGAACCCGCCTTCACGGCCCTTGCTCGCCCAATTGTCCCACACGCCGGGGAACGCGATCTGCCAATTGAGGAAGCGCTCTTCGCCGATCAGCGCGCGGGCGCGCCGCCAGATGGCGGCGAACGCCTCGATTTCCTCCGGTTTCGCCATGCCGTTTTCTGGCGCTTTGCGGCCTCGCGCAATGGGGATGGGATCGCCGAACCGCCCATCGAGCCAGAGCCGGACCAGCGCCTTGTCCTTGGCTTTCAGGTCGAGCCAGTCGAGGGCATGCAGGAAGCCGACAAACCCGTCGAGTTCGCCGGTCATCAGCTCGACGTCTTCATACATCGCCGCCGAGCGATGCGCTTCGGCGATCTCGACATCGGTCAGCGCCTCGATCGTCTTCATCGCTTCCGCCGACCGCTGCGCATTGCGCAGCGCTTCATGGTAGAAAAGCTCGCCGCCCATCGCGGTGGCCTTGTCGATGGCGTCACGCACCCAAAGGCCAAACAGGCTGTCGCCGGCGTGCAGGTGATGGTCGATGAACGACAGCGGCGCGCCGACCGTGAAGGTGTGGAGCCACAGCGCCACTTTCGCGAGTTCGACCGCCATCGGGTTCTTGTCGACGCCATAGACGCAGCGTTTCAGTACCATGCGGCGGACGATGTGGCGGTCGTCGAGTTGTTCCTCGTCGATGGTCCACTTCGCCGCGCGCGCATTCTTCAGGATAGTGGCGCGGATGTCCTCGATCTTGTCGGCCAGCGGCGACGAGTAATGCAGATCAACGCCCAGCACCGCGGCTTCCGCCATCGCATCAAGCACATGATCGGCGAGCGTATCTACCAGGCTGACAAGGAAATGGCCGGAACCCATCGCCGGGTCGCAAACGCGCAGCGACAGGATGGCATTGGCCGGATCGGCGTCGCGCAGTTCGCGCCGCCGATAGTCTTCGGCATCCTTTGGATTGAGCCTGGCAAGCGCCGTCCGAAACGCATCCAACCGTTCGGTGATGAGCGGTTCGAGCGTTTCATCGAGGATCAGCCCGACCAGCTCGTCGGGCGTATAATAGCTGCCGCTATTCTTGCGAGCGAAAAGGTTCGGGCGCACCGCCAAAGCGCCGGAGTCGTCGCGCACAATCTCGAATTCCAGCAGCCGCTCATAGATCGAACCGAGCTGTTGCACGGAGAGGTCGCGGTAATTGATGTAGCGCCGTTCGCCCGACGATCGCTCATAGGACAGCGCATCCAGCGCGGGCGCCATCACGCTGTCGGGTACGCGGGCGCTCGTGAGTAGCGGCGTTCCGGCGGTTGCGAACAGGCCGCCATTATAGGGCGGAATCCCGACCGAGGCGTCGCCCTTGTCGATGATCCGCGACAGGTCGGAAACATGGCTCCAGATGCGGGCAGCAGACGTGGAAAACGCATCGCCACTGGTTACGCGCCTGCCGACATCGAGCCGGAGCGGGCGTAGCGCATAGTCGTCATAGCGCGCATCGCTGACCGGCAGCAGGTCGCGATCTTCGGCATAAAGCAGGAAGAGCAGGCGATAGAGCAGCACCAGCGCGGCGTCGCGAACGTCGGTTAGCGGCGCTTCGGGCGCGGCATCGGCGATGGATTTGGCGAGGCTGGGGAACACGACGTCGAACACCAGTTTCGACAGGCTGGCGGCGACTCGTTCCTCATAGAATGCCGCTTCGGCGCGCGCGCGATCGTGGAATGAGCGCTGATCCGCGCCGTCGCGGAGGAACGCGTCGCGCCCGAACATGACGGCGAAAACGCGCAGCCAATGGTCTCGCGTGGAGGCATCGGCAAACGGACCTTCGTCGCCGAGCGCGAGGACGCGGCCCAGATCGATTTCCAGAAACTCTTCCGAAATCGAGCGAGCGCCCGCCCAATAAAGCCGCCAACGTGTGCCATTTGTGAGAATGCCCCAGCGCAGTGCGCCGCCCGTCAGATCGTCGATCCGGCGCAGATAGCGCAGCATCTGTGTGGACGGCGCGGTGGTCTCATCGCGGCCGGAGGCACGGTCCAGCGGACGCGCCCAGCGCTTACTTTCGACAACCGCGAGGCCGTGCGCATAGCGTCGCCATTGGTCGCCTTGCGCGTTGGCGGATGCCTTCGCCGCAGCGTCCGCGAACAGCAGGCCATCGGGCACGTCATCGCGCCCAGTGACGGTCAGATTCTGCTGGCGAAGCGACTCCGACCAGCCGAGCGCGGCCAGCACCGGCCAGATGAAATCGTCCTCGGTCTGGCTTTCGTTCGTGCGCTGGTTCTGCGGAAAAGCAGCGGCTATATGGTCGAGCCGCGCGCGCAATCCGGCCACATCGACGGCGCGATACGCAGCGGTGGCCGTGATCGCTTCGACGAGATAATCGGTGGTGAACAGCGCACCGGAAATGAACAACCCAGAATCAGACAAACAGCGCCCCCTCTACATTCCGAGCAGTAGCGAGACCCATCCATTCTGGCAAAGCCAAGCGTGATCGCCAGCGCGCTTTCGTGCCACTATGATCGCAGGTCTCATCTTCACCAGGGCGCGAATCGGACCGTTGTGACGGAGTGTATTCGTTGTGCAGCGTAGTAGTGGAAGCGACGGTTTGAATGGATTTCCATCGCAGAATGAGGAACGGAAACATGAGGGCAAGATAAAGCGAGTTGCCTCGCTGCCGGAACTTCGTTCCTAAGTGATTGTCTGCACATTGTTTTTTAGCGGCTTGCTGCCGAGGGCGCGAGGTGCGCCGGTGCCAGGAAAGTTGATTTCTGCAATGTTTTCAATGGTATTGTGGGTGGCGCCTGCAACGTGCGCCGTGCGCCGTTCCGCCGCTTCTACTCTACAGCAAGTATTTCTACGCCCCAGCCCTACGCCGTCATTTTCGACCTTGTGTCGGCCGTTTTATCTTCCAATCGTCGCATCATGGCGAACGACGAAGACCATTTCCGCATCCGTCCCGGCCGGGTCCGCGACCGTGCTGGCGGGCGCACCACGCGCGCCGTCCGGCCGCGCCCGAAGACGTTTCTTGCCGAGGTGCATCAGGCTATCCGCCGCGCCGGCGGCGACCCTAATCGGCTGGGTTCGGCCGGGAAGGGAAGCGGCCGGTTCAACGCGCGCGGCCGGGGCGCCGCCGCCGCCGCCGGGCTGAAGGGCCGGAGCGCCTGGAGTCGGGACGCCAGCGGCGTGCGGACCCGCGCCCGCCGTGTGACGGTGAAGGCGCGGATCGTGAAGCTCAACCCGCAGCGCGGCGCGGCGCGCGGACGGTCGTTCGTCAGCGCGAAGGCGGTGGATGCCCACCTGCGCTATTTGGAGCGCGATGGCGTCAACCGCGACGGTGAGAAGGGGCAGGTTTATTCCGCCGAGCGCGACGCCGTGGATGACCGCGCCTTCCTCGACCGGGGCCGCGACGACCGCCACCAGTTTCGCTTCATCGTCTCCGTTGAAGAAGGCGTAGAGCTGGCCGACTTGCGCGAGACCACCCGCGACCTGATGAAGGCGATGGAGGCGGACCTCGGCACCAAGCTCGACTGGATCGCGGTCGATCACCACAACACCGGCCACCCGCACACCCACATCCTGCTGCGCGGCGTTACCGACGACGGGAAGATACTCAACATCGCCGGCGACTACATCGCCCACGGCATCCGCGAACGGGCCAGCGAGATCGTCACGCTGGAGCTTGGCCGGCAGACCGAGCAGGAGGTGAGCCGCCAGCTTGAGCGCGAGGTGGACGCCGAGCGCTTCACCCGCCTGGACCGCATGCTGATCGCCGAACAGGAGGCGCGCCACGCGTTCGCCGATCTGCGCCCCGACCAAGACATGTTGGAGACGGCGCGCCGGAACCGGGCGCTGCTGATCGCCCGCGCCCGCAGGCTGGAAAGCATGGGGCTGGCGACCGAGGTGGAGGTTGGCCGCTGGTCCATCTCAGCACAGGCCGAGCCGACCTTGCGCGAACTAGGCGAGCGCGGCGACATTATCAAGACCGTGCACCGTGCGCTCGCCGACCATGGCCTCGCCGACGAACGCGCCCCCGCGCACTATGTGGCGCACGGCAAGCAGATCACCGAACCAATCGTGGGTCGCGTGCTTGCCAAGGGACTGGCCGGCGACGAGATGGGCGACCGGTTGCACCTCGTCATCGATGGCGTGGACGGGCGCACCCATTATGTCGAGATGGCGGACGCCACCCGCCTGGACGAGATCAGGCGCGGCCACATCGTCGCGCTCGACCCCGTGGCGACCAAGGCCGAGCCCCGGCCTGCGGATGTCAACATCCAGATCATGGCGGAGGCCAATGGCGGCATCTACCAGCCAAGCCTGCATCTGGAAGCAACGCGGGACATCATCGAACAGCGCCACGGCGACCCCGACGCTTTCATTCGCTCCCATGTGCGCCGGCTGGAAGCCTTGCGCCGCGCCGGGCATGTCGAGCGCATCGACGCCGACCATTGGAAAATTCCCGGCGACATCGCCGAGCGAGGCATGGCCTATGACGCCCCCAGCCGACCCAAGGATTTCGGCATTCGCACATTATCCACGCTCGACCTCGACCGGCAGGTTGGCAGCGACGGGGCGACCTGGCTCGACCGTGAGCTGGTTGCGAAAGACCATCTGCCCCTTGCCGGAACCGGGTTTGGCCAGGAGGTGAACGCCGCGCTCGACCGGCGCGCCGCACGCCTCGTCGAAATGGGCCATGCCGGCGTGAAGGACGGCTTCATTTCCATCCCTCGGCGCACGATCGCCGCGCTGGAGCGCCGGGAGATCGACCGAGTCGGCAAAGAGATGGCCGCCGAGCGCGGGTTGACCTACAGCCCGTCTGGGCCCGGCGAATATGTCTCCGGCCGGCTGGCGGGCGTCGCCAATCTCGCTAGCGGGCGCTTCGCCATGATCGAGGACGGACTTGGCTTCCAGCTCGTGCCCTGGCAACCCGTACTGGAGAAGCGTCTCGACCAACATATCAGCGGCGTCCGTCGCGACGACGGTGGCATCGAATGGAGTTTTAGCCGCAATCGGCAGATCGGACTGGGATTGTGAGTGCGACACTACGGCCTTGCCTGCATGTCTTGATTGGGCCGGGCCGGCGCCAGCCCCTCAAGGCTGGCGCTGACGCGCCACCGCTGCGCGGCTGCGGCCTTGACCGGCTGTCCCCGGCCCGGCAGCGGCTCCCCATGCAGGTAAGGATGATTGGGAGTGCGGAGGCACTCCAATGCCGACGAAGGAACGGCCGAGGCGAGGTGTGAGACATCTTGAAAGATACGGCATTTTGCCGTATATAATGGAGCCGAAGGAGGCCCCCTATGCCCAAGCCCCAAGTTGAAGCCGAGACCGCCCGATTGGAAGCGCGCGTCCCGGTCCAGGTCTACGACCAGATGCAGCGCGCCGCCCGTCTGCGCGGCATGACCCTGACCGGATATCTCATCTCTACGGCCGGCGAGGACGCCCGCCGCGTCGTCGAGGACGCCGACATCATGCGCCTGGCGCGTGAGGACCAAATCCGCTTCGCCGAGGCGCTGATCAATCCGCCCCAGCCGAACGCGCGACTGGCTCGCGCGGCGAAGCGCCATGCCGAGCTGATCGAGCGCCGGTGAGCGCCCGCTTCGCCATCGAGCCGCTGGCGAAGGCGCACAAGCGGGATGACTTTACCTGCGGCAACGACCGTATCGACAGCTATTTCCGCGAGACCGTCTCGCAGGACGTGAAGCGTAAATACGCCACCTGTTTCGTCGCCAGGGAGATCGCGACGGATCGGGTGGCGGGCTTCTACACGCTGTCTTCCAGCAACGTGCCGTTGACCGAGGTTCCCGAGCCGCTGGCGAAGAAACTCCCGCGCTACCCGACCGTCCCGGCAGTGCTGATCGGCTGGCTTGGCCGCCATAGCGACTATGCCGGACAAGGGCTTGGTGAAGCCCTGCTGTTTGACGCCATCAAGACCGTCGCCACAGCCCCAATCGGCGCCCACGCCATCTTCGCCGACGCGATCGACGACCAAGCGGCAGCCTTCTATGTGGCGTTCGGCTTCGCGCCTTTGGTCCGGCAGCCACGCACCCTCTATCTGCCGGTGGCGACGGCGCTGAGATTGTTACCGCCATGACGGCCGCGTCCGCCCCTACGCTGTTTCAGCCCCGCGCCGCCGCGCGCAAGTCTTTTTGCGCCAAGGTACGCGGGTGCTTCCAGCGTAAGAAAAGGCTATTCTTTCAGGCGCCAGGTTCGGCGATTCTGGCGCAATGGCCAGACTTCGCAAAGAACGCCCACCGACCGCATCGGAGCAACTTGAAGCGTTGCTCGGCCAACCCTGGCCGTTTCCGGGCCGGCCGCCGAAGCATGACCTCTCGACCTGGATCATCACCGACGACTGGCCCGAGCATGTCCCGGTCACGGAAGCCGAGGTGGATGTGTTCGAGGCGTGGTTCGGCGATATCTTCGATGAGTTGTTCGGGTCGTGCCGATGATGTGACAGGGAGACATACGCCATGACCGTGCCGCTACGGGCCGCCCTTTACTTGCGCGTCTCGACGGCGCGGCAGGCCGAGCATGATGTGTCGATCCCAGATCAAAAGCGTCAGGGTGAAACCTATTGCGCTTCACGCGGCTACCAGCTCGTCGAGACGTATGTGGAGCCCGGCGCGTCGGCGACCAATGACCGGCGCCCCGAGTTTCAGCGGATGATCGAGGCGGGCACGTCGAAGCCCGCGCCGTTCGACGTGGTGATCGTCCATTCGTTCAGCCGCTTTTTCCGCGATCACTTCGAGCTGGAATTTTACGTCCGGAAGCTCGCGAAGAATGGGGTGAAGCTCGTCTCCATCACCCAGGAGATGGGCGACGACCCCATGCACGTCATGATGCGCCAGATCATGGCGCTGTTCGACGAATACCAGTCGAAGGAAAACGCGAAGCACGTCATCCGCGCCTTGAAGGAGAACGCCCGGCAGGGTTTTTGGAACGGTTCGCTGCCGCCCATCGGCTACCGTGTCGTCGCGGCCGAGCAACGCGGCGCGAAGGTCAAGAAGAAGCTGGAGATAGACCCGCTCCACGCCGAAACGGTGCGCCTGATCTACCGGCTGGCGCTCCACGGCGACGGCGCCAAGGGCCAGATGGGCGTCAAAAACATCGTCAGCCACCTGAACCGCAACCGCATCTTCACACGCGACGGAGGCCGTTGGGGCATCGGCCAAGTCCATCGCATCCTGACCCGCCGCACCTACATGGGCGAGCATGAGTTCAACAAGCGGGCCAAGTCGAAAGAGCTGAAACCCGTCAGCGAGATCGTGGTCGTGCCCGTCCCGCCGCTCATCAACCGCGAGACCTTCGACGCGGTGCAGGCGCTACTCAAGGCCCGCCATCCCACGGTGACGCCATCCGCCGTCATCAGCGGGCCGACAATGCTCACCGGGCTGATCCACTGCGCCAAGTGCGGTGGCGCCATGACCATCCGCACCGGCAAGGGCGGGCGCTATCGTTACTACGCCTGTTCGATGAAAGCCCGGCAAGGGCCGACAGCCTGCGAAGGCATGGCGGTGCCGATGGACAAGCTGGACGATCTTGTCGCCAGCCATCTCGAAGACCGTCTCCTCCAGCCCGAGAGGCTGGAGACGATCCTCGCCACCGTGCTCGACCGGCGGCAGGAGCGATCAGAGCGCCAGCATGAGCACATCGGCGAATTGAACCGGCGTGCGGCCGAATCCGAAGCGCGCCTCAAGCGCCTCTACGACGCCATCGAGGCCGGTGTCGCCGACTTGAAAGACCCGGCGCTCAAGGACCGCATCGATGGCCTCAAGGCCATCCGCGATCAGGCGAAGGCCGATGCCGAGCGCGCCCAGGCCATGCTTGAGAACTCCGGCGGCAAGGCCGTTACCCCGCAGATGGTGCGCACCTTGGCCGAAACCGCGCGGCGGCATATCCGGCTTGAAGGGGGTGGTTATCGCCGGGACCATCTTCGCGCGCTCGCCCAGCGCGTTGAGGTCGCAGATGGCGAGGTCCGGATCATGGGATCGAAGTCCCGGCTGCTACAGATACTAACCGGAAAAAATAGCGTAAATTCAGTGCCCACTCAGGGACTGAAGTGGCGGACGGGGTGGGATTCGAACCCACGGTGGGCTCACACCCACGGCGGTTTTCAAGACCGCTGCCTTAAACCACTCGGCCACCCGTCCCATGAATCAACGACTTGTCAGCTCACCCTTCGCCCCACGCCGCTTTCGCGGCGCCATGGGCGCGAGACGCTTGTGCAAGACCGTGACGCGGCGCACGCATTTGCCATGAAGGCGAGGGAGCAGCAAGCCAACCCTGCCGCCGGCCGCCGCCTATTCAAGAAAACCTATCCTGCAAGGCGTCGTGGATGGCTGACATGACCGGGGCCCATTCGCCGAACCGGTCCGCGACGAACACCCGGCTCTTGGCGAACCAGGGATAGTCGGGCGCGCCCAGGCGCGGCCAGGCGGCGGGCGGCAGGCTCAGCCACACCGGAACGCCGCAGGCCCCCGCCAGATTGGTCGAGGCGTTGCCCACGCCGATCAACAGGTCCAGGCTCGCGCTCAAGGCTGCGGCCCCGTCGATGTCATTGGTCAGGTTGATCCGCGGCGGGGTCCAGATGTCGATTCCATGCGCGCGCGCCAGCGCCAGCTCCGCGTCGCAGTCGCCGTACTGAAGGTTGACGAAACAGACGCCGAGCGTGCGCAACACCGTAAGCCAGGCCTCGAACGGCGCGTACTGCTTGCGTCGGTCGCCGCCCGTTTGCAGGCTCTTCCAGACGATCCCAACCTTGGGCCGATCATCGTGAGCGGCCAGCAGCGTCCGCCATCTTGCGGTTTGATCCGGATCGGGGACGAGATAGCCGCCAGGTTGCTCAAAGCTCGCCAGGTCCGGGCGAAAGCGCCGCGCGAGGCCGGCCATGGGCGTCCAGAAGTCCGCCTCGTCTTGCCGGAAAGGCGCGGTACGCACCGGCCGCGCAGCCGATTTGTCCGTAGCGTGAGGCCGCACGCTGGCCTGGGGAAAGGAGCGCTGAAACAGGTCTGTCAGCCTGGGCTCGACCGCCAAAAGCAACGCGCCTGTGGCGCCCAGCGCCTGAATCGCATCGGGAAGCATGCCGGCGAACATGATTTCATCGCCGATCCCCTGTTCTCCCACCACCAACAGCCGTCGGCCGGGCAGCGCGTCCTCGGGAGTCCAGCGCCGCCCCGGAATGGAAAACAGCGGCGCCCTGGCCAGGTCTGGGTCCAGCCGCGCCTCGTAATCGGCCCAGCCGCCCTTCAAGTCGCCGCAGCTGAGGCGTGTGAGCGCGCGTACGAACAGGATCTCGGGCCGCCGGTCATGCTCGGCCAGCGCCAGAGCCTGGTCGCAATCGGCCAGGGCGCCGCCCGCGTCGTTCAGTTCCAGTCTGGCGTTGGCGCGGTTGTAGAGCGCTTCAAGCAAGGTCGGATCCAGGCCCAGGGCCCGTTCGAAAAAGACCAAGGCCGCCTCGGCCTCGCCCTGCTGCAGACTGACCTCGCCCAGGGCGTTCCATAGCAAGGCGTTGTGGGCGTCCGCCGCGATGGCCGCGCCCAGCACTTCGACGGCCCGCCGATAGTCATGGCTGTTGCTGAGCGCGCTGGCCAGTTGCGCAGCCAGGTGAGGCGAGGCGGGATCCTCGTTCAGGGCGAGGGTGAGGAACTGGACCGCCATCTCATGCCTGTCCAGGGCCATAGCCAGTCGGCCGAGGTCTTCCAGCAAATCCTGGGAATCGCCCTCCAGCCGGAGTGTCTCCTGGCAGGCTTCCAGGGCGCCGAGCAGATCCCCCTGGGCCTCCAGAGCAAGGGCGGTCAATCGCCAGGCCGTAACGCAGCGGCTGTCCCGATCCAGGACTTGGCGCGCGTTCGCCACGGCGGCGGCATAGTCGCCGCGGGCCAGGTCGTTCAGGGATTGCCTGAGAAGCTGGCCAATGGCGGTCGAGGCGTAGCGCTCGATATCCGCCAACAGCCGCTGCGCCCGCATCGCCTTTGCGTTTGGCTTGGGGCTAGCGTTTGCCTTAGCGGACGAAGGCTCGGCGGCGGGCGCGGGCGTAGGGGGCATAGTCAGCGTAAATCGGCCTAAGGTGAAATCCAGCTCAGCCTAAGCGCTTTTGTTTGGCCCACCCACCGGCAAAAAACGCGGCCAATAAAAAACGGGCCATAAAACGTGGAGCAAATGCGCCTTGAGACGCCTGGGCCAGCCCCCGTTTTGGCCGCATTCGCAACGGCTTAACCCAAACTCAAGCCTCGTCGCCCAAGATGTTCCTGCTTGAAGAATTCGGAGCATCCAAATGGGGGCGTCAAACGCCGCCGGCGTTTCTCGCGGGGCCGTGCTGGCCCTGGCGGGGTTGAGCCTTGCCGCATGCGCGAGCGTGGGGCCGCGTTATCCTGTGACCGGTTCCAATCCCGTCTACAGCGACTCCGGTTCGGGCGGCGCCAAGCCATCTTCCCGATACAACGGCTATCACGTGGGCAAGCCCTACCAGATCAACGGACGCTGGTATTATCCGGCTGAACAGCCCGACTACGACGAGATCGGCACGGCGTCCTGGTACGGCGAGCAGTTCCACAACCACTATACGGCCGACGGGGAGGTGTTCGACATGAACCTGCCCTCCGCCGCCCACAAGACTCTGCCCCTGCCCAGCCTGGTGGAGGTGACCAACCTGGCCAATGGCCGCAAGCTGATTTTGCGGGTCAACGACCGCGGTCCGTTCTATGGCGGCCGGCTCATCGATCTGTCCAAACAGGCCGCCATCGAGCTGGGTTTCTATGGGCATGGCACCGCCCAGGTGCGGGTGCGTTATGTGGGCCCGGCGCCCCTGCCGGGCAACGCGCGCGTTTATCAAGCGAGCGGGCCGACGACGCCGGGGCCGGCCAAACAGCCCGCTTCGGAAGGCGGCGTGCAACTGGCCTCCGCCAACGCCGTGTTGGGCGCACAGATAGATGCTCGGCCGATCCAGCCTTCGCCGAGCACCCTGTCCTGGTCCGCCTCCTCGCGGCCGGCGCCTAGCGGACAGGCGCCCAGTGGACAACCGGCGCCGCCGGCGCCCGCCCCGACCCAGCTGGCCTATTCCGAGCCGCCCGCCGCCGCGACCGATATCGATAGTCTCATGGCCAGCCTGGCCGATGGAACGCCTGGTCCAGCAGCAGCGCCTCTCGCCCCCACAAGCGCCGCAGCGCGCGCAACCGTTCAGACCGGCGCGTTTTCAACCCGCGCCAGCGCCGAGCATGCCGCGGCCGCTCTGGACGGCCAGACCCAGATCGTGCCGATCGAGCAATCGGGCCGCACGCTGTACAGGGTCATGCTGATCCATTAGAGCAAGATGCGATCAGCTTGAATAAAGATGATCGTTGAATCATGCTTAAAATCATAATGTTAGAGCCTGATTTTGACGTCGAGAGACGTCGTCCGGTTCTAGGAACGGCTTGCGCGGCGCGCCGAACCGGCCAATGTGTGGTCCGTGACGCGCGGCCGGTTCATCACATTCGAAGGCGGGGAGGGGGCCGGCAAATCCACCCAGGTCGGACGGCTGCGAGAGCGGCTGGACCAGGCCCAAATCGCGGCCATCGTCACCCGTGAACCGGGCGGCTCGCCCGGCGCGGAGGCGATCCGAACCCTGCTCGTCACCGGCGCGGCGGACCGCTGGTCGGCCACCACCGAAACGCTACTGATGTACGCCGCCCGCGCCGACCACATTGAGCGCACCATTTCACCGGCGCTGGAGCGCGGGCAATGGGTGATCTGCGACCGCTTCGCCGACTCCACCCGGGCTTACCAAGGGGCGGCCGGCGGCGCCGCGGAGGCCCTGATCGCCGGCCTGGAGGCGGCTGTGCTGGGCGACGCACGGCCGGACTTGACCTTTATGTTCGACCTGCCCCCTGAACTTGGCCTGGCGCGCGCGGCGGGCCGGGGAGGGGCGGAGGCCCGCTTTGAATCCAAGGGCCTGGCTTTCCATCAGCGCCTGCGCGAGCGCTTCTTGTCCATCGCCGAGAGCGAGCCGGACCGCTGGGCGGTGATCGATGCGGCCCAGACCCCGGACGCGGTGGCGCTCGCCGTGTGGCGCGCGGTCGAGGAACGGCTGCTATGAGCGCATTGCCCCATCCGCGAGCCGTATTCGACTACGAGGGCGGCGCGGCGGCGCAGACGGAATTCCTCACCGCCATGCAGCGGGGGCGTCTGCATCACGCCTGGCTGCTCACGGGACCAGAGGGCGTGGGCAAGGCGACCTTTGCCTATCGCGCAGCCCGTCGCCTGCTCGGCGCCCAGCCCCAGCCCGATCTGGGCTTGCTGGGTGCCGATCCGCAGGACAGGGTCAGCCGCCAGATCGCGGCGCGTTCGCATCCAGACCTGATGGTGCTGGAGTTACAGACCGACGACGGCAAGCCGCGCAAATCCATCCCGGTGGAAGAAGTGCGCCGTCTGCCGGAATTCTTCTCCAAGGCGCCGGCCAGCGCCCCCTATCGCGTGGCCATCGTCGACGCCGCCGACGATCTGAACGTCAACGCCGCCAACGCCCTGCTCAAGACGCTCGAGGAGCCCCCGGCGCGCGGGGTGCTGTTCCTGGTCTCCCATCGCCCAGGCCGCCTGATCGCCACGATCCGCTCACGCTGTCGCAGGCTGGCCTTTGCGCCGTGGGACGAGACGCGATTGGATCAGTTCCTGGCCGAACACACCGAGCTGGACGCGGCGGCGCGCGCGCGGCTGACCCATATGGCCAAGGGCGGGCCCGGCCGCGCTCTTTTCCTTGCCCAGGCCGGGGCCCTGGAGGCCGACGCCGCGGCTCACCATATCCTCAGCCGCTTGCCCGAGACCGACGAGGCCGCCCTTCTCGCCCTGGCCGACGGTTTCCGCGGGGCGGAGGGACAGAAACGCTTCGAGGTGCTGCTGGAGCGTCTGGCCGACCAGGTGCGCGACATGGCCGTGCGCGCGGTGGTCGAAGACGGGCCGAGCGCCGGCATCGACCGCTGGGCGCAGGCCTGGGAGCGGCTGGAAGCCGCGCCGGGGGAGGCGGAGGCGGTCAATCTGGATCGCGCCGACGCGTTCTTCACCCTCATCGGCCAGCTCAAGGCCGCGGCCCGGGCCTGACCATGATCATCGACAGTCACGTTAATCTGCACGCGCCGCAGTTCGCCGACGATGTCGAGGCGGTGATCGCCCGCGCCCGCCAGGCCGGGGTCGGGCTGATGCTGACCATTTGTGACAAGGTCTCGTCGTTCGAGGCGGTGCACGCCCTGGCCATGGCCCATGCCGACATCTGGTGCACCGTGGGCGCGCACCCGCACGAGGCCAAGGAGGATCCGGACCTGGCGGTGGAGGCGCTCACGCATCTGGCCGCCCGGCCCAAGGTGGTGGGCATCGGCGAATGCGGTCTGGACTTTCACTACGACCTGTCGCCGCGCGCGGTGCAGATTCAGGTGTTTCGTGTTCATGTGGAGGCGGCGCGCCGCACCGGCCTGCCGCTGGTGGTGCACACCCGTGAGGCCGACGAGGTGATGGGCGAGATTTTGGAGGAGGAATACGCCCGCGAGCCGTTCAAGCTGCTGATGCATTGCTACACCTCAGGCGCGGGCCTGGCCAAACGGGCGGCGGCGCTGGGCGCCTGGTTTTCCGTCTCCGGGATCGCGACTTTCAAGGCGGCTGAGGCGGTGAGGGCGGTGATCGCCGACATGCCGGCGGATC
This sequence comes from Caulobacteraceae bacterium, assembly GCA_003164925.1. GTDB lineage: Bacteria > Pseudomonadota > Alphaproteobacteria > Caulobacterales > Caulobacteraceae > BOG-938. The sequence continues at coordinate 23,882 of PLRV01000064.1, forward strand.
GCATCATCGTTGAGACCGATTGCCCCTATCTGGCTCCCGTCCCCTTCCGGGGCAGGCGCAACGAGCCGGCCTATGTCGGCCATGTGCTGGCCAAGCTGGCCGAGATTCGCGGCTGGAGCGTGGCCGAGGCCGAGCAGCAGACCGAAGAGGCCTTTTTCGCCCTGTTCGACGCCATCCCGCGCAGCGCCGCCCAGGAAGTCGGGCCCCGGGGAGTCGGCCTATGAGCGGGGCGCTGGAATTCGTGATCCTGGGCAGCGGCTCTTCAGGCGGCGTGCCGCGCGCGGACGGCTCGTGGGGGGCGTGCGATCCCCATGAGCCGCGCAATCGGCGCAGCCGCTGCTCGCTCCTGGTGCGGCGCACCTCCGCGCAAGGCCCCGAGCGCCAGACCACGTTGATCGTGGACACGTCTCCGGACCTGCGCCTGCAGACTGCGGCGGCCGGGGTGGGCCGGGTGGATGCGGTGCTTTACACCCACGACCACGCCGATCAGGCGCACGGCATCGATGATCTGCGCGCCTTCTTTCTGCATGAACGCCGGCGCATGCCCTGCTTCATGGACGCCCACACCCGCGCCACCCTCGGCCGAAGGTTCGCCTATGTGTTCGAGGGGGACGGGGGCTATCCGGCCATCTGCGACATGCGTGATCTGCCCGATTTCGGCGCCGCGTGGAGCATCGATGGACCGTCTGGGGCCATTCCGGTGACCACCTTCGACCAGGATCACGGCGATGTCCGCTCCGTCGGCTATCGCTTTGGCGACGTGGCCTATTCCAGCGACGTGGTCGGCCTGCCCGACAGCGCCTTCGCGAGTCTGGCGGGGGTCAAGGTTTGGATCGTGGACGCCCTACGCTACCGGCCCCATCCCACCCACGCCACGGTCGACCAGGCGCTGGCCTGGATCGCGCGCGTCGCGCCCGAGCGCGCGATCTTGACCAATCTGCACGTGGATCTCGACTACCGAACTCTCGCGCGCGAACTGCCATCTCATGTCGAACCCGCTTATGACGGCCTGACGTTCAGCATCGACTGATGCTATGACAGCCGGCGTCCATGACTGCATGTTTTCCGAAGTGCGCAGGCAGGCGCGCGAGGCACGTAGAACATCGCCAAATTTGGTCTATGCTTAACAGCTACGCTCACCGAAGCCGCTTATTCTCGACGATGGCGCCCAGATCGAACCGGGTAATCCGGGCGAAAAGCTTATGACGGCCGCCACGCCCCCTCAAAGCAGGTTAGCTAGGAAAGCAGTTCGGCGTCGATGTCCGCAGGATCACCGAAACGAACCCGATGCGTGGCCATCGCATTCCACGCGCCAGCGGCCTCGAAACGTCCAGGATGTCTAGCCGATCGGCCGACGATGGCTGAACGATCCCGAACCTTTTTCCGTCCCGTAGCAGGTTGATGTAGGTCCCGCCCGCCGCAAAGGCGACGCCTGGGCCGAAGACGCCGAGTTTAGCGAAGAGGCCTTCGCAGGGCTCGCGCCAACGCGCCTTCTTTCCGGAAAAGAGCGCGTCCAGCTTCTGGTCCGCCGTCGCTCGCGGTGCGCCCGCTTTGAGCACCACGCCGGCGATCGCGGTGGCGTGACCATGCCCAAGTTCGAAGTCCCGCTTCAGCCACGCCACGATCGCACCGTGGGTGGTCAGGCCGTTCGCCGCCGCATTTGAGCGGCTCTGCGAACAGGGCCTGTTGATGACCGAGGAGCCCATGACGGCGGCGAGCCACTTCGTCGGCATGCTTCTCTGGATTCCGATCAACGAGGCGATGTTCACCGGCGATCCGCGGTTGCGCACGCCAGCCGAGCTGATCGCCTTGGCCAACTCGGCGGCGGACGCTTTCCTGGCCGCCTATGGACCCCCGCGCGACCGCCATCTCTAACCGGCAGCGAGGCGCCTTTCTCATCTGGACGTGCAGGTTCTAGCCGATGCTCGACTGAGGCCGGGCGCAAGATGACGGGCAGGGGGCGCCCTGATCAGGGAAGCGGAGAAAATGTTGTTGGACGATCGGCCCGCCCCTGAGGTCGCGCGGCTGTTTCGGGTCCACCCAAAAACGTTGAAGGCGGCGACGCGGCGTTGAGGCCCCCCTTCATTTCGCCGAATGAATAATCAACGCCGATCCGGCGAATAGTGGACCTGCTGAGATTCCGAGGTGGAGGGATGGTCACATCTTGTTCCTCCGCAAGCTCCAGCTCGACTATTCGGCAGGATGTGCGTGCCGAGCAAAACAGATTTGCGCGAACAGGGCTGACCTGACCCCTTAAAACCCTCCAGTCTTGTCACAGCCCGCAAATTTAATGCGGATGAATGCCCTTGGGGGGGACAAGATGAGACTCAAGAAAAGCGATCTGCTACGCGCGCTCCTCTGCGCTACCGCCATACCGACTTTCGCGGCCGCCCAAACGACTGCGTCCGCGCCAGCGGCCAAGGCCGCCGATAATGTGCAAACCATCCAGGAGGTCATCGTCACCTCCGAGCGGCGCACGAGCTCAGTTCAGAGGACGGCCGCAGCCGTGACCGTGCGCACCGGGATAGAACTCGTGACGGAGGGCAAATTCACCACGAGGGATATCCTGGAAGACATCCCGGGCCTCGTCGCCGTTAATAACGTCTCTCTCAATAGCGGCAGCGCGGACGTCCAAGGCAATAACATCACCATCCGCGGCGTCACCCCCGGCAGCAGCGCCGGCGGCGGTCCAAGCGGAATCTCGGCGGTGCCTCCTACGGCCGTCTATGTGGACGGCGTCTACGAAGGCGTGGGCAGCAACTATGACATCGACCGGGTCGAGGTGCTGCGAGGTCCCCAGGGCACGCTCTATGGGCGCAGCGCGACGGCAGGCGTGGTGGCCTTCCACACGCGCGACCCGGTTCTGGACAAATACAGCGGCAACGTTAGCATCGAAGAGGGTGATTACGAGCTGCAGCACTATACAGGCGGCGTGAACGTCCCCCTGGGCGACAAACTCGCGGTGCGTTTCGCGGCCGACTATTACGACCAGAACCAGGCCTTTTATGGCGACGACAAATACGGCGGGAAGCGCCAGCGCGAAAATGGGCGTGTGAAGCTGCTATGGCAACCGACCAGCGATTTGTCGGTCCTGCTGGGTTACGCCTACGAAAATGACAACTCCTATTCGGGCGGCACCTCGTACACGGCCAATGGGCCAAACAATACGAGCCCAAACAGCACCGGCACTACGCCGCTCACAATCTACTCTGTGACTAACCCGCTGCACCTGGGTAACAAGATTCAGCGGGAGTATTGGGCGGAAATCAACTGGAATCTCGGCTTTGGCACGCTCACCTACCAGCCCACCTATCGCACATGGAATCAGAACGACGACTTGCTGACGTCCGCCGACTTCCTCGGCAGCGGCCTGCCGCTGGAGCAGCACTTCATAACGCCCGTGGACCAGTTCCAGACCCACGAGTTGCGCATCGCATCCAATGGCGATTCACAGTTACACTGGCTTTCCGGCCTATTTTACTATAGCAATCGGCTTAATAACACCAATAATAACGGCCTGGTCGGTCCAACTGGTAATAGCGTTGCGTTGTTATCTGTGACGTCGGATAATAAAATGACCGAAAACCTCGGATACTTCGCCGAGGGCACTTATTCGCCGATTTCGTCCCTGCGGCTGACCTTGGGCGGCCGCTACGACTACACCAGCATCACGGACAGCGAATTCTTCTACAACAACATCTATGCGCTTTGCGGTACGGCCGTCCAGTTTGCCGTTGGGCCGGCCGCCAGCTCCTGCACGGGGCCCGCGCAGTCGAGCCTGCCGCAGCCGCAGGGCGCCTCGCTAAACAACGTGACGATCAAGTTCTACAACTTCACCTACAAGGCGCGTGCCGAATATGATCTGACAGCGAAGAACATGCTGTACGGGTTGGTTGCTTCCGGCTTCCGTCCGGGTGATGTCGGCATCTACAACGACAAGCCGAATATCTATAATGCCGAAAAGCTGACATCGATCGAGTTTGGCTCCAAGAACCGCTTCCTGGACAACGCGCTTCAATTAAACCTTGCCGCCTACTACTATATTTATGACGGCTTCCAGGTGAGCTATAACCCGGATACCGGTCCCGGATCCTATGCGAGCATCAACTCGCTCCGTACAACAGTGCCGGCGCGCAATCTCGGCGCCGAGTTGGAAATGCTCTATAGGCCGACCGCGCACGATCAGTTCGGGTTCAATTACAGCTATGTGCAATCGCGCTGGGTGGACAAGCCTGCAGAGTTCGCCGCGGCCCAGACCGAAACCTATCGCGCGATGGTTCCGCATACGGTGACCGCCAACTACAGGCATGTTTTCGATCTGCCGGGCGGGTCCAGGATCACGGCGCGCGTCGACGGCAAATATGAATCCGCCTACGTCTACCAGAACTTGCAAGTCGAACTGCTGACCCTGCCCGCCCCCGGTTGCGGCTCCTCTTGCAGCGTTAATTACGGAAATTATGCGAAGCTACCTGGGGAAGCGACCGGCAACGCCCAAATCACTTGGACGAGCCCTGACCGAGCCTATTCGGTGACCGGTTACGTGCGCAACTTCACCGACACGAAATATCTGACCTACACCGTCGGCACCCCGCCATTTGCTGCGCAATGGAATGACCCGCGGGTCTTCGGCGTGATCCTGTCGGCCAGCTTCTGACGCTGGGCGAGGTGATCAAGAGCTCCTCATGACGACGGCATCAAGTGCGGCCGTCATGAGGGCCTCATCCCCGATTTTTTGTAGAAAGGTGCTTTGGATG
>PLRV01000046.1 GCA_003164925.1 Caulobacteraceae bacterium
TCGACCAGCGTCAGCTCGCTGTCCACCGCGACCTCGTCCTTGGTGACCTCGCTGTCGACCTCGGCCTCGACCACGGCCAGCTCGCTGTCCACCGCGACCTCGTCCCTGGTGACCTCGCTGTCGACTTCGGCCTCAACCAGCGTCAGCTCGCTGTCCACGGGTCTGAGCACGACGAACAGCAACGTGACTTCGCTGTCGACCTCGGCCTCGACCAGTGTCAGCTCGCTGTCGACTTCGGCCTCGACCAGCGTCAGCTCGCTGTCCACCGGTCTGAGCACGACGAACAGCAACGTGACCTCGCTGTCGACCTCGGCCTCGACCAGTGTCAGCTCGCTGTCCACCGCGACCTCGTCCCTGGTGACCTCGCTGTCGACTTCGGCCTCAACCAGCGTCAGCTCGCTGTCCACGGGTCTGAGCACGANNACAGCAACGTGACCTCGCTGTCGACCTCGGTCTCGACCACGGCCAGCTCGCTGTCGACCGGCTACAGCTCGCTGTCGACCTCCGTGTCGACCACGGCTAGCTCCCTGTCGACGGGCTTCAGCTCGCTGTCGAGCACCGTGTCCGCGGTCTCCGTGTCGGTGTCGACAGCGGTCAGTTCGCTGTCGACCAACGTCAGCTCGCTGTCGGCTTCGACCTCGACCACGGTCAGCTCGCTGTCGGCTTCGACCTCCACCGTGGTCAGCTCGCTGTCGGCTTCGACCTCCACCTCGACCAGCTCGCTGTCGACCTCGACCAGCTCGCTGTCCACGGGTCTGAGCACGACGAACAGCAACGTGACCTCGCTGTCGACTTCGACCTCGACCGCGGCCAGCTCGCTGTCCACGGGCGTCAGCTCGCTGTCGACCTCGGCCTCGACCAGCATCAGCTCGCTGTCGACTTCGACCTCGACCAACGTCAGTTCGCTCTCGACGGGCATCAGCTCGCTGTCCACCTCGGCCTCGACCAGTGTCAGTTCGCTGTCCACGGGTCTGAGCACGACGAACAGCAACGTCACCTCGCTGTCGACTTCGACCTCGACCGCGGCTAGCTCGCTGTCGACGGGCATCAGCTCGCTGTCCACCTCGGCTTCGACCAGCATTAGCTCGCTGTCGACTTCGACCTCGACCAGCGTCAGCTCGCTCTCGACCGGGATCACGTCGCTGTCGACCTCGACCTCGACCAAGGTCAGCTCGCTCTCGACCGGCATCAGCTCGCTGTCGACCTCGACCTCGACGCAGATCAGTACGGTTGATGCGACCTTCGCCATGATCGGTGTCGGGGCGCCTGGTACTCAGGGCACGTCGACCTCGCAGAACCTGTTTATCGGCAACGGGTCCTTCGCGGCGACCGGCGGTACGGCGGTTGGCTACAACAGCTACGCGGGGGTTAACTCCGTGGCGGTCGGCACCAATGCCTACGCCAACGGTCCCCTCGACACGGCTCTGGGCTACGGTTCGAGCGTCGGGGCCGATCACGGCACTGCGGTTGGCGCCAACACCTCCATCAACCCGAACGCCACCTACGCGACGGCTCTGGGTTATGGCGCATCGGTTGGGGCCAATGGCACGAACTCGGTGGCGATCGGCGCCAACTCCGTCGCCAATCAGCCGAACACGGTTTCGTTCGGTTCGCCGGGCGCCGAGCGTCGCCTGACCAACGTCGCAGCCGGCATCTACAACACCGACGCCGCCAACCTCGGCCAGGTGAGGGAAGCCTACGCCGGTGTCGCCATGGCCTTCGCCATGACGGCGGTGCAGCCCTCTCTCAACAAGGGTGAGATGGCCGTGTCCCTGGGTGTTGGCGATTACCTCGGCCAGTCGGCCTTCAGCCTGCGCTACGAAGCACAGCCGATCGACAACATCTTCATCGGCGGCGCGCTCGGCTACTCCACCAACGGCGATTTGGGTGGATCCGCTGGCGTCGGCTTTAAGTGGTAAGCTGACGATAGTTTGAGTAAGTTAAGGGGCGAGGTCTGCTGGGAACCCAGCGGCCTCGCCCTTCTCTTTGGAAACTGGATTGCGACGATGACGGGGCGGCGGTTGTGGCTGGGGTTGGCCGCGTTAGGTTTAGCTACTTTGCTAGTCCCCCATCCGGCGAGCGCCCAAAGCGCAAATTCATTCAATTCCGGCGGACTGCGACCGCCCCTACAACTCACACCGGTGAGCGCCCAAGACACAGGCTCGTCCGATAGCGCGCCGCCGGGGTACAAGATCGTTCACAAGCCGGCCAAGCCGGCCAAGCCTCCCGCGGCCAGCCCCCAGCCCGAGCCGGCGGCCTTGCATGCCGATGCCGCGCGGGGACTGAACGACCCCTCCACCCCGTCGCAAAAGATTCAGGATGCGCTGACGCAGATCCATATGACTGACTGCGCGCCCGCCGTTCAGCGCATCACGGATTTTTTGTTTGAAGGCCAAGACGCCAATTTTATCGCCCAGCCGCTGGGACCCGACACCATCCGTTGGCCGACTGTGTTTTCCATGGAAGTCGCCGATCCTTCGGGAGGGCATTCCCACTTTGCAATTCTGGTAATTTCCGGGAATTGTTCGGGAATGTACGAGGAGACCCGCTATTGGCCTCAACCGTGCAGTATCGTAAAATCTTTGGTCTTTTCGAAGTACGTTGGCGATCAACTACTTCAAAGCCAGGTTAGGGTCAGTTCTGATGGCCCAGCTCGCCAAGTATTTCTTACGCCTGCAGGCCAAGGGTGTCTTTCCGTCAAGAAAGAACTATTTCACTAAGCGCGTCTTGATTGTTCAAGACAAATAAAATACCGCCGCCGCCACCGCCTCGTTGCGGGCCTGTGCAGGGGAAGCCGAGGGTTTATGCGAATTGGAATTTCCGTCATTACCCATGAGGGCCAGAACATCTGGAACAATGGGTTGGGGCAAAACGTCTTCCATCTGGCGAGGCTGTTCAGAAGCCTGCCCTTTGTTGAAGATGTCATCCTGATCAACTGCGGCAACCAGGAAACCCTGACTGCGGAGGCTGCGCCAGGCTATCAGGACTTTCGGCTCGTCCGGCCTCTGGATGCGACGGATCTGGTCGATGTAGTCGTAGAACTGTCCGGCGGGCTCGTCGTGGAATGGCTCGACTACATTCGCGCCCTCGGCAAAAAGGTCGTCTACCACGTGTGCGGTACGCCCTACACGGGCTTGGTCGAAGGCCCGGTGTTCGGTAAGGACGCCTATTTCGCACGCGGCGATCGCTGCGACGAGGTGTGGAATCTACCCAGGGACAACGTGTTCCAGCCCTTGCTTGGGGCGCTGCATCGCTGTCCCGTGTACGAGGTTCCCTTCATCTGGTCGCCCGAATTTCTCGTGCAGAGGCAGCAGATCCTGCTCGAACACGGTCTGGACTTCGGGTTCAAGCCGTTGCCGCCCGGCGCCGCGCGGCGCCCGATGACAGCGGCTATTTTCGAGCCAAACCTATCGGTTACCAAGGTGTCGTCCATCCCCATGATGGTCTGTGACCAAGCCTACCGCAGCAATCCGAACGCGATCAGCGGCATGCATGTGCTGAACTCCACGCATTTGGTCAATCATCTGACGTTCAATTTGCTCGCCAATTCGCTGGATATCGTCAAAGCAGGTAAAGCCCTGTTTCTCCAACGTCATGATTTCGCTGGATATATGGCCGAAAAAGCAGACGTGGTTATCACCCACCAGTGGCAGCACGACATGAACTACCTCTATCTGGACGCCCTCTATGGCAATTATCCATTGATCCATAACTCTCCGTGGCTGGGCGAGGTGGGCTATTACTATCCAGATTCCGACATCGAGGCCGGGGGCGAGCAACTCTTGAACGCCTGGGCCCGCCACGACGAAAACTTTGAAACCTATTCACGCGACGCCCGGCGGTTCCTCGACTCCCTGAGCCCGGCGGCCCCGGCCAATGTCGATCATTACGCGCGCCGGCTGTTGCACTTGGAAGGCGCCCCCAGCCGCAGGAAATCGGCATGAAATCGCCCAGAAACAAGAATGGGCGCCTGAAGGTCGGCGTGACCATCTACCTGCGCGAGGGGCAGCAGTCCCTGTGGGAAAACGGCATCTTCCAGAATTGCTATTTCCTATTGATGCTGCTCAACAAATCGCCGCTGATCGATAAGGCGTTTCTGGTCAACGGCGGGCCCGGCAGGCCTGAGGAGGCTGGCGACTTCCTGGGTATGGCCCCGGCGCCGGTGATCAATTACGACACCGCCATGCAGGAGCTCGATGTCATCATCGAGCTGAGCGCCCAGCTCAACAACGAATGGGCCGCTAAGTTCCGCGATAAGGGCGGCCGAGTTGTCGGTATGTACGTGGCCAATGACTATGTCATCGACATCGAGCGGATCATTTTTGATCTGGCGCCCGGTCATTTGATGTCCGGCACTCCGTACGACGTGGTCTGGACCCTGCCGGCGTTCCAAAAGACTTGTTACAGCTATTACAAGGTCGGCATGCGCGCGCCGGTTAAGGTGATGCAGCACCTGTGGAGCCCGATCCTGGTGGACAGGTCAGTGGAATCCCTGACGCCGCCGCGCTCGTTCGGCTATGTGTCTGGTCGCGATCGCTGGCGATTGGCGATCCTTGAGCCCAATATCTGCATGGTTAAAACCGCCCATCTGCCCATGTTGGTGTGTGATATGGCTCATCGCGCCGAGCCGACCTTCATCGAGCGTATGCTGGTGTACAACAGCATTCAGCTCAAGGAGAGAAAGCCATTCGTGGACTTCGCCCTGGGTCTAGACTTGGTCCGCCACGGCATTGGTCTGTTCGAACCACGCCTGCCCGTCTATGAAATCATGACGGCCAGGGCAGACGCCATCGTGTCCCACCATTGGGAAAACGGACAGAACTACGTGTATTATGAGGCCCTGCACGGCGGCTATCCTCTGATCCACAACTCTAAACTGATCGGTGATTGCGGCTACTATTACGCAGACTTCAATTGCGACGAAGGCGGTCTGGCGCTGCGCCAGGCTTTCCACAGCCACGATCGTGAGTTGGAGACCTATAAACGCACCGCCCGAACCTTCCTGGAGCAGCTCAACCCAGAGTCCGAGCGTAACGTCGCCAGCTACAGTGCGGCGCTGCAAAGCCTGTTCGACTAGGCCGCCATGTCACGAATTAACGCCACGCCGCGCCCGCTCCGGATCGGGATCACCATCGGTCTCAGGTCCGAGGACGAAAGTCTGTGGATCAACGGCATCAAGCAAAACGCCATCTTTCTGGCGAAGCTTTTCCAAAATTCGGTCCACCGGCATAACGTTGTTCTGCTCAACACCACCGATGTCGCCGTCACCAATAAGCTGCCCTGGGACCTGAAACAGTTCCCGGTCGCTTCGTTCGAGGCGGCCAAGGATAATCTCGATGTTCTGATCGAGCTGGGCGGCCAGATTAACGACGTCCAGACGGACTATCTGAAGCAGCGCGGCACCCGCATCATCAGCTACTGTTGCGGGCCGGAATATGTGGCGAACGCCCAAGCTATTGTCTTCCAGATGCCTGGCTTCCAGACGCCCTTCATCAATCAACGGTACGATGAAATCTGGGTCATTCCCCAGGTGGCCGAAACAAGTCTTCATTATTTCAAGACCTTGAGGCGCCGTCCCGCAAGGGTGATCCCCTTCGTGTGGGACCCCATGTGCATCGAGGAACGCAGTAAGGCCCTGCCTCACGGCGGGGAATATCGGCCCCATGGCGGGCGCGCCAAGAAGCTGTCTGTGATTGAGGCCAATCGCGATCTGCTTAAGTTCTGCCTTTATCCAACCTTCTTGGCTGAGCTTGCTTTTCGGATGGCGCCCGACAGGATTGAGTTTCTGCATGTGACCAACGCCGATCGGTTCGTGAACGATGACTTCGGATTTGTGGCCCTGATGAAGGGTCTCGACATCGTCAAGGCGAATAAAGCCAGCTTTGTCGGCAGCTTTCCGACGCCGGATTTCCTGTCACAGCACACCGACCTGGTCATTTCTCATCAGTGGGGCCTAGCCCTCAACTATATGTATCTGGAGGTGTGCTGGCAGGGCTATGGCCTGGTGCACAACGCCCATCTGGTCCCTGAAATCGGCTACTACTATCACGAGAACGACGTGGAAGAGGGCGCGCGGATCCTGCTGCGCGTCTTGGAAGAGCATGACGCCCACTGGGAGGACTATCGGTCCGACCAACGGAAATTGATCGGCAAATACCTAGCCACCAACCCCGAATTGAGCGCTGCCTACGACGACCTCCTTTTCCAGCTTCTTTCGAGCGAGCCTGCCCCTTAGCGCGTGGCTTGGCCTATTTTAATCGTCCTCTAAAAGGATGGCGCAGGTGTAGGTGTAGGTGTGGGTCGGCAAGCCTGACGCTTACCTCAACCAGACCCAGATAGCCGGCCGGTCAAGTCAACGATTGCTTGGCAAAGGCGGACCGGCGCGGGTCTGTGGCTGACCACAATCAGGCCTTGCCCCGTCCGCGACAGCCGCCGATCGAGCGCCGTGACGAGTGAAGCTTCCGTCTCGCGATCAAGACCTTCGGTCGGCTCGTCGAGGAGAAGCCAGGGAGCTGGCCGCAGATAGGCGCGGGCCAATGATAGCCGTCGCCGCTCGCCGCCCGACAGGACCTCGCCGCCGTCGCCGATCCAGGTTGCCAGGCCTTGGGGAAGTCGCCGCACCCGCGCGTCTAGCTGGGCGTCCGCGAGGACTTCCCACATTGTCGCCTCGTCCGCTGTCGGATCGGCTAGACGCAGATTGTCCGCGATGGCTCCCGTCAGCAGTCGGCAGTCCTGCGGCGCATGGGCAAACAGGGACCGGGCCCAGCCCAAAGGTTCCACCTCCAATGGCTGCCCGTCGATCAGGAATTGGCCGGGCTGCGCGGCGCGCAGGCCGACCATCGATTCCAGCAGCATGGTCTTGCCGCAGCCGGAGGGGCCGGTGACGGCAAGCCGCGCGCCCGGCGTCAGGCGGCGCCCATCGATCTGGATTACGGCCGTGGCCGGCGGCCGCGGCGCTGTACTCGGAACCTGGGCTACGAGCACGCAATCCAGTCGTGCGATGGCCTCGCGATAGGCGCCCTGTTGCTGCGCGGCCCGCAGGAGCCCGCTCGCACCCTCCATGCCGGCCAGGGCGGCAAGCACCGCCAAGGCTATCAGGGGCAAGGCTGCGCTCGAAGCGAGCGCGGCAACGGCCGCCAGCGTTATTGCGACCAGACAGGCTTGCAGCAGGCCGAGCAGAGCTTCGGCGTCGTTGCGGGTCAGAGCGGCGCGGCTCAGGCTCGCGTCATGGAGCATGAGGGCATCGACGGCCTTCGCGGTCAGATTGAAGCACCGCAGTTCAGGAACGGCCTGAAGGAAGGCGCCCAGTCCATCCTTCAATCGTCCGCTGGCGCGCAGCTGATCGCGGCCTGCGGTCCGGGTCAGCCGGTCGCCCAGCGTCTGGCCGGCCGTTATCTGGAGCCCGAGCCCCAGAAGGAAGGCGACCGTCGCCCGAGGGGAGGCGAGGGCGATCACGGCGCCGGCTGCGCCCGCTGCCGCCGCTGCGGCCCAGGGTGCGGAACGTCGGACGAATGCGGTCTCGATCGCGTTCACGTCTTGGACGAGGCGGGCGGACGCCTCGCCCGATGAAAGGGTGAGCGCTATTTGCGGAGGCGCGGCGGCCAAACCGGCGAAGAGCGCGGGTCTCAGCGCCGCCAGGGCGTGGAAGGCGGCGCGGTGACTGAACAGGCGTTCGCCGTAACGCCCCGCCGTTCGACAGATCGCCAGGCCGCGAAGCCCCGCGCTGGGCAAAAGGTAGTTGAAGGCCTGGATAGCGGCGGGACCGGTTGCCCCCGCCATGGCCGCGCCGGCCAGGAACCAGCCGGACAGTCCCAAGAGCCAGATCGCCGTCGTCGCTGTGACAGCCGCGGCGACCGCTGCGATCAGAAGATCGCTGCGCCGCTGGCGGATCTGGCCGGCGATGAATTCGCCGATCGGGGAATGATCACTCACGGCAGCCTCACGACATGGTCGGCGATTGCCGCCAGGGTTTCGGCGTGGGTCGCGACAATCACCGTCCGGGTCTGCGCCGCCTGGCGTATGAGATCGATAATGTCCCGTGCCGCCGCATCGTCGAGATCGGCGGTCGGCTCGTCGAGCAACAGAAGCGATGCCGGCTTCAGAAGAGCGCGCGCCAGGGCCAAGCGTCGCCGCTCTCCGCCCGACAGTCCGCTGCCGCGTTCGTCCAACACGGCGTCGCCGCCCTGCGACCGGCGGGCGAGGGCCGCCGATAGACCGACGTGCGAGGCCATGGCCAAGGCCGCTTCGCGTGTGACCCCAGGGTCCGCCATCATCAGGTTATCGACCATTGTTCCGGGCAGGAAGGCCGGCGCCTGTCCGGCCCACGCCGCGCTGTCCGAGAACCCATCGGTCGCTGTGAACCCGCCAAGGGCGATCGATCCCGAGGCGATGGGCGTCAGGCCGAGGATCGCGGCCAGCACCGACGATTTGCCCGAACCGGTGGGGCCCACCAGCGCCGTGATGGCCCGTGGCGGGGCGAGGGCGTCCAGCGGGCCGATGGCCAGATCGCCAAACTGTAGGCGCAACTGGCTCAGCCGCAGCGGAAGCGCCTCGCTCGCTTGGCTCGAGGGGGAGGACGGCGACGGTGCGGCGTGCTCCAGGAGAGGACGCAGGCGCGCGGCGGCCGCTTCGCCGAGCTGCTTTTCGTGATAGGCGCCAGCGAGTTTGCGAAAGGGCGCGTAGAACTCCGGCGCAAGAGCCAGGGCAAAGAAGGCGCGTTGGAAATCGAGGCTCTCGGGAACCTTGAACGGCAAAAGGCCGAGCAGGGAAAAGCCGCAGTAGACCGCAACCAGAGCCACTGCCAGGGCGGCGAAGAACTCCAGAGCCGCCGATGAAATGAAGGCGATCCTGAGGACGCCCAAGGTGCGGTCGCTGACCTCACGCGAAGCGGAGCTTACTTTGGCTGTTTCCTGCGCTTCGGCCTGGAAGGCCAGGATCACGGGCAGGGCTCGGACGCGATCGACAAAGCGCCCAGAGAGCTTAGCGAGCGCCTCGAATTGTCGGCTGGCTTCGGCGCCGGCCGCTCCGCCAGCTAGAGCCATGATTGCCGCGAAGGGGACCAGGGTCACAAGCAGAATGCCGGCGGCGACGGGGCTAGCCAAGGCGACGGCGACGGCGATCAGCAGCGGCCCGATCCGAGCCTCAAGGCTAACGGGCAGAAATTGGCTGAAATATCCATCGACCGCCTCAACCTCATCGACGGCCGCGCCTGTCGCTTCGCCAATCGAGGCGGTGTCTCCGCGCGCCCGCGCCAGCACTACGCCTAAGGCATCGCGCCGCAAGGCAGATTTGATTCTCAGGGCATGTCGCGCCGCGAGCCGGGCAATAGACCAGGCGCAAAGCGCGCGCATGACCAAAGCGGCGCCAAGTCCAAGCAGGGGTAAGGCGACGGGGCGATACGTCAAAACCGCCGTGAGGGCGGCGGCAAAGGCTGCCGTGGCGGCGGCGTTGATCGACATCAAGGCGGCATAGGCGGAAATCGGGGCATAAGCCGCTCGCGCCCGGGATTTTAAGAATCCTCGATCGGCGACGGGGTCAGCTGTGATCATCGAGAGAATATTCCATATATGCGCATCTTAGAATATTTATATGTTGAAGCTCGGCCCGTGCTGAGCGCTGTCGGTCGGGAGAAGTAGCCGTGTCCATGGATGTCGTTGAGCTTTCCCGGCTGCAGTTCGCCCTGACGGCCATGTACCATTTCCTCTTCGTGCCCCTCACCTTGGGCCTGTCGTTTCTCCTGGTCATCATGGAGAGCGTCTATGTGATGACCGGCCGACCCATCTGGCGCACCATCACGCGCTTCTGGGGGACCATCTTCGGCATCAATTTCGTCCTGGGCGTCGCCACGGGACTGACCATGGAGTTCGAGTTCGGGACCAACTGGTCCTACTACTCGCATTACGTCGGCGACATTTTTGGCGCGCCCTTGGCGATCGAGGGCCTGATGGCCTTCTTCCTGGAGGCGACCTTCGTCGGCCTAATGTTCTTCGGCTGGGAGCGCCTGTCCCGGCAGGGCCACCTGTTCGTGACCTTCATGGTCGCCCTGGGCTCAAATCTCTCCGCACTCTGGATTCTGGTGGCCAACGGCTGGATGCAGAACCCCGTGGGCGCTGCCTTCAATCCCGACACCATGCGTATGGAGGTGACGAACTTCGGCGCGGTCCTCTTCAACCCGGTCGCCCAGGCCAAGTTCGTCCACACGGTCAGCGCCGGCTACGTCCTGGCTTCGGTCTTCGTGCTCGGCGTCTCGGCGATCATGCTTTTGAGCGGCAAGTGGCCGCGGGTCGCCAAGCGCTCCTTCGCCGTGGCCGCGTCCTTCGGTCTGGCGGCTTCGCTCTCGGTCGTCGTGCTCGGCGATGAGAGCGGCTACGCACTCACCGACAACCAGAAGATGAAGCTCGCGGCGCTGGAAGCCATGTGGGAGACCGAGCCTGCCCCGGCAGGGTTGACCGCCTTCGGCCTTCCCGACCTCCAGACCCACACCACCCGGTACGCGGTCAAGATTCCCTATGTACTGGGCCTGATCGCCACCCGCAGCCTCGATCGCCAGGTGGAAGGCATCCTGCCCCTGGTGGCCGACTCCGAAACGCGAATCGAGAACGGCCAGAAGGCTTATGACGCCCTGCAACGGTTGAAGGCGTCGCCAAATGATCCGGCCGCTCGCGCCGCCTTTGCGCTGACCGGCCGCGACCTCGGCTACGGCCTGCTGCTCAAGCGCTATGTCGCCGATCCCCGGATGGCGGATCGGGCCACCATCGAGAAGGCTGCGTGGGACACGGTGCCCAATGTGCCGGTGATGTTCTGGGTTTTCCGCATCATGGCCGGCATCGGCTTCCTGCAGATCGCGGTATTCGCCGCCGCGTTCCTCCTGGTCACGCTGCGCAAGTGCGACACCAAATGGATCCTATGGACGGCCGTCCTGATGATGCCCTTGCCTTGGGTTGCGGCGGAGGCTGGCTGGGTCCTCGCGGAGATCGGGCGCCAGCCCTGGGCTGTCGACGGGGTGTTGCCCACCTTCCTGGGGGCCTCCAGTCTCACGGTTCCGCAAATCTGGACCACCATCGTCGGCTTCACTTTGCTCTACGGGGTCTTGGCGGTGGTCGAGGTCGGGCTGATCGTGCGGACCATCAAGCGCGGGCCCTATGCCCATCACGAGGAGCCGGATGCGCCCGTGACGGATGTCATTCGTCTGGCTCCGGCTGAATAAGGAACGCGAGTGATGGCCATCCCCCTCGACTACCCGACGCTAAGGATCATCTGGTGGGCCTTGATGGGCGTGCTGCTGATCGGCTTCGCCCTGACCGATGGCTTCGATCTGGGGGTCGCGGCGCTCTTGCCGTTCGTCGCCCGTAACGACCGCGAGCGGCGCATGGTGATCAACACCATCGGCGCGACCTGGGAGGGCAACCAGGTCTGGTTCATCCTGGGCGGCGGCGCGATCTTCGCCGCCTGGCCCTTCGTCTATGCGGTCAGCTTCTCGGGCTTTTACCTGGCGATGTTCGCCGTTCTGGCGTCGCTGATCCTGCGGCCGGTGGGCTTCAAGTACCGCTCAAAGCGTCCCTCTAAGACTTGGCGGACGACTTGGGACTGGGCGCTGTTCGTCGGCGGCTTCGCTCCGGCGCTGGTGTTCGGGGTCGCGGTCGGCAACGTCCTGCAGGGCCTGCCCTTTCGCCTCGACAGTGATCTGCGCGCCACCTACGAGGGTACGTTCTTCGGCCTGTTCACGCCCTTCACCCTGGTCTGCGGGCTCCTGTCAGTGGCTATGCTGGTCACTCACGGCGCGGCTTGGCTGACGATCAAGGCGGAGCATGGCGTGGTGCGCGACCGGGCCCGGACCTTCGGCTCGATCGCGGCCCTCGCCGCGATCATCCTGTTCGGCGTCGGGTATGCCTTCGTCGCCTTTGGGGGGCTGGGCTTCCACGTCCAAGGCGCCATCGATCCCGCCGGACCGTCAAATCCGTTGCGCGCCACGACCTTGGCGGAACCTGGCGGTTGGCTGGACAACTTCCGCAGCTACCCCTGGATGTGGACGGCGCCGCTTCTCGGCTTCGCCGGCGCGGCCCTGGCGTTCGTCGGCATTCGTGCCGGCAAGGAGGTTCCGGCGTTCGCCGGATCGTCGCTTTCCGCGCTCGGCATCATCGCCACCGTGGGCCTGTCGATGTTCCCGTTCATCCTGCCCAGCCGCATCGACCCGAAATCGAGCCTGACGGTGTGGAACGCTTCGTCCAGCCACATGACCCTGTTCATTATGCTATTGGTCACCGTGGTCTTCCTACCGATCGTGCTCGGGTACACCGCCTGGGCCTACAAGGTGATGTTTGGCCGCTCGACGGTCGGCGCCTTGTCCACGAACCCCGACCTCTACTGAACCCGAGGAGATCCGATCATGTGGTATTTCACCTGGGTCCTGGGCGTGGGGTTGGCGGTCGCTTTCGGTGTCCTGAACGGCATGTGGCACGAGTTCTATCTGCTCGACGGGGGTGACGATGGGCAGGACGACGTCTGAGACGAACGGTGCTAGAGCCGGATGACTTCTCTCGAATTCTGAATCCGGATCTACATATTTGAATCGTGCTCTAAACGGTCAAAGCTGAGGTAGCTGGCCGGCGGCGACAAATCGTCTGCCTAGCGGCGCCTGAGCAAGCCGCTAATCGCGGGTCCGCACAGGGAAGCCCCCTGTTAGCGCTCGAGCTTCGCACGAATGGCGAGCAGTTCGCGTCGACGTTCGTCACTCGTTTCTGGGTAACGCATCTCAAGATCCTTGAGCGTATTCAGAACGATCTGCGACACGATCAAACGAGCATTTTCCTTGTCGTCGGCAGGAACCACATACCATGGCGCCGCCTTGGTGCTCGTAGCGCTGAGGCAGGCTTCATAGGCCTTCATGTAATCGCCCCAAAATTTCCGTTCCTCTATGTCGGCGGCGCTGAATTTCCAATTCTTCTCAGGTTCGTCGATCCGTTCGATGAACCGCTTGCGTTGCTCGTCCTTTGAGAGATGGAGAAAGAACTTGACGATGCGTGTGCCGTTTTCGTTGAGGTGGCGCTCCAGGTCCACGATCGAACGATAGCGATCGCGCCAGAATTCCTTGTCGCCGCGCGGTCGGTCCACCAATCCCTCGCCGCTGAGGATTTCCGGATGGACCCGGGCGATCAGTACCTCCTCGTAATAGGAACGATTGAAGATGCCGATTTTGCCACGCTCTGGGAGGTCGCGGGTCGTTCGCCAGAGGAAGTCGTGCTGCAGTTCCGTTGCGCTTGGGTGCTTGAAGCTGAACACCTGGCAACCCTGAGGGTTGACGCCTGACATCACATGCCGGATGGCCCCGTCCTTGCCCGCCGCATCCATCGCTTGAAAGATTAGCAAGATGGCGTGGCGGTTCGAGGCGTAGAGAAGCTGCTGTTGTGCGCTCAACTGCTCGACATGGGACTCTAGGAGCGACTTGTATTGATCCTTGGTTTTGTACACGGGCTCGACTTTCGTCGGCCATGTCTTGAGATCGACCTCGTCCCCCTCCTGAACGCTATAATCCTTCGGATGTATTTTCATCTTCGTCCTCTCGCGGCGATCTCGGTCACGGGGCGGATGCTGTCTCTCAGGTGATTTTGAGATAGGCGAATACCGGCAGTTTCACCGCCGCCAGGCCTGTTGCCAGCACGGCGGCCGCGGCGAGCGTGCTGGCGATCACCGGGACGGGCAGGGGCGTCATCGCGACGCCGCCCGCAGCCAGCGCCGCGGCGATCAGGACATCCGCGACGGAAGATGCGATGAGCCAGAGGCTTGGGCGCGCCCCCCAAAGATGCCGACGACCGCGAATGGCGTAGATGGTCGCCTGGCTGCTGAACACCAAGGCCACGAATGCGAGGGTCCTCAAGGCGTCGATGCCGAGGTTCAGCTGAAACCAGCCAATGGACAGGACGCCCACGCAAAAGGCCAACTGACTGACGCCCATGGCCACACCGGCCATCGTCAGCGGACCGATCCGCCAAGCGTTGGGCGACGGCGAAGGGCGCACTTTGTCGGTGGTCAGTGACATCGCGAGGAAGTCGCCGGCGATCATCACGATAACCATCAAAAGAGGGGTCAGAACGGCGTGCCCTGTCATCACCAGCCCGACGATCAGGAAGAGCACGGTCACGACCTTCTTGATGACGGAGTTCAGAGTGTAGGTGAGGATGCGTTGGAAGGTGACCCGTCCCTCCTTGACGGCAGCGACGATCCCTTCGAGGCCAGGCTTCGTCAAGACGACGCCGGCTGCGGATTTGGCGACGTCGGTTGCGGTCGACACCGCGATCCCGATTTGCGCCTGGCGCAGCGCTGGCGCGTCGTTGACTCCATCGCCGCACATGCCGACCGTATGGCCCGCGCCCTGGAAGACCTTGACCAGCTTGAACTTGTCCTCCGGAAGGATGCCAGCGAATACGGCGAAGCTCTCCGGTTGGATGGTGTCCGGGATGGGGCCGGGCGGGGAAGTTGGGCCATTGAGCCCGACCGCACGAGCCACGATCGTGGCCGTGGCCGGCGCATCGCCGGTGACCATCACGGTGCGCACGCCGAGCCTGGTCAGTTCGCCGATCAGCGCCGCGGACTCGGGGCGCGGCGGGTCGCTAAGGGCGATTAACCCGACCAGCGTCATCGCCTTTGGGGGTCCTGCAGCCACGGCCAGCACCCGGAAGCCTTGCCCCTCCAGCTTGCTCGCCTCGGCCGTCGCGGTCGGAGAAGGTGGCGAAAGGGCGATGATCGCGGAAAACGCGCCCTTCACGACGCGCTGGGCGCCGCCGTCGCTATCCCGCACCGTCGCCTCGGACATCTTCGTCGCCGGATCGAACGGTATGAACTTCAGCAGTTTCGGTGCGTCGCCCGCCACCTTGCCGGCCGCGGCGGCGCGGATGGCGCCATCGACCGGATCCTGTCCGCCGTCCGAACTGGCGAGCGCCGCCAGGGCCAACACGTGCGCCGCATCGAAGCTGGGCATCGGACTGACGGTCGTCACCTTTAGGGCGTTACGCGTCAGGGTGCCGGTCTTGTCGGCGCAAAGGACGTCCATCGTCGCGGCTTCATCGACGGCGGAAAGACGGGTTGGGAGAACACCTAGCTTCGCCAGGGCCTGCGCCCCGAGCGCCGAGGCGAGGGTGAAGGTGGCCGGTAGCGCCACTGGGATCGATGCCAGCACGCCGGTCAGGACCAGGGGGATGATCTCGTCCAGCGGTAACTTGAGCAACACGGCATAAGCGACGAGGGCCAGGATCACGACCGCGTTGAAGCCGGCAAGGTTGCGCACGACGCGCAACACCGCCTTCTGCTGAGAACTCGTGACATGAGCAGTGCGAACGAGCTCGGCTGTGCGGCCGAACTTGGTGCGGGCCCCTGTCGCCGTGACCTCGCCGACGGCCTCGCCGCGCCGCACCAGGGCCCCGGCATAGGTTTGCAGGCCCGGGCCAGCTTCGATCGGAACCGATTCACCGGTGAGCATGGATTGGTCGAGGAGGACCTCGCCTCCGGTAAGGCGCACGTCGGCCGCGACGACGGCGCCGAGGGACAGTTTCACCACATCGCCTGTGACGAGCTCCACCGCGGGTATTGTCTTCCATGCGCCGTCCCGCCGAACCGATGCGTTTAGAGCCAGCTTTGATTTCAACGCCGCGAGCGTGGCCTGTGCGCCGCTTTCCTGGAACAGCCCCAGCAGGGCGTTGAATACGAGCAGGCCGGCGATGATCGCGGCCTCGACATATTTTCCGAGTACAGCTTCGAGCAGGATCGCCGCCTCGAGCATCCACGGAACAGGCGCCCAGAACTTCTCGATCGCCATGCGAAACGGGTGTGCGCCGGTATCCGGCATAGCGTTAGGGCCGGAGGATTTCAGCCGGCGACGGGCTTCGGCGCTCGTCAGGCCCGTGGAGCCGCGTTCGTTTCCCGGAAAAGGAGCTTTTGCGGACGGAGCGGCCGGCTCTTTGGATGACAGGGCCTTGTCCATGGTCGCGCTTCTCTTCAGTTAATCGCCTTATCCGGCGGACCCTGAACCACGCCTTGGCGATCCGCATTGGCTTGTCCGGGGATCGAGACCGGATCTGGCGAGGCACGCCTTAGCTAGTGGTGACGGAGCGGCGCCGTGATTCTAATTGATAACGCTCTGGAGCCAAGTTGAGCGGCGCTGGCCGGCGAATAAACTTGCGCCCGACAGGCGCCCTTCATTTGCGGCCGCGCAGGATTCCTACGCTGGAATCCACGCGAGTCTTACTTACCGCGATAAATCTCGCAGAGCGTATCCAGCACCCGGACCGCCGCCGGGTCCGCCAATCGATAGTAGATCGTCTGACCGTCGCGGCGAGTGGCCACAAGGCCTTCGGCGCGCATTTTGGCTAGGTGCTGGGACGTGGTCGAGTGCGCGAGCTTGGCGTGCTCGGCAAGGTCGCTTACCGAGGCCTCGCCCTCAATGAGTCTGCACAGCAGCAACAGGCGCTGTTCGCTGGCAAGCAACTTCAAGAGTCGGGTTGCGGCCTGCACGCTGGCGGCGAGATCGCCGACATCCGGGGGGGCGGCTGCGTCGGATAGAATAGTGCTCATATACGTAAGATAGAACATACGCATTAACGTTCAAGAGCGCAGACCGTCCGCGCAATCCTAGCTCGCCTTGGCTAACGCCTTGGCGGAGAACTTGTCGAAGGCCTCCAAAGCCTGGGCGGCGTACATGACGCTGGGCCCGGCGCCCATGTAGATGGCCATGCCCATGGTTTCCATGACCTCCTCACGGCTGGCGCCCTGCTTCACCGCGGCTTCGGCGAGGAAGGCGATACATCCGTCGCAGCGTGTCGCGACGGAGATGGCCAGGGCGATCAATTCTTTAGTCTTGGTCGACAGCGCCTTCGGCTCGAGCGCCGCGCGCGCCAAACCGCTGAACGCGGTCATGGCGTCCGGCGCCCCCGCGCGGAGGGGCTTCAGAGCCTGAACGAGGTCGCCGGCGACATCCGGCCAGTCATGGGTCGCGCTCATAGGCTGATCTTTCATCGATGAGGGGAGGGTTTGGCCGCCGTCCGGCCGTCATCGCGCAGCACGACGTAGATCGCCGGGATCACCAGGACGGTCAGCAGGGTCGAGGAGGCCAGGCCGAACAGAAGCGAGATGGCCAGGCCCTGGAAGATCGGATCGAACAGGATAACGCTGGCGCCGATCATCGCGGCGGCGGCGGTCAGCACGATCGGCTTGAACCGGATCGCACCGGCCTCGAGCAGCACCTCGCGCAGCGGGCGGCCTTCGCCCTGCTTATGACGGATGAAATCCACCAGCAGGATCGAATTGCGCACGATGATGCCGGCCAGCGCGATGAAACCGATCATGGAGGTGGCGGTGAACGGCGCGTGGAACAGGATGTGGCCGATGACGATACCGACCAGGGTCAGCGGGATCGGCATCAGGATCACCAATGGCAGGCGGAAGCTTTTGAACTGGGCCACGACCAGTACATAGATGCCGAGGATGGCCACGCCGAAAGCGGCGCCCATGTCGCGGAAGGTCACCCAAGTGATCTCCCACTCGCCGTCCCAGAGGACGGTCGGACGGGCTTCATTGGTCGGCTGCCCATTCATGCGGATATCCGGCCGTGGAATGTCGCCCCAGTCGGCTTGTCGGATCGCCTTGTCCACGGCCAGCATGCCGTAGATCGACGCCTCGTAGGCCCCCGCGAGCTCGCCCAGCACCATGTCGACGTCACGGCCGTCGCGCCGATAGATGTGGGTCGAGCCCGGCTCCTGGATGGCGGTGACCACCTCGCCCAGGGACACCAATCGTCCGTTCGGACCCTGTGATTGGGCCACCGGCATGGACGCGAGGCCCTGGCCCCACGTCCGTGCGGACTGAGGCAGGCGGACCGAGATTTCCAGGGCGTCGCGGCCCTGGCCGCGATTGGCGTAGCCGACAACCTCGCCGTCCAGGGCCGCGCCAATCGAGTCATAGACCGCATGGTCGCTGGCCTGCAGCGCTTCGAGCCGCGCGCGGTCGGGGACCAGGCGAAGGCCAGGGCGCGGATGGCCGTAGCTATCGTCGATGTCGACGATGAAGGGCACGGAGTGGAAGATGGCCTTAACCCGCTCGGCGACGGTGCGCCGGGTCGCGGCGTCCGGGCCATAGACTTCTGCCAAGAGCGTCGCCATCACCGGCGGGCCAGGCGGGGCTTCCACCACCTTGATCACCGCGCCGGCAGGGAGGGCCAGCTTGGCCAGCCGCTGGCGCAGGTCCAGCGCGATGGCGTGGCTGTTACGATGCCGGTCATCCTTGGGCGCGAGGGCAACAGACAGGTCGCCCATCTCCGGCTTGTTGCGCAGGTAGTAGTGCCGCACCAGACCGTTGAAATTGAACGGTGAGGCCGTGCCGGCATAGGCGTCGACCGCAGTGACCTCGGGAAGGGTCTGGGTGACCGAGGCTGCATCGCCCAGGGCGCGCTGGGTATCTTCCAGCGAGGTCCCCTCTGGCATGTTCAGCACCACTTGCAGCTCCGACTTGTTGTCGAAGGGCAGCAGCTTCACCGTCACCGTCTTGGTGGCGAACATGGCGCAGGCGATCAGGGTCGCGACGCCCACGGCGATCAGGAAGGTCCAGGCGCTCTGGCGCGTGGCGATAACGCGGGACGCGACCCGGCGGTAGAGCCGCCCCAGCGGACCCTCGTCGTGTTGGAGCATATTGTGCTCGCTCGACAGCGCCACGCGCGCGAACCGAACCATCAGCCAGGGCGCGATCACCACGGCTACGAAGAAGGAGAAGACCATGGCCGCCGAGGCGTTGACCGGGATCGGCGCCATGTAGGGGCCCATCAGGCCGGACACGAAAAGCATCGGCAGAAGGGCGGTCACCACGGTCAGGGTGGCGACTACCGTCGGATTGCCGACCTCGGCAACGGATTCGACCGCCGCGTCCACGCGGCTTCGCCCATCGTTCATTGCCCAGTGCCGAGCGATGTTCTCGATCATGACGATGGCGTCGTCGACCAGGATGCCGATCGAAACGATCAGGGCGAACAGGCTGACCCGGTTGATGGTGTAGCCCAACAGGTTCGAGGCGAAGAGGGTCAGAAGGATGGTGGTGGGGATGACCACGGCCGTGACCCCGGCCTCCCTCCAGCCGATGGCGAAGCCGATCAGCACCACGATCGAGACCGTCGCCAGGGCCAGGTGCTCCAGGAGCTCATTGGCCTTCTCATTGGCGGTTGCGCCATAGTCACGGGTGACAGCGACGTCGAGGCTGTCAGGCAGGAGCGAGCCCTTGAGCGAAGCGACCCGCGCCAGCACGGCGTGGGAGACCACCACGGCGTTGGCGCCCTTGCGCTTGGCGACGGCCAGGCTGACGGCTGGCGCGTCGGTCCAGCCTTGGCCGGCCCGGGCGTAGCGCCAGACGCGGGCCTGGTCCTCGCGCGGCGCCTCGGTGACATTGGCGACGTCGCGCACATAGACAGGCGCGCCTTTGGCGGAGGGCAGTGCGATCAGGCCGATGTCGGCTGGATTGGTCAGGGTCTGGCCGGCGGTGACCTGAACGGCCTGGCCGCCGTCGCGCACCACGCCCGCCGGGAAGGCGCGGTCCGCCTGGCGCACCGCGTCCATCAGCGCGCCCAACGACACGCCGTGTCGCGCAAGCTTGGCCGGGTCGGGTTCGACGCGGATCTCGTCGGGCCGGCCGCCGACGATGAAGGTCAGACCGACGTCGTCGACCTTGGCGACCTCTGTGCGCAGCTTGCCGGCGATCTCATAGAGGGCCTGGTCGGTCCACTGGCCGGCGGCGCCCGGTTTGGGCGACAGGGTCAGAACCAGGCTTGGCACATCATTGATGCCCCAAGTCTGTATCAGCGGTGCGGGAATACCGGCCGGGATGCGGTCGAGGTTGGCGTCGACCTTCTCCTGGATTCGTTCCGACGCCGCGTCCGGATCGGCGCCCACCTTGAACCGGGCGGTGACCATGACCTGGTTGTCGTCGGCGAAGGTATAGACGTGCTCGACGCCCGCCACGCTTTTGACGATGGTCTCCAGCGGCTTGCCGACCAGCTCCACCGCGTCCGGCGCGCGAAGCCCGGGGGCCGAGACCATGACGTCGACCATGGGCACGCTGATCTGCTGCTCTTCCTCGCGGGGAATGGTCATCAGCGCGAGCAGGCCGACGGCGATGGCGGCCAGCAGGAACAGGGGGGTGAGCGGCGACTTGATGGTCGCCTTGGTCAGCCGACCGGAGAGCCCGAGGTTCATGGCGCCACCGGCGGCGTCAGGATGTCGCCGGCGCGAACGCCGGATAGGATCTCCGTCTGGTCGGCGGCCGGGCCGCCAGTCGTCTGCACCGGGGTTTGCGAGGCGGTCCCATCCGGACGCACCAGCCAGACGTAATCGACGCCGAATCGCGTGGCGATATAGCGCCGGGGTGCGACCAGCGCCTGGCGTTGGCCGACCTTGATGCTCGCCCGCACGGTTTGGCCAACCAAGTTTTTATGCAGGCCGGGGGCGGAGACGTCGGCGACGACCTGACTGTCGGTGACCGACGGATAAACCTGCACGATTGTCCCTTGCGTGGCGGCGCCCGCAAGGTCCTCAGCGTTGAGCTGGACGACATCGCCGACTTTCAGCGCCGCCGCTTCGCCTTCGGGAAGCTCGATCCGCACCACGAGCGGACCGGCCGTGATCTTGGCGATCGACTGACCCGGCATCACGACTGAACCCGCCGGCACATTCGCCACGAGTACGCGGCCGGATGCGGGGGCGAGCACGGCGCCTTGTGCGCCCTGTTCGGCGCTGGCGGCTCGCATCGAACGCGCAGCAGCCAGCGCGCCGCTTGCCGACTTGGCCTGCGCTTCCGTCTGGTCGAGGCGCGCCTGGGCGTAGACCCCGTGGGCGAAGAGATCACGGGTTCGGGCCAGGTCGGCCTGGGCGGCGGCGGCCTGGGCGGCGGCAGCCGACACCTGGGCGTCGTAAGCGCCGGTCTGCAGGGCGATGCGATCGTCCTTGACCGTGGCGATCAGCTGGCCCTGGCGGACTTCATTGCCGGCCTTGACCAGCAGGCGAACCAGCACGCCCGATATGCGGGCGCGGGCGTCGGCCATGTCGCGCGTCGTCAGCGTCGCCGGGACGGGCTTGAGGTCCGCGACGGTTTGCAGTTGCAACTGCAGGCGACCGGCCGCCGGCGCCATCGGAGCGGTCGGGGCGGGCGGCTTGGCGGGACCGCAGGCGCTGAGGAACAGCCCCGCGCCCAATGCGCCGATCAAAAGCGGCCTTGCTGTCATGGTTCGCCCTCCCGAAATGGCTCTGTGGCTGACGACTAGCCGGTGATGGTGGGCAGGCCGGCGCCCTTCCAGGCGGTGAGGCCGCCGGCGAGATGTGTTTCGATGGCCTGGCCGGCCTTGCGGCATTGATCCACCGCCATGGCCGAGCGCTTGCCGCCGGCGCACTGCAGCACGATCGTCTTGCCCCCCGCATCGGGGAGGGCGGCGGGCTTGAAGGTCGAGAGTGGGGCGTTCAGCGCGCCGGCGATCTTTTCGGTGGCGAACTCGGCTGGCTCTCGCACGTCGATCAGCAGGATGGTCCTGGCGTCAAGCCCGGCCTTCACCTGCTGGGGCGTTAGATCCTTGGTCGTAGGGGCGGAGAACATCACAGACTTCCTCGGGGACGGGCGCGGTCAGGGACCGTGCAGAAGAGGTTGGACAGCGTTTCGATCAGCGCTCGCGCGCGGCCGCTCTGCAGGGCGTAGTAGATGGTCTGCGCATCGCGCCGTGCGGCGACCAGGCAGTCCCGCCGCAGGAGTCCAAGGTGCTGCGAAGCCAGGGACTCGCGAACGTCCAACGCCTTGGCCAGCGCGCCCACGGACTGCTCTGCGTCTATCAGCGAGCAGACGATCATCAGCCTATGTGGATTCGCCAGGGCCTTGAGCAGGCCGCAGGCGTCGTCGGTGGAAGCCCTCATCTCGGCGGCATTAATTTTCATAGTTGCGTATATGCGTCTGTACGCATATATAGTCAAGACATCAACCGGAACACCCTACGGCCGATCGCCGGGCGGGGACGTGCTCCGGATCAAGGCCTGAGCCCCGACGCGCGCAGAGCCCATCGTCGCCTGGACGCTCCAGGCATCAGTCGGGCCGTATTTTGAGCCGTTGAGGACATTCGACATGACCGCAGATCGTCTGGTTTTCGTCTTCGCCGGATGCGTGGTGCTCGCCGGCATCGCCCTGGCCCAGTTCGTCCATCCGCGGTGGATCGCCCTGTCGATCTTCGCCGGCCTGAACATGATCCAGGCGGCCTTCACCGGGTTCTGTCCCGCCGCGATGGTGTTCAAGAAGCTGGGCGCCAAATCGGGAGCCGCTTTCCGGTGATCGTCCAGCGCGCGCTCGCCGCCATGAGCCTGCTGGCGGCGATCGCTCTTCCAAGCTTGGCCCAGGCCATGTCCCTCGATGACGCGATCGCCATGGCCCAGAAGTCAAACCCGACCCTGGCGCAAGCCAAGGCGCAGGCGGATGCAGCGGATGCGCGACTGGCGGAGGCGCGCGCTGGGCGGATGCCGACCCTGGCTCTCTCCGGTGAAAGCGGCTGGGGCGCGATGGACCTTGGCGGTTTCTTCGGCTTTGGACGCAACACCGTATCTCCGCGCGGCGCGGCGGTTGAGGTGCGCCAGCCGTTGTTTGCCGGGGGCGCGATAAACGCTGCGATCGATCGCGCGCGCGAAGGCCGCGATGCAGCGCTGGCCCAGGCGGCGGGAGCCAAGGCGCTGTTGTCCGCCCAGGTCGCCGAGGCCTACGTCACGGTGCTCAGCGGTGGACAGTTGCTGTCGCTTGAGGAAGCCCAGGTCCGTGAATTGGCCGAAATCGCCCACCAGGCGGAGCTCAAATTCAAGGACGGCGAAACGCCCCGAACCGACCTGGACCAAGCGCAGGCAAGACTCGCTGGCGCCCAGGCCGACCTGGCCCGCGCGGGGGGTGGTGTTGCTCGCGCGCGGGCGCGGTTCATTGAAGTTGTCGGCGCCGAACCGACGGAGCTGGAGCCGCTTCCGGCGCCGCCGGCGATCCCAGTCAGCCTGGACGAGGCGATGACGAGCGCGACTCAATCAAGCCCGACGCTGCTGGCGGCCGAGGCCTCCGCACGGGCCGCCGAGGCCGGGGTTCGGTCTGCAGAAGCCAGCCGCTTGCCGACGTTGGCCTTGGCCGCTACCGCCAACACGTCCCGCGACCAGTTCTTTACAGGCTATCGCAATGACGGTTACACGGTGGGCGTCCAGGGTCGC
The DNA here is from genome assembly GCA_003164925.1 of Caulobacteraceae bacterium. Taxonomy (GTDB): domain Bacteria; phylum Pseudomonadota; class Alphaproteobacteria; order Caulobacterales; family Caulobacteraceae; genus BOG-938. Next base: position 23,238 of record PLRV01000046.1, read on the forward strand.
TGGACCCTGTTCTCAGGCGGACTCGTCAGCGGCCAGATCAGCGAGGCGCGCGCCGACGTCCGGGTGGCGGAGGCTGCGGCGGACGCGGCCCGGGCCCAGGTTCGGGAGGCCGTAGTCGATGCGTGGCAGGATGTTCAAACCGCTCGAGCGGTGGTCCAGGCGGCGGTCGAACAATCGCGGTCCTCGGCCAGCGCTCTCGACAGTGTGCGCAACGAGGTGCGGGTTGGACAGAAGCCGACCCTGGATCTGTTGGACGCCGAGCGGGACTCACTGGCCGCGCAGAACGCCCTTGTGATCGCCCGCGGCCAGCAGGTCGTGGACGCCTATCGTTTGAACGCATTGCTACATGGTCAGTGAGGCTTTCGATGGCGCGTCTGGCCTTATCGGTAGCCTGATTGGCAGCCACGTGAACCTGTTCGCATGACCACATGTGCACCGGGCCTTGAATTCATTCGATCTTTGTCGATGCCGAATTGCACATGGTATTGTGCAAGCACCTGAAATATCGAGTGAATCCGTCCAGTCCAGCATCAGTATGAATCAGCCGACGAATAACCTTAAAAATCATATAGTTAGAACATGGTCGGTGACGTAATGGTGTGGGCGACCTGCACCTAACCGGGTTCGCTGGCGTGGCGTCGAGGGACGTCACGTCAGCGGTTCGGTTTTGAGGACTTGATCCAAGGCCTTAGGCCGGCGACCGACCTCGAAGTTCTCGCCGTACACTTGCAGCGGCGCCCGCAATGCGCGGGCGGTCGGCGGCGGCAAGAAAGTCCCCTCAACCGGCTGGCCGTCCTTCATTAATTGATGGCCCCAGATGCTCCCTCCGGCGGTCAGCTCGTCGGCTTTCCACTGCTCCGAGTCGATCAGGAGCCCGCCCCAGCCACACTCCATCAAGAACTCCGATGGTGTTCGGACATAAAAGGAGGTCATCAAGTCATTGATATGCCGGCCCATTGTCAGGCCAATACGGTCATTATACTTATCGAGAACGATATCGTAAGATCGGCCGACATCATCCATGAACAACATCTCCATCATAAGGTGATGCAGCTCGTTCTTATTGTCGGGATTGGCAATCACCGCAATGCTGTGTTCACGGGGGTTGATGTGCATGAACTCCACCACCATTGCGCCCTTGCTGATCGTGTAGTCGCTCAGGCGAAAGCCAAGCAGGCCGCGATAGAAAGAGGTCGTTTTTTCGAACAGCGCCGGTTGGACCATGAGCGCGAAATGACCCATGCCCAGCGGACCGGTCCTGAAGCCGGCCATTGTTCGCGCCGCCTGAAACGGCGAGTGCGCGAGGGCGGGGCCATGGAATATTTCCACCCCATTGCCGGCTGGGTCCGTGAGCGTGACCAGGTCGCGCACGCCCCGCTGGGACGCCAGAGCGCGGGAGCCCGACGCGACCTTTACGCCCGCTGCGTCCAGTCGCGCCGCCATCGCGTCTAAGGCCCCGGGCCCAGCCACCTCCCACCCGAAGCTCGGCATCTGCGCCCCAAGGTCGACCGCAAGGCGGTGCAGGTGATCGTCCATGCGAAAAACGCGCGTGGCGGCGCTGCTGTCAGCGAGTTGCAGGCCGAAGACCTCCGGCGCCCAGCGGCCCCAGGCATCAAGATCCTTGCCCGGCACGACGACGTAACCGAGCGATTGCAGGCCGAGGCTCGCAGAACGGTCGGTGGCCGCCCATCCCTTGTCCGTCAGCGCCAAGGACGCCGCCACGGCGCCCAATCCAAATAAATCCCGTCGCTGGATCAGCGACGCGGGCTGATTGTTGTCTTGAGACATCTTGAGCTCCCCTAAGGTCGTTAGCGGGGCGCTCTGTTCAACGCTAACCCGCTGTTCGTAGTCGATAAAGGACTGCAGTCCCTAGGCAGGCATTGATGCTGATCAAACAAAAATTCGCATCATCCATTTGATTATAAATGAGTTTTTTCAGACGGCATGGCGCGCCAAATCGGCGGGAGCGGCGTGGCCGATTCCGCGTGAAATCCCCGGGACGACGACGCCGTCTCCCCGGGCTAGGTGCAAGCCGGTGTTGTGACCTCAGGCCCCAACAGTTGACCCAGGCGCCGGCGGACGGGCCGCGGCTGAAGGTTACTCAGCCCGGGTGATTTTACCGGCGCCGACGATGCTGCCGCGAACTGAGGTCACCTTGCCGTCCCGCAGGGTGAAGATCATCACAGCGGCGCCTTTCCATTTTTCGCCCGCTTTCATCACCTCGCCGGTCGGCAAGGTCACGCTGGCGAATCCTGGCTTCGGTGTGAAGCTGACGCTCTCCTCCACCGCCATCATCCCACCCTTGTTGTCGATGATGATCGCCGTCGGTTCGCGGACTTCATGCACCCCTGTCGCCCACATCTTCTGGTAGAAGTCGGCGATCTGCTTGGGGCCGCGCAACTCGCCGCCGGTGATGTGCGGGAAGCTGACGTCGGGCGCATAGATCTCCGCAAAGCGCGGGTCCTGCGCGCTGAACCGGGTCTCGTACTCGATGACCTTCTGCCGGGTCATGACGTCGGCGGCGTGCGCGGCGGGCGCGATGGCGCCCAACGCCAGGGTGATGGCGACGAGGCCGGCGCGAGTCGGTCGAATGCTGCTGATCATGGCTACTCCCTTGTCCGGCCGATCTGCATTGATGCGGCGTCTCGTTCTGGCGGAAACGCGCAATGCGACGGGCGCACGCGATGGAGCCCGATCGGCTGAGAGGGGTCAAGGAAGCTATCGCCACACGCATTGCACCACCGTGTAGATGTGCTTCTGGCTCCGGGCATCAAGCACGAGCGAATTCCTGCATAGATTCAAAAGCAAGGGGCAATCGGACGTAACATTGTCCTACCGGGCGCGGACGAATTCTTCGGATTTACGAAATTGCAAATTCGGGGTTACTGCCTTGTGATGATGGGCTCCCATTTTAAGAGTGTTGCGGCGCTATGATCTATGACGCGTTCATGATCATAGCCTTCTTGTCCAAGTCGGCGCCGCTCGCGGCGGGCGACATCATCTACACCGGGACGCCGGCGGGCTCAGGTCCGGTGGTTTCCGACGATCGAATGGTCGGGACGATCGACCAGCTGGAAACGCTGACCATCACGGTCGCTTAGAGAGAGAAAGCAGACGGACATGACGATGCTGAAGCAGACCGGCTGGATGCAGGCTTCGCTGGCCGTTGCGGCTCTGGCGGCGCTGTGCTGCGCGCCAGCGGCCCACGCCCAAGGCGGGATGACCAAGGACAAGATCATCCAGTACTACGAGCTGTTCAACGCTGGCGACCCACATTACGCGGACCTTCTGGCCGACGACGTCGAGTTCCCACACATCACCGGCAAGATGCTTCATGGCAAGAAGGCGGTGATGGACTTCTACGCCAATATGGAGCAGGGCGGCGTCAAAGATACGCGCGTCCCCTCGACCATCGTCATCGACAATGATCAAGGCATAGCGGTGATCGAATTGACCGTCCACATCACCGGCGAGCCGGGCGGTCCGCACACCTTGCCCACCGGCGAGCCGCTCCAGCCCGGCGAGGTGCTCGAGGGCCATAGCGTCATGTTCTACAGCTTCAAGAACGGGAAGATCACCTCGATCCGCGGCGCGGCCACCGGACCCAGCAAGTTCGTCAAAATCAAATAGTCTCGCGCTTCCCATGTGGCCCCGGCCCGGCGCTGTCAGGCGAACGCGAACTCGCCTTCACATTGCGCTATAAGGGATTTCGAAAGGGGAGGGGCCGTGCGAGACCATCTGCCCTTTCGCCTCGGACGGTCTCCGCAGGGTTCAGTTTTGATGAACAGCGCGTCAGGGACGCCAGGGTGAGGTTATTCGCAGGCTCGCGTTTTTGCCGCGCCGACGTCAGCCGGCGGCATAGCAAACCATGACCGCAGAGACTTTAGCCGCGACCTCAAGGTCCTGGCGGAGGGCGTCATCATGGCCACGCCTGTAGCGCGCTGCGGGGCAGATGGCGCCGAAGACGTAGGTGGAAATCCGGGGGAAACGGAATGACGCAGAGCACGACCGCCACGGCCGTGGCCGAGACCCACGACATGCGCACCATTGTCGCGGCGTCGTCGGCCGGGACCGCCTTCGAGTGGTACGACTTCTTTATCTTCGGGACCCTGGCGGCCCTGATCTCCAGGAACTTCTTCGCCGGGGTCAGCGACGCGGCGGGCTATATCCTGGCGCTGGGCGTGTTTGGGGCGGGGTTCGC
>PLRV01000068.1:0-674 GCA_003164925.1 Caulobacteraceae bacterium
GGTCGATTCTTCCCCTTGGCCTCAGGCCAGGAACCCGACCTTCGGCCTGCATCGCGCAGGGCGTCCGGCAGGACTCAGGGGTCAGATTTTGGCCCCTAGGCCAGGCGCCGGGCTTTCCAGTGGAAGCTGGACAGTGGCAGCACCCAATCGAAGGGGTGGGCGTCGTCGCGTAGCCAGGCCCGGTCCCTGTCCAAGGCCATCACCCGGTAGGCGGGCATCCCGCCCGCGTCCGAGCATACGACATCGCCCACCTGAACCGGCTCGCGGTCCGTATGGTCGACGATGATCCAATCAATGACGGCGCCGTTCATGGCCTTTGTCCTGCAGCGCTGCGCCCCATGGCGAAGCATGAGGCATGGTGCATCCGCGCGGTTGAGCGTGAGCTGAGTAGGACGTTTAGGCGTCGTTCATGCGGCCCGTTCAGGCCGGCCCATACCCGAGTTCCAATCTCGCCAAGGCCTTCAGGGCGCGCGCGCTTTCCGTAAAAGCCGGACAACCTATTGAGTACTCAAAGCTGGGCATTGAAATTCCGCCTTGAGCCCCTAGTTTCCCGCCTTGTTTGCTGTGGAGGGTCCCGTGCTGGACGGCCAATTGAACGCTTCTTATCGGGACGTGCTGCTGCTGATCGACGGCCAATGGGTCCCCGCCCAGGACGGACGCACCCTGCCGGTGCG
>PLRV01000068.1:739-3522 GCA_003164925.1 Caulobacteraceae bacterium
TGGAATGGGCGGCGGGCGAGGCCCTGCGGCTGTATGGCCGGGTGATCCCGCCGCGCGCCCGCAATGTGGTGCAGATCGTCACGCGGGAGCCGGTCGGCGTGGTGGCGGCTTTCACGCCATGGAACTTCCCGGTCAATCAGATGGCGCGCAAGGCGTCCGCCGCGCTGGCGGCCGGGTGCGCCATTATCGCCAAGGGGCCGGAAGAGACGCCCGGCTCCTGCGCCGAATTCATTCGCTGCCTCCAGGACGCGGGCCTGCCGCCCGGCGTGATCAACCTCGTCTATGGCGACCCGGCGGAGATTTCGGCCTACCTGATCCCGCATCCGGTGGTGCGCAAGCTGTCCTTCACCGGCTCCACGCCCGTGGGCAAGCATCTGGCGGCCCTGGCTGGCCAGCATATGAAGCGGGCGACCATGGAGTTGGGGGGGCATGCGCCGGTGCTGGTGTTCGCCGATTCCGACATTCCCGCCGCAGCCAAGGCTTCCGTCGCGTTCAAGCTGCGCAACGCCGGGCAGACCTGCATCAGCCCCACCCGGTTTCTGGTGGAGCGGCCGGCGCATGAGGCCTTCACGGAACATTTCGCCCAGGCCTGCGCCGCCGTGAAGGTGGGTAATGGCCTGGATCCCTCCAGCCGCATGGGGCCAGTGGCCAACGGGCGGCGCCTGGAAGCGATGGACCGCCTGGTGGGCGACGCGCTCCAGCGGGGAGCCAAGCTGCGCCTGGGCGGCGAGCGCCTCGGCAACAAGGGCCATTTCTTCCAACCTACCGTGCTGACCGACGTTCCGATCGACGCGGCGATCATGAACGAGGAGCCGTTCGGACCGGTGGCCATCATCAATGCCTTCGACAGGTTCGAGGATGCGGTCGCCGAAGCTAACCGGCTGCCTTTCGGTCTGGCGGCCTACGCCTTCACCGGCTCTTCGCTCACCGCGGCCAAGGTGGCCGACCAGGTGCAGAGCGGCATGATGTCGATCAACCATTTTGGGCTCGGCAATGCCGAGGCGCCCTTCGGCGGGGTGAAGGACTCCGGCTATGGTTCCGAAGGGGGTCCAGAAGCCATCGAGGCCTATGTGCAAGCGCGGTTCGTGACCCAGGCCGACCTCTAGGGGCTTGCCAGTCCGCGCTCGGCAGGGCTTTGGTGAGCAAAATCACCAGGGGGGCTGCTCGGGATGGTCGTTATCGATGACCTGAAGGCGCTGAACGCTACGCAGAGGGCGGCGTTCTTGGCCAGTTTCCTGGGCTGGACGCTGGACGCCTTCGATTTCTTCCTGCTGACCTTCATCCTCAAGGACATAGCGGCGGAGTTCCACGCCGACATCGCCAAGGTGGCTCAGGCCATTGTTCTTACCCTCGCGGCCAGGCCCCTCGGCGCCTTGGTTTTCGGGCGTCTGGCCGACCACTATGGCCGGCGGCCGATTCTGATGATCGACGTGGGGCTGTACTCGGTGCTGGCCCTGGCCTCGGCCTTTGCACCCACCCTCTGGATTTTTCTGGGCCTGCGCTTCCTGTTCGGTTTCGCCATGGGCGGCGAATGGGGCATCGGGGCCTCCCTGGCCCTTGAGACGATCCCGATCAAGAGCCGCGGGGTGGTGTCGGGCATCCTGCAGGAGGGCTATCCCACGGGCTATTTCTTGGCGGCTTTGGCCAACCTGGCTCTGCCCTATATCCACTGGCGCGGCATGCTCATGCTGAGCGTGCTGCCGGCGCTGCTGATCATCTACATCCGCCGCAAGGTGCCCGAATCCCCGGCGTGGGAAGCGCAGAAGCGCGCCGGCGTGGCGACCCGGGCCAGCTTCCTGCAGTCAGTCAAAGGGCGCTGGCCCCTGCTGATCTACGTCGTACTGCTGATGACCTGTTTCAACTTCTTCAGCCACGGCACCCAGGACCTGTATCCCACCTTCCTCAAGGTGCAGCACAAGTTCTCTCCCGGCATGGTCACGGCCTGCACCTTGGCGCTCAATGTCGGCGCGATACTCGGCGGCCTGATCTTCGGCGCCCTGTCCGAGCGCATCGGGCGTCGCCGCGCCATCGTCCTGGCGGCCCTGCTGGCCTTGCCGGTCATTCCCCTGTGGGCGTTTTCGACCATGCCGCTCATGCTGGGCCTGGGCGCGTTCCTGATCCAGATCGCCGTGCAGGGCGCCTGGGGCGTTGTGCCGGTGCACCTCAACGAGTTGTCGCCCGAAGGGGCCCGCGGCGCCTTTCCCGGCGTCGCCTATCAGCTCGGCAATTTGTTCGCGGCGGCCAACGCCACCTTGCAGGCGGGCATCGCCGAGTCGCACCACAACAACTATGGGTTAGCCCTGGCGGTGGTGTGTGCGGTGGTGGCGGTGGTGCTGGCCGTGGTCACCTGGTTCGGACCCGAGGCTAAGGGCAAGTCTTTCGAGGCTCCGGCGGCGGTCTGACGATCCTTCCGGCTTCGAGACGCTCGACGACGCGCAATCCGCGCAATAGGTCTCGGGTATGGACGTGGGGCCAAGCCAAATTCGCTGGCGTTGGCGCGGCCGATCAGTTCGTCCTGCGTCTTGAAAGCCTGGATGGCGCCGAAGACGTAGGTGGAAATCCGGGGGAAACGGAATGACGCAGAGCACGACCGCCACGGCCGTGGCCGAGACCCACGACATGCGCACCATTGTCGCGGCGTCGTCGGCCGGGACCGCCTTCGAGTGGTACGACTTCTTTATCTTCGGGACCCTGGCGGCCCTGATCTCCAGGAACTTCTTCGCCGGGGTCAGCGACGCGGCGGGCTATATCCTGGCGTTGGGCGTGTTTGGGGCGGGGTTCGC
>PLRV01000078.1:0-226 GCA_003164925.1 Caulobacteraceae bacterium
CGACGATCTTGGCCACCACGCCGGCGCCGACCGTGCGGCCGCCTTCGCGGATGGCGAAGCACAGCTTTTCTTCCATGGCGATCGGCGTGATCAGCTCCACGTCCAGCTCGGCGTTGTCGCCGGGCATGATCATCTCCACGCCTTCCTTCAGACGGATGATCCCCGTCACGTCGGTGGTGCGGAAGTAGAACTGAGGACGGTAGTTGGTGAAGAACGGCGTGTGACG
>PLRV01000078.1:237-94381 GCA_003164925.1 Caulobacteraceae bacterium
AGCTTGCGGAACATTTCCACGCCCGTGCAGATGGTCTTCTGGTTGGCGCGCAAGCCGACGATCTCGACTTCCTCGCCCACCTTGACGACCCCACGCTCGATGCGGCCCGTCACCACCGTGCCGCGACCCGAGATGGAGAACACGTCTTCCACCGGCATCAGGAACGGAAGGTCCACAGGACGCTCAGGCTGCGGGATATAGGCGTCAACCTGGGTCATCAGCTCCAGGATCGCGTCCTGGCCGATGATCGGATCACGGTCCTCGACCGCCGCCAGCGCCGAGCCCTTCACGATCGGAATGTCGTCGCCGGGGAACTGATAGGACGACAGAAGCTCGCGCACTTCCATCTCGACGAGCTCAAGCAGCTCCTCGTCGTCCACCATGTCCACCTTGTTGAGGAACACCACCAGCGCCGGAACGCCCACCTGACGCGCCAGAAGAATGTGCTCGCGCGTCTGCGGCATCGGACCGTCAGCAGCCGAAACCACCAGGATCGCCCCGTNNCCCGTGATCATGTTCTTCACATAGTCAGCGTGCCCAGGGCAGTCCACGTGCGCATAGTGACGGTTCTTGGTCTCATATTCCACGTGCGCCGTGTTGATCGTGATCCCCCGCGCCTTCTCTTCCGGAGCCGCGTCAATATCCGCATAGGACATCGCCTTGGCCCCGCCAGCCCGCGCCAGCGTGATCGTGATCGCCGCCGTCAACGTCGTCTTGCCATGGTCAACGTGACCAATCGTGCCGATGTTGCAGTGCGGCTTGTTGCGTTGAAACTTTTCCTTGGCCATCGTGTAACCCTTCGCGTCGTGGCGTTCGTTTTAACTCGAAAGAAGATTTGGAGCGGGTAGCGGGAATCGAACCCGCATCCTCAGCTTGGAAGGCTGCTGCACTACCATTGTGCTATACCCGCCGCCGCCGAAAGCCGGCCTGAGCGGGGTCGCCGCGATCTCCTCGTCTCAGAGAAGCCTTGCCTCGACCGGCGCGTGGTGGGGGAAGTAGGACTCGAACCTACGAAGGCTATGCCAGCGGATTTACAGTCCGCCCCCTTTGCCGCTCGGGACATTCCCCCGCGCGCGCGCTCGAAGCTGTCGGAAAACCCTCCGCATACGACCGGGCCGATGCTAGATCGACGCCTGTCAGATACCGAAGGCCGTCCAGGCCCCCAAATTGGAGCGCGTCTTATAGTGTCCCCTCCCCGCGAACGCAACGACCGCTCAAGGCCTCGTGCGAAGCCTTTTTCCAAGCCGCGCGGACCGGACTTTTCAGAGGCCCGCGAGAACGGCCAAGGACATGATCCCTTGGCTAGGGACAATCGTCACGGCCGATCCGGCCCTCGTCGGCGGGGCGGCGAGATCAGCCAGGACTGGGTGTGGGGCTGGCACGCGGTCAAAGCCGCCCTGGCCAATCCGCAACGCACGAACCTGCGGCGACTGCTGGTGAATCCAGCGCGCGTTCAGGACGTTGAAGCCGACGCCGTGCGCCTGGGCCTTAGGCCAGAGGCGCTGCCCCCCAGCGAGATCGGACAGTTGTTGCCGCCCAGCGCGGTGCACCAGGGTGTGGCCCTCCTCGCCGACCCCCCCGAACCCATGACCATTGAGGAACTGGCCGCGGCCGGCGGCGGCGTGCTCGTAATGCTGGATCAGGTGACCGACCCGCAAAACGTGGGCGCCATCTTCCGCTCAGCCGCGGCTTTCGGCGCGCGCGGCGTGATTCTGCAGGACCGACACGCGCCTGTGCTCGCCGGCGCCCTGGCCAAGGCGGCGGCTGGCGCGATAGATCACACACCCCACGCGCGAGTGGTTAACTTGTCTCGGGCGTTGGAAGTCCTGACGGATGCGGGCTGGCGCGCGGTCGGCCTGGACGGCGGCGCGCCGGATTTCCTGGCGCAAGTGCTGGATGCGCGGCCCACCGTATTGGTGCTGGGCTCTGAAGGAGAAGGCCTGCGGCGTCTCGTCGGTGAACATTGCGACGCCCTAGCGCGCATCCCGATGCCGGGCGGAATGGAAAGTCTGAACGTATCGGCCGCCGCCGCCGTAGCGTTATACGCTGTAGTCCAAGCGCAAACCTAACTCGCCTGCTGGGTGAATACTCTATCGGTGGACGTTGTAAGCGACTTGATTTCCAAGCCAAGCGTGCTTTTGTCACATCGGTATGATTTCTGTACGCTAAGGATAACGTCTTGGACGTCGGGGATATGGGGGCTTCATGCCTGTTCAAAAATCTTACTGGATCGCCGCCTTGGCCAGCGCGTGCGCCTGCGCCGTCCTGAGCGGATGCAGCCCTTCAGCGCCGGAAGCTTCGGCCCCGCCCGCGCCGCCGCCTGAAGCGCCGCCGCCGCCGCTGGCCGGCGGCCCCATAGCCTCCAACGACCTGCCGCCGACGGTCGTGACCATGAACCCGATTCCCAACCCGGGCGACCTATCGCCTCAGGATCGCCGGCGGATCTACGGCCCCGGCTATCGGCTGAGTGAAGGCGGCCACGTCTACCGGACGGCCGGCCATCGGATCGAGCGGGTCTCTCGCGTGTCCCCTGCGCCGGTTCGCGCACAAACGGTGAGCACGCCTCCCGTCGCCGCAGCCCGGCCGCCGATCGCCGCCGTTGCGCCGCCGCCTACGCCGCCAACCAAGCTTCAGCAGTTGCAAACCGCCGTCAGCCAATCGGCGACCCAGGGCGCTAGCCTCTCGGTGTCCCCCGATATCGTTCAGGGCAAGCCCGGCGGCGTGTCCCTGTCCCTGCCCGGCAACCTGTTCGATATGCTGCGAGACCAGGCCGCCAAGTTCGGCTTCCGCCGCGCCGCCCGTCAGGCCGAGGTCTCCGCCACCCTGGCCGGGAACGGCTACGCCATTAGCCCTGCAAATCCCCAGACCGTGCCTCTAAAACACGGCGAGGCGCCGAAGTTCTTCTGGCAGGTAACGCCCGGCCAGAACGCCAATGGCCCGCTCCAAGCCCAGGTCAATGCTACGCTCACCGGCCAAGGCGCGCCCAAGCTGTTGTCGCTGGGTTCGCTGCAGTCAGCGGCGGTCCAGGTTGCGGCCCAGGCTGAGCAAACCGCGAATGGTCTGCACCTGCCATCGCTGTCGCACTTCCTGGCCAAGCTGTTTGGTCATGCTGACCAAGCCGCGCCCGCCAGCGCCGCGCCCAGCCCCTCGGCCAGCCCGCTGCACGACGTTACCTTGCCGGTCATCGGCCGCATGTCGGTTCGCGCCCAGGTCGCCGCCTTCCTGGCGTTCTTGGCTGTGCTGATCCTGCTGCTGATCCAGCGCAACATGGCCGACCAACGCCGCTCCGCCGAACGCCGTCGCTATCGCAGCATGAACTCGGGCTATCGTCCGATGGACATGGATGCGGAACCCTCGGAGCCGGCGCCCGCCAGCTAAGCGCCCGCGTCACCCAACGTCACTGAGCGCCCTCCCGGCTCCCCGGGAGGGCGTTTTTGTTTAGGCTTCGCCCCCACCGCCAAAGCGTGTCGCCCATTCGGCGACCTGGACATCCTCCACCTTGCGGAACAGGACCTCCGGGACGCTCACAGCACGGCCGGGCTCCAGACGCGACAATTCCGCCTCGCCGTCCGAGCTGGGCCATGCGCCCGGATAGGCCTCGCCCACAGCATCGGCGATCTTGCCGGCCGTGAACGGCAGGATGGGTCCGCACAGGCGCGAGAACAGGGCCACCAGGTTCAGCCCCGTGCGCACGATCACGGCCGCGCGCGCCGGATCGGTCTTGATCGCGGTCCAGGGGGCGGCCTCCTGCAGGTACTGGTTGCCCAGGACCCACAGCTCGCGCAGGACCTGGGCGGACTTGCGCACCTCGATCGCCTCCATCTGCCCGGTCAGATCGGCCAGCTTCTGGGAGACGTCGTCATAGAGCTTGCGCTCCAGCTCTCCCGGCTCGCCGCCTGCGGGGACCTGGCTCTCGAACCGGGTTTCGCAGAACTTCAGGATACGGTTGACGAAGTTGCCCAACACGTCGGCCAGATCGCGATTGGTCGCTGACTGGAACTGCTCCCAGGTAAAGGCGGTGTCGGAACTTTCCGGCGTATTGGCCGTCAGATACCAGCGCCAGTAGTCGGGCGGCAAAAGCTCCAGCGCCTGGTCCATGAACACCCCGCGCCCTTGCGAGGTGGAGAACTTGCCGCCGTACCAGTTCAGCCAGTTGAAGGCCTTCAGGGTGTCCACCAGCTTCCACGGCTCGCCTGAACCGATGATCGTCGCGGGGAAACTGACCGTGTGGAACGCCACATTGTCCTTGCCCATGAACTGGACGTAGCGGACCTGATCGGCGCCGGCGTCGGTGCGCCACCAGACGCGCCAGTCGCGTAGCTTGCCATCTTCCAGGTTGTCGGCCCACTCCTGGGTCGCGGCGATGTATTCGATGGGGGCGTCGAACCAGACGTAGAACACCTTGTCCTCAAACCCCGGCCGGGGCAGGCCGTGGCGCGTGACCGGCACCCCCCAGGCCAGGTCGCGCGTGATGCCGCGGTCGATCAGGCCCTCGTCCAGGTGCTTGTAGGCGATGGAGCGGGGCAAGGCGGGCCAGTCGTCCTTGCTGTCGATGAAGGCGCGGATCTGCGCCTCCAGCTTGGTCTGCAGCAGATAGAGGTGGCGCGTCTCGCGCACCTCGATGTTGCGCGAACCGGAAATGGCCGAATAGGGCGCGATCAGGTCGGTGGGATCCAGCAGCCGCCCGCAGTTGTCGCACTGGTCGCCGCGCGCCGGGGTGAAGTTGCAGTGCGGGCAGGTTCCCTCCACATAGCGGTCCGGCAGGAAGCGTTTGTCGTCGACCGAATAGACCATGTGGTCGGTGCGCTCCTCGATCAGACCCCTATCTTCGAGGATCTCGGCGAAGTGCTGCGTCAGGCGGTGGTTCTGGGGCGAGGAAGACCGGCCGAACCAATCCCAGGACAGGCCATAGGCCCGGCCGATGTCGTGCTGCAGCTGGTGCTGCTCGTCGCAATAGTCCGAGACGTTCTGGCCGGCGGCGGCGGCGGCCAGTTCGGCCGGCGTGCCATGCTCGTCGGTGGCGCAGATGTAGAGCACCTCATGGCCTTGCGCCCTTTGAAAGCGGGCATAGACGTCCGCCGGCAGCATCGAGCCCGCCAGATTGCCCAGGTGTTTGATCCCGTTGATGTAAGGCAGGGCGGAGGTGATCAGGATGCGGGCCATGGCGGCTTTCGGCGAAGGAGGCGCAGACGAGACTCTGGAGGGAAGCGCCATATAAGCCGCCGCGCTCGAAATCTGAAGAACCAAGCTGCGTCGACGCCTTCTGCGCGCAGATGTCGAAATAGACGCCGGCGCGGGCAAGGCTTAGCCTGCGATCATGACGAACGCCCCGGCCCCATCGCCAGCCTCCATCCTCTGGCCCGGCGCCCCCATGGCCCTAGGGGCGGCGGCCCTGTTCGGCTTCAGCACCCCGGCGGCCAAGCTGCTGATCGCCCACGGCGCAGACCCTATTCTGTTGGCCGGCTTGCTCTATCTGGGTTCGGGAGTCGGTCTGGCCGTCGTCCACGCCGCGCGCGGTCGTCTGATCGCGGCCAAGGAAGCCCCGCTGCAAGGATCCGACTGGTCATGGCTCGCCCTGGCGACCTTGGCCGGCGGCGTGGCGGGGCCAATTTTACTGATGATCGGCCTTCAGGGCACCCCCGCCGCGGCGGGCGCGCTGCTGCTCAATGTGGAGGGCCTGGCAACCATGGCCATCGCCTGGCTGGTGTTTCGCGAGCATGTCGATCGCCGCCTGCTTGTCGGGGCGGGCGCCATCCTGGCGGGCGGGGCGTTGCTGTCATGGCAGGGACAGGGCGGCGCCTTGGGCCTGCCGGCCCTAGCCATCGTGGGCGCCTGCCTGGCTTGGGCGGTGGACAATAATCTGACTCGCAAACTGTCCGCCGCCGACCCGGTGCAAATGGCGGCGATCAAGGGCCTGACGGCGGGCTCGGTCAATCTGGCCATCGCCTTCGCCCGGGGGGCGCATGCGCCCTCAGCCACGATCATCGCGGCGGGCATGGCCACCGGCCTGTTGGGCTATGGGATCAGCCTGACGATGTTTATTCTGGCGCTACGCCATCTGGGCGCGGCCCGCACCAGCGCCTATTTCTCCACCGCCCCGTTCCTGGGCGCCGCGCTGGCGCTGGTCCTGTTCCGCGAGCCGGTCACGGCCCAAATAACCGGCGCCGCCCTGCTGATGGGCCTGGGCGTGTGGCTGCACCTATCTGAGCGACACGAGCACGAACATGAGCACGAATCGCTAGAGCACGAGCATCGGCATGGGCATGACGCGCATCACCAGCACGCCCACGCCCCGGGCGACCCGCCCGGCGACACCCATACGCACCGTCATCGCCACGCGCCGCTACGCCACAGCCACCCCCACTATCCGGACCTGCACCACAGGCATGGCCACGCCCGGTAGACGTTGACCGTTAGACGTTGCCTGGGCTTGGCCGCACGTGCGCGGCGCCCTAGGCTTAGGCCTTGGTTCAGATCATCCCCATCGACGACCCTGAAGACCCACGGGTCGCCGTCTATCGCCACGTGCGCGAGCGCGATCTTGTCGGGCGGAAAGGCGGATTCATCGCCGAGGGCGAAGTGGTGCTGCGCGTCCTGCTGACGGGCGGCGGACCGCACCAAGCGGCCTCGCTTCTGGTCGACGCCAAGCGGCTCGACAAGCTGGAGCCCTTGACCGCCCATCTGCCCAGCAACGTCCCGGTATACGTCGCGGGCCAGGCGGTGCTGGACGACATCGCGGGCTTCCATATCCACCGGGGCATACTGGCCCATGGCCTGCGCGCGCCGGACGCGGACGCGGCGACGCTGCTGGCGACCCTGGGCGAGCGGGCGCTCGTGCTGGGCCTTTATGGCATAGCCAACCACGACAACATGGGCGGCCTGTTCCGTAACGCCGCGGCGTTCGGGGTGGACGCCGTGCTGCTGGACGCCGCCTCGTGCGATCCGCTTTATCGCAAATCCATCCGTGTCTCGGTCGGGGCGGCCCTGAAGGTTCCGTTCGCGCGCGTGGCCCCAGGCGAGGACGCCCTGGCTATCCTGGAGGCCGCAGGCATCGGCGCCCTTGCGCTCAGCCCCGGCGCCGCCAAACCGCTGACCGACCTTGAGCCGCCCGCGCGCGCCGCGTTGCTGCTGGGCGCCGAAGGCCCCGGCCTGTCGCCGGCCGTGCTGGCCCGCGCAAGGCCGTTCTGTATTCCCATGGCCCCGGGCTGGGATTCGCTAAACGTCGCCAGCGCCAGCGCCATCGCGCTGCATGAACTGACGCGCCGTACTGAAACGCGTGCGTGTCCCCCAGGCTGAGGCGAGGCAGATCGACATTGTGCCCTTCCGAGGCGAAGGCTACCAATTCCCATATGCATCCTCGAGCCGGCCAACGCGCCCTTCCTGAAGATCTGGTGGATCTGAACGCCCTGCTCAGGGCCTACTACGACCGGCGCCCCGACCCGTCCGATCCGGCCCAGCGGGTCAGTTTTGGCACATCGGGCCATCGGGGATCGAGCCTCGACGGCGCGTTCAACGAAGATCACATCGCGGCCATAACCCAGGCGATCGTGGAATATCGCGCCGCCCAGGGCGTGACCGGGCCCATGCTGGTGGGCCGCGACACCCACGGCCTGTCCGAGCCCGCATGGCGGACGGCGCTGGAGGTGTTGGCGGGCAACGATGTGGAGGCGCTGATCGACTCCCGGGACGGCTTCACGCCAACCCCGGCGGTGTCCCACGCCATCCTGGGTCTGAACCGGGCCGCGACGCGCGGTCAGGTGGACGGCATCCTGATCACGCCCTCGCACAACCCTCCACGCGACGGCGGATTTAAATACAATCCGCCCTCCGGCGGGCCGGCCGGATCGGACGCCACCAACGCCATCGCGGCGCGGGCCAATGCGCTGCTGGAAAGCGGCCTGAGGGACGTGCGCCGGACCTCGTTCGAACGGGCGCTGGCCAAGGCCGGGCGCTATGATTTTCTGGCCCGCTACGTCGACGATCTGCCCAATATCCTGGATCTGGAAGCGATCCGCCGCGCGGGCGTGCGGATCGGCGCCGATCCCCTGGGCGGCGCCAGCGTCGGCTATTGGGGCGAGATCGCCGACCGCCACCGGTTGGACCTGACGGTGGTCAACACCGCGGTCGACCCGCGCTGGGCATTCATGCCGTTGGACACCGACGGCAAGATCCGCATGGATTGTTCCTCGCCCTCGGCCATGGCCAACCTGATCCAGACCATGGGTGCGCCGGGTCTGTACGACATCGGCGTGGGCAACGACGCGGACGCCGACCGGCACGGCATCGTCACGCCCGACGGCGGCTTGATGAACCCGAACCACTACCTCGCCGTGGCCATCGCCTACCTGTTCAGCCATCGCGAGCATTGGCGATCCGACGTCGCGGTGGGCAAGACGCTGGTGTCGTCGTCCATGATCGACCGGGTAACGGCGGCCTTGGGCCGGCGGCTGTTCGAGACCCCGGTGGGATTCAAGTACTTCGCGCCCGGTCTGTTTGACGGAAGCCTCGGCTTCGGGGGCGAAGAATCGGCTGGCGCGGCCTTCCTGCGCTTGGATGGCGCAGTATGGACGACGGACAAGGATGGCCTGTTGCTGGCTTTGCTCGCCGCCGAGATTCTCGGCGTGACGGGCAGGAGTCCGAGCGAACTGTATGAGGCGCTCACCGTCACGCACGGAAATCCCGCCTACGCCCGCGTGGATAACCCGGCGTCGCGCGCGCAGAAGGCGCGGCTTGGCGCGCTGAGCCCGCAGGACGTCAGGGTCAGCGAACTGGCGGGCGAGCCGGTCACGCATGTGCTGACCCGGGCGCCGGGCAACGATGAGCCTATCGGCGGCCTGAAGGTCGTGACCGAAAACGCCTGGTTCGCCGCCCGACCCTCGGGCACCGAGGACGTCTATAAGATTTACGCCGAGTCCTTCCTGGGCGAAGATCACCTGCGTCAGGTCCAGGATCAGGCGCGCGAGGTGGTCGCCCAGGCGCTGGGCTCCACGACCTGAACCGGGCCTGTAGCGCCGGGTGTAAAGCCGCTGATCCGGTCTTCAAGGCGTTTCTGTAGCGATCATGGCAGGCCCTTCGGCGGCGGGGCGCAGGAAATCGAAAACCCTGACCTGCGACGGTTCGGTCGGAAGGGTCAGCACCTGCGGATGGGCGAGCGTCTTTTGAGAGTCGCGATAGCCGGCGCGCCAATGCTCCTCCATCGCCTGACGGGAAAATTCGTAGTCCTTGGATTGGCCCTCGTAGGTAGGCGAACGGTAGACGAGTTGGACAAGGTTGTAGACGGCCGGATCTGACTGCCTGGCCAACAGCTTGGCCTCCGGCGTTTGCGCCAACTCGGGCGGCAGCTTGGCCAGCAGCCTGTTGAATGCCGCCCGCAGGGCCTGGGCATGACGGAATTGGTCCGTCGCGGCGCGGGTGCGGCTGGAAAACTGAATTTCCTTCATGCGCACGGCGACCTCGGCCAGGTCCCGTGGCAGGGCGCCGCGGGCGCTCCATAGATCGATCTGCAGCACGAGGGTGTCCAGACGGCGAGGAGACGACAAGACCCAATCCAGTGGGGTGTTCGACACCATTCCGCCGTCCCAATAGAACTCGCCGTCGATCTCCACCGCCGGGAATCCCGGAGGCAGGGCGGCGCTGGCCATGACGTGCGCCGGCCCGATCTTGTCCTTGGCGTTATCGAAATAGGCAAAATTGCCGGTGCGGATATTGACCGCCCCTATGCTCAGCCGGGTCTGGGCGGCGTTGATGCGGTCGAAATCGACCAACCGTTCCAAAGTGGCGCGCAGCACGTGGGTGTCGTACCAGCTCGTCGCGGCGATCGCGCCTTTGGGCTGCAGCGGCGCGGGCGGATAACGCGGCGCGAAAAAGCCCGATACGCCGTTCACCAACACCACGCCGGCGGAATACTGATTGGCGAGGTTGCGCGCCACGTCTGCGCCGGGAAACGCGCTCCAATAGTCGTTCCAGCCGGTATTGTCGGCGCTGACCATTTCCCAGAAGGCGCGCAGCTTGGCGACCCGGTCGCCGGGCTTGTTCCCGGCAATGATGGCGCTGTTGATGGCCCCGATCGAAATGCCGGCGAGCCAGGTCGGCTCAACGCCGTGTTCGACCAGCGCCTCATAGGCTCCGGCCTGGTAAGCGCCCAGCGCCCCGCCGCCCTGGAGCACGAGCACGACGCTTTCGAACGGCGTACCGGAGGGTTTCGGCGCTTCGGGCGGCGCCTGATCGGCGAGGCGCGTGTCAGTCACGTTCGGGAACCGGGACGTCGAAGCCTTGGGCGTGGTCAGTGGTGCGATAACAGAGCAGACGCATGGGCGTTCCTCGCACAGATGGGACGCAGCCAACAGAAGGTATCGCTGAAGCAGGGAGGCCTTTACAGCAACGCCCGCCAGACCGGCATTGCCAGCGCAGCCTATCCCTTTGTGTTCATAGCCAGGGCGTCGAGGGCCCGATTGACGGCCAGCACATTGACCCGCGGTTGGCCGATGAAGCCCAGCGTCGGCTGGCGGGTATATTCGCCGATGACGGTGAGCACTTGCGAAAGGGGAAGACGCCGGGCCGAGGCCATGCGCGGGGCCTGCAGGCGGGCGTTTTCAGGCGAAATATCGGGGTCCAGCCCGCTAGCTGACACCGTCACGGCGTCGGCCGGGACAAGGCCGATGTCATGCTCCCGACGGTAGGCGGCCGCCGCGGTGCTTATCCGTTCGATCAGCCGAGGATTCAGAGGGCCAAAATTTGAACCGCTGGCGTGCTGCGGATCATAGCCTTCGCCCGCCGCGGACGGGCGCGGATGCAGGTATTGCGGCCGCACGAAGTCCTGCCCGATCAAGGCGGAGCCGATCACTCGGCCGGACGAATCATGAATCAGGCTGCCGCCGGCCCTATCGGGAAAGAGGAGGCCGACGATACCGGTGATCGCCAAGGGATAACCCAGCCCCAGGACCACCACCATGAGCGCGGTGATGACCAGGGGCGCACGCAAGTGTTGCAGCATGGCTCCCTTCCCGGCTCTTCACACCGCCAGGCGAGCCAAAAGGCCTGGGCGATGGGACGGCGCGAGGACGCGATTTGCTCCGCGAGCGCGGCGCGCTACGCGGCTACGCCCGCAAAGCTCGAACGCTTCGGCGCCAGCGCCCGGAGCCAAACATCTTGGCTGGCGGAGCGCTGGCGGAAGCTTGGCGCTACTTAAGATCGGCGCACGACTGCGAGGGCTTGAGATTCACCTTGATGGGCTGAGTGAACATGTTGTGCGGATTCAAGGCCGGCGGAACGACCCGATAGGCGACGTGATCCACATCGCTGCAGGAAATCCAGGGCTTGGGCAGGGCGGTCGTGGCCTGTTCGGCCTGGGCATGGAACGCCGTCATCAACAACAAGGCGCTGCCGAGGATCGCCGAAGATCGGCGCAGCGTGACCCTTTGATCGGCGGCGGTCAGAACATCGATGTTTTTCATCTTGGCTTCCTTCGTCATGACATAAGCGATGCCTTGTCCGGCTGTGCGGCCGACGCAAGCGCATCCCTAAGTTGGCCGAGGATCGGAAATTCACACCCCACTACAGCTCAAACTATGACTGATTATATGCATTTGCTTGTTTTAAGCCCATTTTGGGTTCTTACTGTAGTTTTTGGTGGCTAGCCGCCTAATGGCTCCAGTGAGCCGTGAAAATAGGCGACACTCTAACCCGTTACAGCTCAGAATTGAGGTCGTGAGATCGGCGACGGCATGGTGGGCGACAGAAGGCGACTCGGACCATCGGGCGTTTGGTCCCGCCCACGCAACATGCGTTAAGGCCAAAAAAGTGCGTAAGATGCGATCATACTGGCGAAAAATATGGTTATAGCTGCGGCAGAATTGGCCGCTAACGGTGGGTTTCGCCCCCATGCCGCACGGTAGCCTTGCCCAAATCGCTAGCGAAGGCGCTTGTTATCGCTTATGGATGCTCAAAATGAGCGCTCGGAACGTCATTGGGGGCGTCATTCGGCGTCACTCTCTGCGGCCAAGGCCTGACGGATGGTGACCATAGTGAGGAGTTGCCGCGCGTGACGAAGTCCAACAACAATCGTTTTAGCTGACCTGGGTCCGCAACATGTTGCATGCCGATATGAGCTCTCAGAGCGTCGAAACGATCAGCGAATCCTCACAGGAACTCAGCGTTCTGCGGCGCCTGGAGCTTTATTTCTCCGTGCGCCACACCTTGCGCACCATGCGTCAGTTCGCCGAACTGTTTGAGTACGACTACGACCTGCTGATGATTTTCATGACCGTGGCCGAGGTCGGTCTCCAAGCCGTCTTCCACCTCGCGGCCGTCAACGCCCAAGAGATCGACGTCGAGGCTACATTTCGGGAGTTGGGAGCGGCGGGCTTGTCGATTCTCAGCATTGGAGAAGCGACCGGCATTCCCAGGGAGACCGTTCGCAGGAAGGTCCACCGCTTGGTGGACATGGGCTACCTGAGCATCCGCCCCAAAGACAAGAATGCATTCATCCCGGCGTCCGCCATAAGGAACCCGGATTTGCTCAGGGTCTTCACCTTCCATGTCTCGGAAGTCACGACGCTGGTCCGCACGATCCGTTATTACGGCAAGGATCACAAGGAAGTCTGAGCCGCGCCGGTCAGCGCCTCAAAGCGGCGTTCATCTGCAACTGCTCGACGATCGGCCCCAGCGCCAGCGCCGGAAAATACTGAAGGCCGGCCGTAATCAGAATAACGCCGCACAGCAAAGCCATGAACAACGGCCCATCCGTTGGGAATGTCCCCGAGGAGGGAGGCAGCTTCGGCTTGGCCGCAAAACGCCCGGCGATAGCCAGGACGGGAATAGCCAATCCGAACCGCCCGATCAGCATCGCCGCCGCCGTGGTCAAATTCCAGTAGACCGTGTTGTCTTTGATGCCCTCGAACGAGGATCCGTTGTTGGCCGTGCTGGAGGCATAGGCATAGAGCATTTCCGAGAGCCCATGGGGACCAGCGACGGAAACGGCGCGTAGAGCTTGCGGCGTCACGGACGCCAACGCCGTAAAGCCAAGGGTGGAGATGCTCAGCAGAAGCGTCGCCAAGACCGCAAGCTTAACTTCCCTCGTTTCGATCCTTTTCCCTAGGTATTCGGGGGTTCGGCCCACCATCTGGCCGGAAATGAAAACGGCGAGAAGGGTGAGGACAATGATTCCGAGGAGGCCCGATCCGGCGCCGCCGGGCAGGATTCCGCCGATCAGGATCAGGAACATCGCCACCCCGCCGCCTAAGGGCGTCAGGCTCTCATGGGTGGAGCTGGTCGCACCAGCCGTCGATCCGGTGGTCATGGCCACAAAGACCGACGATGAAGGCGCACCGAAGCGGACCTCCTTGCCCTCCATGTTCGGCCCGTTCGCGTGGACCATGGCCAAAGCCGGCGTCGGCCCCGTCTCAGCCACGTAAATTATGGAGGCCGCCGCAGCCAGCAACACGAACATCACGATGGCGAGGGCGCGCGCTTCGCTCGGCGCGCGTATCACGCGCCCGAAAGCCGATACGCAACCGAAGGCAAGAACGCACAAGGCGGCCGCTTCAAGGAGATTGGAAACCGGACTGGGATTCTCGAACGGATGGGCCGAGTTGGTCCTGAAAAAGCCTACCCCCTCGGTTCCCAGCAGGGTGATGGCTTTTTGGCTGGCGACCGGGCCCAGCAGAATGGTTTGGCGCGCGCCTTCCACGGTGGAGGCGTCAACTTGGCGCAACAAGGTCTGAGGCACGCCGAGCCCCGCCAGGATCAGCGCGAAAATCACGGCGCCCGGTATCAGGATATACAGGTTGTTCCTGACCAGACTGACCCAGAAGTTGCCGATGCCGCCGCTGCGATGGGCGGCAAAGCCCCGCGCGAGCGCCGCCGCAACGGCCATACCCGATCCGGCGGAAGCGAAACCCTGGACGGTAATGCCCGCCATTTGCACGAGATGGGTCAAGGACCGCTCGCCCGCGTAGGGTTGCCACCCGGTATTGGTGGCCATGCTGACAGCGGTGTTGAACGCCGCATCGAGCGTCAGGGGATGAAAGCCGGCGGGATGGAAGGGAAGCACATCTTGAGCGCACAATAGGACGAAGACGAATAGCGCGCCCGTCATGGAGAAGGTGACGAACGCCCAGGCAAATGCGGACCAACTCTGGTTCCCGGTCGCCTGCGCCCCGCACAGGCGATAGATGACCTGCTCCACAGGTTCGAGAACCGGGTCCAGCCACGTCGGTTGGCCAGTCCATACCCTGCCGATATAGCCACCCAGCGGCCAGCCAACCGCGAGGGACAACAGAAGGGTGACGGCAATTTCGAGCCAGCCCGCAGCGTTCATTTCATACCATGAAGATCAATGGTCGATCCGACCTTGGATACGCCATTAGGGTATCGACCAGTTCGATACTCACCCCGACCTAAGGAGTTGTATATCCAAATCAAATTTAAAGGGAAAAACTCGATCCCAAAAATGGCCCGAACACGTGTCCGCCGAAAATGGCGGCGTTAGCGTTACGCCAGAGGCGGGCCAAGGCCCGGATCGAGCGACCCGAACCGGCGTAGGCCGGCCCCCGCAAAATCCCTCCGCCGGCCATCAGGCTTGACGGTTCCACCATCCGCCGCCCAGAGCCTCGAACAGGGCGACGGTGTCGGCGTAGCGAGCAGCGCGGGCCTGGGCCAAGGCCAGGACCGCTTGCTGGTAGGTCTGTTCGGCGTTCAGCACGGCGACGCCGCTGACCTGCCCCAGCTCCAATTGCCGCTTGGTGATCGTGAGGCTCTCGTCCGCGCTGGCCTGAGCAACGCTCGCCGCCGTCAGAGCGCGCGTGTCGGCCTGCAGCCCCTGCAAGGTGTCGGCCACGTTCTGAAAGGCCGCGAGGACGGCGCTCCGGTATTGTTCCTTGGCTTGGTCGAGCAGGGCTTGGGCTGCTTTTTGCCGATGCCACAGCGCGCCGCCCTGGAAGATGGGCTGCGCCACGTTTCCCGACAGGCTCCAGAAGGTATTGCCACTGTCGAACATTTTGGAGAATTGGGTCGCCGCGCCGCCGGCGGTCGCCCCAAGGGTGATATTGGGCAAGCGATTGGCGATCGCAATGCCCACGCCCGCGCTGGCGGCATGCAGATTGGCCTCGGCCTGGCGAATATCGGGCCGCTGCTCCACCAGCTTGGACGGCAGGCTGAGCGGCAAGTTGGCCGGCAATGTGAGCGTGGCCAAATCCAGATGTTCGGTTGGGGCGTCGCTGGGGAAGCTCCCGGTCAGATCAGCCAATAGATCGCGCTGCTGGGCCAGCTGCTTCTCCAGGGGCGGCAAGGTCTCTTCCGCCTGCGCCACCGCGGCCTCCTGCGCCGCGACATCGGCTCGCGCGATCTGGCCCAGGGTCAATTGGCGACGCATGACGTCGAGAATCTGACGGTCCGAAGCGATCACGGCCTTGGCCGCCTCGACTTGATCGCGCAACGACGCTTCCTGAATGGCCGTGGCCACCACGTTCGCCGTCAGGGTCAGATAGGCGGCCTCCGTCTCGAACCGCTGCTGCTCAGTCTGCGCCTTGACCTGTTCGGTCTGACGCCGCAGTCCGCCGAAGACGTCGAGGGTATAGCCGACCGTCACCTGCGCCGTATGCAGGGTGAACAGATCATCGTTGGAATTCAACGGCGGCGCCAAGGTGCCGGACGCCTGCTGACGGGCTACATTGTAGCCGGCGTCGACCTGCGGCAGGAAGGCCCCCAGTTGCGCATAATAGGTCTGCTGCGCCGCCTTTAGGGCCGCCCGCGCGGCCGCCAGGTCGGGATTGGCCTTGAGCGCCTTATCGACCAGGGTGTTCAGCGCGGGCGAGTCAAACTGCGTCCACCATTGGGCCGAGACATCCTGACCCCAGGCGAACTGGGTGTCCGGACTCAGGGGCGTGGATGTGTATCCCGTCACCGTTGGAGCCGACGGACGGTGGAAATCCGGCCCCACGGCGCAGCCCGATACGGCCAACGCCAGGATGGCGAGGCTTGGCGTCAGGCGCCCGAGACCGGTCATCCTCGACGCATGGGTCAGCGATGGCTTTGTCATCGACTTATTCTCCAACCCCAGGGAAGTGCCCGGAGGTCTCCGGGGGCCTGTAGGGCGCGACGCGTCGTGAGAACATGAAAAGCAAAACCGGCAGGACGACAAGGATCAGCACCGGCGCCAGCAGACTGCCGCCCACCACGACCAGCGCGAGCGGGCGCTGAACCTGAGACCCGATGCCTGTGGACATCGCGGCCGGCAGCAGCCCGACGCAGGCGGCGATGCAGGTGATCAACACCGGCCGAAGTTGGGTCTCGCAGGCGCGCCGAATGGCTTCGAGGCGCTCAAGCCCGGCCTCGATGTTCTGGTTGAACGCCGAGACCACGATGATGCCGTTCATCACTGAAATGCCGAACAGGGCGATGAAACCGATCACGGCCGAGATGCTGAGCGGGGTGTGGGTGATGAACAACGTCAAGATCCCGCCGATCGCCGCCATGGGGATGACGCTGACCGCCAGAAGCGTGTCGCTGAGCAGGGAGAAGTTGATGAACAACAGCAACCCGATCAACAACAGGCTGATGGGGATCATCACCTCCAGCCGCGCCAGGGCGCTCTGAAGTTGGCCCAGCTCGCCCACCCACTCCAGCCGATAGCCGCCAGGCAGGACAACCTTCTTGGCCACCTGTTGCTGGGCGTCGAGCACCGCTCCGCCGAGATCGCGCCCACGCACGGAGAACTTGATCGGAATGTAACGCTGCTGCGCTTCCCGGTAGATGAACGAGGCGCCGGAGGTGAATTTGACGTCAGCCACCTGACTCAAGGGGATCTGGATCACCCCGTTTCCGTTGGGATTGGGCGCGCCGATGGGAATATTGCGGATCGATTCCAGGCTTTGGCGATAGACCGGCGACATCCGCACCATGAGCGGGAAGTTGCGATCGCTGCCCTCTTCATAGACGGCCCCCGCCGCCTGGCCGCCAATGGCCGCCGCGACCGTGTTGTTGACGTCGCCGGGCGCCAGCCCATAACGCCCCGCCTTGGCCCGATCGACGTTGATCTGCACGGTCGGCTGGCCCAGCGAATTGAACACCTGAAGATCGGTGATCCCAGGCACGGTGCTCATGACGTCCTTGATCTTGTTGGCTGTGTTTTGCAGCTGATCGAGGTCGCCGCCATAGATCTTGACCGAGTTCTCGCCCTTCACGCCTGATGCGGCCTCTTCGACGTTGTCCTCAATGTTCTGGGAAAAGTTGAAATCGACGCCTGGAAACTTGTTGGCCAAAGCGTCGCTGAGCTCCTTGGTCAGCTTGGGCTTATCCATGCCCGAGGGCCAAGTGTCGAACGGCTTGAGCGGCACGAAGAACTCGGCGTTGAAAAAGCCGGTGGAATCAGTGCCGTCGTCCGGCCGGCCGTGCTGGGAGACCACCGTCTTGACCTCTGGGTAGCGCAACATGACCTGACGGATCTGATTGACCGCCTCATCGCTGGCCTCAAGCGAGACAGATTGAGGGAAGCTGGCGCGAATCCAGAAATTGCCCTCCTCCAGGTGCGGCAGAAACTCCAGGCCCAGCCCGCGCGCCGCCAGGATGGTGATCGCGAACATCAGCGCCGCGCCGCCCAGGGTCAACACCCGGTTGGCCAGGGCAAAGTCCAGGACCGGCTGGAACAAGCGCCGCGTGTGACGCACCAAGAATGTCTCGACCTCGCTCACTTGGTTGGGGAGCAAAAGCGCGCTGAGGGCGGGTGCGATGGTGAAGGTGGCCAGCAAACCGCCGATGATGGCGTAGGCGTAGGTCTTGGCCATCGGCCCGAAGATATGGCCCTCGACCCCGACGAGGGTGAACAGGGGAATGAAGCTGGTGATGATGATCGCCGCCGAGAAGAAGATCGACTTGTTCACCTCCAACGCCGCTTCCCGAATGGTCGCGATCTTTCCCATCAGACCCTGGCGCCGGGTGATGGGGGATGGCTGATGAGACGCTTCAGCCAGGTGCCTGAAGATGTTCTCGACCATGATGACGGTAGCGTCGACCACGAGGCCGAAGTCGATGGCGCCGACGGACAGCAGATTCGCCGACTCTCCGCGCAGAGTCATGATGAGGATCGCGAAGAACAGGGCGAATGGGATGGTGGTCGCCACGATCAATGCGCTGCGCAGATTACCCAGGAACAGCCATTGGATGATGAAGATCAGGATCATCCCCTCGACCATGTTGTGCAGCACGGTGTGGGTCGTCACCCCGATCAGATCGCTACGGTCGTAGATCTTCTCGACATGGACGCCGGGCGGAAGAATGCCCGAGCTGTTGATTTTCTCGACTTCGGCTTCGACGCCCTTGATGGTCGGCGTGCTTTTCTCTCCGCGGTGCATCAGCACGACGCCCTCGACAACATCATTGTCGAGGTCCTGGCCGGCGATACCCAGCCGCGGCAGGTTGCCGACCTTGATGGTGGCCACGTCCCTTAGCAGCACCGGCGTGCCATTGGCCGAGGTCAGCATGGTGTCGCGGATCTGATCGACGTTATGGATCAGGCCTACTCCGCGCACGATCGCCGCCTGGGGTCCGAAATTGACCGTTTGGCCGCCGACATTGAGGTTGGAGTTGTTCAGCGCATTGATCACCTGCGGCAGGGTCAAGCCATAGGCGACCAGCTTGTGCTGATCGATATTGACGTCGAAGGTCTTGGTCTTGCCGCCCCAACCGCTGACGTCGATCACGCCCGGAACGCCCTTGAAGCGCCGCTCCAGAACCCAGTCCTGCAGGGTCTTCAGATCGGTCACCGAATAGCCCGGCGGACCGACCACGCGATAACGGTAGATTTCCCCGATCGGGCTCTCAGGCGATAACTGCGGCTGAGCGCCGTTGGGCAGATTGCCCAACTGTGTCAATCGGTTAATGACCCGCTGCTCGGCTTCGTCATAGGAAAAGTCGTAGCTGAATTGGACGTTGACTTCGGACAGGCCGAACAGGGAGGTGGTGCGTATGCTGGTGACGTGCGGAATCCCGGCCATCTGAATCTCGATCGGGATGGTGATATAGCGCTCCATCTCCTCGGCCGACTGGCCGGTGGATTGGGTGATCACCTGCACCAGAGGCGGGACCGGATCGGGATAGGCCTCGATGTTGAGCGCGACGAAGCCGACGACCCCGGCGACAAAGATCGCCACCAGGAACACCATCATGAGCGCCAGGTGACGCAGCGCGAAATTAATGACTCCGTTCATGATGGTCAGGCCCCTTGGGCCGCGCGGTCAATGAACAGCGAGCCGCTCGTCACGACGCGTTCTCCGGCTTGCAGCCCCGAGAGCACCTCGACTAAGCCATTTTCGGTGCGCCCAGCCTTGATCTGACGTAGCTCCAGCGCGCGTCCGTCATGAGCGACCCACACGCGGGCCGTGTCGCCTTCATAGATCACCGCCGCCTCCGGCACGCCGATCGCGCTGGTGGCGTCGGACGTCACCAGGGTAAAGCTGGCGAACATCTCCGGCTTCAATACGCCGCCCGGATTATCGATCTCGCCGCGCACCGCCACCCTGTGCGTGACGGGATCGACCGTGGGCGAAACAAAATTGATTTTGGCGGTGAACACGCGATCAGGCAGCGCTTCGACGCGCACCTCGGCGGTCTGCCCTATCCTGGCGTTCGGCGCGTCGTCCTCCCGCAGATTCCCCAGCAGCCAGAGCATGGAGATATTGCTGACCACAAAGGCCGGATTGGCTCCGCCGTTGGTCACGCTGCCGATGTTCTGCCCGATGCCGATCGCCCTCTGGGTGATCACGCCGCCGATCGGCGCGCTGACGATCGTCTCGGCGCCCTTGGCCCCCGCGCCGTTTTCGAGCGCGGAAATCTGGGAGTCGCCCATGCCCAGCACATTCAGTCGTCCGCGCACCGCCGCCAGCGCCGCCTTGGCGTTGGCCAGGTCGGCGTCGGCCTGCTGCACGTCCTTCAGCGCGGCCCCGCTGGCCTTGATCAGTTCATGCTGGCGCTCATCGGCGGTGGTGGCGATTTTCAGCTGGGCCACGGCGGCGACCAGGTCCGACTGGGCCTGGACGAATTCAGTGGCCTGCACCGCGAAAAGAGGCTGGCCGGCTTTGACCGTGTCGCCGGCCTTGGCGAACACCTTGGTTACGCGGCCGGAAAATGGCGAGAAGACCTGTGTGGTGTGATCGTCGTCCGTCGCGATCTTGCCGTCCGTCACGGCCTGGGACCGAAAGCCCTGCGCCGAAACGGTGTAGAATCTCAAGGTCGCCCACTGTTCGTCCGTGGCGACAAAGGTGCCGGCGGGCGGCGCCGCGGGCGCCGGGGGCGGCTTGGGCGCGAACAGCCCGACCAGCCAAGGGACGCCGAAGAACAGGGCCAGGACGACGAGCGCCGCCACGCCCAAGATCGCCCATTGGCGTTCCTTGGGCATGCCTTTTTGTGATCGGAAGCTGTGTGATTCAGACATGGGCTAAGATCCAGTACGGGCCAGTCAGGGACGTTGTTGGGCGAGCCGCCGGCCGCCGCAGCCGAGGCTGCGCATAAGGCCGCGCATATGTGCAGGATTTCGTCGCCCCGCCGATCGCCTACAGTTTACTCGACCCACGGTCATGGCCAGTGTCATTGATTGTCCCCGATTTTATGAGCCGAAGCCTGTCGAGTGCGTTGAACTCAAACGAGCGCCAGCTTCACCATCCAATTGACCTACAAGCCCATTTTGGGCCAGGCATTTTGTTTTTGCGGTGCGATTGCGCCAAAACAGCCCACACCTTACTCATTCCGCATACTATTTAGGCAGATCGATCCTAGCCGGCGCCAGGCAAGCGCTCCAGATGCGATCACCGAGCGCGGCATAAAGGAATCATAAACACGGCTTTTTTGGGAGCGTCTGAAGATCGCTCATTCACGCTGGAAGCCTGCGCGAAAGCAGATGGCGTCACGCCGAATAAACAGAAGTCGAACCGTCGAGCCCTAACCGTCCTGGGCGCGCGTCTGAAGCACAAGCGCCGTCCCTCCCGGATCGGGAAGGACGGCGCCTTTAGCGTTGTACTAAACTAGAAGTGCATGATGATGTCGCCCGACCAGATCAACTCGTGGGACGTGTTCGGAGCAATGCCGGCGTTGGCGTTGCCGTTGTAAGCGTCCTTGGAGGCCCAGTAGTAGACCACTTCGGGACGTATTTCGATCTGCGGGCCCACCCAGTGCTGCCAGCCGATACCGACGTCATAGTAGACGGCGTTGGTGCCGGTGCGCTGGCCTTCCTCGTCGTCATAGATTTCCGTCCGCAGCGAAATATTGTCCAGCGGATCGGGCTGGAAGCTGGTGTACTGGACGGCGCCGATGGACTGGGCCGTACAGGTGAGCACCGTGGAGCTCTTGCATTCCGCCGCGGCAGGCGCGTTGAACGGAAGGTACTGCGGCGAGAACGGCGTGCCGCCGGCGGCGATGATGCCAGGCACCACGGGGTTGGTGAGGTTAGGCACCTTCAGCTGGTACTCGTCGTACATTTCGAACGAGGTGTGCCAGTTGTCCGCCCACTTGTGGTAGTAGGTAAACCCTTGCCACTGCAGGTTATTATAACCCCACACGCCGTTGTTGTGCGCATCCTCGCACGCCATGAAGGCGTTCTTGGCGTCGCTGGCTTCCCAACGCAGGCAGGACGTGATCGAGGGCTGGGCGCCGGGGTCCTTGAGGAAGGTCTTGCCGCCGTACAGGGGGTTGCCCGGATCTAGGTTGGGTTCCTTGACGCCCAGGTTCCAAACCGTCGCCTCGGTGCCGACCGATATGCCGACCTGGAAGGTCCAGTTCTTGTTGATCAGCAGCGTAGTGGACAGGCCTTCGTTGGTGTAGTTGTCGAAGGTGTAGGTGATGGAGTGGGTGTACATATAGTTGTTGGGCGCAAGTTGGGCCTCAATGTCAGGCACCGATATATAGCGGCCTAGACGGAAGAACAGACCATCCAAAACCTTAGGAACGTAGAGTTCCAGGTACATCATGGGGAAGTCGTAACCCATGGGATGGTTGTCCTTGAGGAGCTGGTAGCTGGCCAGTCCATAGGACGTCGTGTAGCGATAGTTGGTGCCGTAGATCGCCGAGGCGCGGAAACCCCAGTCCACGTGATCGGTCTGAACCGTGTCGGGTGTCCGCTCGACGTACATCACCGCCTGGTCCAGGGTGATGGAGTTTGGGTTGTACAGATAGGCGGCCGGCGCGTTGCCGCCGCTCTTGACCTTGCTGGTGCTGAGGTTGCCGCCGTAATCGACCCAACCGTAGGCCTGGATGCCGGTGGCCGCCATGGCCTTGCCGATGAAGGTCGGCTCCAGCGCGACATCCAGCGGGCTGTCGTAGGAGGCGGTGCGGTTGGTGGCGATACCCGTGGCGCCCCCGTAGGGCCATTCGGTGAAGGGATAGGGCGGCGAGGTCACCGGCGCCGGCGGAAAGTCCTTGCGGCGCGAATCGGGGGCGCCCGGTGTCGGCGGCGGGCCGGCCTGATCCCATTCCAGCTTATAGTAGTTGACCAGGCGGGTGAAAAAGTTGGTGCCCAGCTTGGCGTCCCAGTTGGGATCCGGCGTCACATAGGGTGACGGCGAGGCCGCAGGGGCCGGGGTGTTGTCGGCCAGTTGCAGCATCGGCGCCTTGGCGATGGCGCTGACCGTATCATTGGCCGGAGCGCCGGCGTCCGTCGCCGTGGCCGCGCCCATCGCCGCCGGCACAGGCGCGGTCGGCGCGCTCAGGTCGGCAAGAAGGATCACGCCCGAGGAAGACGACGCCGGGGCGGCGACCTGCTCGGCAAATGCATTGGACGTGGCCAGAACGCCGAAGCCCACCACGCTGGCCAGCAAAAACGTCTTGAACACTCTGGACCGCTCTTGTCCACGGCCATCGCCGCGAGCAACTCCGTTTGGATAAACGGATGCAAACGCCTGCGTATTATTTATTTCTGACATCCTCTATATTCCCCTTTGCTTTTCGCTTTTTTAGAAGCGACCCGCCCAAACTTATTACGACTGCCGTGAGGTTTAATCACAACACCGGCCCTGGGGTCGCAGATTGCTCCTGTATGTTCCAGGCGACCCCGCCAAAATGACCGATCATTTCCATATTCGCTTCTTTTGGCGTCATTTGCGGCATTATCTGCCGTTTTTTATGTCTACAAACCCATATTGGTATTATTTTCCCCATATGCGGCGCCGAGATAGCGGCCTTGCCTAGGGGGAATCTATCAGTATTTTTGCGGTATCTTGGTCGCCGCAGTTCACCATATTGGTGTTTAAAAACCCATTTTGGGTTTGTGTGGCGGCAATACTTGGGCTGGATGCAGCGCGTACGCTCCGGGCGTGGAGCCGCGATTTTGGCGCTAAAGCGCCATATTGCCTAAGTTATTAGCTTACCATCCTGGGGCTCAACGGCGGCGTGGGCGGGCCGCCCAATCGCGGCCTGGACACTGCAAACCGGGCCCTGCCATCCCAATTGACCGCCATCCTCGGAAAATGCGGAGCATTTGTCCGAGGCCCCAGCAGAAATGCGCTTGACGCTACGATGGACGCGCTGCGCGAAGGGCTTGTCATCAAAGGTCGAGCGGCTGGGTCCTCGGGCTCGACTTACAGTCGCCCCGAGGATGACGATCTCGTTGAACGATATAGAGTTTTTGACGGGCCGATTGAGCCCACACCCTAGAAGTGCCAGATGATGTCGCCAGCCCACACCGTTTGCTGCCTCTTGTCCGGGGAGATTCCCAGATAGGGATTGCCGTCGAAAGCGGGCTTGGTCGACCAGTAGTATGAGACCTCCGGGCGCAGCTCCACCTGGGCGCCCAGCCAGTGCTGCCAGCCTATGCCGACGTCGTAATAGATCGTCGCCGTGCCTGTGCGCTGCCCTTCCTCGTCGTCGTAGTACTCGGCGCGAAACGACAGGTTGTCCAAAGGACCCGGCTGATAGTTCAGATAGGTCAGAGCCGACTGGGACACGGCCGAGCAATCCAGCGCATTGGGATTTTTGCACTGGGCCGCGTTCGGCGCGTTGAATGGAATATATTGCGGAGAAAACGGCGTTCCACCGTTGGTGATATAACCCGAGACGGCGGGATTCAGGCTGTTTGGAACATTGTTCTGGTGCTCGTTGTAGATTTCAACGGCGATATGCCAATGATCGTTCCATTTATGATAATAGGTAACGCCATACCACTGGAGGTTATTGTACCCGAAAGTACCTTTGTTGATCCCGTTGCCGCAGATGTACAGATTGTCCTTGGCTGAGTCGCTCTCATAGCGGGCGCAGGCCGTGACGGTCGGCTGGGCGCCGGGATCCTTCAGGAAGGTCTTGTTGGGGTAGAGCGGATTGGGATCGAGGTTGGGCAGGGTCGCGTTGACGTTCCAGATCGCCGCCTCCGTCCCGTCGCTGACCCCGAGCTGGAGGATAACGTTCTTGGTCGCCTGAAGCGTCGCCTGCACGCCTTCGTTGGTATAGTTGTCCAGCGTATAGGTAATGGAATGGGTATACATGTAGTTGTTCGGCGCGAGCTGCGCCTCGATATCCGGCAAGGAAATGTATCGGCCCACCCGCACGATCAGGCCCTGGGCGACATTGGGAATGAAAGCTTCCGCATAGACCATGGGAAAATCGTAACCCATGCCCGCGTTGTTCTTCAGTAGCTGGTAGCTGGCGATGCCATAGGCGGTCGTGTAGCGATAGTTGGTGCCGTAGATGGCCGAAAGCCTGAAACCCCAATCGATATGATCGGTTTGCACGGTGTCAGGAGTCCGCTCGACATAGAGCACCGCCTGGTCAAGCGAGATCGCGTTGGGCTGGAAGTCGTAGGCAGCCGGTGAATTCCCGTATTTGTTCTTGCTCGAACTGAGGTTGCCGCCGTAGTCGACCCAGCCGTAGGCTTGCAGACCGGTCGCGCTCATGAATTTGCCGACGCCGGTGTTGGCGATCGCCACCATCAGGGGGCTGTCCACCGAAGCCGTGCGATTGGTGCCCAGATTGGTCGTCCCGCCATAAGGCCATTCGGTGAACGGCATGGGCGGGGAGTTTTCGGGCTGGGGCGGCACATTGGCCCGGCGCGAGGTCGGCGCATTGGGGTCGGCCGGCGGGCCGACTTGGCCCCACTCCAGTTTGTAGTAGTTGGCCAGACGCTCCAGCACGCCGGAGCCTAGCTTGTCGCTCCAGGTGACTGAAGCCGCCGCGGTCGGCGCCGGGGCGGCCGGCGTATTATCGGCCAGTTGCACGGCCGGGGCATTAGCGACGGCCGCGCCCCCATCCTGGGGCTGTCCCGCATCGAGCGATCCGGCGAAAGCTTGCGCGCCCGACAGGCCGGCGACACCCACCACACTCGCCAACAGACAGGCCTTGAATCGGCGAGCCCCTCGCTCCCCGAATCGCTGAGCCCAAGCCGAGCAAGTTTCACCGTTGTTCATTCCCAATATCCCCTCTGTTTCGCGAAACGCGACGAGCCGCCGTGCGCGCGATCCGAGTCTGAGCGCGCTTCGACGGGGGGCCACGGGGTGCAGGGGGATGCGGTTCAGTCACTCATGGCGACGAACCGGACGGTCAGTTTTGAGATTTTAGCTGCATACGGGGGCAGCTTCAGACAGCTTAGCCAATTTATGTGGCGATTTGCCCATTTTGGGCGTGTTTTCTCGTTTTCGCATTTTTGATGCGATTTTTGGGGATCGGCAAATCGAGGACCGAACCGTTCGACGAGGCGAGAATAAAGGGGTGAATCAAGCCTCGCCGAACGGCCGGCAAAAGAACATCGCCGGGGCGCAAGCCCCAGCGATGCTTAAGCTAACTCCAGACTAGAAGTGCCAGATGAGGTCGCCGGAGAAGACGCGCTCGGTCTTCGCGGTGCCCAGGTTGAACGAGGGCCTGTCGCTCCAGTAGGAGGTGAACTCGGGCCGCATTTCGATTTGCGGCGAGAGCCAGTGCTGCAGGCCGATACCCAGCTCGTAGTAGCTGGTGGCGGTGCCTGTGCGCTGACCTTCCGGATCGTCATAGTACTCGGTGCGCAAGGAGAAGTTGTTCATCGGGTTGGGCGAGAAGTTCCAGTAGGCCACGGTGCCGTAGGAGTCCGTCCGGCAGCGAAGCACTGTCACGCTCTTGCACTGCGCCTCGTAAGGCGAGTTGAAGGGGATGTACTGCGGCGAGAAGGGCGTGCCGCCATTGAGGTAGATGTTCTGAGCCGTTGGGTTCAGCTCGTTGACCACCCCGTCTTGGTGCTCGTTGTAGAACTCCCAGGAGACGTGGAAGTACTGGTTGAACTTGTGATAGGCGGTCAGGCCGTACCATTGCAGGTTGTTGTAGCCCCAGTTGCCCTTATTGACGGCGTCGGCGCAGACGTTGACGTCGTTGTTGCCGTCCAGGCTCTGCCAGCGACCGCACACGGTGAGTGACGGCTGTTCGCCCGGATCCTTGAGGAAGGACTTGCCCGGATAAAGCGGGTCCGAACCCGCTCCGTTAGCCAGCACATACTGGTTGGGCAGCTTGACGTTATAGTCCCACACGCCCTCTTCCGTACCCATGGCGAGGCCCACTTGCAGCATGAACTGCTTGGTGACAGCCAGGGTCGTCTGAATGCCTTCGTTGGTATAGTTGTCCAACGTATAGGTTATGGAGTGGGTGTACATATAGTTGTTCGGGGCCAGCTGGGCCTCGATGTCCGGCAGGGAGATGTAACGACCCACGCGGATCATCAGACCTTCCATGATCTTGGGAACCCAGAGTTCGCCGTAAACCATGGGGAAGTCGTAGCCGACGAAGTTGTTATGCTTCAGCAGCTGATAGCTGGCGACGCCGTAGGACGTCGTGTAGCGATAGTTTTCACCGTAGATCGCCGAGGCGCGGAAGCCCCAATCGACGTGATCGGTCTGCACGGTGTCGGGCGTGCGCTCGACATACAGCACCGCCTGATCCAGCTGAACGTTGTTGGGGTTGTAGTCGTAGGCCGCCGGCGCGTTGCCGCCTTTCAGGTGGCTGGAGCTGATGTTGCCGCCGTAATCGATCCAGCCGTAGGCCTGGATGCCCAGGGAGGCCATCGCCTGGCCGACACCGGTGTGCTCAACGGCCACCATCAGAGGGCTGTCGATCGAAGCGGTGTGGTTGTCGCCGATCAGGGTGGTGCCGCCGTAGGGCCAGTCGGTGAAGGGCATGGGCGGGGTGGTTTGCGGCACGACCGGCCAGCCGGCGCGGGTGGCCGGCGGGGCGTTGGGATCGGTCGGCGCGGACGATTGGCCCCATTCGGCGAAGTAGTAGTTCACGAAGCGCGAGAGCGGATTCGCGCCGATGGCCTTGTCCACCGCCGAAACGGTGTAGGGACTGGCGACGGACGAGGCCGGCGCGGCGGACGGCGTGGCCTGGGCGATCTGCACCGCGGGCGCGTTGGCGATGGCCGCCACGGCGCCCTGAACCGGAGCCCCGTTATCGGTGGCGACCGTGGAGGCCAGCGCCGGGACGCTGGCGTCCGCCAGGAGCAGAACGTTCGAGGCGCCGTTTGAGGCCAGCGCCTGTTGCGCGAAGGCGCTGGAGCCGGACAGAACAGCGATGCCAACCACGCTCCCCAACAGGAGAGCCTTGTAGCCCCCCAGGCGAGCAGCCGACATAGATGCACAGGATTTCATTTGGTTCCCCTAGTTGAACTCACGCCCTGATGAGCGATTTGCTATCGACGTTGGTCGTACCCGACCCCCTGCCGAATAGGCCCATATCAGGCATTCTCTGCCCATAATGTGCCTGAAAACGTCAATTAGGTGTGGCTAATTCCAAATGCCGCCGATATTTTGCACTTTGTGATGCCTATAAGCCCATAATTGTAGCAAAATGGCGTCGTAAAGCGCTTTTGTGGGGTGTGATCGCGGCGGCCTGGTAGCCGCGCCCTACAATGGGGTCAGGCGAGATCAGCGGTGCGACGGTTATGATTCAGGATGCCTTATCCCGATATGTGAAGCAGCAGGGAAACGGCTCGGCCGGCGGCGCCACCGTCTTTTTCTCCGAAGCGCTGGAGGCTTTTCGCCATTCGGGGCGGGAACATTGTGTCGAGATCGGCGGGACCACGGTGGTGTTCTGGTCCGACAACGGCGACGCGGACGATCTGCTGATGGCGGCCATGAGCGCGCTCAGCGACCACTGGCAGGACCGCAGCACGCCCGAAGCCCGGCGGCTTTGCGAACGGGTGTCCAGCGCCGGTCGGTGGCCCCCGGCAAATATGTACGCCGGTCTTGAAGGGCGCTTTTATGCCGTGGGCCTGGCGAAGACCTCCGGGCAGACCACGGTCAAGTTCTTCATCGTCGACAAACTCAGCCGTCTGGCCGGAAATATCCGTGATTTCTGGGAAGACCTGCGCATCGAACCCTCTGACGGCGGCCCGGCGCCATCGGTCATTGGCCTCCTGCGGGAGACCGTTCCCGGGGGGCGCCTGGATTTGGCGCCTGCCAACCTGATCAGCGAAATTCTCTATGCGCTCCTGTCCGGCGGCGGATTTCCGCCTAGCCTGCTCAGCGCGGTGCTGGGGCGTTTGCGGTCGGACGGCGATCTGACGGAGAATCGCGTGGCGGCGCTCAAGGGCGTCATAGCACGGCGTGAACGATTGGGCGGCGCCTGGCTCAGATCGCCGGTCATGCTCAAGCCGAACTTTCCCGACCAAGCCTATCAACTGGGCCGGCTGGCCTGCAGGATCGACGCCGTCGATCCGAAGTTGAAAACGGACGCCTTTCAAACCGGCTCGGTCTTCCGATCTTGGTTGGCCAACGGCCCCCGCCTCAGCCTTAGAACGTCGTATCTCATGCTATTGAGCCTGCCTGTCCTGCAAAAAACCGAGAAGGACATCCCCCAAGGGGTGCGCATTCGAGAAGCCATCAAGACCCTCTGGCTGGAATGCTTCAAGCGGCGGCCCTCCCTGAGCAACCCCGAGGACCAGGCGCGCTTCGCGCTCGGATACTATCACCAGAGCGCCGCGCGCGATCCCGCCGGCGCCTAAAGCACGATGGGTTTAGGCGGAATCGCCTAAACGCTGAATCGTGCTCTAGATTCAAATATGGTGAGCCGGATTCAGACGTCGAGAGACGTCATCCGGCTCTAAAGCGCCGCACGTACTCTCGGTTCTAACTTTATGATTTATGGCAAGATTTGGCGATCAGCTCGATATAAGCTGATCGCATCTTGCTGTGAGCCTTGGTCCAGCACGCGCGACCATGCCTGACGGGCGGCCTGACGTTCGTGCAGGAACGCGTCGTCGTATTGGAAACGAAAGACCAGGTTCAGGTCGAGGCACCCGACGAACTCGGGAAACTCCTGAGACTGCACGGGCGACCAAGTCTCAAGGAACTTGAGGAAAGCCTCCACCCCGATGTCGTCGATTCCGGCAAGGGCGGTGCGGTGGAAGGCTTTGAACCTTTCGAACGCCAATTCGTCCAGCCGGCAGGTTCCCACGCCCTTGCGTCGACGAATGCCCAAGGCCGGACCGGTCTTGCCCCAAAGGAAATTCAGCGGGGTCGGATGGCCCAAGCCCTCGAGTTGGGGGACGGCCATCAGCCGCTCGGAGCGGCGGGTGAAGCCCGTTTGCAGGCTTTCCACGCCGACCAGTTGGCCGCGCGAACCGATCACCACGGCAAGATGGATCTTTTCTCGGCCATAGCCCTCGTTCGCCGCGGGCCGAACGGGGAGCGCCGGACTCGGCGCAAAGGCCTCTGATCGCTGGGAAACGATCATGCCCAGCCCCTCAGCGACATATGCAGGCCGTCGTCCTTCACTGTTTTGGTGGCGCCCAACAGATTACCCATAGTGACATTAGGATTGGGATATTTTTGGACTATGGCCCGCTGCGGCCAACAGTAAACGACAAATTGGATTTTACTACACCAATTTGGGTTTTCAATTCCATGAAGTGGTGCGATTAGGCACGGGGTGATGATCTGGCGATCACTTCGGACAACCAAGGGAGTTTGGACGTGCAACTTACGGAGACGCTTGCTCGCGGGAGACGCGAATCACCTCCGTGGGGCCGTCGCATCGCGGCGATGACGCTTCTGGTTGCCGGCTTCGGCGGCGGCGGGGTGCTAGCCGCCCAGCCCGACGCCCGTTTGCCCAGCCCCTGGATATCCTGCAGCGATGTTGAGCACGTCGCCTATCGCGCGGTTCCCCCCGCGCTCAATCCGCACAACGCGTTCACCCATCCGATCAAGGTGCGCTTGAAGCCAGGCGAAACCTGCGCGGATCTCAAGTAGGGTTTTGTAGCGCCAGTAGGGAGAACCTCCGGGCTCTACCCCCCCTCACGGTTGGGGTCGCGCCACGCCCGTTCAAACGGCAGTCGCCAAGCATGCGGCGCCACCAATTGATGGATCGATTTCGGCCCCCAGGCGCCGGGCGGATACAGGCGCACCGGCGGAGGGTTTTCCAGGAGCGGGATCGACACCTCCCACAACCGCTCTATGCCCTCGGCGGTGGTGAACAGGGTGTGGTCGCCGCGCATGGCGTCGAGGATCAGTCGCTCGTAAGCCTCCAGCACGTCTCCCGCCAGGCCGGTGTCGTGCATGGCGAATTGCAGGCTGAGCTTGTCGAGCCGCATGCCCGGCCCAGGCCGCTTGCCATAGAAGGACAGCGACATCTTCGACGCGTCGGCCAGATCGAACGTCAGATGGTCGGGGCCCTGGGCGCCGATGCCCGAGCCCACCGGGAACATGCTCTTGGGCGGCTCTCTGAAGGCGATCGAGATGATCCTCTGGCCCTCGGCCATCTTCTTGCCGGTGCGCAGGAAGAACGGCACCCCCGCCCAGCGCCAATTATCGATCAGGCATTTGAGAGCGATGAAGGTCTCGGTGTCGGATTCCGGGTCGACCCCCTCCTCCTGGCGATAGCCGTTGTATTGGCCGCGCACCACGTCCTTGGGATCGACGGGCAGCATGGAGCGGAACACCTTGTTCTTCTCCTCGCTGATCGGCTTGGGTTCCAGGGCCGTGGGCGGCTCCATGGCCATGAAGGCCAGGATCTGGAACAGGTGGGTCACCACCATGTCGCGGTAGGCGCCGGTCTGCTCGTAAAAGCCCGCGCGCGCGCCCAGCCCCAGGGTCTCGGGCACGTCGATCTGCACGTGGTCGATGAAGGTGCGGTTCCAGATCGGCTCGAACAGGCCGTTGGCGAAGCGGAAGGCCAGGATGTTCTGGGCCGGCTCCTTGCCCAGGAAGTGGTCGATACGGAAGATCTGCTCCTCGGCGAACACCTCGTGCAGCTTGGCGTTGAGAACCACCGCGCTTTCCAGGTCGGTGCCGAACGGCTTCTCCATGACGATGCGCGAGCGCTCGACCAGCTGAGCTTCGCCCAGCAGGCGCACGGCCGGCAGAGCCGCGGCAGGCGGCACGCTCAGATAATGCAGGCGTCTGACCTCGCCGCCCAGGGCCTGTTCGGCCTTGAGCACGGCGGCGTTCAACGCCTGCGGCCCGGCGGCCAGGGATACATAGTCCAATAGCTGGGCGAAGGCGGACCAGTCCGCCGCCTTGACCTTGCGCGGGAAGAACTCCTCGATGGCCGCCTTGGCCAGGGCGCGAAAGGCGTCAGCGTCGATCTCATCCAGCGAGACCCCGACGATGCGGCAGTCGGGGATGAAGCCCGCGCTGCACAGATGGAACAGGCCGGGCAGGAGCTTGCGCCGCGCCAGGTCGCCGCTCGCCCCCACCAGCACCACCACCTGGGGATGTCTGGGTCCTACGCCTGGAGGTATCTTGGCCAATCGGCCCTCCCCACTTCGCTCGTCCGCCCCAACTTGCGGGTCCGTAACGAGTCTGACCAGCGCAAATGCGCCAGCGCGCGCGGCGGCTTAAAAGCGCTGGATTTTCGGGCGTAAAGCCGGGCCTCAAACCCACAGGCCCGGCGCCGCCGGTCAACTCACCCCAAAAACCCTCGCGGGGTTCACGCCAGTTGCAGATTTTTGGGTTGAACGCCGGGGAAAACCTGGCCAAGCCGCGCCGCGCCAAGCCCCTGGGTGCGTTGGAGCAGTCCGCCGATCAAGGCGCGGTAATCGGTCAACACGGGATAGTCGCGGTTCTGGTTGAGATTGGCCTGGGCGACGGCGACCTGATCGCCGGCGATGCGGCCCCCCTTCACCGAGCCGCCCATGACCCAATAGACGCTGCCATGGCCGTGGTCCGTGCCCCTGTCGCCATTCTCGCGGAAGGTGCGTCCGAATTCGGACACAACGACCACGGTGGTCCTGTCCCAAACATCGGGGCCGATCTCGTCGGCGAAACCCGCCAGTCCGCGTCCAAGCTCGCCCAGGCGCTGGGCCAGATAGCCGCTCGCCGCACCCTGGTTCACATGGGTGTCCCAACCGCCCACGTCCACAAAGCCCAGGGTGTAGTCGGTCTGCATCAGTCGGCCGATGCGGCGGGCGGACAACTCAAAGCCCTTCGCCGTCACCGCGCCGCGACTGGCTGCGGCCATTTCGGCCGATATGGCGCGATAGACGTCATCGCGCACGGCGAACCCTTCGGAAACCGAGGCGCCGAGGAGCTGGCCCCGGTACATGTCCTGGATCAGCTTGGCCTGACGATCGTCGACGCCCGGCTTGCCCAGACCGCCAAGACCGAAGTTCGGGATGGGCTTTCCGCCACGGAAGGTCAGGGGGAGCTGATCGGTGAAGGCGATGGGGCGGGCGTCGGTCAACTGATCGTAGAGGCGGCTCATGAATCCCGAGCCGTAGTTGCGCGAACCCTGCAAAGGCTGGCCAAGTTCGATCGTGTCTTGCGTCTCGAAATGGCTGCGCGAGAGATCATCGGTCCCGGCGAACGGCACAAAGGCGATCTGCCGCTTTTGCCACAGGGGGTAGATGGAATCCTTGAGGGCGGGGTGCAGGCTCCAGTCCGCGTCCAGGGGAAGCGCCGCGTTGAGGTCGTTGGGATCGGGCCGGGCGATGTGGAGCGAGGGACGGGCCTGGTAATAGAAATCACTGCTGGTGGGTATCACCACATTGGCCGCGTCGTAGGCGCCGCGCAGGAAGACCACCAGCAGTCGGCTGTCGGCCTGGGGCGCCGCCCATACCCGGCCGGCGATCACGACCGGCGCCGCGGCCAGAGAAGCGGCCAATAGCTGACGGCGGTTCATAGTCGCGTCCTCATCTGAACATGAATTCCGGCGACGACAGGAACAGGGTGTTCCAATCCTGGGCGGAGGTGGATTGATCGAGCACCGCCTTGGTGGACGCGCCCAGGGCGTCAGATAGGCCCTGGTAGTAAAGCGCGTTCTGAATCAGGGGGAACCCAGGACGGTCCAGCGCGCCCTGCCCGTCAGGTCTGAACAGGCCAGCGGAGCCCGAACCAATCTGGCGGGCGATCTCGAATCGCACCGCGAGTTGGCCCGGCCCATTCCAGGCCGCGGCGATCATGGGATAACCGTCAGGCGTCTCGTGGTTATACAGGCCTTGCGCCATGCGGTTCAGCCAACCCTGGATCGGACCGGTGTTGAGAATCACCCGGTCGTCATAGGCCAGCCGCACGGCGGAGACGGCGAAGTGCGCCGGATCCTTGAACTTGTGTCCCAAGGAGGCGTCGAACTCGCGCGAGCGGAACAGGGTTTGCAAAACCTGGGCGATATCGCCGTCGCTGCGCCGGAAGGTTTGCGCCATGCGGTCCACCACCGGGTCGGGCGGCGTATCGCCCAGGAAGAAAGTGGCGATCTGCAGGGAGATATGGCGCGCCGTGGCCGGTTCGCGCGCGAGAATATCGAGGGCCTGCTCAACCTCGCCGAAACCGGACCCATGGATCTTGTGGCCGAGAAACACCTTGTCGCCAAAGTCGTGCCGGTTCGGATTGAACTCGAACAGGCCCGCACGAACATAGAGCGGGCGATACTCCGGCTTCATGTTGGGGGCGTTGGGCGAAAGGTCGACGCCCACGCCCGTCAGGATGCGCGCTAGCTCCTGGACGTCCTGTTGGGTGTAGCCCGAGCCCACGCCCATGGTGTGAAGCTCCATGATCTCCCGTGCGTAGTTCTCGTTGATGCGCCCCACGGCGTTCTGATCGTTGTCCAGGTAGCGGAGCATCGCCGGATGGCGCAGCGTCGCTTCCAGAAGGTCGCGGAACCGGCCCAGCGCGCGCGGCCGCAGCGCACGTTCCTCGTAGTCCCCCACCATCGCCCGTATGTCGCGTTTGTAGAGATGCACGTTGAAGTGATTGAACCAGAACCACGTCATCTGCGCCTGCAGTTGATTGGGCGAATAAAGGTCGCGCAACAGCGACCGGGCCGCCGCTTGGCGTCCAAGGTCGTTCAAGGCCTGTTGATGGGCCTGTTGCGCCGCCTTCTTCTGATCGGGGTCCGCGATCTGATTGGCGGCCTTGTTCTGGGCGTCCAGGTTCACCACGAGCGTCGCCATGGGCGTCGTGGAGACGGGCACGGCGTCGATTTCGGCCTGGGCGACGTTCGGCAGACGATCCTCAGAGGCAGGATGCAGCTGCCCGTCCAGCCAGCGGTCAGGTCCCAGACGGGCGAAATCGGCCATGGCCGATGCGCTCTGGCCCCAAGTAATTCGATTGACCAGCGCGAGGTCGTGAGCGCTGAAGGCGGCGGCTTGGGCGGGCGCGCCGCCGAGGAGCGCCAGTAGACCGGCGCACGCAAAACTTAGTCTGAGCAGCATCTGGACCTCATGAGCATCTGACGCACTCACCCGGGCTATAACGGACGCCAGGGCCGGATGATCCGGTCAGGCGCTGATCGCCGCTGAATGGAGCCTGCCAGACTGCGTGAACGATACTGAACGGAAATCGCTCTTTCCGTTCATCCACAATTCATCCGATGGGCGCGCCTCAGGCGGCGGCGCGGTCCTGCAAGGGCTGTACGATCGCTTCGAACAGTCCGCGCGTGCGCGGGCATCCTGTCTCCAGCCGGCCGCGAACCCCCCTACACTTGAGGGCCGTCATCGCCTCCAGCGCCGCCCTTTCCACGCCTTTGAGCCGGCCAAGATCGGCCACGCCGAACGCCGACTGAAGTTGGCGCAGCGCGGACAACAGGCCCCAGGTCGCCTTCAGCTGGCGAGCCAGGGCCGGCGCCAGCCGTCCGCCTTGCGCCAGCCGGTCCAAAGCCTCGCCGGTGTTGGCCGCCAGGATCGGGGCGCCGTCCCGCGCGCTTGCCAGCTGGAGGGCCTGGGCGATGAACTCAATGTCAACGAGGCCGCCGGGCCTGTTCTTCAGATCCCATTCGTGCCGCGGCGGTCGCTCCAGGTCGAGCAATGCGCGCATGGCGGCGACCTCCGCGTCAGTATCAATCGTCCGGCATCGCTCGACGATGGTCTGCCGAGCCAGATGCTCAACAGCCTTGGCCAGTTGCTCGCATCCGGCGACCGCCCGCAGACGGGTGAGCGCCTGAAGCTCCCACACCCAGGCTTCCTTGCGCAGATAGTGGCTGAGCGCCGAAAGCGGCGTGGCCAGCGGGCCGTCGACGCCGTGCGGCCTCAGGCGAAAATCGACTTCGCAGGCCGCGCGCCAGTCCGGAGCGCTCACCAGCAGATGGGTCAGGCGCATGGCCAGGCGCCCGAAATAGTCTTGGGCGCGCACTTCCGCCTCGGCGTCGGTTGGCTCAAACACGAACAGCAGGTCCAGATCCGACCCCAGGGTCATTTCGGCTCCGCCGAACTTGCCCAGCCCAAAAATGGCGTAGCGTCCAGGTGCGGGCCCATGATCCTGCGCCAATTGGTCCGCCGCGATCGACAGCATGGCCTGTAGGTTGAGGTCGGCTTCAGCGGTCAACAGACGCGCCGCCTCGGCGAAGTCCAGCTCGCCCGCGCAGATCCGAGCCTTAAAAT
The DNA here is from genome assembly GCA_003164925.1 of Caulobacteraceae bacterium. Taxonomy (GTDB): domain Bacteria; phylum Pseudomonadota; class Alphaproteobacteria; order Caulobacterales; family Caulobacteraceae; genus BOG-938. The sequence continues at coordinate 35,975 of PLRV01000078.1, forward strand.
TCTCGGTGATCTGGCGGTGTCGATCGCGCGCCTCCAGCGCGCGCGCCGTCAGCGCCTCCGCGCAAGGATCCGCGTCGGATTCAAAGATGCATTCAAGCCGCCGGCGCCACCGCCGCACCATGGGCGTCGGCGTCGATCCCAGGCCAATGGATTGGCGCGCATGGGTCCGCGGTGTGAAACGAGCGACGGCGAGCATGGATAGACCATAAACGCCACCTGTTAAATCTACACATATCTACGTGGTTACTTCATGATGAACTGAAGCGACGCCGATATATGTTCGTTAACCGTACCTGCTAAAGCATAGGTAGGATTTTCCGATGGCCGAGCGCGTCTGCGGCCGTCCCTTAGGCCACAGCCTTTTGCGGGGCCATGGAGGCGGCCAGCCGGCTTTCGATAACGCCGTACCAGCCCAGACCCTGATAGGTCTCATAGCCTGGCGTCAGGGCATAGGCGACCAGTCGATCGCCATCGACCATGTAGCCCCGCTTGGCGCCGTCGGTCTGCAGCAGAAACTGGTCACGCAGCACCCCCGTGTCGTCCGAGGCCGCGATCACTCGATGTTTGGCGTCGATCAGCAACACCCGGCAGGCTTGCCATTCCTCCTCGGACAGGCCGACGCCCTTGACGACCGCCTGAGCCTGCGGGGCCCAGTCAAAGAAAATCCCCAGGGCGCCGATGGCCTTCCCGTCCGACTGGCCGCCGCTGCGGATGGCGGTGGCGTAGGTCGCCACGGCGGCTTGATCGAGGGCGGCGTTGGTCTCGATATCGGTCACGGCGAAATCGTCGCCCGACCGCGTGGCCATGGCCTGGCGGAACCATTCGGTCTTCGACACGTCCAACCCGCGGGCGCGGGGATAACGGTTCGGCCGGCCCGTGGCCACGACACGCCCGGAGGCGTCGGCGATCCAAAGGTCGATATAGACGGTGTAGGATCTGAGAATGGTGTCGAGCCGGCTGCTGGCATAGGCGCAGCTGTCCTCGCCGCCGTTCTCGACGGCGTCGACCACGGCGCTGTCGGTGGCCCACCAACGAACGTCGCAGGACCGCTCGTACAGATTGCGATCAATGATTTCGATGGCGTTCAGCGCCAGATCGCCATAACGCGCGCCCCGGAACTGCTGAACCATGCCGGAACCGGCCTTCTCGAGGCGTTCGATATTGTCCCCGATGGCGCTCCGCAACTCACGCGAAATACGGCTGATGTCGGACGCCACGATCCCCATTTCCTGGGCCACCACGGAGAAGGCCGCGCCGCTGGATCCCGCACGGGCCGCTTCGATGCGGGCGTTTATCGCCAGCAGATTGGTCTGGCGCATAACGCTATCGATCAGATCGATCTTCTCCTCGGTGACCCGAGAAACCTCATAGGCCAAGTTTAAAATATCGTCCTGCATGGCCCAGACTGGGGTCCCCGTGGGTAAGCGGCCCTCACAAGGGCCAAAGGCGTTCGTTTGGATTTAGCCTTATCGCGTAAGGCGAGCAATGGTTGTCCACCACCGTTCGGCGAAGGCTGTCTACCGCCATTGGGCGCGAGGGCGCGCCCTCGCTCGCGTAAGACTCGGCGGCGACCATGTCGCGATGTGTTTCGCACAAGGATTGGGCAACCCAGCAACGAGTCGCCGAGCCAAGCCGGACGTTCGATACGCCGGCCCCAATCCTGTAGGGCTAAGGGATTCAAGGTCTCTTATTACCGAAAAACCCGCTTCGCGCCGAGGCGTAGCGGGTTATCGCATGACGCTCAAAAGCGCCCGATAGAAGCATCGGCCGAGGCCTGCGCCTCGGCCTTCGCAAAGGACCTTAGCGCTTGAGACCGACCGGCGCGTCCAAGGAGGACACCAGACGCAGGCCGCGTCGTTCCCCGGCAGGCAGGGGCAGTCGCAGGTCGACGAACAGCGCCACCATGTTGACCGGAATGGCGAGAACGAAGGGATAGCGCCATCCCCACGCCAGGAAGTCCGGTCCCTGAAGCACCGCAGCCAGTGCGCCCAAGATACCGGCCGCCGCCGTCAGTCCCAGCAGCACGCCGAGCGTCAGCCCCAGGGCGCGACCGCCACCATTGACTGAAACCAGTCCCCGGCGCGCCAGGGCGCCCATCGCCAGACCCTGGCCAAGGCGGCACGCGATCAGCAGGCACGGCGCCAGGACGGCATGACCTTCGCCCGGCATGAAGGCGACGGCCGCCGTCGAAATGCCCAGCAGAACGCGCGCACCGGCAAGCTGCACCGCCGAACCGGCGCCGCCCTCGCGGACAAAGCAGCGGGCGGCCACGGCCATGACGGGATAGGCCAAGAGCCAGATGGCGAGGCTCGCGGCCAGCGCGGTGGCCGGCGCCCAACTTTGGAAAATCGTCTGCGGGAAAACCGCGATCGCCAATATGGCCCAGACAAAGCCGTCAAGCGTTTGCGGCAGATTGCTGAGCCCTAAGGCGACGCCGTTGTCCATCGCAACAGCCGACATGGGCCGTCGCCCGATCCGTTGCTTCGCCTGCCTATCGCTACGCAAAGCAGACGGCCAAGCATACACGTGGCTCATCCCGTTCCTCCGTTTCCTTACCCTGTCGCCGCTAAAGCGGTCTTGCCCGTGAGCATGCCTCAGCTAGCGGAACGCGCAACTGTTATCTTGAGGGGCGCATGCTTTGTTATTCAGCGCCCGACCCTGGTTCAGCGTACTTCCCAGGCATTGGTTGCAGTGAGTTGCGCCTTGGACAAACGGTCCAATGGCGCCGCAGCCGCACACATCTTATTGCAGCGCAAAAATACGTGTCTCTCGAAAAATGGTTTGGGATCGTGCGGCTTATCAGAGCGATGTTAGGCGCCTGCCTTCTTAGTGGATTGGCAGGATGTAAGATGGTTGTGATGAACCCATCGGGGGATATCGCATTGCAGCAACGCGACCTTGTGTTGCTATCTACGGGCCTGATGCTGTTAATTATTGTTCCAGTTATCGGCCTAACCTTGTTTATTGCCTGGAAATACAGGGAATCCAATACGGCCGCGCCGTATGATCCTGAATGGCATCATTCGACTCGCCTTGAATTCGCGGTGTGGGGGGCTCCCCTGGCGATCATCATGGTGCTGGGCGCGGTGACGTGGGTCACCTGCCACACGCTGGATCCCTATCGCTCGTTGTCGCGCCTGGGACCCAATCGCCCGATCCCCGCCGGGGTCAAACCCCTCGAAGTGGACGTCGTCGCGCTCGATTGGAAATGGCTTTTCATCTATCCGGAGCTCGGCGTGGCCTCGGTGAACGAGCTGGCCGCGCCGGTCGACCGCCCGCTCGCCTTCAAGATCACCGCCTCCACGGTGATGAACTCCCTGGCCATGCCGGCCATCGCCGGCCAGATCTACGCCATGCCCGGCATGCAGACGCAGCTACACGCCGTGATCAACCAGCCCGGCGTTTATGACGGCTTCTCGGGCAACTACAGCGGCGCGGGCTTCTCGGGCATGCGCTTCAAGGTCAGGGGCCTGTCCGACGCCGACTTCGCCACTTGGGCGGCCAACGCCCGCGCCGGCGACGCCCGGCTCACGCGGGAGGCCTATGTCGGCCTAACCCAGCCTAGCCAAAATCAGCCGGTCAGCTACTTCGCCAGCGTGGACCCAGGCCTGTTCCTGGACATCGTCGACCAGTGCGCTGCGTCCGGAGACGGATGCAAGCGCGGCGACGCGATGCACGCCGCCATGAAACTGGCTGTCGCCGAGAAGGTCCTTTGCGGGCCGGACGGCAAGCCCCTGCCGCCGCGCCAGACGCGTTAAGCGACGCCCCAACAGACATCATTGCCGAGTTGACCGATGCCAACCACTGCCGAACTCATCAAGTTCATATTCGGGCGCCTAACAATAGACGCCCTGCCGCTCGATGAGCCCATCATCATGGGCACCTTCGTCATGGTGGCGCTGGGGGGACTCACGGTCGCGGGCCTGATCACCCGCTTCAAGCTGTGGGGCTATCTCTGGAAAGAGTGGTTCACCAGCATCGATCACAAGAAGATCGGCGTGATGTACATCGTTCTGGGCGTCGTCATGCTGCTGCGCGGCTTCGCCGACGCCTTGATGATGCGTGCGCAGCAGGCCATGTCGTTCGGCTCTTCGCACGGCTATCTGCCCCCGTCGCACTACGACCAGGTATTCTCCGCCCACGGCGTGATCATGATCTTCTTCGTGGCCATGCCCCTGGTGGTCGGCCTGATGAACCTGGTCGTGCCGCTGCAGATCGGCGCGCGCGATGTGTCCTTCCCGTTCCTGAACAATTTCAGCTTCTGGATGACCGTGGGGGGCGCAGTCATCGTCATGATGTCGCTGTTCATCGGCAACTTCGCCCGCACCGGCTGGCTGGCCTATCCGCCCCTGTCGGGCATAGGCGCCAGCCCTGACGTGGGAGTGGACTACTACATATGGGGGCTGCAGGTGGCCGGGATTGGCACCCTGCTGTCCGGAGTCAATCTGGTCATCACCATCATCAAGATGCGCGCGCCGGGCATGACCCTGATGAGGATGCCGATCTTCACCTGGACCGCGCTGTGCACCAACATCCTGATCGTGGCCAGCTTCCCGGTGCTGACCGTGGTTCTGGCCCTACTGTCGCTCGACCGCTACGTGGGCGCGCATTTCTTCACGAACACCCTTGGGGGCGACCCGATGATGTACGTGAACCTGATCTGGATCTGGGGCCACCCGGAGGTCTACATCCTGATCCTGCCCGCCTTCGGCGTGTTCTCCGAGGTGGTCTCCACCTTCAGCGGCAAGCGCCTGTTCGGCTACACCTCGATGGTCTACGCCACGGTGGCGATCACCGTACTGGCCTATGTGGTGTGGCTGCACCACTTCTTCACCATGGGCGCGGGCGCCGACGTGAACGCCTTCTTTGGCATCACCACCATGATCATCTCCATCCCCACGGGGGCGAAGATCTTCAACTGGCTTTTCACCATGTACCGCGGGCGCGTGCGGTTCGAGCTGCCGATGCTGTGGACCCTGGGCTTCATGGTCACCTTCGTGATCGGCGGCATGACCGGCGTGCTGCTGGCGGTGCCTTCGGCCGACTTCGTGCTGCACAACAGCCTGTTCCTGATAGCCCACTTCCATAATGTGATCATCGGCGGCGTTGTCTTCGGCATGTTCGCCGGCATCAACTACTGGTTCCCCAAGGCCTTCGGCTTCAAGCTCGAACCCTTCTGGGGCAAGGTGTCGTTCTGGTGCTGGCTCGTTGGCTTCTACCTAGCCTTCATGCCGCTCTACGTGCTCGGCCTGATGGGCGTGACCCGCCGCCTCAGCCATTTCGACGATATGTCCCTGCGGCCCTGGTTCCTCATCGCGGCCCTGGGCGCGGGCGTGATCCTGGTGGGCATCCTGGCCTTCCTGGCGCAGATCGCAGTCAGCATCATGAAGCGCGAAGAGCTGCGCGACCTGACGGGCGATCCATGGAACGGCCGCACTCTGGAGTGGTCGACCTCCTCGCCTCCCCCGGCCTATAACTTCGCCTTCACCCCCGTCGTGCACCAGCAGGACGCCTGGTGGGACATGAAAACCCACGGCTATCAACGGCCGGTGGCGGGTTTCATCCCCATCCACATGCCGCGCAATACCGGCGCGGGCTTGGTTCTGGCCGGCTTCGCCACCGCGTGCGGCATCGGCATGGTCTGGCACATGTGGTGGCTGGCGGCGCTGGGCCTGTTCGTCGTGATCGGCGGCGCCATCGTCCACAGCTTCAACGAAGACCGTGACTTCCATATCCCCGCGTCCGACGTGATCGCGGTGGAAGGCGAGCGCACGGAAGCCCTGAGGAACGTCGCATGAGCAAAGCCCATAGCTCGGCGGTCCACACCCCATCGGATCGCCTCACCTTCCACCTGGCCGAGGAGCACCATCCGGAGAGCAGCACCCTTTTGGGGTTCTGGATCTACCTGATGAGCGACTGCCTGCTGTTCGCGGGCTTGTTCGCCACCTATGGCGTGCTCGGCCGCGCCTACGCCGGCGGCCCGACCGGCGCGGAGCTGTTCGACCTGCCCACCGTGGCGTTGAACACCGCATTCCTGCTGTGTTCGTCGATCACCTACGGCATGGCGATGATCGCCGTGCAGGAAGAACGCAAGCAGCAGACGCTCATGTGGCTGGGGATCACCGGCCTGTTCGGCCTCGGCTTCATCGGCCTCGAGCTGAAGGAGTTCACCCACCTGATCCTGGAAGGCAACGGCCCGCAGCGCAGCGCCTTCCTGTCCAGCTTCTTCACCCTGGTCGGCACCCACGGGCTGCACGTGACCTGCGGCATCATCTGGCTGGTCACCCTGATGACCCAGGTGTCCCGCCGCGGCCTCAACGCCGTCACCAAGCGCCGCCTGATGTGCCTCAGTCTGTTCTGGCACTTCCTCGACGTGATCTGGATCGGGGTGTTTTCCTTTGTCTATCTGATCGGAGCCATGTGATGGGCGAACATGCGACGGCGCACGCGGACCACGGTGGCGGCGGATTTCATGTCACCCGCAAGGATTATGTGACGGGCTTCCTGCTGGCGGGCGCCCTCACGGCTATCCCGTTCTGGCTGGTCATGACCCATGCGGTGACCAATCCGACGGTTCTGGGCTTCGTGGTCATGATCCTGGCGGCGGTGCAGGTGGTGGTCCACATGATCTACTTCCTGCATATGAACAGCAAATCCGAGCAAGGCTGGACCCTGTTGGCCCTTCTGTTCACGGGCCTGCTTCTGGGGATCGTCCTGAGCGGCTCTATGTGGGTGATGCACCACCTGCAAACCAACATGATGCCTGTATCCGCGGAGCAAATGCGGCAGGCGCCATGACCACGCGGGATTCCCGCGCGGATTCCGCTTTTCACGGTCGTCTAGCCGTTCTCGCCGCCAGCGCCCTGCTGGCGGCGATGCTCTTTGCGCTGGGCGTGTGGCAACTGGAGCGGCTGGCTTGGAAGCTTGACCTGATCGCCCGGGTGGGCGCCCGCGTCGCCGCCGCCCCGGTCAGCCCGCCTGGCCCGGCCGACTGGGCGCAGGTTTCTGCGGCCCGGGACGAGTACCGCCATGTCGTCCTGGGCGGGACCTATCTCAACAACCGCGAGACCCTGGTCCAGGCCGTGACCGAGGAGGGGCCTGGCTATTGGGTGCTCACGCCCTTGCACGCGGACGGGGGCTACTTCGTCCTCATCAATCGGGGCTTCGTGACAGCTGACGCCGCGGCGCAGAGCGCCCGCCAGGCCGGCCTGATCGACGGGCATGCCACGGTGAAGGGCCTGCTGCGCATCAGCGAGCCGCGCGGCGGTTTCCTGCGCGCCAACGCGCCTGCGACCGACCATTGGTACTCACGCGATGTGGCCGCGATCGCCAGAGCGCGGGGCGTTTCTCCCACCGCGCCCTACTTCATCGACGCGGACGCCGCGCCCAATCCAGGCGGCTGGCCGCGCGGGGGCTTGACGGTGATCAAATTTCCCAACAGCCACCTCGCCTATGCTTTGACCTGGTTCGCCCTGGCTGTAATGGCGGTACTATGGGGTCTTTGGCCCACCCTGGAGGCGGCGCGCGCTCGCCGTCGCCTTTCACACGGAGGCGCCGCACCGCCCGATGGCGCAAGTCCCTGACCACCCCGCCGCCGCGCCGCAGCCCCCGCAGGCCGTAGCGACGACCCGCGACAATCTGCTGCTGCTGGTCCAGCTTCGTTGGATCGCGGTAGCCGGGCAGCTCGCGACCATGGCCGTGGTCGAACTGGGCATGCAGGTGCGTTTGCCCATGGTGGACATGGGGTCCGTGTTGGCCATCTTCATCACGGGCAACCTGCTCAGCCTGCTGCGGCTGCGCTGGCCTTCGCCCATCACCAACACCGAGCTGTTGCTCAACCTCACCTTCGACACCCTGGTGCTCACCGCCCTGCTCTATCTGAGCGGCGGCCCCACCAACCCGTTCACCGCCCTCTACCTGTTGCAGGTGATCTTGGGCGCGGTCCTGCTCGAGGCCTGGGCCACCTGGGCCATGGTCGCGGTGTCCCTCTTCTGCTTCGTCAGCCTCACCTTCGCCTATCAGCCCTTGCAGCTTCCCCCCAACGGGCCCGGCCTGTTCGAACTCTATGTCCGCGGGGCCCTCGTGGGCTTCGCCCTGGACGCCGTGCTCCTGGTGTTCTTCATCAGCCGCATCAACAACAACCTGCGCCTGCGCGATCAGCGGCTGGCGAGGCTTCGCCAACGGGCCATCGAGGAAGAGCACATCGTGCGCATGGGCCTGCTCGCCTCCGGAGCGGCGCACGAATTGGGCACGCCTCTATCCACCCTCGACGTGATCCTCGGCGACTGGCGGCAAATGCCCAAGCTGTCGGAGGATCCCGAACTGGCCGCGGAAATCGAGGAGATGCGGTCCGAGGTCGCGCGGTGCAAGGCGATCGTCACCGGCGTGCTGCTGTCGGCCGGAGAGGCCCGCGCCGAAGCCGCCAGCGCGGCCAGCCTGAAGGGCTATCTCAGCACCATCTTCGAAGAGTGGAAAGGGCGGCGCGGACCGTCCGTCGCGAACTATGACGACAGCCTCCTGCCCGACCGAAAGATCGTGGCGGACTCGGCCCTCAAGCAGGCGATCACCAATCTGCTCGACAACGCCTATGAGGCGTCCCCCGACGCCGTATTCATGCGCGTGGGGATCGAAAGCGATCAATTGACCATCGCGGTGCTCGATCTGGGGCCCGGATTCACCCCGGCGATGCTGGCCGACTTCGGCAAGCCTTACCAATCCACCAAGGGGCGGCAAGGCGGCGGCCTGGGCCTGTTTCTGGTGGTCAATGTGGTGCGCAAGCTGGGCGGACGCGTGGAGGCGCGCAACCGCGACATCGGCGCCGAGGTTAAGATCGCCGTACCCCTGAGCGCGTTGGAAATAGCGGTGGCGCGATGACAACGACAAGACGGCTGATGATCGTGGAGGACGACGCCAAGTTCGCGGCGGCCCTGCAGCGCTCGTTCGAGCGCAAGGGCTATGTGGTGGACCACGCCGCGGGCCAGGCTGAAGTGGTTGAGCGGCTCAAGGCCGCCAGCCCGGGCTATGCCGTGGTGGACCTCAAGCTGGCGGGCGAGTCCGGCCTGGCCTGCGTGGAAACCCTGCACCAGCACAACCCGGACATGCTGATCGTGGTGCTGACCGGCTTCGCCAGCATCGCGACGGCCGTGGAGGCGATCAAGCTCGGCGCCTGCCAGTACCTGGCCAAGCCCTCCAACAGCGACGACATTGAGGCGGCGTTCGCCAAGGGCTCCGGCGACGTGAGCACGCCGATCAGCCAGCGGCCCACCTCGATCAAGACCCTGGAATGGGAGCGCATCCACCAGACGCTAGTGGAAACCGACTTCAACATCTCCGAGACGGCGCGCCGGCTGGGCATGCACCGGCGGACCCTGGCCCGCAAACTCGAGAAGCGTCCGCTCGGCTAGTGTGCGGCCCGAAATACACAGGAAACTGAGCATCATCGCTGGCGGCCCCGGAACGACTCGATTACCGCTAAATCGGCAGGGGCGATTCCAGAGGCTTTGACATGACCGGCGCAAAGAGTCTCTCGGGGTTAGCGATCATGATCGCCACGCCCTGCTTCGGCGGACTCCTGACGCAGGGCTACGTCGAGTCGGTCATCGACCTGATGCAGTACGCGGGACAGCACGACTTCCGCATCCAGCTCGCGCTGCTCGGCAACGACGCCATGATCACGCGCAGCCGCAACACCCTGGTGGCCGCGTTCCTGGATTCGCCCGACCTGACCCACCTGATGTTCATCGATGCCGACATCCGGTTTCAGCCGGACGCGCTGGGACGCCTGCTGCGGTTCGGCGAGGACGTGGTCGCCGGTCTTTATCCGCTCAAGATAACCGAGTGGAAAGAAAGCCCTCAGCGGCAGGCGCTCTACGGCGAAACGCCCGAGCTTTCGGCCCTGAGCTACGTCGGCGCCTTCTGCGAAGGGAGCGAACTCGAAAGACGCGATGACTTCGCCACGGGGGTCTATGCAGGCACGGGCTTCATGCTCATCCAGCGCAGCGTCCTGCTCAAGCTGATCGACGCCCACCCCGAGCTGAAGTACGGCACGATCCATGCCTATCCGCGGCGCGAGCAAAAGAGTCAGCACCAATACGCTTTGTTCGACTCGCTCATCGACCCACAGACCGGCGTCTACCTGAGCGAGGACTTCGCCTTCTGCCACCGCTGGCGGGCTATTGGCGGCAAGATCTGGCTGGACACCCAATCCAAGCTCACTCACATCGGCTCCCACGCCTTCGTTGGCGACACCACCCTGCGCCTGGCGGCTCTAGGCGCCTGACGCGCCGGTAATCGAAGAAACGTCCGGTTTGTGGCCTGCTCCTTCCCGCAGAGGCCGGCCCTAAGTGGTCGAGAGGCGGGCCGCACAGTGTAGGCAAGCATTGATGAGCGGAATGCCCGTGGACCGACGGCGTTTCAGTTCGCCCCGTGCGCGAAACGGGCCCGGCGGCAAGCGGCAATATCCAACAAAGCTAAGATTGTGCTGTCCCAACGCGAATGGCGACACGCGCACTCTAGACATAACTCGCGCCGTCGGGCATGACGCAATCAGGGGACAATTAAGGGTTTATTGACAGACGTCGATAACCCGTTGGGGTGGGGGCGACTGTGGGTCAGATACATCTGCGCGCGCTTTCGATCGGGCTCAAAGCGCCCGCGTCCGAACCGATCAAGCGCCAGGCCCTGCTAGTCACCACCTGCCTCGCCGCAGCCGGCGCGGCCGCCGCGTTCATCCAGGCCTATCCGTCCAAGGCCCATGCGGACACCATCGTCAGCACGGCCACCAACGCCCCTCAGACCTGGAACAGCGGCGGCTTCACCGTAACCAATACAGGCACGATTGCGACCACCGCCGCGGCGATCACCGCCACGGGTTCGGGCCAGACCACCCTGTCGAACAGCGGCCGCATAAATGGCAGCAACGGCGTCGAACTCGTCACGAGCGTGGTCGCTGCCTCGATCGTCAACAACACGGGCGGCTTGATCGTCGGTCAGGTTAACGCGATCGCGGTGGACGGTACGCTGAGCGCCCTAAGCAATTCGGGCTCCCTCCTGGGCTCCGCGGCTGGGCTCGGCGGCGCCGGGGTCTATGTGCCCGGCACGCTGGGTACGCTGACCAATTCCGGCTCCATCGGCGCCGACATTCCGACCTCAAGCTTTGCAGGGATCAAAGTCGGCCGCGGCGGAACGATCACCTCGATCGTCAACAACTCTGGCGGGACGATCTCCGGTACTTCGGCGGCCATTTCGATCAGATCCGGCGGCTCAATTGGCGCGATTACCAACTCCGGTGTGATCGCCGGCGTGATCAACAACCAAAGCGCCCGCGACCTGACCCTTTCGAGCGATTCGCAGACCGGGACCCTCACCGCCTCCAACGGCTCAGGCGGCGTGATCAACACCCTGTCCAACCTGTCGATCGTCGGCAGCGTCTATACGGATCAATCGATCAACGTCAGCGGGCACACGCTGTTCAACGACCGCTTCCTGGCCCTGGGCGCGGTCGTCAGCGTGACCGGCGCCTATGTTCAGACCAACGCGGACCTGATGATTCGGTCGGGCGCGGAATTGCTGGTCTCGGGGACGGCCTCCTTCAACAACGCCGGCGTCAGCCTTTCAGGCCTGTCTCCCACCGCCAACTACCTGACAACCGACCCAGCCGTCACGGTGGCGAGCGCGGCGGCCGGCCTTACCGTGTCGGGTTCGTTCTACGGCTACGACAACCTGGGCGTCACCTACACGGAGTCGACCGTTGGCCATGACCTGCGGCTGACCCGGGTTTCGGACTACGTCGGGGGCAGCCTCGTCAGTCTGTCGAACAGCGGGGACCTCGGCGGCGCCTATGGCCTCCGCGTCGCCGACACGGGCAGCTTGGGTGCGTTCATCAACCAGGCCTCAGGCGCCATGTCCGGCTCGACGGGCCTGGTGGTCCAGGGAACCATTGGCGCCGTCACCAACAACGGGCTGATCCAGGGATACAGCCAGGGTGTCTACAACTCAGGCGTAATCGGTACGCTGACCAACGCGGGCGTGATCCAGGGCGTTGGCGGCATGAGCGGTGGGCTGGGCTTGGTGAACCAAGGCTCGATCCATGTTCTGAGCAATAGCGGCAGCATCATCGGCGCGAGCCACCAAGTGGGCGTCTACAACTGGGGCGTGATCGATACCCTAAGCAATAGCGGGACAATCGTCGGACCAAGCTGGGCCGCGGTCTTCAACAGGGGCGTGATCGGAACCCTGATCAACTCCGGAATGATGGGGGGCAGCCTCTCGCGCGGCGGTTTGGTGAATGAATCGGGCCCGCAGAAGAGAATAGTGCAAGCCTACACCAAGGCGCCCCTGGGGGAGTCGATGGCGTCCATCGGCGCCTTGACCAACCAGTCGGGCGGCGTGATCTCAGGCTACTCCACGGGCGTCTACAACGCCGGCATGATCGGAACCTTGACCAACCAGGGCTCGATCCAGGGAGATATTGGCGTTTACAATGACGTCGCGCGCAAAACCGGTTCGATCGGCGTTCTGAACAACAGCGGCGTGATCTCGGGCGGCGCAACCGGCATTTACAACGCCGGCTTGATCGGCCAGCTGATCAATACGGGGACCATCTCCGGTTCGGTCGCCCTGTGGAGCGGCGGCTTCACGTCCTCGGGCAGCACCTCGGGCCAAACCGTCGTCGGCTCGATCAGCGTTCTGAACAACAGCGGCGTGATCTTGGGCGGCGCAACCGGCATTTACAACGCCGGTGCGATCGGCCAGCTGATCAATGCAGGGACCATCTCCGGTTCGGTCGCCTTGTGGAACGGCGCCTTCACCACCTCCTCGGGCCAAACCGTCGTCGGCTCGATCGGCCAGATTACCAACTCCGGCGTAATCGAAGGCAATACCGGCATTTACAATGCCGGCTCGATCGGAACGATCATCAACACGGGCACGATCCTAGCCACCGTCGCGTCTACGGCGGCTGGAGTCATCACGACGGCTGGAGTCACCAAGTCGCTATCGGCACGCGCCAGCCGCAACGCGGCGATCTGGAACGATGTCGGCGCCTCCATCGGCCTGATCTCCAACAGCGGCATGATCAGCGGCCACACGGGCATTCTCAACGCCGGTTCGATTGGCGCGATCAACAACTCGGGCGTCATCACCGGCGCCACGGCGCTCTACCTGTCCGGCACGATCGGCCAGATCACCAACAGCGGCGTGATCGCCGGCAATATCGTCAACGCCAGCGGCGCCGACCTGACCATCGCCGGCGGGTCAGGCACGGTCTACGGTCTGCTGACCGGTCTGAACGGCTCCATCGGGACCATCTCGGATTCCATCCAGCCCACCTCCAGCGGCTCGATCAACACGGTTCCCGAAAACGAGGTCTCGGGCGGCAACGTCACCCTGTCGGGCAATGTGCTGCTCAACGATATTCTGGTGCTGGGCAACCACAACCTGGTCAACACCGGGGTGCTGCAGATCAACAACGCCATCAGCATCACCGGCGGCTTCTCGCAGACCGGCGGCGCCCTGATGTCGGGCGTGACCTCGCCCACCCGGTACGGCGAGCTGTTCGTCTCGGGCTCGGCCAATGTCGCAGGCGGCGGCGTGGGCCTGCAGCAGCTGTCGCCGGCCCTCCTAGCCACGGGCCAGAGCTATACGATCATCCAGGCCTCGACCCTGACGCTCAGCAGCAGCGTGACCGGCGTGGTGAGCGGCTTCAACGTGTCGATCAGCACAGTGACGGCCGGCTCGTTCCAGGACCTGGTGCTGACCCTGGGCGCGCCAATCTCAACGTCGACGCCTACCCCGCCGCCGGCGTCCAAATGGACCTATGTCGGCAACCAGGAGGGCGGCCCGGCCAGTCCCATCGGGGTGCTGCTGGACAAGATCGCGGGCGGGAGCTCCAGCCAAGCCCAGCAGTTCCAGGCGACCATCCTGACCTATCTGAGCGGCCTGACCCTGGCCCAGCAGGAACACGCCCTCAACCAGATGTCGCCCACCCAGCTGAGCGCCCTGACCAATGTGGCGGCGACCTCGCCTGCGCTGAACGCCATCCTGCAGCACCTGGACGTGTTCGCCGCCGCGCGCGGCGAGGTGCAGGTGGCCTCCCTGTCGGACGACTACTACGGCGACGTCTACGGCGAGCAGGGCCGCGGGATGTGGGGCAAGATCGTGGGCGGCGGCGCGGTGCGCACCGACAGCGCCTCGGCCTATGGCGCGACGGACTACGGCCTGGTGTTCGGCGCGGACCTCTACCGCACCCCCCAGGCCCTGTGGGGCGTGACGGTGTCATGGCTGCACGCCAACGCCACGGGCCATCAGGACCTGACGGGCGAGACCACGGGGGTGGACAGCTATCAGTTCACCGCCTACGGCGCGCTGAAGCCCCAGGCCTGGGGCGGCCACTGGCTGGTATCGGGCGAGGCGGCGGTCGCCTTGGACAACTACAAGCAATCCCGGCGGATCGACGCCTTCAACGTGACAGCCGGCTCCCAATACGAGGGCCAGCAGTATCTGCTGAACGGCACGGTCGGCTATGTGATCAACCGGCAGGGCTACAACCTGACGCCCTACACCGGCTTCAGGGAGGTCCATGTGACCAACCCCGCCTACGCCGAGGCCGGGGCCGGGCAGTTGGACATGCAGATCAACGCGGTCACGCTGGACAGCTTCACCCAGGAAACCGGCGTCAAGTACGACGGGGTAGCCAGCTGGGCCTACGGCAAGCTCTTCCCCACCCTCACCCTGGCCTGGACCCACGACTACACCTCAGGCCCGATCCCGATCACCGGCTCTCTGGCCGGGGTGACCTTCGAGGAGCCGGCCAAGCGCGCCGCCGCGGACGGCCTGGCGATAGGCGCGGGCGTCAATGCTCAGCTGAAAGGCTGGTCCATCGGCCTGGAATACCAGGGCGACATCCGCTCGGACTTCCAGAGCCATACCGCGGCCATCAAGGCCAACTGGAAGTTTTAAGGTCTAATCAAAGGCTGGCGGCGGGGCTTTGTCCGGTGCAAAATACCAGGTGATGAACACAACGCCGCAGTCCGCGCCCGGCCTTTCGATCGACCAGGCTCTGGCCCAGGCGCACGCTCACTGGGACGCGGGCCAGAATATCCCAGCCGAAATGCTGTGCCAGCAGGTCCTGGCCGTCTGGCCGGGGCAAAGCGACGCCCTACATCTGCTCGGTCTAATGGCCTACGCTTTCGGCAATGTCGATCTGGCGATCGACAATCTACGGCGCGCCTGCCAAGCGCCGCGGGTGGCGCCCGTTTATCTCAGCAACCTGGCCGAGATGTGCCGCCAGCGCGGCCTGCTGGCCGAGGGCGAGGAAGCCGCCCGCCGCGCGGTGGGGCTTGAGCCGACCCTGGTGGGCGCTTGGAACAATCTGGGCATCATCCAGCAGGAGGCCGGCAAGCTGGAAGAGAGCCTGGCGAGTCTGACCCGCGTGGTCGGGCTTAAGCCGGACGACGCCTTGGCGCGCAACAACCTGGGCAATACGCTCAAGCGCCTGGGCCGACTGGACGAGGCGCGCCAGCAGTATGAGGCGGCCCTGGCCCTCATGCCCAACTATGCCGAGGCGCACAGCAACCTGGGCTCCCTGCTCAATGATCTCGGCCGCTCGGACGAGGCCCTGGCGTCGATCCGGCGGGCCATGGACATCAATCCGCGACTGGCCGACGCCTATATCAACGCCTCGGGCGTGGAGACCGCCCGCCGCCGCTATGACGACGCCCTGCGCTGGATCGACGGCCTGTTGTCCTTCGCCCCGCTGCATCCTGGCGGTCTGGCGGCCAAGGCGTCGGTGCTGGTGAGCATGGAGCGCCCCGACCAGGCGGTGGACGTGGCGCTCCAGGCGGTCTCGGCCGCGCCGCAAAGCGGCGACGCCCTGCTGGCCTTGGGCGAGGCTCTGCACGCCCAAGGCCAACTGGACCAGGCCCTTCTGGCGTTTGATAAGGCCATCGCCCTGGGCGGCCTGACGGTCGAAAAGGCCATGATCAACCGGGCCTCGGTCAAGACGGAGCAAGGCGACAAGGAAGCGGCGCTGGCGGACCTAAAAGCCGTGATCGAGCGGTTCCCGAACTCGGCGTCGGCCTGGCTGCCGCTGAGCGACATGAAGAAGTTCAAGGCCGCCGATCCCGATATCGCCCGCATGGAGCGCCTGGCCGGGCCGGGCGTCTTGCTGGCGCGCAGCGAGGCGACGGCCGTGCGCTTCGCCCTGGGCAAGGCCTGGATGGACGCCGGCGACGCGGAGCGGGCCTTCGAGCACCTGAACGAAGGCAACCGCATGATGCGCGAGACCTTCGCCTATGACGCCGATGAGACCAGCCGGTGGATCGCTTCGATCGGCCAGGCCCTGGACGCCAAGACCTTCAAGCGGCTGAGCGGCGGCGGCGCGCCGTCGGACGCGCCGGTGTTCGTGATCGGCGTGCCCCGGTCGGGCACGACCTTGCTGGAGCAGATCCTGGCCTCGCACGCGGCGGTGCACGGGGCCGGCGAACTGAGCGCCATGCGGACCCTGACCGACGCCTACGGCGGCCCGGCGGCCCTCGTATCGGCGCTGACGCCGGACGTGGCCACGCAGATCGGGCGGGACTATCTGGCTGAAATCGCCAAGCTAGGCGGCGGCAAGGCCCGGGTGGTGGACAAGATGCCGTCCAACTTCCTGCTCGCCGGCCTCATCCCTTTGGTTCTGCCCGGCGCGCACATCATCCACGTGAAGCGCGATCCGGTGGACACCTGCCTGTCCTGCTACTCCAAGCTGTTCGCGCGCGAACAGCTGTTCACTTACGACTTGACCGAACTGGGCCGCTTCTACCGCGACTACGAGGCGATCATGGCGCATTGGCGCAAGGTGCTGCCGGCGGATCGCTTCTTGGAGGTGCAATACGAGGCGGTGGTGGATGACCTGGAGGGTCAGGCCCGGCGCATGATCGAATTCATCGGCCTGCCTTGGGATGACGCGGTGCTCGACTTCCACAAGACCAAGCGTCGGGTGCGCACCGCCAGCGTCAACCAGGTGCGCCAGCCCCTTTTCAACACGAGCGTCGGCCGCTGGAAGCCCTTCGCCAAGCAGCTTAGGCCTCTCACCGACGCCCTCGGCCTTCTGGAACCCTGACGGCGGTGAGTCAGGTCGAACTGGAAGCACGCAATCTGATCGCCCAGGACCGCCTGGCCGAGGCCGAAGCCCTTCTTCGCCAGGCCCTGGCGTCCGGATCCGGCGCGGCCAGCCTGTGGCGCATGCTTGGCGCGGCGATCCGCGGCCAGGGGCGCGTCGCCGAGGCCAGGCCGATCCAGGAATTGCTGGTCGACGCCATGCCGGGCGACCTGTCCATGCGCTTCGACCTGGCCGAGACGCTGTTGGTGTTGGGCGAGTTCGAGCGCGGCTGGCGCGAGTATCACTACCGCTACCAGATGCCTCACACCACGCGCATCGAGCGCAAGGTGCAAAAGCCCCGCTGGGACGGCCGGCCCATTCCCGGCAAGACCCTGCTGATCCACGACGAGCAGGGCTACGGCGACACCTTCCAGTTCATGCGCATGGTCCCTTGGGCCAAAGCGCGCTCGGGCGCCCGCGTGGTGTTGGAGATCAATCACGAAATGCACAGCCTGGCGGCGCGCATGGGCGGGTTCGACGCCATCACCCTGCGCGGCCAGCTGCCGCCGACGTTCGACGAACACTGCGAAATGATGAGCCTGCCTATGGCCATGGGCTTGAAGCTTGAGGATCTGCCAGGCTCGCCCATGCCCTATCTGACGGCCGATCCGGAGCGCTTGGCCTTGTGGCGAGACCGGCTGAAGGACCTCCCACGGCCGCTGGTCTGCCTGGTGTGGGCCGGACGGCCGACGCACCTGAACGATGCGCGCAGGTCCATGAGTCTGCCCATGCTGGCCCCCCTGGCCTCGTCGGGGGCCACCTTCCTGTCGATCCAGAAAGGTCCGACCGAGGGTTTGGCCACAGAGCCGCCAGAGGGCATGACCTTGGTCAATCTCAGCCCCGAGATCCGCGATTTCGAGGATACGGCCGCCATCCTGACCGTCGCCGACCTTTTGATCTCGGTGGACTCCTCGCCCGTCCACCTGGCCGGGGCGCTCGGCCGGCCGGTCTGGGTCATGCTGCCGTTCATTCCCGACTGGCGCTGGCTCATGCACCGCGAGGATACGCCCTGGTATCCAGCTCACCGCCTGTTCCGCCAGGCGAGCCCCGGCGACTGGGACGGTGTGGTGCGTAAGATGGTCCAGGCCCTAGCTGAGCGGTCACCGCCAGGCAAGACGGGCCAGAGACGCGGCTCCGTCAAGCCGCCGCGCTGATCGCACCGCCATCGGGGCCCTACGCTCCGCGCGCGAACAGGTCCGCGAAAGCCTCGCGCAGCCGGTTCTTCTGCACCTTGCCCATGGCGTTGCGCGGCAGATCGTCCAGGAACAGGACCCTCTTGGGTTGCTTGTACCGGGCCAGTCGCTCGGCCAGGGCGTCGAGAACCGCGCGCTCGCCCAGGACTGCTCCCGGCTTCAGCACTACCGCGGCGGCCACGCCTTCTCCGAAGTCCGGATGGGGAACGCCGAACACGGCCGCCTCGGCCACGCCGTCCAGACGATCGATCTCGGCCTCGACCTCCTTGGGATAGACATTGTAGCCGCCCGAGATCACCAGGTCCTTGGCCCGGCCGACGATGCGCAGATAGCCCTGGGCGTCGAACTGGCCGAGGTCGCCGGTGATGAAGAAGCCGTCGGCGCGAAAGTCCGCCGCGGTTTTCTCCGGCATGCCCCAATAGCCGCCAAACACGTTGGGGCCGCGCACCTCGATCATGCCCACGGCGCCGGTGGGCAACGCCAGCCCCGTATCGGGATCGGCCACTCTTATGTCCACGCCCGGCAGCGGCAGACCGACCGTGCCGGCGATCCGCTCGCCGTCGTAGGGATTGGAGCTGTTCATATTGGTCTCGGTCATGCCGTACCGCTCCAGGATCCGGTGGCCGGTGCGCTCGAACCAGTCCCGATGCGTCTCCTCGAGCAAGGGCGCCGAGCCGGACACGAACAAGCGCATGCCCGCGCACGCCTCGCGCGTGAGACCGGCCTGCTGCACCAACCGCACATAGAAGGTGGGCACGCCCATCATGACCGTGGCCTGTCCCATCCGGGCCAGGATCTCGCCCGGATCGAAGCGCGGCAGGAAGATCATGGAGGCGCCCGCCATCAAGGTGACGTTGGTCGCCACGAACAGACCGTGGGTGTGGAAGATCGGCAAGGCGTGCAGCAACACGTCGCCCGGGCCGTAGCGCCAAAGCTCGGCCAGGGTGCGGGCGTTGCTGGCCAGATTGCCGTGGCTGAGCACCGCGCCCTTGGGGCGTCCGGTGGTGCCGGAGGTGTAGAGGATCGCCGCCGCATCATCTGGCGCGCGCGCGACATCTTCGAACGCCGGCCCATACGCTGCCGCCAGCGCGCTCCAGGAGCCGGCGCCGTCGCCGTCCAGGGTTTCGATCCTCGCCACGTCCAGGCGACGGGCCAGCGGTTCTATCTCGGCGACGCGGGCGGGGTCGCACACCACCACCTTGGGCCGGGCGTCCGCCAGGAAATACTCAAGTTCGGCCAGGGTGTAGGCCGTGTTGAGCGGCAACCAGACCGCGCCCGCCCGCACGCAGGCGAGATACAGGACGATGGCCTCGGCGCTCTTCTCCACCTGGGCTGCGACCCGGTCGCCGGGCTGAACGCCGCAACCGACCAAGGCGGCCGCCATGCGCCCTGAGAGCGCCAGCATGTCCGCATAGGTCAGGCGCCGGTCAGCGGCGTCCTTGTGCGCGGGCAAAACGATGAACGGCCGATCAACACCGGCGATCCGCGCCCGAAACTGATCGAAAAGAAGGTTGCCCATGAGGCGCCGCGCCGTCCGTTGGTTGCTTGCGGCTTGGCGTTGAACGATCTGCGCCGTCGCGTAAAGCCCCTAAGAGCGCGCGCGCAGGTAGCCGGGGCCGTGATCGGGGACGATCTGAACCGGCAAGCCCATGAGCCGCCTGGGCGAGAAGTCGTTGTCGGGAGAGCGCAGGAACGACTCGTCCTTGAGCAGGGAGCGCCACTCCGCCGGCGTAAACCTCAGCGTGAAATTGGTCGTCGGGCGCATCGGTGCGTTACACGATCTCATTGCAGAATCCTGATCAAACGCCTCCACCCACGGCAAATCTCAGAAATCGAATGGGCCAAAGTAAGGCCTAACCTCAGGTGATCGGCCGTACTTAGGATTATTATGTATCTATCTCATTTCTTTGTATCCGCTTCATTGCGGTTATATTCTGAAAAATTATATATTATGACTTATCCATGACGGACACAAATGCGGCTTAATTCGAGTTGTTGCATCTTATACGTCGCTCTTGCCCGCTGACGCTGCCCGGCCCGCCAGGACGGCGCCGCCATCACGCGCTGCAACCGCAGTTCAAACGAAAGCAAAGCGGCCGCCCGGTGCGACGGGAGAGCAGGCAGGCGTCTTCGCTCTTTAGGCGCCGCCTGCCGAACTTTCGAATTTGCTCGATCTAGCCTTGTGCCCGCGCCGGGGCCGATGTCTGCTGGCTTTGCATTTAGGCCGGGCCGCGGCGCAATGGGCGGCTGTGGAGGATGACTAGACCCAATGACCGCTGCATCGGAGATCGCCGCCAGGATTGCGCTGCCTAGCGAGGATGAACAGGTAGTCGCCTTGCGGCGCGCCCTGGTCGCCAAGCTCACCTACGCGGTGGGCAAGGACCCGATCGTCGCCAGCCAGCATGACTGGTTCATCGCCACCGCCCTGGCCATTCGCGACCGCATCGTGGACCGATGGTTCCCCTCGACGCGGGCGATCTATGCGGAAAAGCGCAAGCGGGTCTATTACCTGTCGCTGGAGTTCCTCATCGGACGGCTGCTCAACGACACCCTGAATAACCTGCAGCTCACCGAAACCATGCGCGCGGCCTTGGCCGAGCTTGGCGTGGATCTGGAAGCGCTGAGAGAGATTGAGCCGGACGCGGCCCTTGGCAACGGGGGCCTGGGCCGGCTAGCCGCCTGCTTCATGGAAAGCATGGCTACCCTCGGCGTGGCGGCCTACGGCTATGGCATCCGCTACGACCATGGCCTGTTCCGGCAGAAGATCAAGAACGGCTGGCAATCAGAGGTGCCCGAGAACTGGCTCGCCTCGGGCAATCCGTGGGAGTTTGAGCGGCCGGAAGTGATCTACCACATCAACTTCGGCGGCCAGGTGGAGGCCATCGAAGGGAGCGACGGCGAGACGGTCTACGATTGGCTGCCGGCTGAGACGGTCGAGGCGATCGCCTATGACACGCCGATGGTGGGCTGGCGCGGGCGCCATGTGAACACCCTGCGCCTGTGGTCGGCGCGCGCGCCCGACCCCCTGCGGCTGGACGCCTTCAATCGGGGCGACCACGTCGGCGCCCTGTCGTCCCAGGCCCGCGCGACAGCGATCTCCCAGGTGCTTTATCCGTCCGACGAAAGCCCAGCGGGCGAGGAATTGCGGCTGCGCCAGGAGTATTTCTTCTCCTCCGCCGCCCTGCAGGACATCCTGCGCCGCCACATCCGCCAGCACGGCGACCTGCACTCCCTGCACGAGCACGTCGCCATCCAGCTCAACGACACCCACCCGGCCATCGCCATCCCCGAACTGATGCGTCTTCTGGTGGACATTCACGGCATCGCGTGGGCCGAGGCGTGGGACATCACCGTCGCCACCTTCAGCTACACCAACCACACCCTGCTCCCCGAGGCCCTGGAGCACTGGGGCGTGCCGCTGATGGAGCGCCTGCTGCCCCGGCACATGCAGATCATCTACCTGATTAACGCCCTGCATCTGGACACGCTGAGGGCCGAAAAGCGGATTGCCGAGAACGAGCTGGGCGAAGTGTCCCTGATCGACGAGGGCGGCGCGCGCAAGGTGCGCATGGGCTGGCTTAGCTTCATCGGCTCGCACAAGGTCAACGGGGTTTCGGCCCTGCACACCGAGTTAATGAAGACCACCGTGTTCTCCACTTTCAACCGCCTCTACCCGGACCGTATCGTCAATAAAACCAACGGCATTACCTTCCGCCGCTGGATGATGGAGGCCAACCCGGGGCTGACCCGCTTGCTGGTCGACACGGTGGGGCCCGCGGTGCTGGACGATCCGATGGCTCTTGAAGGTTTCGCCGCTTATGCCGACGACGACTCCGTTCAGAGCCGCTTCAAGGACATCCGACGCGAGCAAAAGATCAAGCTGGCCGCGCTGATCCAGAACCGGCTTGGGATCAAGGTGGATCCGGACGCCATGTTCGACACCCACATCAAGCGTCAGCATGAGTACAAGCGCCAGCTTCTCAACATCCTGGAGACGGTGGCCCTGTACGACGCCATGCGCGCGCAGCCCACCCGCGCCTGGACGCCGCGGGTCAAGATATTCGCCGGCAAGGCGGCCGCCAGCTACTATAACGCCAAGCTGATCATCAAGCTGATCAACGATGTGGCCCAAGTGGTGAACCGCGACCCAACCCTTCACGGTCTGCTCAAGGTCGTGTTCCTGCCGAACTACAATGTGTCCCTGGCCGAAGCGATCATCCCGGCCTCGGACCTGTCCGAGCAGATTTCCACTGCCGGCATGGAGGCGTCCGGCACCGGCAACATGAAGCTTGGCCTGAACGGCGCCTTGACAATCGGCACCCTCGACGGCGCCAATGTGGAAATGCGCGACAAGGTGGGAGACGACAACATCTTCATCTTCGGCCTGACCGCCCAGGAGGTGGAGAAGCGGCGCAGCGAGGGTCTGGGGACGGCGGACATCATCGCCAACTCGCCGACGATCCAACAGGTGCTCGATCAGATCGGCGGGGGCGGATTCTCGCCCGACGCGCCAGACCTGTATCGCGGCCTGATCGATGGCCTGGTCAACCACGACCACTTCCTGGTGCTGGGCGATTTCGAATCCTACACGGCCACGCAGCGCGCCGTGGCGGCCAAATGGCGCGATGAAAAAGCCTGGTGGCGTTCGTCCATACTCAATACGGCCCACATGGGCTTCTTTTCCTCGGACCGCACCATCCGCGAGTACGCCGAGGAAATATGGAACGTTCCGGTGGTGGCCGGTCGTTGAGCGGCGACTCTCGGGAAACGTGGCGGCTCCACCAAGCCGACATCGACGCCCTGGTGGAAGCCAAGCATGGCGATCCCTTCTCCGTTCTGGGCCCGCACACGGTCCGCGGCGGATCGGTGATCCGCGCCTTCGTTCCGGGCGCCCAGACCCTCAGCGCGACAAGGCCCGATGGCGGCCTTCTTGCCCGGCTGGATCAGCGTCATCCGGCCGGGGTGTTCGAAGGGGTGGTCAAGGGCGCGCCCGCCGCGGACTACCGGCTGCAGGCGGGCAACGAGGCCGGGACGTGGGTGCTGGACGATCCCTATCGCTTCGCGCCCTTGCTGGGCCAAGTGGACGACTACCTGTTCGTGGAGGGCGCGCATCGCGACCTCTGGCGCAAGCTGGGCGCCCATCCCACCGTCCATCAGGGCGCCGAAGGGGTCCAGTTCGCGGTCTGGGCGCCGCACGCCCGGCGCGTCTCGGTGGTGGGCGACTTCAACGCCTGGGACGGTCGGCGCGCCCAGATGCGCAAGCGCGTGGACAGCGGGATATGGGAGATCTTCGTTCCTGGCGTGGCCACCGGATCGAACTACAAGTTCGAGATCACCGGCCCGGACGGCGCCCTGCTGCCGTTGAAGTCCGACCCCTTCGGCTTCGCTGCGGAACGGCGGCCCTCCACCGCCTCGGTGGTCGCCCGCATCGACGACTTCGTGTGGACCGACCAGGCCTATATGGCCGAGCGCGGCCAGGACGAGGCGCGGCGGCGTCCCATATCCATCTATGAGGCGCATCTGGGCTCCTGGAGCCGCCGGCCCGACGGCGGGTTCAACACCTATGACGAGATCGCCCGGACCCTCGTGCCCTACGCCGTCGACATGGGTTTCACCCACCTGGAATTCATGCCGGTCAGCGAACATCCGCTGGACGACTCCTGGGGCTATCAGCCGATCGGCCTGTTCGCGCCCACGAGCCGGTTCGGCGACCCGGCCGCCTTCGCCCGTCTGGTCGATGCGGCCCATGCCGCCGGACTAGGCGTGATCCTGGACTGGGCCGGCGCGCATTTTCCCACCGACGCCCACGGCCTTTATCGTTTCGACGGAACCCCGCTCTACGAGCACGCCGACCCCCAGCAAGGCTTCCATCCAGACTGGAACACCGCGATCTTCGACTTCGGCAAGCGCGAGGTTGCCAATATCCTGCTGGCCAACGCCCTCTACTGGCTGGAGGTGTTCCACATCGACGGTCTGCGGGTGGATGCCGTGGCCTCCATGCTCTACCTCGACTATTCCCGCCGCGCGGGCGAGTGGACGCCCAATGCCCAGGGCGGGCGGGAAAACCGCCAGGCCGAAGCCTTCCTCAAGCGGCTGAACACCCTGACCTACGGCGAGCATCCGTCCAGCCTGACCATGGCCGAGGAATCCACCACCTGGCCGGGGGTGAGCCGGCCCGTCGACCAGGGCGGCCTGGGCTTCGGCTTCAAATGGAACATGGGGTGGATGAACGACACCCTCGAGTATGTGGGCAAGGACCCGGTCCATCGCCGGCACCACCACGACAAGCTGACCTTCGGCCTGCTCTACGCCTTTTCCGAGAATTTCGTGCTGCCGCTGTCCCACGACGAGGTCGTGCATGGAAAGGGCTCGATCCTGGGGCGCATGCCCGGAGACCATTGGCAAAAGTTCGCCAACGCCCGCGCCTACTACGGCTTCATGTGGGGCTATCCGGGCAAGAAGCTGCTGTTCATGGGCCAGGAGTTCGGCCAGTGGACCGAGTGGGATTTTCGCGGCCAGCTTGACTGGCCCCTGTTGGATTTTCCCATGCACGCTGGCCTTCGTCTGGCGGTGGGCGACCTCAACCGCCTTTACCGGCAAACTCCGGCCCTGCACGCCCGCGACTGCGAGTCCGAAGGATTCAGCTGGCTGGTGGTGGACGATGCGGACCAGTCCGTGGCCGGCTGGGCGCGCTTCGGCGGGTCAGGCGACAGCCCCGTGGCGGTGCTGTGCAACTTCACGCCCGTGGCGCGGACCGCTTTCCGCATAGGCCTGCCCTGCGCCGGCCAGTGGCGGGAGATCTTCAATTCGGACGCCCTCGCCTACGGCGGATCGGGCCTGGGCAATCTGGGCGGCGTGACAGCCTGGGACTCCCCGTCGCATGGCTGGCCAGCCTCGGCCGAGATCGTTCTGCCGCCTCTGTCCACCGTATTTCTTAAGCGCGACGCCTAGAGCACAATGGGGTTGGTTGGACTCAGCCAACCGCTGAATCGTGCTCTAGATTCTTAGAATGAGAGCCTGTTCGAGCGGCGAAACCACACACTTTCGCCTAACAGGCTCCAGACGTTGTAACTATAGGCCGATGACTCAGCGGGAGGCTTTCGCATCATGAACCCAGGCGCAGGAAGCAGCGGACCGCTTTCCCGCCACGCCATGGCCTATGTTCTCGCCGGCGGCCGCGGAAGCCGCCTTTTGGAACTGACCGATGTGCGGGCCAAACCGGCGGTCTATTTTGGCGGCAAGTTCCGCATCATCGACTTCGCCCTGTCGAACGCGCTCAATTCCGGCATCCGCCGCATCGCGGTGGCGACCCAGTACAAGGCCCACAGCCTGATCCGGCACCTGCAGCGCGGCTGGAACTTCTTCCGTCCGGAACGCAACGAGACCTTCGACATCCTGCCCGCCAGCCAGCGGGTGTCCGAGGAGAAATGGTACCTCGGCACGGCGGACGCCGTGTACCAGAACATGGACATCGTGCTGGACTACGACACGCGGTTCATCGTCGTCCTGGCGGGCGACCACGTCTACAAGATGGACTACGAGCCCATGCTGCAGCAGCACGTGGACCAGGGCGCGGACGTGACCGTCGGTTGTTTGGAGGTTGCCCGGCTGGAGGCCAGCGGTTTTGGCGTCATGGCGGTGGACGCGACAGATCGCATCGTGGACTTCGTGGAAAAGCCGACAGATCCGCCCCCCATGCCGGGCAGGCCCGAGATGGCCCTGGCCAGCATGGGCATCTATGTCTTCAATACCCGCTTCCTGGCCGAGGTGTTGCGCCGCGACGCGGCCGACCCGGACTCCTCGCACGATTTCGGCAAGGATATCATTCCGCGCCTGGTCAAGGAGGGCAAGGCGGTGGCGCACCCGTTCAGCCGCTCGGCCATCCGCCCGTCCTCGGGCGCGGCGCCCTATTGGCGCGATGTAGGCACCATCGACAGCTATTTCGCCTCTAACATCGACCTGACCGAGGTGGTGCCGGACCTGGACCTGTACGACCGCTCCTGGCCGATCTGGACCTACAGCGAGATGAACGCCCCGGCCAAGTTCGTGCATGACCATCCGGGGCGGCGCGGCTCTGCGATCTCGTCGCTGGTGGCGGGTGACTGCGTGGTATCCGGCTCCACGGTCTGGCGCTCGCTGCTGTTCAACGGGGTGCGCATCAACTCCTACGCCAGCGTCGAGCTCGGGGTAATCCTGCCCAACGTCAATATCGGACGCTCGGCGCGGCTGCGCAACGTCATCGTCGACCGCGGCGTGACCATTCCCGAAGGCCTGGTGGTGGGGGACGATCCCGTGCTGGACGCCAAGCGCTTCCGCCGCACCGACGGAGGGGTCTGTCTGATCAACAAGGGCATGATCGAGCGGCTCGAGTCACGGCTCTGATGGATCGGCTCGACGTCCTTTCCGTCGTCTCGGAGATATTCCCCCTGGTCAAGACGGGCGGCCTGGCAGACGTAGCCGGCGCCCTGCCCTTCGCCCTGGCTCCCCTGGGCGTGCGTGTCCGCACCCTGATTCCGGGCTACCCGCCGGTTTTGGCCGCGATCGAAAAGGCCAGCGTAGCCCGCGCCCTGCCCGACTGGTACGGCGGGCCAGCGCGCCTTTTGCGGACCACAATCGCCGGGCTCGAACTTTATGTCCTCGACGCTCCGCACCTCTACAATCGCGCGGGCGGCCCCTACGTCGGACCGGACGGCCGGGACTTTCCCGACAACGCCAAGCGCTTCGCCGCCCTTTGCCGCATGGGCGCCTCCATCGGCCAGGGCCTGGCTCCCCGCTATCGGCCGCAAGTGATCCACACCCACGACTGGCAGGCCGGCCTGACCGCGGCCTTCCTGCACTTTGACGGGGGCCCGCGGCCACCGGTGGTGGCGACCATCCACAACCTGGCCTTCCAGGGACAGTTCGGGCGCGAACTGCTTGCCTCCCTGGGTCTGCCGCCCAAGGCCTTCAGCCCGGACGGGGTGGAGTACTACGGCGACATCGGCTTCCTCAAAGCGGCTGTGCGTCTGGCCGATCGGGTCACCACCGTCTCGCCCACCTATGCTGCGGAAATCTGCACCGCGGAGGGCGGCATGGGCCTGCAAGGCCTGCTGCGAGGACGCTCGGACAAGCTGGTCGGCATATTGAACGGCATCGACACCGCCGTATGGGACCCCGCCGCCGATCCGCTGATCGCCCAGCCCTTTGGCCCGGACAGCCTGGCGGCCCGCCCGGCCAACAAGACATTTTTGCAGGCGCGCTTCGATCTCACGCCCGATCCGGACGCGCCCCTGTTCGGGGTGGTTAGCCGCCTGAGCTGGCAGAAGGGGTTGGACCTGCTGCTGGAGGCCCTGCCCACCCTGCTGCAGGAGGGCGGACAACTGGCCCTGCTCGGTTCGGGCGATGCGGCCATGGAGGCGGGCTTCGCCTGGGCGGCTGAGGCTCATCCTGGCCGGGTCGGCTGTGTGTTCAGCTACGACGAGGCCCTGGCCCACGAGATTCAGGCCGGCTCGGATTGCATCGTCGTGCCCTCGCGCTTCGAGCCCTGCGGCCTGACCCAACTGTGCGCCCTGCGCTATGGCGCGGTTCCCCTGGTGGCGCGCGTGGGCGGGCTGGCCGACACGGTGATCGACGCCACGCCCATGGCCTTGGCCTCCGGCGCCGCCACGGGCGTGCAGTTCGCGCCGGTGGCCCTGCCGATGCTGGAGCGGGCCATCCGCCGGACCGCCGCGCTCTATCGCGACAAACCGGCTTGGCGGCGCATGCAGGCCAACGGCATGGCCGCCGACGTTTCCTGGAACGATCCCGCCCGGCTCTACGCGGCTTTGTTCGCCGAGTTGGCGGGACGCTAGGCGATGCGCACCGGGGCCGTCACCGCGGGCGTCCCATCGCCCCTGGGGGTCTGGCCCGCCAAGGACGGCGTGAACGTCGCCGTATGGTCCACGGCGGCCGCCATCGATCTTTGCCTGTTCGACAACGACGGCGGCGAACGCCGTATTCGCCTGCCCCAGCGCACTGGACAGGTATTCCACGGGCACATCGCCGGTGTCGGCGAGGGCGCGCGCTATGGCCTGCGGGCGCACGGTGCGTTCGACCCCGGCTCGGGGGCGCGGTTCGATCCGTCCAAGCTGCTGATCGACCCCTACGCCGTCCAGCTTGATAGACCCTTCGATCTGCACCCCGCCATGTTCAGCGCGGCCGAGGGCGTCGATAGCGCCCCCTTCATGCCCAAGGCCGTGGTCAGCGCCCATGCCCGCCCGGCCGACGCGCCCCTGGTCGTTCCCTGGCGCGAGACGGTGATCTACGAAGCCCATGTGAAGGGGTTCACCCGGCTGCATCCGGACGTGCCCGAGGCCCAGAGGGGAACCTTCGCCGGGCTCGCCCATCCGGCGGTGGTCAGCCACCTGAAGGATCTCGGCGTCACCACCCTGGAGCTGCTGCCGACGGCGGCCTGGATCGATGAGCGCCACCTGAAGGCGCTGAACCTGACCAACTACTGGGGCTACAATCCCGTGGCCTTGTGCGCGCCCGATCCGCGCCTGGCGCCGGGCGGTTGGGCGGAGGTGCGCGCCGCGACGCAGGCCTTGGCCCAGGCCGGCATAGAGACGGTGCTGGACGTGGTGTTCAACCACAGCGGCGAGGGCGACCATCTGGGCCCAACCCTATCCCTGCGCGGCCTGGACAACGCCGGCTATTACCGCCTCAATCCGCACGATGCGTCGCGTTACATCGACGACAGCGGAACCGGCGACACCCTGGCCCTGGATCGTCCGCAGGGCGTGGCCTTAGCCATGGAGGCGATGCGGACCTGGGTGCGACGCGGCGGCGTCAGCGGCTTCCGCTTCGACCTGGCCACCATCCTCGCCCGGCGCCCGGATGGCTTCGATCCGGCCGCGCCCCTTCTGGCGGCCATCGACCAGGACCCCGAACTGCGCGGCCTGAAGCTGATCGCCGAACCGTGGGACTGCGGCCTGGGCGGCTATCAACTCGGCCGCTTCCCTGGCGCCTGGGGCGAATGGAACGACCAGTTCCGCGACGGCGCGCGCGGGTTCTGGCGGGGCGACGCCATGCCGCTGGGCCGGCTGGCCGACATCTGGTCCGGGTCGCGTTGGACCATGGCCCGGCATGGGCGCCCCTCGCGCAGCGTCAATTTCGTTACCGCCCACGACGGCTTCACCTTGGCCGACCTCGTCTCCTACGAGACCAAGCACAACCTGGCCAACGGCGAGGACAATCGCGACGGGACCGACAACAACGCCTCCTGGAACTGCGGGGCGGAGGGACCTGTCGCGGACGGCGCCATACGCGCCCGGCGCGCCCGCGACCAGCGCGCCCTGCTGGCCACGCTGCTCCTGGCGCGCGGAACCCCGATGCTGTCCATGGGCGCGGAGATGGGCCAGAGCCAGGGCGGCAACAACAACGCCTATTGCCAGGACGGCCCCATCACCTGGCTCGACTGGGCCGGCGCGGACAAGGCCCTGCTGGCCTTCGCTCGGAAGCTGATCGCGGCGCGGCGCGAGCATGTCGCCCTACGCGCGGATCGGTTCCTGACCGGCGTGGCCGATGACGGCCCTTATCCCGACGTGGAATGGCGCCGGCCCGACGGCGCGCCCATGAACGGCGAAGACTGGGAAGACCCGCACGGGCGCTGCTTGGTGATGGTGCTGGCCGCGCAAGAGGGCGGGACGCTCGACCGGGCCATGATCGTGGCGCATCGCGGCGATGTGGTGCTGCCCGTGCATCTGCCTGAGCCGCGCGGCGGACGGGTCTGGAAACTTCTGATCGACAGCGCCGACGATCAGCGAACCGGCGCCTTGAACGAGGATTGGATTGAGGTCGCGGCCCGCTCCGTGGCGCTGTTGGTCGAGGCTCCGGCGCGGCGTGCGCCCAAGGACGTATCGGATGAGGTCTTGGCCGAGGTCGCGCAGGCGGCGGGGATCGCCAGCGATTGGTGGTCGCTGGACGGCGAACGCCATATCGTCTCGGCGGACACGCAGCGCAGCTTGCTGGACGCCATGGGCTATTGCGCGCGCACATCCGACCAAGCCCGCGAGGCGTTGTGGCGGCTGGCCGCGGCCGAGCGCCGCGCCTTGCCCTTCGTCCAGGTGGCGCGGCAGGGCGAGCCCCTGACGGTTCCCGTCCGGGACGGCTCCAGCTGGCTTGAGACTGCCGCCGAAGACGCCGCCGTGATCTCCGCCCGGGTGTCCGACGGCCAAGCCCAGCTGCCCGACCTGCCGCCCGGGCGCTATGCGCTGCAGGCTGGCGCGGCGCAGGGCCGCCTGATCGTGGCGCCAGCGCGCGCGCACGAACCGGCCCTGGCGCGCGAGGGCCTGCTCGGTCTGTCGGTCCAGCTCTACTCCCTGCGAACCCGCGAGGGCGCGCGCGGCATGGGCGATTTCGGCGCCTTGGCCCAGCTCGGACAGGAGGCGGCCAGCCAGGGCCTCGGGCTGATCGGCGCCAATCCCTTCCACGCCCTGTTTCCCCAGGACCGTTCGCGGGCCAGCCCCTACTACCCCTCCGATCGGCGGTTCCTGGACCCGATCTATATCGACGTGACGGGTTTGGACGGCGCCTCGCCAGTAGGCCGCGATGACGGCGCGCTGGTGGATTATCCGCGCGTCTGGGCGCACAAGATCGAGCGCCTTGAGGGCGCGTTCGAGGCTTTCGAACGCCGAGGCGACAAGCTGGACTCCTTCGAGGCGTTTCTCGCCCAAGGCGGGGCCGCGTTGGAACGCTTCGCCGCCTTCCAGGCCATTGGCGAGACCCATCCCAGTCCTTGGCGCAACTGGCCCGGCGGACTGGCCCAAGCTCACAGCCGGGCCGTGACCACCTTCATCCGCCAAAACCGTCGGCGCGTGCGCTTCCACCAGTACCTGCAGTGGCTGGCGGACAGCCAGCTTGCGCAGGCCGCCGCCCAGGCGCCGGGCCTGGGCCTGTACCGCGACCTTGCGGTGGGCGCCGCGCCGGACGGCGCCGAGGTCTGGGCCGACGCGGAACAGTTCGCGCCGGGAGCCTCCATCGGGGCGCCGCCGGACCCCCTGGGCCCCCAGGGGCAAGTGTGGGGCATGCCGCCGCCCAATCCGCATCTCTGGGCTCAATCGGCCTACGACAGCTTCGCCGCCCTCCTGCGCAGCAACATGCGGCACGCCGGCGCCCTGCGCATCGACCATGTGCTGGGCCTGGCGCGCCTGTTCTGGGTTCCGCAAGGCGCCTCGGCTGCCGAGGGGGCGTATGTGCGCTATCCACTGGAGGACCTGCTGGGGGTTCTGGCCCTGGAAAGCGCGCGCGGCCGATGCCTGGTGGTGGGCGAAGACCTGGGCACGGCGTCCGACGGCTTGCGTCCCGCCCTGGAGCGGACCGGCGTCTATAGCTATCGGGTGCTGCCGTTCGAGCGGGAAGGCGCGGCTTTCAAGGCGCCCGACCGTTATCCCGTCCAGGCGCTGGCCTGCGTCTGCACCCACGATCTGCCGCCGCTGGAGGGCTGGTGGTCCGGCGTGGATCTGGACGAGCGCGAGGCGCTGGGCCATTTGACGCCGGATGACATGGCCGCCGCCATGGAGGCGCGCGAATCCGACAAAGGGGCCCTGCTGCAAGCCCTGCTCGAGGCCGGACTGGGCGAGTGGTCGGCCCAGGCCCCGATGAGCGACGCCCTGGCCGGCGCCCTCCATGCCTATGTGGCGTCGTCGCCGAGCCGCCTGGTCCTGGCTCAGATCGAGGATTTGGCGGGCGAGCGCGCAGGCGTGAACCTGCCCGGCACGGACCGCGAGCGGCCCAATTGGCGCCGACGCCTGTCCATGCCCCTGCCCGACCTTTGGTCAAGCCCGCGCTGCCGGGCCATTCTCGCGGCCATGCGCGAGGCGCGCGCCGCCCAGCATTAGCCTGGGCCATTCGCGACCGGCCGGACCATCGGCTGAGGACTCCGCCACGACCCGACGACCAAACCCCAGCGACAGCCCCGGGGTCAGCACCGCCTTGGCGAAGCCTATTGGGTTCATTGGTAACCGGACTTCCAAGCGTTGAGGGATTGGGTATCGTGTTCCCGTAGCTGTCCGTAGCGAGTTGAAGGGAAGTTGAACCATGAAGGCAGCCCATCGGATTGGTCTGGCCGTGGCGTTGGCCGCAGCCTTCGGCGCGTCGGCCATGGCCCACGCCAAGCTTGTCGGGTTCACGCAGCCGGCGGATGCCCCCGGCAAGATCGATCTCACCTTCAGCGAAGACATTGCCGGCAAGCTTTCTGGCGTTGCGGTCACCGACACGTCGGGCGCGACCTTGCCGGCGTCCGCCATGCTCGACCCGCATAACGCGAAGCATCTGGCGGTCACGCTTCGGTCACCGCCCAAGGCGGGCGTCTATAGGGTCGCCTGGCACGCCGTGGCCTCCGACGACGGGCATCGCACGACAGGAACCTTCAGCTTCACCGTGAAATAGATGCTGGAGATTCTGGCGGCGACGCGGTTCGCCCATTTCGCCGCCATCGCCCTTCTGTTCGGGCTCGCCGTCTTTCCATTCTATGCGTTCAGGCCGCCCGACCCGGCCCTGGGCTTCGGGCGCTCGATCACCCTGTGCGCCATCGCGGCCCTCATCAGCGGCGTCCTGGCCTTGTTGGGCGCGGCGGCCAACATCGGCGGCGCCTTGGCCTCGGCCTGGGACGTGAACCTGCTCTCAAGCGTGATCGGCGACACCGAATTCGGGCGGGTGTGGGTCGCGCGGCTGGTCCTTTGCCTGATCATCGTCGCCCTGCGAACCCGCGCCAAAGCAGGGCCGGATCCGGCGATAGCTGTCTTGTCCGGTGTGCTTCTGGCGAGCGTGTCCCTGACCGGGCATTCGCGCTCGCCCACCGGCGCCCTGGGCGTCGCGAGCGTCGCCGCTGACGGCTTGCACCTGCTTGCCGCGGGCTGGTGGATCGGCGGCCTGCTGGGCCTGGTCATAGCAGCGCAAAGGCTGGGCCACGATCCAGCCGGCGTACTGGCCCGGTTCTCCGGCGTCGGCTACGGCGCGGTGGCCATCATCGTCCTGACCGGCGTGTTCAAGGCATGGCTGCTGCTGGGCCATGTCCAGGCGTTGGTCTCCACGCCCTATGGCTTCACCCTGCTGGCGAAGCTCGTCCTGTTCGCCGGCATGGGCGCCATGGCCCTGTCCAATCGCCTGTGGATCAGTCCGGCGCTGGCCCGTGTGAGGGCCGCCGATCAGCGTCTGTGGCTGGACCGCCTGCGCCTGCAGGCCGCTGTGGAGTTGGGCCTGGGCCTGCTGGTCCTGGCGGCGGTTGGCCTGCTCGGCGCTATGGAACCGCCGGCGGACGCCCACGCCCAGTCCGCCGCTCGGATCCTGGCGCCAATAATGGCGTCCGGCCTCGCGTAGCCTTCGCCGCCAACAGCGCGGCGAACAGCGGGAGCCAGGCGATGCGCGCCTGATAGCGGGCAAAGGGACCTGAAAGGACCCCGGTGACCGCCGCGTTGAACACCAGGACGGCGATCAGGAACAACAGGATCGGACCCAGGCGGTCGTTCAGCACCAGGGCCCGCGTCGACTTGCGGGCAAGCATCAAGCCCAGGGCGACCAGGGCCAGAATGCATACGGTCCCGTGCGACACCGCCATCGGCGCGATCTCGAACCGCGGCTTGCATCCGCGCTCATTCGGATCGCACGGGCCCATGTCATGCACGAAGTCGGCGATGTAGGTGTCGCTCCAGTCGGGATCGGTCAGGTAGAAATGGGGGTCCCGCAGGGGATCCTCGAGGTTCACGCTGATCAGCGTCTTCCCCAGGTTGCGCAAGGCGGCCCGCGCCGAACCGAGCGGATCGGCGGCGATGGCTGACAATACGAAGCGCATCTGCTCCCGGTCTATGCGGATGCGCTCCTGCGCGCCCGCCCGGCCGAACACGCCCTTGGCCGGATCGCCCGACCATAGGATGTCCTGGGAGTTGTCGAGCGGGAGGTCCTTGAACCGGCACAGGGCCCAGTCCGCGCCCTGGGCGCACGACTTGCGCAAATAGTTCCGCCCCGGACCGTCGGCCAAGATCCGGGCGTCCAGGAAGGGCGGCGAGCGCAGGGTGTCGCCCGTGGCCAGCTTGACGGCGGCTTCGTACCCGCTTTGCAACGCCACGGCCGCTAGAACGGCGGCGGCGAACATCCCGAGCCCCGGCGCCATGCGTCGCCAAGGAACCCTCCACAGTCCGCGGGCGACGAGAACGGCAAGCACAGCGGCCGGAATGGCCGCCAGGGCGTTGCTGCGATGAAAGACCATGGCGGCGGCGACCAGTCCGAACAGCGCCCCTTTGCTGATGCGGCTGAGGCGATCCGGCGCGAACAGCAAGGTCGCCAGCGCGGCCAGCCCCACCCCGGCCCATAGATCGGGCATGGCGAATCCCGCGAAGAACGGCAGGGTGGTCCCCACGGCTAGCAGGGCCATCACGCCCAGATGCTCCCAGGCGCCGCCGCCGACCGTGGCGCGCCACAAGGCGCGCACCGCATAGCTGGCCGCCAGGCTCTGCAGCGCCGCGTAAAGCCATAGGCCGCCGAGATCCGTAACAAGCACCAGCAGCAGCCCGAACCACGGCGAGCGGGCGGCCATTTCCGTGTGCCGAAGGCGCATATTGGCTGGGGGCTCGTCGGTCAGGTCCGGATCGGTTGCTTCTGAGGTAGGCCCTCCGATCAGCGGTCCGAGGGCGTAGCGGAGGGGACGGAGCTGCATATGCCCCATCCAGGTGTAGATATTGGTGTCGGCAAACACCACGGGCCGGCCGTCGGCGACGACGACCCCGAGCAGGAGCGCTGCGCCGAGGACCACCGCCGCGGCTTCCGCCGCACGGCGTCGCACCCCAGGCCGTGCGAAAACCCGCCCCAAGCAGGCTAGCGTCCTCACAAATGCATCCCGACCAACAGAGCCGCAAATGCGACGTAGAACAGCGACATCAACGTCAGATAGGCTCGCGTGATCCAGCCGCGCCAGAACGCGAAGAACAGTGCGCCGACCGACATAAGCGTGATGGCGCCGGCCACGACCAGTGCGGGGTCGAGCATCCAGGGCGTCGAGAAAAGGCCAAAGGCGGTCGGCACGGTCGCCTGAATCATCATGGCGCCCGAGATGTTGGCCAGCGCCAGGCGCACCTTGCCCTGCCTTATCCAGATGACGGCGTTCAGCGTCTCCGGCAGTTCGGTGGCGATGGGACTGATCAGCAGCGAAAGGAGCTGCGGCTTCAGGCCCAGGTAGGGACCAAGCGCATCGAGCTGGCCCACGAAAAAGCGACAGGCGACAAAGATGACGGCCATAGCCGCCACCGTCTGTAGGATCGCCGCCCAGACCGGCGGAACGTCGGCCCTAGGCGCAAGCTTCAGCGGCTCCAGCACCTCGTCATCGAGCTCCTGTTCGCCGCCCATTTCCTTCCAGGCGTAGGCCCCGTAAGCAGCGAGGAACAGCACGCCGAGCCATGGCTTGAACGCGAAGGCCATGACCCCGACGGCGAGTTTGACGATCGAGATCGCGATGAACCAGGCTTGGTCCCGGCTGAGGCCGTTGTAGAGGCTGCGCCGCGCCTGGCCCTCTGGAAGCCGGCGCTTACATATCCATAAAGTCACACCGACAACGGCATAGGCGATTGTGCCGAGCACCAACGGGCCGCCCATCGCCGCCCCGATGCCGATATCCTTGTCGCCTGCGGTGCGCGGAAAGGTTACAGCGACGAAGGTGACGACACTCTCCGGCAGGGCTGTGCCGAACGCCGCGAGGACGGTGCCCGTGGCCTTCTGGCCGACGGCGAGGCGCCGCCCGACCCATTCAACGCCGTTCACGAAGAACTCGCAGGCGACATAGATCAAGACCGCCGAGCCGAGGAGCAGGCCTAGGATAGTGGGAAGCGCGTGCAAGATGGTGCTTTCGGAACCTTTGTCAGCGCCTGCGAGGAGATCGCCCGCCCGCGGGTGAGCTACCTCTTACAACGCCCGCCGACCGGGTGCGACGGCGCGTCAGGTTCCGATGTCTTTGGCTGGCGGAGTGTCCCCGCCAGCATATTTGTCGCGGACCTTGCGCAGGCCTGCGGCGATCTGGCCCAACGCCTCCTCCGAAAGCTGTTCGCGCCGTTGGCGCAGGAGATTGATGGCGCCAACATGGACCATGATAGGTTCCAACGCCGCACGCTCGCTCACGATCATTCGGTCGACCAGGTCGCACAGGCTGTAAGCGACGCGGTCCAGCTCCACCAGTCCAGCGACGCTGGACAGGCCTACCAAGCGGACCGCAATCTCATAGAGCGCCAGGAGCTGTTCGCGGGTGGGCGAAGCGCCAAGCGCTGCGCAAGCCGGGTCGAGCTCGCCTATAATTTTGTCCACCTCCGCCAGGCAATCCCCGGCCAAGAGCCCCAAGCCTTTTTGGGCTTCGGCGACAGCATCGGCCACCGTCTTGCCGCCGGGCTTACGGAGCAGCTTCGTCAGCTTGTATTCTGGAAAGTGAAAGACGGCGGCGCTCACAAGTTTACCTTTCTCGGCAGCATCAAGGCATCGATTTGATCTTGGGACATATTCGGCTCGATCGCGGCGCCCAGATCTTCCTTCAAGTCGTCGTAACGGCGACCGACCTCTCCCGTGGGCGGTCCGTCGAACCTGAAGCGACGGTTCGGGCCCACATACTTGTCTGTCGTCACAAAGCTGCGCCCCGCGTGAGCGACCCAGAAAATGCGTTCGATCAGGATGATCGGCGTCAGCGGCTTGGCCACGATGAAGTGAGCGCCGCAGTCGCGGGCCTTGACGACGTGGGGCGCGCGGGTGTGGCCAGACACCACGATGATGGGCATGAATTTGTTGGGCTCGGGCGCGTCGCGCCGGACCGACGACACAAAGTCGTACCCGTCCTCAGGCCCCAGGACGGCATTCACGATGGCTAGATCGAAATTGACCTTGCCTACTTGGGTCTTAGCCTCCTCGATCTTTTCGCACTTGGTGAGATTCCTGGCTCCGATCCCCACCAGGATGTGGACCAGGATTTCCATATCCATGATCCCGCGCTCCAACAGCAGGATGTTCGCATCCTTGAGGTTGAAGCGCGCCCTCGAGTTAACATCGATGCTCATGATGGCGTCATAGGAGTTCGATCTCGCCGCTGACCGCCCGCTCGCAGTTCAGGCCCGAAAGACGGCGGGCCAAGGCCGAAAGCGAGACGCCGTCCAGCACGGCGTTCATCTTGACTTCCTGATCCGACGGAATCTGCACAGCCGCCCGCAGCATGACCTTGGCAAGCTGGGCGGCATGCTGCTGAACGCGATCGAGCGACTGGGCCTGCTCCAGCACAGCGTGATCGGCCGTCGCCGCCAACAGCAGATCGGAGATGGAGTCCTGGAGCTGTTCGAGCTCTTCGGCCAGGATGGAGAATTCCGAACCGATCTGGGAGAGAAGATCCGATAGGGGCATATACATGGCCGTGGCGCTCGACATATTCACCCTCCGAACAGCTCGATATCGCCCGAGGAGACGTTGGGGCGTTTGGGTTTGCTTTCGGATTCGAACACGCGGTTTTGGTCGATGTCGACCAGCTTCTGCTGACGGACGCGCCCCGAAGCCGGAGAGAAAATGATGCGCCGGGCGTGATCGCCCCCCAGGCTTGAGCCGAGGCAGGGAATGCCTTCGTCCTTCAGGAAACGTTCGGCGAATTCCCCGTTCTTACGACCAATATCCGTCAAGCCACGCAGCAAACGCCCGCCGCCGAACAGCTTGGCCTGCAGCCGGTCGCGCCGCGCGCCGCGCGACAGCATGCCGTTGATGAGCAATTCCATGGCGTAGGCGCCGTATTGCAGTCCCTCGCGTCCGCCTTCGCCGGGCAGAAGAAAGTGATTCATGCCGCCAAGCCCCAGGCCAGGATCGTGCATGCAAGCCGACACACACGATCCTAGAATCGTGGAGATAACGGCGTTCTCGTCATCCAACACCAGGTATTCGCCCTGGATAATATGATGTTTAACGGGCGCAGCGTTCATTGCAGCTTCCCGAACACATCTTCTATTTTCGACTTCAGAGCCTGCGTCGTGAAAGGTTTGACGAGATAGTTGTTGACGCCGAACTGCCGAGCGCGCGCCACCAGATCGAGGTCCGCTCGTCCGGTCAGCATGATAAAGGCGGTGTTTTTGGTCGGCGGAAAGGCTCGGACAGCCCTCAGCAGGCCCAAACCATCAAGCTTAGGCATGTTGAAGTCGGATATCACCAGATGCGCTGGCCGTGCGGCCAGTTCGCGCAGGCCCTGTTCGCCGTCGACCGCTTCACGCACGTCGGTCATGCCGATCTGTTGCAGAGAGGCGCGGATCAACGATCGCATGGTCAGCTGATCGTCGACAACCAGGGTTGTTATGGAAGCGGCTGTAGTCATTGGGCGATTCTCGCTCCAGCTTCGCAGGCGTCCAACGCAAGGCCCGCTAGGGCTTCAATCGTGGCCTCTTTCTCGACCGCCCCAATCGCATGAGCGGCCCTGGGCATGCCGTAAACAACGCAACTGGACTCGTCTTGCCCGAAGGTGCGGGCGCCGGCCTTGCGCATGGCCAACAGCCCTTCGGCGCCGTCCTTGCCCATGCCCGTCAGGATAAGGCCGACGGCATGACTTTGGTGCGTCACAGCGACCGACTTGAACATCACATCGACCGAGGGCCGATGTCCACTGACCGGCGCCTGCTCGATCAGCTTGCAGGTCTTACCATCCCGCCCCCCGAGCGTCAGATGGGCGACCCCGCCGGGTGCGATATAGATTCGTCCAGGTTCGATCGGAGCGCCGTCGTAGGCTTCGGTCACCTGCGGCTGACAGACGCGGTTCAGGCGCTCGGCAAAGCTGCGCGTGAAATTAGCTGGCATATGTTGAGTGATCACCGTCGGGGGGCAGTTCGCGGGAAAGCTGCTGAGCAGGGTCAGGAGAGCCTCTACGCCTCCGGTCGAGGCGCCCACCGCCAACAGCATGCCGTTGCTACGGAAATTGGTGCGCACGGGGCTTGCGGGGGTTCCCTGGCTCGACCGTATCCGAGCCCCGGACGCCGCCTTCACCTTGGCCGCGAGTTCGCCGAACCCCTCTTCCCAATCGCCGGCGGCGGGCTTTCCAACGCAATCGATCGCCCCGAGGGCCAGGGCTTCCAGCGTAATCGCCGCGCCCTTGTAGGTAAGGGTGGACACCATGACCACCGGCGTGGGCCGCAGGCGCATCAGCTTTTCGAGAAACTCGATGCCGTTCATGCCCGGCATCTCGACGTCCAGGGTGATGACGTCAGGATTGAGCGCCTTGATCGCCGCCCGGGCCTCAATGGGATCGGCCGCGGCGCCGACCACATCAATATCGGGATCACGACGCAGAGCCATGGTGATCAGACCACGCATGGTTGGGGAATCGTCGACCACCAGCACCTTGACCTTGCTCATTCCACCTCTCCCGCGAGACGGTAGGACGTCAGGCCGTCGCTCTGAAATTGTTTGCTGCCGACCCGCTCGGAATGGCCGATGTACAGCCGGCCGTCGGGCGTAAGCAAAGGCGCATAGCGGGACCACAGCCGGTCCTGGGTCGGCTGATCGAAATAGATGGCCACGTTGCGGCAGAAGATCGCGTTGAAACGCCCTTTCATCGGCCAATCGGCCATCAGGTTGAGCGGGCGGAAACTGACCAGGTTGCGCGCCTCCGCGCCCACAGAGAAATCGCCGCCGGGGAGTTTCTCCACCCAGCGATTACGCATCTCCGCCGGGATCGGCTCAACGGCATCCGCCGAATAAAGCCCCGCCTTGGCCTTATCCAGGATGCGCTCGTCGATATCCGTGGCCAAGATGCGCACGTCGTAGCGCTCGGCGTCTGGAAGTTGCGACAACACCGTGAGCGCGATCGAGTAAGGCTCCTCGCCGGACGAACATCCGGCCGACCAGATTCTAAGGCGTCCGCCGGCCTTGATCGGGTTGATCCAGCGTGTGCGGATCTGTTTGGCCAGATCGACGAAGTGATGGCTCTCGCGGAAGAAACGGGTGACGTTGGTGGTCAGGGCCGACAACATGGCCTGGCGCTCGTCTGCGCCGTCCTCGCTGCAAACCAGATTGCAATAGTCGTGGAAGCTCTCCAGGCCGAGCACGCGCAGACGCCGCGCCAGGCGCGAATAGACCAGGCTGCTCTTGCCTTCCGGCAGATGAATGCCGGAATCCTCAAAAAGCACCGCGGCAATCCGCTTAAAATCCCGCTCGTTCAGAAGAAGGCTGGCGTCGCCTACGGACGAC
Organism: Caulobacteraceae bacterium; assembly: GCA_003164925.1. Taxonomy (GTDB): domain Bacteria; phylum Pseudomonadota; class Alphaproteobacteria; order Caulobacterales; family Caulobacteraceae; genus BOG-938. The sequence continues at coordinate 76,499 of PLRV01000078.1, forward strand.
GCATGGGGAATTGCGGCAGGGGTCATGCAGCCTCTGCCTCGATGTCGGGCAGAATCCGGTCCAGAGCCACGAGGCTGATCATGCGGCCGTCAATGGCCAGGATCCCGCGCACAAAGGCCCTCACCGTATCGCAGGCTACATCCGGGGTGGGTTGCACCATGTCGCTGGTGACCGTCAGAATATCGGACACCGCATCGACCAGAAGACCGACCAGCCGCGAGCCGATGTGGGTCACGATAATCACGTGGCGGGCCGAGGGTTCGGCGGGCGGACGGCCCAGGCGGTTGTTGAAATCCACGATCGGCAGCACCGCGCCGCGAAGATTGATGACGCCGCACACATAGCTGGGCGTCTGCGGCAGGGGCGTGGCCGGGGTCCAGCCGCGGATCTCCCGCACGGCCATGATGTCCACGCAGTATTCCTGGTCTCCGGCTCTGAAGGAGACCAGTTCGCGGGAGGACTCTTCGCTGACGGGCGTCTTGGTGGGGATCATGACCTAGCTCGCAAGGGCAAATGTGGGGGACGCCGGTGACTTGCCGCGCAGGGCGATTACGGCGTCGACATCAATGATGAGGGCGACGCGTCCATCGCCCAGAATGGTGGCGGCGGCTATGCCTGGAACGTCCTGGAAGTTGGCCTCCAGGCTCTTGATGACCACCTGGCGTTGACCTTGAATGGTATCGACCAGCAGAGCGGCGCGGCCGCCCGCTTCGTTTTCCACCAGTATGCATACCCCTTCGGCGGGGTTGGCGGCCTGCTCTCGCCAGCCAAGCACGGCGCCAACGTCAATGAGAGGCGCATAGGTGTCGCGAACCGCCAGAACGCGGCTTTGCGGGCCGAGCAGGCGCACGTCCGAAGGTTTGGGCTGCAGGGTCTCTATGATCGAGGTCAACGGGGCCACGAGAGTCTGATCGCCCACGGTCACCACCATGCCATCGAGCACGGCGAGCGTCAGGGGCAGGCTCATGGTGAAGGTGGAGCCCTGGCCCGGCGTAGAGGCGATGGCGATGCGCCCGCCCAACGCTTGCAGGGAGCGTTTGACCACATCCATGCCCACGCCTCGGCCGGAGATGTTCGAAATGGTCGAAGCGGTCGAGAAACCCGGCAGGAACAGCAGATTGTCGATCTCGTCGTCGGTGAGCTGGGCGTCGGGGTCGATGAGACCCTTGTCGATGGCGATCTGGCGCACGCGCGGGCGGTTGATGCCCTTGCCGTCGTCCGACACCTCGATGACGATCCGCCCCGAACGGTGCAGGGCCGCCAGGCGGATGACGCCTTCTTCCGGCTTGCCCGCCGCCACGCGCTCTGCGGGCGTTTCCAGGCCGTGGTCCACGGCGTTGCGGATCATATGGGTGATGGGATCGCTCAGGCGCTCAATCACGGTCTTGTCGACTTCGGTGCCCTCACCTTCGGTCACCAGCCGCACCCTCTTTCCGGTGGACAGGGCGATTTCGCGCACCAGGCGGGGAATGCGCTGGAAGACAGACTTCACCGGCTGGGCGCGGATGGCCATCACGCTATCCTGGATCTCCCGGGTAAGCTGCTCCAGGTCGTCTAGGCCGACCATAACCGTGGACGACCGCGCGAAGCCGGACTCGGCCACGCGCTGGGCCAGCATGGCCTGGTTGATCACCAATTCGCCGACCAGATCGATCAGGCGGTCGACACGATCCAGATCGACACGGATGGTCGCCTGAGGCCCGCTCGGCTGACCCGAACGGGCCGCATCGGGCGCGGCGTCGCCTTGTGGATGGTCGCTGGAGACAGAGCTGGCGCCCGCCTTCGTCTGGTCCATGTGAACCTGAACCGACGGGACGACCTGATCGATAATCGCCTGGATTTCGCCGTCGGAAGGCGGCGGCGACGGCATGCGCGCCTGGGCCAGAACGGATTCCAGGTCCATCGCCGGCGGCGCTTGGGACACCGGAACCAGAGCCTCTATGGTCAGGTCGCAGTCGCCGTCCACAAATTCGAAGGCCGCCTGAACGGCGTCTCTCGAACAATCGGCGCTCAGATCGATGGTCCAGTTCAAATATGCCGCTTCCGGATCCATTACGTCCAGATCCGGCAAGCCTTCCGCGTTCAAATGCACGGCGCACGGCCCCAGCCGCTCCAGCTCGCGCACCAAGGGCGTGACATCGTTGGCCTTGGCATAGAGGTCTGACGCCGGGGTAAAGCAGATGCGCCAACCGCTGGCGGGCGGCGGATCCAGGTTCACGCGCAGGGGGACAAAGCCGATCTCGTCGGGGACCGGCTCGTCGGAATCCAGTCCGGGCGACGCGGCGCTGGGAACCGCTATGAAAGCGGGAGGAGGCTCCGCTGCTGCGGACGCGGACCCGTCCTGCGTGAGCGCGGCGAGCTCGGCCATTAGGGCGCTGGAGCGCTGCTCGTCCGCCGGGGTCTGACCTTGGGCCGCCGAAACGTGGTCGGACAGCATGTCCGAAGCGCGCAGCATAAGCTTGACCGCTGGCGTGCTCATGGCCAGTCGGCCGGCGCGCATTTCATCCAGCGCCGTTTCGAACACGTGGGCGAAGCTGACAAGCTCCTCCAGGCCGAACGCGCCGGCGCCGCCCTTGATGGAATGGACCGCCCGGAACACGGCATTCACGATTTCCGGGTCGTTATCGCCCGTTTCCAAGGCCATGAGTCCGGCCTCCAGGTCCGCCAGAAGTTCCTGGCATTCCTGGAAGAAGGTCGCCTTGATCTGCTCCATCGGGTCCAAGGCAGGGGCTCCTAAGCGGCCACGCGGCGGATAGCCTCGACCAGCTTGTCCGGACTGAACGGCTTTACGATCCACCCCGTGGCGCCGGCCTGGCGAGCCCGATCCTTCTTGGCCGGATCGCTTTCGGTGGTCAGGACCAGAATTGGCAGGCCCCGATGGCGCTCGCTGCGCCGCACGCCCTCGATGAAGCCGAAGCCATCCATACGAGGCATGTTGATGTCGGTTATGATGACTTGCGGATCGCTTTCGGCGAGCACTTCCAAGCCGTGCAAGCCGTCAACCGCTTGCACAACATTGAAACCCGCCCCCTGAAGGGCGAGCATCAGCATGTCGCGCATGGTCCGGGAATCATCGATCGTCAAAACGGTCAGACTCATAGGCCGAGCTCCGGCAGGTTGGCTGCACCGGTAAGGCGCAGCATTTCAGTGAAAGCAGACGAAGGTTTGGTGATGGCGAAGTGCTGGCCGTCCGCAGCCCAGGCCCGGGCCGCCGACAGCAGAATCTGAAGGCCGAGGCCGCCAATGCGCTGCACCTCGGAGGCGTCGAGCTCCAGCGGCGCGCCTCGCCGCTCGACCAATTGACCACGCAAGGCAGTCACGGAGGCCGTATTGATCACGGGCGGCAGGGGGAAGAGCGGTGTTTCCATCAGGGCTTCTTCGTTCAAATGGGTTCTCGCTTAGAATTCATCCCAGACATCCTGGGGTTCGGCCAACCGGGCGGAGGTGGTGGTTCTGAGCGCAGGCGCCGAATGGCGCGAGCGCATAGGCGCCTTCGCTGCGGGGGCCGCACGGGCGGTCTGCGGCGCATGAACAGCTTCCGCGCCGGTGTGGAAGCGGCCCATCATACGGACCAGCTCCTCGGCCTCCTGCGCCAGCCCGTGGCTGGCGGCGGTGGATTGCTCCACCATGGCCGCGTTCTGCTGGGTCGTCTGATCCATATGGTTGATGGCGGTATTGACCTGCGACAGGCCGGTCGCCTGCTCCTGGGCCGAGGCGGCGATGTCCGACACGAGGCCTTTGATTTCGCCCACCCCGGAGATGATCCGGTCCAGAGCCCCACCGGTCTGGCCCACCAGATCCACGCCCTGCTTCACCTGCTGGGAGGAGGCTGAAATAAGGGCCTTGATCTCCTTGGCGGCTTCGGCCGAGCGCTGAGCCAGGGCGCGCACTTCGGAGGCCACCACCGCGAAGCCTCGACCCGCATCGCCGGCGCGGGCCGCTTCGACCCCCGCGTTCAAGGCCAACAGGTTGGTCTGGAAGGCGATTTCGTCGATCACCCCGATGATCTGACCGATCTTGTGCGAGGATTGCTCGATCTGGTCCATGGCCGAAATGGCTTCGCGAACCACCGACCCGCCCTTTTCGGCATCCGTCTTGGCCTGGGCCACGACCGTGTTGGCCTGGGCCGCGCCCTCGGCGGTTTTCTTCACCGTGGCGGTGATCTCGTCCATCGCCGCGGCGGTCTGCTCCAGCGTGGCCGCCTGCTGCTCGGTGCGGCGCGATAGATCGTCGGCCGCCTGGCTGATCTCGCCCGCCCCGCCGCGCATGCCCTGGGCGTTGGACGCGATCACCTTCATCACATCCTGCAACTGCTCCATGGCGCCGTTGAAGTCGGCCTTCAGCTTGCGATGTGACGTCGCCAGTTCCGTGGTGATTCGATATTCAAGATTGTTGCGTCCCAGTTCCGCCAAGCCAAGCGTGACTTCATTCAGAACCTGCGCGCGCGCCGTAATGTCGGTAGCGAATTCGACCACCTTGATGACCTGGCCATGGGCGTCATAGACCGGGTTGTAGGAGGCCTGGATCCACACTTCCTTGCCGCCCTTGCCGATGCGCTTGAATTCGCCGGCGACGAACTCTCCCGCCTGCAGCGTGCGCCAGGACTGTTCGTATTCGCTGGAACTGGCCCAGGCGGGATCAACGAACATGCGGTGGTTGCGCCCGACAATTTCATCGAGGCGATAACCCAAAGCCTTCAGAAAGTTCTCGTTGGCCGTGATGATATCGCCGGTCGGCTTGAACTCGGCGACACATTGCGCTCTCGAAATCGCGTTGACCTTGCCCTCGAACTCGACGCCGCGCTGCTTCTCCGCCGTGATGTCGGCGGCGACCTGCACCACCTTGGTCACGCGGCCGCCAGCGCCGACGATCGGGCTGTATGAAGCCTGAATCCAGACATCCCGCCCCCCCTTGGCGACGCGGCGAAATTCTCCCGTGCGGAATTCACCACGAGAGAGCGCGGCCCAGAAGGCTTCATATTCCGGGCTTCGGACGAACTCGGAATCAACAAACATGCTGTGATTGCGTCCGATGAGGTCATCAAGCTCGTAGCCCAAAGCACGGCAGAAGTTCTGGTTGGCCACCAGAATTTTTCCCCTGGTATCAAATTCAATAATGGCCAGCGCCTTATCGAGCGCCTTGAGGACGAGTTCTGGGGATCCACCGATCGACCCGCCCCTCATAAAACCATTACCATTCATTAGGCCGATCCCCCGGAAGTTCAATACGCCTAACCTGAGTCTAAGCTTTCGAGCGCCTTAGACGATAGAGAGGCTTAAGGATATCCTGGCATCGGTTTGGTTCAGAACCCCTTAACGCTGAACCGTTGGACAAATGTCCTCATCTTAGATGGTGAATGGGTCCGGTATTGCGGGTCACGGCCGCGTCCGGCCCTTCAGAAGGGGCTTTGATTGGCTCCGGATCGCACGCAGAGCGCGCCGATCCCAGAGCCGGACGGCTTCATGTGAAGCTCGATCAGCCTCAACATCTTTCAGGCTGGATGTGCGGCTCGCTCAGGGCGGGGCGGGCAAACCATTCACCAGGGCGTTCAAGCCCTCCGCGTAGGCGCGGCGAAGCTCCCGGAAATAGGGATCATGCTCCTCGAAAGTCTGCAAATCGTCCGCGCTGAAGCTGTCGACCGGGTAGCGCAGCAGGTCGATCGGCAGCCCCACCGACAGATTGCTGCGCAGGGTCGCGTCGAACGACAGAAGGGCCAGCTTGGCCGCCTCCCGCATGTCGGTGCCCAGCGACAGCGCCCGATCCAGAATGGGCTTGCCATACTTGGTTTCGCCAATCTGCAGGAAGCAGGACCGAGCGGAGGCTTCCACGAAGTTGCCCGCCGAGTAGATCTGGAACAGCCGTGGCGCTTCGCCCTTGATCTGGCCGCCGACCAGGAAGCTGGCGGAGGGATCGCCAAACGGCGTCACATACTTGGCGTCGTGGTCCTCCACCTGGCGCAGCATGCTCCCGACCGCCAGCGCGACCTCGAACATGGTCTTGGGCGCGCGCAAGTCGCCGGGCGAGCCTTGCGGAGCATCGTCCTGAGAGGCCTCCTTCAGCGCTGTCACCACCGATTGGGTGGTGGCGAGGTTGCCCGCCGACAGGATGGCGATCACCCGCTCGTCGGTCGCGCGCAGGATCTCGAGCTTCCTGACCTTGGCGACCTGGTCGACGCCGGCGTTGGAGCGGGAGTCGGAAGCCAGAACGAGGCCGGTCGGCAAAAGGATTCCCAGGCAATAGGTCAAGACGCACTCCCTATTTCAACGATATACGGCGCCATCCGGCGCCCAAGCGGCGTCCGCGTCCAGAGTGGATAGACCGTCGGGAGCAAGATCGCCATGAAGACCGCGCTAGATCTTTCCGAAGCGATCGCGGTCGTCCACAGGGACATGCAAGCGCATCTCGGCCAAGGCCGGGTGGCCGACTATATCCCCGCCCTGGCGCGAGTCGATCCGCGCCGTTTCGGCATAGCGGCGGCCACCTGCGACGGACAGCTGGTTTGCGCGGGCGACGGCGCGGAGCCCTTTTCCGTCCAGAGCATCTCCAAGGTGTTCACCCTGACCCTGGCCCTGGAGAAGCTGGGCGCGGACCTGTGGCGGCGGGTGGGGCGCGAACCGTCCGGATCGCGCTTCAACTCCATGGTCAGGCTGGAGCAGGAACACGGGGTGCCGCGCAATCCCCTGATCAACGCCGGCGCCCTGGTGGTGACCGACGCCTTGCTCGACCGCGGCGATACCGGGACCACGATCGAAGGCATCGCCGATTTCCTGCGCCTGCGCTCGGAAGACCCCAGCGTGGACATCGATCAGGAAGTGGCCCGCTCGGAAGGCGACACCGGCTTTCTCAACGCCAGCTTGGCCAACTTCCTCAAGGCGTCGAACAATCTGCACAGCGACGTGGCCGATGTGCTGAAGGTCTATTTCAACCAGTGCGCCCTGCGCATGAGTTGCAGTCAGTTGGCCCGCGCGGGCCTGTACCTGACCGCCGATGGGCTTGATCCTTGGACCGGCGAGCGCGTCACCACCGCCGTGCGAGCCAGGCGGATCAACGCCATCATGATGACCTGCGGCCACTATGACGCCTCGGGCGAATTCGCCTTTCGCGTGGGCTTGCCAGGCAAGAGTGGCGTGGGCGGGGGCATCCTGGCCATCGCGCCCCACCGCGCGGCCGTGGCCGTATGGTCACCGGGCCTGAACGCCGCGGGAACCTCGCACGTGGGCTCCATGGCCTTGGAGCGCCTGGCGCAACTGATGGACTGGTCGGTGTTCTGAACACAAAAAGCGGCCGAGCCCTTGAGGGCCCGGCCTTAGAGGAAAATCAGAACTTGGCGCTGATCGTCGCCTGGATTTCCCGACCTGATTGGAACTCGTAGAGGGCGATGTCATTCGACGCCCCGATCGCGCTGGTGGACACGCACTGAGTGGACCCCGAGGCGGCGGTGCAGGTGTAGTTGGTGATGGCTCGATGATCGAGCAGATTGAACGCCTGCAGCTTCATGACGAACTTGCCGAAGTCATAGCTCACCGAGCCGTCCAGGGTGTCGTAGCCTGGCAGGTTAATGGCCTGGTTGGTCCCGGTGACATAGCCACCCACATAGGCGCCCGACTGCTTGTAGGCGAGCGAGGCTGCATAGGGGCCCTGGCGGTAGATGGCGCCGATGGAGTCAGTCCACTTCGGCGCATTGGCCAGGGTCTCGGCCGGGATGGCGCTGGGAATGCCCGCGCCCGGATTGGCCGCCGTCTCCAGTTGCTTGGCGCTGATCAGGGCGCCGTTGGCGAACAGGGTTAGGCCGAAATCAAGGTGATAGGCCCCTTCCGTTTCTGCCCCGGTATAACGCGCGTTGCCGGCGTTGCAGGTTCCGGTCTCGCCATCGACCGTGCAGTTGACCTGCAAGTCGCTAGCGTCGATGCGGTAGATATCGGCGTCGGCGGTGAAGTTGCCGTGGTTATAGACCACGCCGCCCTGGTAGGTGGTGGTCCGCTCGGGCTGCAACGACTGGATGTTGGCCGTTTGATAATAGAGGCTCGGCAGACCCGGCAGCAGGAAGCTGGTAGCCGCCTGGGCGTAGACCGACAGGTCCGGACGGATGCGGTAGTTCGCCGTGAAGAAGTAGACCGGCGAAGAATAGGTCGTGGACGCCACCAGCGGCACGTTTTTGAGCGCCGTGGCGCCGTTCAGGCCGGCCACGGTGTCGTCGGTCGCGTTCACCTGGATGTCTGAGTGGATGTACTTCACGCCCGGGGTGAGCGTCAGGTTCTCGATCGGACGCAGCTCAAGGTCGGCGAACACCTGCCAGGTCTGGTAGGCGGAATTTTCCAGGGTTTTGTCGTTGGTGTTGGCGGAAAGCCCCGTGTACTTGCTCTTCAGGTACTTGTAGTCCGGGTACTGGGTGGTCGGGCCCCCAAGAGTGAAGTCTTCCAGCTCGTTGGCGCGGTCGGTGCCGGACCATTCATAGTCGCCGCCGGCCTTCAGGGCGCCGAAGCCGAAATCCTCGTTCACGCGGGCGATGTCGCCGTACACGCGGTACTGGTTCAGCTTGTAGTAGCCGCCGATGTCGGTCTTGGCTTCGCCGGTCCCAGGCGTCACCGTGTTGATCAGCGAGGAGGCGTTGCTGCCTTCCAGGTCGGTGATGTTGTTCGCCGCATAGGTCTTGTTTGTATAGAAGTAGCTGTAGAGCTGATCTTCAACCGTCAAGCCGGGTATGATTTGGCCTTTGGCGTCGGCGTATTCGAAATCCGTCTGCTTGGCTTCCTGGTTGTACTTGTAATAGTGCTCGTCGTTGGGATTGTCTGTCAGGGCGAAATTCTTGCCGTAGGCCTTGACCTGCGACCAGGTTTCACCCGGACCGGCGTCCGCTTGATAGAAGCGGGTATAGTTGTGCGAGCCGAACAGGGTGACGGTCCACTTGTCGCCCACCGGCAGCACGAACTTGGCCAGTTGGTTCTGGGCCTCGCCGCCGGAGTAGCTGAGCTCACCCGATGAGCTGCGCTCGTCGAAGTTCAGCAACAGCTTGCCGCCCATCAGCTGCGAGATTTCGCCGGTGTTGAGGGTGGTGACCGCCGCGACGGTGTTGAACGAGCCGGCCGTGAACTTCTGCACGGCGCCCATCTGCGCGGAGGGATCGGCCGAGAAGAAGTGGATCGCGCCGCCGAAGTTGGCTTGGCCCAGGTCGCCCGCCGCGCCGGGGCCGCGGTCGACGATCACCGAACCGATGGTCGAGGCCGGCCAGTAGGACGCTTCGTGGTGGGTCGGGCCGTTGGTGTCGCCGAAGGCGATGCCGTCGTAGGTGATGTTGAACTGGCCGTCCTGGAAGCCGCGCATGCTCAGCTTGGTGGTTTCACCCACGCCGCCGCCGTTGGCCGGGATGCCCGACAGGCTGGGGGCGATCGAAGCGGCCTGCACCCAGCCGCCGGTTTCCGGCGTCACCTGCTCGATGAACTGGCGGCTGATGATCGATTCCGGCTGGAACTCCTGCAGCGAGGCCTTGGTCGGGGCGTTGGCCGCGGCCGCGCCCTTTTCAGCCGTGACGACGACTTCGCTGGCGCTGCTGCCTTCCGAGCCTTCCGTCGCCGGCGTCGCGTCGGCGGCGAAGGCCGCGCCGCAAGCGGCGGCGGCCATGAGAGTGAGGCTGACGCCAGCCATGAGGCGCGCCGCCATATTGGTCCTGATAGACATGTAGATCCCCTTGTTTACCGGGGGCCCTGATTGGACTCGGAACCGGCCCGCTCACGCGTCGACCAAATTGTTCCGTGTGCAGACTGATTCACGCCTTGAAGCTTAACCAGGCCCTGCGCCCCGCGAGGGTCTTTTGCGTTGCGGTGCGGTGCTTTTCAAAAGAAGTATTTTTAGGAAAATCGTTACATATTTTTGGCGGTAAGTCAGTCTAGAGACGATTCACCTACTGCACTACACAAAGGATTACGCCGCGAGATCAGGTGCTTGCGGTTCCCCGGCGCACGTCCTCCGCGCACTCTTCCGTGCGGCGCACGGCCCGAGGAAGCCCACGGTTGAAATCGTCTAAATTGTGGCTAACGCGCGGTCGCGAGCCGTTGGTCGCCGCCATCGGATCGGCAGCCTCAGGCGCCGGCGCCCAGGGCCTGGTACAGGGCTGCGGTGTCGGCGAAGCGGGCCGCGCTCGCCTGGGCCAGGGCCGAGCGAGTCTGATCATAGGTCTGCTGGGCGCCGAGCATCTCCAGGGGCCCGACTTCTCCCATATCCCGCGACGCGCGGGCCAAGGCCAGGCTGCGCCGGCCGGCCGCCTCGGCCGCTGCGACGGCCTGCAGGACGTCGTCGTCCCGCTGCAGGGCGTCAAGGGAATCAGCCACGTTCTTTAGGGCGTTCAGGACCGTACTGCGGTACTGCGCCTTGGCCCCATCGAACGCCGCCTGCGCCGCCTGCTGCCGCGCCTTCAACTCACCGCCCCGGAAGATCGGCTGGGTCACGCCCGCGCTCAAGGTCCAGAAGGTGTCGCCCGACGCCAGCAGATCGCGTAGCTGGGTCGAGGCGCCGCCCGCCGCCGCGCCCAGGGTGAAACTCGGCAGGCGCGCGGCCACCGCAACCCCGACGCCGGCGCTGGCCGCATGCAGATTGGCCTCGGCCGCGGCGACGTCGGGCCGCTGGCGCACCAGGGCGGCGGGGGAAGAGACGGGCAGCTCGGCCGGCAGGGTCAGGGCGTCCAGGTCCAAGGGCGCCGGCGCGCCTTGGCCGCTCTCGCGTCCCAGGAGCACGGCCAGGGCGCTCTGCTGCTGGGCCAGGGCCTTGAGCAGCGGGGGAAGCGCCTGTTCGGCCTGGGCCAGCAGGGTCTCCTGGGCGGCCACGTCGATCTGGGCGATCTCGCCCAGCTCGGCCCGCTTGCGCAGGAGCGCGAGCGCCTGCCGTACGTCCTCGGCGGTCAGCCGCGCCGCCTGGACCTGGCGCGCCAGGGCGGCGGATTGAATGGCGGCGGCGGCCACATTGGCGATCAGGACGCTGCGCGCCGCCGCGTACTGCAACCGCGCGGCTTCTGCCTGAGCTGTCGCCGCCTCGGTCTGGCGCCGAAGCCCCCCGAACACGTCGAGCGCGTAGGCCACGGTGAGCTGCGCGGTGTGCAAGGTGTACAGGTTGCTATTGTCGGCCAGGACCGGGGCGATGGCGGCGCTGTTCTGGGCCCGCTGGACCTGATAGCTCAGGTCGGCGGTGGGAAGCTGGGCCCCGGCCTGAGCCTTCATCAACGCCTGGGCCTGGCGCAGGGCCGCTTCGGCCGATTGCAGGTCGGGATTGGCCTTGAGCGCCTCGTCCACCATGGCGTCGAGCCCCGGGGACCCGAACGCCCGCCACCACTGGGCGTCCACCATCCGGTCCTGGACCAGACGCTGCGCCTGCCCGCCCGCCACGCCCTGCACAGCTGAAACCTCGGCTGGCGGCTGCCCCGGCGCATAGACCGCGCTGGAGGGCGGCGGCGGACGCTGGAAGTTCGGCCCTACGGTGCAGCCGGCCGCGCCCGCGCACAGCAAGCTTGCAACCATCCGGGCCGACCGTCGTCTCATGCCGACATCTCCTGTTCAGCAAGCCCCCTGGAACGCACCCGGCAAGCCCTGATCAATACCCTCAAAGGCATCAGGATCAATGGCCGTGCGCGCTCTCTAGATTCATAGAAGGTGAGCCTGTTCGAGCGGCGAACCAAAGGTCGGCGAAGCCAAACCGCATACACTTTCGCCTAACAGGCTCTAGCCGAGCGGGTTATCGATCCCGTTCAGGCGACACGCGGCCTGGACGGTGTTGCGCAGCAGGCACGCGATGGTCATGGGGCCTACGCCGCCCGGCACAGGCGTGATCCAACCAGCCACCGCCTTGACCTCCTCGAAGGCCACATCGCCCACCACCCGCGTCTTACCTGCTGCGGCGGCCTCGGGATCACGCGCGGGGACGCGGTTGATGCCCACGTCGATCACGGCGGCGCCCGGCTTGACCCAATCGGCTTTGATCATTTCCGCGCGGCCCACAGCGGCCACCAGAATATCAGCCTCGCGGCATACCGCCGGCAAGTCCCGCGTGCGCGAATGGGCGATGGTGACGGTGCAGTCGGCCTGGAGCAACAACTGGGCCATGGGCTTGCCCATCAGGTTGGAGCGGCCGACGATCACCGCGCGCTTGCCTCCAAGTTCGCCCAGCGCATTCCTCAAAAGGATCAGGCAGCCGTTGGGGGTGCAAGGGAACAGACCCGGCAGACCCGAGGCCAGGCGTCCGGCGTTGATCACCGTCAGGCCATCCACGTCCTTGTCCGGACTGATCGTGGCCAGGATCGCCGCCTGGCTGATGTGATCGGGCACGGGAAACTGGACCAGGATGCCGTGGATCGCGGGGTCTTCGTTCAGCGTCTCCACCGCCGCCAGCACCTCGGCCTGCGATGCGCTGGCGGGCAGCTTGAGCGTCACAGAATGCATGCCGGCGGCGTGGGTCTGTTCGCCCTTGCTGCGCACATAGATGGCGCTGGCCGGATCCTCGCCCACCAGCACCACAGCCAGGCCGGGGACAAGACCGTGCTTGGCCTTCAACTCGGCGGCAGCCGCAGCCACCTCCACCCGGAGGCGCTCGGCCTGGGCCTTACCGTCGATGACCTCGGCGCTCATCGCCCCACTCCTGTTCAACACAGCGCTTTGCGGGCGGCCGGGCCCGGTCGGCGAGGATGGCAGGTTCCTGGGTCCATCCGACCTTCGAATCAAGCCGAATTCGTCGCGCCGGACGGCATGCGTCGGAATAGGCGTCGGCCGGAGGAGCGACGCCGCAGGTCAGTCATCGTCTTCCTGGCGGTCCCAGTCGACGCTTTTGCCTCCCTGAAAATCCGGCATCAGGGCGATCAGAGCGAACAGTCCTCCGACCAGGCATACGACGGCGAGTATCTCAGGCATGAGGCGTCTCCAGCAGCCATCCCCAGCCGGCTAAGGCGGAGCGACTCAAGCTCCATCGTGGAGCTCATTCAGGTTATGTGCTTGGGACTGAGGGGGTCGCTGGCGGGAAAGCTCTCCTCGATCCCTTCGTCAATCAGGGCCTCCTGGCGGTCTTCGGCATCCGCCAGGTACGGGGTCAGGTGGTCATATTTGGGATCGGCGGCCTTCTGCCGGATAGGGCGGAAATGTGGACCTTCGGTTTCCGGCGCGGGCTTCGGCTCCGGTTTGTGCTCTGTGCCCAACATGGCGGTCTCCTGTCAGTGATGAGTGTGATGGTTCGTGCCGGCCTTGCGCGTTCGCGCGCCCTTGCGAGCGGAAGCGGAGCGCTCGTCCGCCGGTCGGTTGGCCGAAGCGTCGCCGCCCAGCGCGCCGCCGCGATGCGCCGCGGGGTGACCGGTGTCCCTGCCGCGGCCTGAACCGCCCTTCTTGCCGCCGCCATCGTCCTTGTTGACGGTGGCCCAGGCTCTTCGCTCGGCCTCGCCCTCGCCAACGCCGCGCTTTTCATAGCTCTGCGCGATATGGTCGGCCTTGCGTTCCTGCTTGTCTGTGTACTTGGACTTGTCGCCGCGGGGCATAGGTCCCTCCTGTATGGAATGGCATGTCCGCTTGTCGTGTCTGGCGACCGATTTGGCCGCTGGCCGAGCCTGGCGAACCTAGAACGGCCACGGGCTTGGCGCGGTTCCAGCGCGGCTGGCGATAGGCCGATCCCACCCGTGGAATTTCACAGCTTGGCCGGGATGCGCGGAACGGGAACGACGGCGAAGCCATCGCGTTCAGGATGAGAGCCGCCTCAAACCGAACCGGCGGCCGAAAAGGAGTTAAGCCATGCTTGGTTGGGCGTTGACCTTCTTGATCCTGGCGCTCGTGGCCGGGTTTTTCGGATTCTTCTCGCTGGCGGGCCTAGCCGCCTCCATCGCGAAGATCCTGTTCATGATCTTCCTGGTGCTGCTCGTCGTTTCCTTCGTCATGAGGGCGCTGCGAGGACGGTCCGTCATTTAAGCGCCCGTCGGACGTCGGGCGCCGCCGCCATCCCGGCGTCCAACGTCTGGAATTCCTAAGGGCCTGTTGTTGCTCCGCTTTGACCGGCCGAAAACGAAGGAACCTTTGATCCGCAAAGACCGTTTCTTGGACTCTTCCACCGAAACAGAGGACTGTCGTCATGAGCACAAATCGTATCGAAGGTGCGGCCCACAAGGCTGCGGGCGCGATCAAGCAGGCCGCTGGCAAGGCCGTCGGAAATGACCGCCTGCAGGCTGAAGGCGCCGCCGAGAAGGCCGCCGGCTCCGCCCAAAACGCCGTGGGCAAGGCCCAGGACAAGCTCGGCGGCGCGATCCGTCGCTAGTGTTGTGATTCAGAAATTCGCCCGCACTTTGTGGAGAGCGCGGAGCGAATTTCTGAATCCCGAGCCACACTAGAGACCACGGCCCGTTCCCGCCCGCCGCGGCGGGAACGGGCCAAGGCCGTGGCGCCGCGCAGGCGTTCACCGAGGGAAGAACCCATGCCGCGCCATCCCGACCTCCCATGGGTCGCCTTCGCCTTGTCGGGCGCGGTTCTGCTCGGCGCCGAAGCGTCTTCACCCGTGGCGGCCGCGTTCGGGGCGACCATCGTCTCCACCTATCCGGATGGACGAACGGCCGAGCTCTATCTGCAGAGGGACGGTGGCTACACCGCGCGCGGCCGTCGCGCGGACGGCTCCAGCGGGCGCTGGAAGGTGAACGATGGAAAACTTTGCCTCAGCCAGTCCAGCCCGTTTCCGTCGCCGTTCGACTACTGCACGCCGGTTCCCGACAGGGGATTGAACACCACATGGTCGGCCAAGGCCGTCACGGGCGAGACGATCCAGGTAAAGTTGGTGAAGGGTCATTTCCTGGGGAAAGCGAAGCTCGGAGCCGACGACGGCGCGGAAAAACAAAAAATCGCGTCGCGCAGAAATTAATGACCCAGGCAAAAATCGAACCGGCGCCGACCGCAAAGAGGGGACTGGCGATCACGGACCAGTGGGTCGAGACCAGAGTCACGAATATCCAGTAGTTGCAGACGTTGCCCAAGCCGTTGGAGAGCATGTAGCGCACCCATTGGCCAACGAACCGGCGCCGATCGAGTTGGCGGAACACGTGTAGGCCGTTGACGACGAAGGTCACGTGCATGGCGCACAACAGCGAGACCACCCGGCCCCAGGCCGGCTGCAAACCCATCCAGAGCATCGCATGCAGCAGGGCCAGGTCCACGCAGAAGCCCAAAAGGCTCACACCGCAGCACTTGGCGGCCAACGCCCCTTCGCGGGCGAGTCCGTTAGGCAAGGTCATTCTTGGGCCTCCTACCAGCCGAACGCTCGGCAAGCGTCTCCGTTGCGCTGGGGGGGCTTGCAACCTCAGCTTGGCCAGAACGTTCCTCGACCATGAACAAACCTGCGCGGGCCCTGGCGGCCGAGACATCGATCCGCAGGGTCGAAGCCGTGATCAATCCAGCCTCGGGCGGCGTCGGCCCACAGTCGGCGGCGGCCCTGAAGCAGATTCTGGACGATTTCGGCCTTGAAAGCCGGGTGCTATCGCCGTCGGCAGGCGAGATCGAATACGCCCTCCAGGCTGCGGTGCAGGCGGTGCCGGACCTGCTGATCGTCCTGGCGGGCGACGGAACGGCGGGACGGGCCGCAGAGCTGTGCGGCCCTGATGGGCCTCTCCTGGCCCCCCTGCCCGGCGGCACCATGAACATGCTCCCGTATGCGCTCTACGGACCCAAGCCATGGCCTGAGGTGCTCGCAGATTGCCTGTGGCGCGGCGTGGAACGGCCGGTGTCCTGCGGAGAGGTTGGGGGACACCGGTTCTACTGCGTGGCCATTCTAGGCTCGCCGGCGCTGTGGCAACCCGTGCGCGAGGCGACCAGACATAGCGATCTGGCCGCCGCCTGGGACAAGGCCCTGATTGCCCTACGGCAGGCTTTCTCGACGCGCCTGAGATTCCAGGTCGCCGGCGAGGCCCCGCAAAAGGCCATCGCCTTGAGCCTGATCTGCCCCTTGATCTCCCGCGCCCTGGCCACCGAGAATTCGCTGGAGGCCGCCGGTCTTCACCACCGCGACCTCATGGAGTTGTTTCGCCTGGGATTTCATAACCTGCTGGGCGACTGGCGAGCAGACCCTGGCGTGATCACCGAGCCCTGCATTGAGGGCAGGGTTTGGGCGCGCCGCCGCATACCCTGTCTGATCGATGGGGAGATGCGATGGCTGGCCCGCAGCGCGAACATCCGCTTTCATCCGACGGCCTTCCGCGCCCTGGCGCCACCGCCGGAGATCAAACCTTGACCATTCGCCTGGCTCACCTGAGCGACATCCATTTTGGTGGTGAGAACGTAGAGGCCGTCGAAGCCGTGCTTGCGGCGGTCCAGGCCCTGGCCCCGCATCTGGTCGTGGTGACCGGCGACCTGACCCTGAACGGCCTTCCGCGCGAGTTCGCCGCGGCCAAGGCCTGGCTGGCCCGCCTGGCCCAACCGCAGTTGGTGACGCCCGGCAATCACGACACGCCCTATTGGAATCTGATCCTGCGCACCTTCGCGCCGTTCCGGCGTTATGACCGCTACATCGGCGTCGCCGAGGGGG
Source organism: Caulobacteraceae bacterium (assembly GCA_003164925.1). Classification (GTDB taxonomy): domain Bacteria; phylum Pseudomonadota; class Alphaproteobacteria; order Caulobacterales; family Caulobacteraceae; genus BOG-938. Next base: position 93,017 of record PLRV01000078.1, read on the forward strand.
CGAACTTCGAGGGCTCGGGCGTCAGCGCCTATGCGATGAACAGCGCGCGCGGCTTTCAGGCTCGACTGGATTGGTCCAAAGGCGCGGTGAACCTGGCGCGCATCGATGGCATCGCCGCGGATATGGCCACAAAGCCGCACGATCTGCGGGTGTTCGCCTGCCACCACCCGCTTATCGATCTGCCGGGCATGCCCGTCACCGGCGGCGTCCACCGAGGCGCGCGGGCCGCGGCCCGCCTAGGCGAGGCGGGGGTCGACCTGATCCTCACCGGCCATGTGCACAATCCCTTCGCCTTGGCCCTGAATGTCGGCGAGCGACCATCCTACGCCATTGGCGCAGGCACCCTGTCGCGCCGGACCCGCGGGACGCCGCCCAGCTTCATGGCGATCGAGGCGGATGAGGAAACGGTCAACGTCACCGCCCTGGCCTGGACCGGCGCCGCCTTCGAGACCTTCCGCGTCTGGCCGCTCCCGCGTCGGCAACGAAGCCTCAATCCGCACGTTGATGGGCCATGACCGATCCCATCTCCATTCCAGGCCAGGACCCGATCTTCATTCCCGGCCAAGACCCGGTGGTCATTCCAGGCCAGGACTTGCCCAATCCTTCGGCTCCGGCTGAAGAGCCCCCGCCGACCGCTCCGCCCGAGATCGCATCCCCTGATGGGCCGGCCCTTCTTTCGGGGTCCAGGGACATAGGAAAATTCAAGACGGCTCATAAATAAAATCAATTTGATCTATGCCGATGTGGGCCTCCCTATCGGCCTCCACGCTTCGTCGGCTGTAGCGACGACGGCCAAGGGAGAGAGCAAGATGAGTCTAGCCAACAGCAAAACCCTCGACAACCTGAAGGCAGCCTTCGCCGGCGAAAGCCAGGCCAACCGCCGCTATCTGTACTTCGCGCAAAAGGCTGACGTGGAAGGCTACAACGACGTGGCCGCGGTGTTCCGCTCCACCGCCGAAGGCGAGACCGGGCACGCCCACGGCCACCTGGAATTCATGGAAGCCGTCGGCGACCCGGCCACGGGCCTACCCATCGGCGGCACCCAGAACAACCTGAAGGCGGCCATCGCCGGCGAGACCCACGAATACACCGACATGTATCCCGGTATGGCCAAGACCGCCCGAGACGAAGGCTTCGACGAAATCTCGGATTGGTTCGAGACGCTGGCCAAGGCCGAGCGCTCGCACGCCGGCCGCTTCCAACGGGCGCTCGACACCCTGGACTAGAGCCGGATGACTTCTCTCGAAGTCTGAATCCGGCTCTACATATTTGAATCTAGAGCACGATTCAACGTTTAGGCGATTCCGCCTGAACCCATCGTGCTCTAGGGGCGACGGCTTCATCTTGCCGCCGCCCTCGCCTTCG
>PLRV01000007.1 GCA_003164925.1 Caulobacteraceae bacterium
TCGCGTTTTTACACAGCCTCAGTCAAATCCCGCCGCGCCTCTGATGTTCCGCAAGGCCGAAGACGCCGAACGGCCGCATGCATCCTAGGCGCGCATCGATTTGGCCTATATTCGCCGCTGGGTCTGCAAGAAAGCCGGATGATAAAATAAAGTTCATGTTGCGATGCGAACATCGCCGGGAACGGGGGTAGCGTGTATCCCTAAAAATAAATCAATTTGATTGTTTCTTTAGTGTATCGATCCTTGGGGGACTGCCCATCGGGCATTTATGGTTGGATATCGTTTTTCAATGCAACCATTCTCATCCTGAATACTTTCAAGCGGCGATGGCGAGGACTGCTTCATGACCCCCTACCGCGCCGAACCGGCCGATCTGGATCGCCTCCTGCACGACTGGCAGAGCCGCTTCACCGGCGGACGATCGCCCAGCACGGTTAGTCTGGCCCTCCTCGACTGGGCCGCCCACGCCGCCAACGCCCCTTTCCAGACAGCCGCCGTAGGCCGGTCCGCCCTTGCTCAATGGCAGCGGCTCCTGTTCGCGGCGTTCGGCTCCAATCCCGCGATCACTCCGTGGGCGCGCGAGCCCTACGCGACCATCACCAAGGCCGTCCTGCTCGGTGAGGAGTGGTGGGAAGAGGTCGTCAACAGTCCCAGGGGCGTCAGCGCCCCGGACAGGAAAATGGTCACCTTTACCGTTCGCCAGGCCCTGGACATGCTGTCGCCTTCCAACGTGCCCTGGCTGAACCCCCAGGTGATCGACGCCACCCGCGCCAGCGGCGGGGAGAATCTCGTCGCCGGACTCGACTGATCATCGGGACTCCGCGAACATCCTGTAGTTCGCTTACGGAGATCCAAGGTTACGCCCCGTCGCCGCCATATGCGAGCCGCCGTCCACTCGCATATCGAGCCGAATGCCTGAGTCGATCGCGAACCGATAGAAGCGCTGCTCCTGATCGCGCCAGAGGCGGTAAAGCCCTGCTAACTGTTCGAAGCCGGTGCGCAGTTGGGACCTTTAGGCATCTTCCGGCCCAAGCCCAGCGAGCGCTTTTTCAAGCTGAACGAGTTCTGCCTCAAGCTCCAGAATCGCCTCCTCACTGCCCGCGGGGGCAATGACAACGTCGAGGCCACCATGCGTCCTTCGTTGGACGTCGATCTGGCGGCGCACGTTCGTGATCGCCTCCGCAAGCTGCTCCCGAAGTGTCCGCGGATTGTCTCTGTCCATGCGCCCATATTAGTGAGGTCGCCGGCCGGACGCCATGCTTGTCAACGAGCTTCGATTTCAAATTGAGACACTACCGCGCGTCGGCGGCCAGATTCGATCGGCGGCGTTTTGACGCGGGGTCGGCTTCCAATATTCGGCGCCGCATTGCTGATAGTCGCCGCCTCAATCGCGCCGATGCGGTCGCAGCCCAGCCCACCGGGCTATTTCGGCCTCGTCCATCATAGCTTCAACCCCGACCAGGCGGGCCCGACAACCCTGCGGGTGTCGACCTTCCAAGCCCAATTGGCTTGGCTGCAGTTTGGGCTGACAATGCCCTCAGGCCTATTTCGCCCATCCTACGATTGACGGCGGATTGGTCGGCTCGGGCATGCAGACCGTCGACGGATTCTGCGGCGTGGTGTGAGCATTCCAAAACAGTTAGCCGGCGTGGCCAGATCACCGCGGCCCGGCGAACATCGGGCCGAACCGGTTTGACCGGAACCGCACCTTCTCGTGGCAGATGTCGATACCTCGCTCAGGCATTCGTTGATACCGCACAAGGCCCGGTTCGCTAAAGACTCTATGAGAGGCAGGTGCGTGGAGGACGCCATGGATTTGAGGGAAGCGATCTATACGCGGCGCGCCGTCCGCGCCTATATTCAAGAGCCTCTCGACAGAGAGCTCATCGGAGGACTGATCGACGCCGCCATTCAGGCGCCGAGCGCTGTGAACGAACAGGCCTGGTCGTTCTGTGTAGTCCAGGACCAGCAGCTCTTGGCGCGCATATCTGAAGCCTCCAAGGCGCATATGCTGGCCCACCATCAGGGCGTCGAGAGCCGCATGCGCCAGATGTTGAAAAACCCAGACTTTAACATCTTCTACCACGCGCCGGCGCTGATCCTGATCTCGAGCACCCACCGCGGCCGCTGGGCGGTGGAGAACTGCGCCCTGGCCGCCCAGAATCTGATGCTTGCGGCCCGCGGCGCGGGCCTGGGTCCTGCTGGATCGGTTTCGCCCAGGACTGGCTGGATACGCCCAAGGGCCATGCGGCGCTCGACCTTCCGGAAGAGTGGCTGCCAGTCGCGCCGATTATCGTGGGCCATCCGCAGCAGCAGCCGATGGCGGTTCCCCGCCGGGCGCCGGGCGCCCGCTGGTTCGTAGGCGCCGCTGCGTCGCAGAGGCCGGATTCAGACGCACGCATTGAGGACCCAGGCAGACATCAACAGGAGGCGCCATGACCGACAGCGGCAATCAGCGGAACAGCAACGCCGGTTGTCTTTTTGGGCGACACGCTTTTCATGCCCGACTACGGCACCGCCCGCTGCGACTTCCCCGCCGTCGCCGCCGCCGCGACGCTCAACCGGTCGATCCAGCGGTTGCTGACGCTGTCCGACGAGACCCGAGTCTTCCTGTGCCATGACTACAAGGCGCCGGAACGGAAGACCTTCGCCTGGGAGTCCACCATAGGCGGTCAGCGCCGCGAGAACGTCCACATCCACAGCGGCGTCAGCGAGGCAGATTTCATCGCGCTCCGCGAGGCGCGCGAACGGACCCTGGATACCTCGGCCAGTTGGCTCAACGCCGTCGAGGGCTTCTTCGCCATCCTCACCAAGCGCCGCCTCAAGCGCGGCGTCTTCAAAGGCGTCGTCGATCTTCAGGCCGCCATCAATCGCTTCGTCGCCGACCACAACCAGCAGCCAAAACCCTTCGTCTGGACCCCCGATCCAGACAAAATCATCGCCGCCGCTACGCGAGGGCATCAGGTGTTGGATTCAATCCGCTAGGCCTGAGGAGACGTCATGGTCGCGAGCTTGTCGGAGGGTTCGAACGGGACGCGGCATCCATTCTCGAAGCGGTTCACAAGATTGAACCAGCACACCATCAGGACAAGCTTGCGGCAGGTTTCGCCGTCATAGCGCGCCAATAAGGCGCTCAACGTCGCATCGGACAAGTTGCCGCAAATAGAGAGTTCGTCCACGACCTGACACATCAACATGTACTGGGGCGTAAGCGCGCCGGCGTACGCGTCCCCTTTGGCGGCGCCGATCTCGTCCGCGGTGAGGCCGGTATTGGCCGCGATTACCGCTCCGGCATGCAACGCATATTCACACCCGACCGCCTTAGCCGTTCGCAAGATGATGAGTTCGCGCGTTTTCACGTCGATGGTCGCCGTCTCGAAAACCGCATGCATAAGATCGATGGCCGGCTTGGCCAAGTCGCCCGCGCCCGCCAACATCTTGACCGCGTTAAGGGTCCTCGCGCCGTCATAGGACGGCCCAATCAGTTGCGAGATGACCGCCTCGCTTGGAAGTGGAATCGCCAACGGCTTCGCTTCATTCACGACCAGATTCCAGCATGTACATTTCGCCTGAACAAAGCCGCATCACGAGGGAGATTCAAATCTACCCGTTCCAGGGCTGTCAGTTCAGCGCCGGAAACTACTCAGGCTGACGCTCAAGTCTTTCCGATTTGATGGAGCATCCTCGCCCAGCTGGCTAAAGGCCGTCGGGGATCTGCTCGCCATGTGACGGCACAATCGCGGCCTCTTCCGCTCGATCGTCGACCGTAGGCCGCCATCAACCGCTTCATCGCCGAGACGAACCGCGCCCTTCGGCCTTCCGTCTGGACCACCGCCGCCCGACAGGATCATCGCCGCGGGCACCAAGCGTTAGATGGTCTAGAAGCGGCGAAGCCTTGCACCGAACGTGCGATGGCGTCACCGGCCAGAGGGTCAGCGACACGATTTCTGGCCGGCAGGCTTCGGACTTTGGGTGATGTCGACCTTAAGGGTCGTAGGTATCGAATTCCCCGTATTCCTTCAATAACAGGCCCATCTGTTCGAATATTCGCTCGTAGGTGGCGCGGAGTGCGGATGTGTGATCTTTTGACATTTGCCTCCGCGCATCTCCCATCTGGAAATTTCCCCTGTCTATTATCTCAATATTCTTCAGCGCAGTGGCGCGCTGTTCGCGACACCAATCGACGAGATCGACCTGGAATTCCTGAGGCTCTGAGGACATCTTAACAACGTAGGCCGAACACAGGGCCGTATCAATCGTGCATCAGGGCTCTGCAAACCGAACGCGATCGGCCGACCGCTGCAGGCGATGGCCGGTGCCCTCTACCCAACCTTCGACATTGTTCTCAGCTCAATGGTCGCCGCCTTGGCTGACGCACCGACGCGCCGCGCGCCACCGCCACCAATGTCTATGAGGCTGTTGGGTCGACACCTTTGCGTAGCTCCCTCATTCGCCGACGCAGGTCGTAAAGTTGATCAAGCAGCAGCAGGACGACCGACATAGACCGTTCATCGACCTCCAACTCGTCCCGCAACTCCTGAATCAGCCGAACGCGCGCCACGTCGATGTCGCGGAAGGCGTAGTCGCCCTCCTGTCTGTCTGGCCTGACCCAATCGTTTGAAATCCAACGCTCAAGGTCTTGTCGAGGCAGATCGGGCAATTGCGTGAGCAGAACCTCCACGGTGATCATTGCCGCGGCTCCATCGATTGCCTGGGATTGACAGGGTGTTCCGGCTTCCAGCCCTCCAGGAACGTCTTCAGGGCATCGTCCGGCGGGCCGATCAACACCCGCAACGTTGCGTAGAGATCGCCGGCGGCGGCTCCATTGTGCTTGGGTACGCCCCGCCCGCGAAGTCTCAGCTCCGAGCCGCTATCCGAGCCTGGCGGGATGCGGACTCGAACCGACCCGGCCGGGGTCGGCGCTTGGACGGGGCCACCGAGGACGGCTTCCGACAAGGTCACAGGGAGCTCCATCCTGATGTCGTCTCCGTAGCGCTTGAAGAACCGGTGCGGCGCGACGTGGATCTCGATCAGCGCATCGCCGGACGCCCCTCCATTCCAGCCGGGACTCCCCTGCCCTCGCAGCCGCAAAACCTGCCCGTCAGCGGTGCCTGGCGGAATCTTGGCGCTCAGCGTTCTCCCGTCGGGCAAGGTTAGCCGCTGGGTTGCGCCATTAATGGCGTCAAGGAATCCTGCGGTCAGCGAGTAGTGGTCGTCCTGGCCCCGCTGGGGCCGGTCGCTTGCGCGGCCTCGCCCCTGACCGAACCCCGATCCAAAAATGTCGGCGAAATCGTCTGTGCTCCAACCTGCAGATTCTCCGCCGCCGCGGCTGTACCGTTGGCCGGCGTCGCCCTCGGCATAGTCGCGATAGGATGATCTT
>PLRV01000079.1 GCA_003164925.1 Caulobacteraceae bacterium
GATTGGTCGCACGCGAACGCGTGCGGCTCCGACTTAACTAGGCATACGACATGTCCTCCCAGGAACCCGCCAAAGCCCCGCCCTTCCAGCCTTTGAAAGCCCTGAGGGCCGTGCGCCGGCTGATGGCCGACCCCAACGACACGCGTCAGGTGTTCATCATCATCGGGGCCCTGCGCGGCCGGGCGTCCGAGCGGATATTCCGCCGATTCGTCGCCACGCCGGTGGGCGCCCGCGTCCTGGCGGAGCGACGCCAACTGCTGCCCCGGCTGCAGGACGAGGCAGCCCTGGAAAAGCTGGCGCAGGATACCCTGGGCGGCGCCTACCTGGCGTTCATGCGCCAGGAGCAGCTGGACGCCGAGGGCCTGGTCATGCCCTCCGCCCTGGCCGAGGCGGAGGATCTGCCGCCCGAAATGCGCCTGGTGCGCGACCGGGTGCGCGACGCCCACGACCTGAACCACACCGTCACCGGCTACGGCCGCGAGCCCCTGGGCGAATTGTGCCTTCTGGCCTTCATGTACGGCCAGACCCGCAATCCGGGCCTACTGTTCATCGTCCTGGCCGGGATGCGCAAGCGCGGCCTCGGACCGCGCGCCCGGGCGGCATGGGGCGCCCTATGGGAGGCGTGGCGGCGCGGAAGCAAGGCCGGCTGGCTGCCGGCGCAGGACTGGGAGGCCCTGCTGGACCGGCCCCTGGCCGCGGTGCGCGCGGACCTGGGCCTTTCGCCCGCGTCGCGCTATCAGGTCCTCGCGGCGTCGCCCCCGTGTTCCTAGATACGGCCGGGGCGTGCTAACCCTGCCCGGCTTATCGTCAGAGGTGCAGCTCATGGCCCTAAGGGTCGCCGTCCAGATGGATCCCATCGAAGGGATCAACATCCATACCGATACGACCTTCCTGATGATGGAGACCGCGCAGGAACGCGGCCATTCCCTATGGGTCTATCGGCCTGAACATCTGTCGCTGGAGGATGGCAAGGTCATGGCGCGCGGACGGCCTTTGACCCTGCGCCGCCAGCTTGGCGACCACTTCACCGCGGGGCCGGCGGAGCGCCACGACCTGTCGGACTTCGATGTGGTGCTGATGCGCCAAGACCCGCCCTTCGACATGGCCTACATCTCCGCCACCCATTTTCTGGAAAGAATCCACCCCAAGACCCTGGTGGTGAACAACCCCGCCGAGGTGCGCAACGCGCCGGAAAAGTTGTTCGTGACCGGCTTCGAAGGCGTGCAGCCGCCGACCCTGATCACCGCGGACATCGAGGCCATCAACGACTTTCGCGCGCGGCATGGCGACATGGTGCTCAAACCTCTCTATGGCGGCGGCGGCTCGGGCGTGGCCCGCATTACCGCCGACGATCCCAACCTGGACGCCCTTCTGGAGCTGCATGCCATGATCGGTCGCGAGCCGGTCATCGCGCAGAAGTTCCTGCCCGCCGTGTCCAAGGGCGACAAGCGCATCCTGCTGGTGGACGGCGAGCCGGTGGGCGCCATAAACCGGGTGCCGGCCGAGGGCCAGGTGCGCTCCAACCTGCGGGTGGGCGGGCGGGCCGAACAGGTCGAGCTGACCGCGCGCGACAGGGAACTGTGCGCCATCATCGGGCCCGAGCTGAAGCGGCGGGGCCTGCTGTTCGTGGGCATCGATGTGATCGGAGACTATCTGACTGAGATCAACGTCACATCCCCGACGGGCGCTCAGCAACTCAAGCGTTTTTCGGGTATCGACGCCACGGTTCACATGTGGGAGCGAATCGAAGCCCTGCGTACAACCGCTTGAACGCCTGAAAATTATTCATGCCTGCAAGCGTTTGTCGCAGTGCGGTCGCAGGTCCCCCTTATGTTCCATTTTTGTTCTTGATCTAGGCCGCGCGTTCTGATCCCCATGTGCATAACTTCTACTGTCACGCCTTGGGGATATCATGCTCGCCCGTTGCGTATCCGTCGCCTTTCAGGGGGTTGAGGCCCGCCGGGTCGAGGTGGAGGCCCAGCTCACCGGCGGCGAGGTCAAGTTCTACATCGTGGGTCTGGGCGACAAGGCCGTCACGGAAAGCCGCGAGCGCGTGCGGGCGGCCTTCGCGGGCCTGGGCCTGGCCATGCCCAGCCGGCGGATCGTGGTCAATCTGGCGCCGGCGGACCTGCCCAAGGAGGGCAGCCACTACGATCTGCCCATCGCCCTGGCCCTGATGGCGGCCATGGGCGTCTTGCCCATCGACGCCTTGCAGGACTGGGCCGCGGTGGGCGAGCTGGGTCTGGACGGTCAGATCGCGCCCGTGGCTGGCGCCTTGCCCGCCGCCATCGCGGCCGATGGCATGGGCCTGGGCCTGATCTGCCCGGAGGCCAATGGCCCCGAGGCCGCCTGGGCCGGCGGCGCGCGCATTCTGGCGCCGCGCTCCCTGATCTCCGTGGTCAACCACTTCAGGGGCTCGCAGGTGATGCGCCCGCCCGAGCCGGGGCCGATGCTGGAGGGTCCAGCCGTCGCTGACCTGCGCGATGTGCGCGGTCAGGAGGCCGCCAAACGCGCCCTGGAGATCGCCGCGGCGGGCGGCCACAATCTTCTATTCGTCGGCCCGCCCGGCTCGGGCAAGTCCATGCTGGCCCAGCGTCTGCCGGGTCTTCTGCCGCCGCTGTCGGCCCAGGAGCTGTTGGAGACCTCCATGGTGCACTCCGTGGCCGGACTGATCGCCAAGGGCGCGCTCACCCGCGCCCGGCCATTCCGTGCGCCGCATCATTCGGCCAGCATGGCGGCCCTCACCGGCGGCGGGCTGAAGGCCAAGCCCGGGGAGGTGTCCCTGGCCCACAATGGCGTGCTGTTCCTGGATGAGCTTCCGGAATTCACGCCCCAAGCTCTGGACAGCCTGCGTCAGCCCCTGGAGACGGGCGAGGTGACCGTGGCGCGGGCCAACGCCCATGTCCGTTATCCGGCGCGGGTGCAGCTTGTGGCCGCCATGAACCCCTGCAAATGCGGTCATGGGGGCCTGGGCAAGGGCGCCTGCGGCAAGGCCCCCCGCTGTCAGCGCGACTATCAGCACAAGATTTCCGGCCCATTGCTCGACCGGATCGACCTGCAGATCGAGGTCCCCCCGGTCACCGCCACGGACCTGTCCTTGCCGCCGCCGGCGCAGGGCACGGCCGAGGCCGCCGCGCGGGTGGCTCAGGCCTGGGCTCTGCAGGCGGAGCGGGCCCAGAACACGGGCGCACCCGCGCTGAACAGCCGGCTGGAGGGGGACGCCCTGCAGACCTGTGCGGCCCTGGACGAGGGAGGCCGGGCGCTGCTGGCGCGCGCGGCCGAGGCCGGCGGCCTGACCGCACGGGGCTGGACCCGCACCGTGCGTCTGGCGCGCACCATCGCGGACCTGGAGGGCTCCGGCGCGGTCCGGCGCCTGCATGTCGCCGAAGCCCTGATCTATCGCCGATCGCCGGCCGCGGAATCGTCCGGCGTGACAGCAGCGCTTCAGCCTAAACAGAGCTCGGCTTAGAGCTTCATGGCTTCATCGAGAGTCGGATGGCTTCTCTTGAAGTCTGAATCCGGCT
>PLRV01000017.1 GCA_003164925.1 Caulobacteraceae bacterium
GCCGAGAGCCGGTAGAGCGACGCCTCAAGACGATCACGCCCTGAGGCGTTGAGCCTTGCCGGTGGCCGGGCTCGGCCATCCCCCGTGCAATGGCTTCCACTGCCTGCTCGCGGACAGCCACGCGCCGACCATGAAATTGGCGCTCGCGCACGGTGACAGCGTGGGCCGCTGAACGTGGCTCGCTGGTCAAGGCCAAGCAATGCCAGCCTCTGGCCCCGCTTAGAAAGCGCGGTCCTGCAAAATCGAACCCACGATATGTGGGGCGGGGAGCTTGATCTCTCCCTCTCTCCGTAAACGGCAACAGCGTTGTCAGACTTTCATCTGGCAACGCTGGCCGGCTAGTGGCTGAGGCCGTGGAACCTCAGTATTTATAGGCGAGGATAACCCCGAAGGTTCGCGGATCACTAAGGGTCGAGTTGCCCTCGACAATACCGCCGGGAGCCGGACCAGCCGTGGTGATCAGGCCCCAGGTGTCCGGAATGAACCGGTTGTCGGTAATATTCCGAACGTAGGCGGTGATCGAGTAGTGCTGTCCGAACAATAGGGTGGCGTTGATGTCGCCGAGGGTGTGCGCGGGCGGAGAGCAAGAAAGGTGTATGATTTCCGCTGTTCTTTTTTGTGAAGCAGTCACCGACGCCGCTGTTAGAATCCGCCGACTTCACCTTGAAGCTTGAAACGGGCTCTACGTATTTGAATCTAGGCTGCGATTCAGCGTTTAGTCGATTTTGCCTAAATCCATCGGATTGAGATTTTTTGTCTTTGCGATGACATGTCATTTCGTCGCGTGTTTGACCGTCGCGATCGACAAGGCATAGGGCGACAATCTGAAGGCGCCGCCGAGTTCGTCGGCCCGCGCCGCACCCTCAGGTCTCAATCCTGCGGCTCGGGAACAAGACTCGGGTCCAACCCATTCTTCCTGCCGGTCTGCAGCTCGCAGTCGTATTCGCGAAACAAAGTCATGTCCGGTCGCCAAGTATAGTCGCGAACCCATGACCATGGGTGTTTGTAATACGTCGGATCATCCAGGGTGTTGATGACTTCCAAGAACCAGTGGTCGGTCTTCACCTTGCGGATGCGTTGGATAAGCGTCGCATTCTTCGAAGCTGGCGTGCCATTGACGTCTAGCCAAAAGCCATCCTTGTAGCCGGTGGTCTCGACCACGAGAGTGTCGCCGTCCCAATGAGCGATCGAATGGCCCATATAGGATGGCGTCGTCGGCGCCTTAAGGGGGTCCAGAAAGATCTCCACGACGCCGTGATATTCCTCGAACACCAGATCCAGCCGATCCTTGCTTTGAAAAATCTGGAACGGCATGCCGAGGTCCATCTGCCATGGCTGGCCCATGGGGAAGCACTTCGTCGACGCATTGATGAAAGGCGTCCGGTCCACCATCGACTTCTGGCGGCGATCCACAACCTTCTGTCCTGCCGCATTGAGAGGCGGCTTGGCGCCGAACATGTCGATTCTGATTTGAAACTCGAGCGTGGTTTGATGAATCCACGCTCCGTCGAAGTTGCGCGGGTCCGAAGAGGGTTGGGGAGCGTTCGCGGGCAGGGGCTTCGCCATGAAGGCGGCGCCTGGGGTCGCGGCGGGGGCGTCCCCAGGCGCGCCGGGCGGAGGGCCGCCTGGTGCGGGCTGCGCTGAGGCTGTCGCGCACGCTATCATCCCCGACAGTAATGCGCCCATACCCCAAAGCTGGTGCAGCGACCTCTTCGTTGGTCCGACTCGCATGATATTCACCGATCTAAGTATTGTATGGTGTTGTGTGAGCGCTACAGGGCCGGCTTGCCGGATTCCAGGCGCTCTAAACAAACATCCTCAGAAAATTCCACGTCTGGCTGGCGCTTATAGGTGACGACCGTGTCCCACGGCCGGGAGAAAAACTCGGGATCCGCAACGGTGATGCGATCTTCGAGCGTGTCCGCATCCTTGAGGTGGATGTGCTCGGTCAACGTCATGTCGTAGCCGTGCGGTATCAGATCGTCGACGAGGGTCTTGTCGTTGAATCCCTCGGTGGTGACCACCAAGGTTTCGCCGTCCCAATGTCCCTTGGAGATCGGAATCGATCGGCCCGCGGCTGCATCATCATCGCCGCCTTCGATAGACGATCCCGGTCCGACCCTGAGCTGGGGCTCAACCATGCCGCCCATATCTATCTGCCTTAAAAGCCGGTTCCATTCGAACTGAAACGCCACATAGCCAGGCCGTTGCCAGATGCGGAAAGGGTCGGGCGTGAGCATCAATCGGGGCAGGCCGGGCGAGGCGCAGCGCGAGGTCGCGTAATCGTAATCGTCGTAATCGCGCTTCGCCTGATGGCGTTTGTTGTCCTGATAGTGCTTGCGCCCTTCCGCGGTGAACGGAATTGCGCCGCCCTCCGGCTTGAACGACGCCTGCGGGCTGGCGATTTTCCAGGTCCCCTCCAGGTTCACGCCGTCGGCGGCCAGGGCGCTCGAAAACGAGATGGCGGCGAGCGCAACGCCGAACATCATTGCCGATCGAGTCAGGCGTCGGGTGGTTTCGATGAAGCTCATACCAATGTTTTCAGTTGCCAGTTGCGGGCGTGTCGCTTTTGAAGTGCTTGTCGGCCTCGTTGACCAGCTTGTCGAACTCGGCATCCCTAAACACGCGGCCATCAGGGAATTTTATGCTGGCCACGATCCCCCCGAGCTTGCCGTTGATGGCGGGATGCCATGTCAGGTCGAACTTTTCGCCGACCTTGAAGTCCCGGGGTTTGAAGCCTTCCTGCACGAACTTCCCCGGCGCCGACCCACCCAGCGGGAGCTCTTCGAAATGGCCATCCGCCGCCTTGATCTCGAAGATCAGCGTAGAGTGCGGCGCACTCCACAGCATTTCTTTCAAGGTTCCGCTCGCGGATTCTATCTTTGTGAAGTCGTAGCCGAGCGCAGAATGGTGCGCGGACGCGGATGTCGCCAATAACATTAACGTCGCTGCTAAAGACGAGCCTATAGCGAAGTTCTTGACCATCCTAACGTGCTTCCTCATCTTTTCTCGGCGGATACAGGAGTCCTATATCGGGGTTTGGGGCGAAGTTAGGTGATAGAATTCCGTCAGGGGCTTGTCGAAGGTCACGATCCCAGGCAACGCCGGCGACAGGATAGGGGTGGGTCGAACGTCGCCACCGTCGGAAAGCTATAGGGAAGGGGACAAGGCCACAACCTTCAGAGCCCGGCTTTCGAGGCAGACAGGGATCGCACCGCTTGCTCGCACGTCGCTTGCGGGCGCCGCTTCCCCTGCGGCGCGCGGACACGCCTTGGGCCATTTCAGGGCCGTCCGGACCTGATGGCTTCATCTTGAAGCCTGAATGGGTTCAATATGGCGCGTCACTCAGGACTGATTGAACGCATTGAGAACATGCTCAATGAGCAATAGGAGCGTGTTTGGTCCACGACCCGTTAAGTCGATCGAAGCCCGATTCTCGCGATACGATACGCCGAACCGTTGGATGGCCTTGTCAGAACCCGGCCTGCTTCTGAGGTAAGCGAGCATCTGATCAGCGATATTTTGGGGCGTTATGGGCTTCAGGAAATAACCCTGGTTTCGGCCAACCTTCACCGTGATTACACCGGAGATTTCCAACATCCGCAGCGCCTGCACGGCTGTCGATCGGCACACGCCCTCACGGGCGCACAGCGCGTCGATCGTGCCCAGAACGCCATAGGGCGTTTCGCCCTTCTCCCGCTGGGCGGCCAGGGAAAAGATGATCGAGCGCGCCACTTGCCCCGCGCGCGTGCGGGCGATGACTGAATCGTTCTCTTGCAGGGGGCGCGGTCCATATTTTGGTGAACCTGCGGCATCGAGACGTCGGACATAGTCGGAAGCGGAGCGAATAGCAGTCTGCGCATCGCCGCATCGGATTGCGTGCAGGATCTGCAATTCGGTGTCCCGGCTCCAGATCGCAAGGTCACGCGTAACGATCCAAGGGTTATCCGGCCCGGCCATGTTCGCCACAGCAGGGGCCGCGATCTTGCTGAACAGGATAGCCGCGAGATTGCCGCTGGCCGCGGCCAGCGCGCATGGAAAACTCATCGAATGGCATTCCTGCTTGCCATAGCGCTCGCGGCTCAGAGGATGAGCGTCGATCCAGGCTCCCAACTGAGCAATGCTCGAAGCGGGAGCGGCGGCCGCCAGTTCCGCCGCCGTCGCGGCCAGAACGGCGCGCGCATCGCGGACATCCTCGCTCGTGAGCGCTCCTGACAGCATGAGGTGGCGTCCGGCCGTGCTGGCGACCACCTCCAGAACAGGGCTTGCGACGATCAAACCTCCGCCTGGACCGGGACGCATGCGTCCAAGACCCCGGAGCTCCACGATCCGCACGGCTTCGCGAATTGCCCGACGGCCTACGTCGTAACGCTGGGAAAGTTCCTGGCAGGTTCCGATCACGGCCCCGGGCGGCAGATCGGCCAGCGCAATCGCCGCCTCGATCTTCAACGCCGTGTCCAGGCCCAACGAGCCGTGGCGAAGCGGGTAGGCGCTGCGACGGTTGCGAGGCGAGGCTGAAGAAGCGCGGCCCTGTTCTGAGGGTGCAAGGCTGGTCATTCAGCGCTTCCTTTCTCCGTACTCCCTAACGCCGTACTCCCTAAATGCCACGATCTATCCAACAGAATGCCGCCATGCGTTCCTCATCCTATTCGGAACCCCAGTGTTCCTGAAATTTCCCGTCAGCGCGCCGATAAACAGTCTTGCGGCGCGGCGCACCGAAGCGTGATCGTCGGGCCGCCACGCCCAATAAAATAGGCGCCGCAATTGCTCCATCGGCGGCTTCTCCGTGATGGATAGTTGGTGCTGGATGTGAGCTGGGACGCGATCGGTCGGCGCACATTTGTCACGCTCGCGTCGGTAACGGTAGCGAGATGAGTGTTTTTTCCTTGGTCCGTATCGTCGGACGACGATGACGACAGCGTCCCTGCTGGCCGTCATATTGTCGCTTTCAGTCAACAGCCGGCGCGACCGGAATTGAATTTTGGACCAGGGGCGGCAATCGCGAATTCTCGACCGGGGCCATCCGGTGTCTTAGGCCATGCGAGATGGGCTTCGTGGCCGGCGAAGGCCATGAACGCTTGCGCGGAGCTCTGTCTCACGAGCATGACGCAGTCGCCGACCCGTTTTGCCAATGAAATAACGCCGCCGCGGCTCTCCCCCCGCCGCCGCCCAGGCCGCCGCAGCAGCGCGCGGAATCACCTCGTGTGCGACGGGGCGCGTGCGCTCGAAGGTAGCGCTCTTTCGGGCGCTCTCGTGACTACGACTCGGCGATGATGCGGTTCTCGATGTGGCCGAGCTGGCTGATCTCGACCCGAACCACATCGCCGGGCTGGAGGAACTTGCCCAGGGCGATGCCGACGCCGGACGGGGTGCCGGTGGTGATCAGGTCCCCAGGCTCCAGGGTCATGACTGTCGAGAGATATTCGATCTGGTCGTAGATGTCGTAGATCATGTCGCCGGTGGAGGTGCGCTGGCGTTCCTCGCCGTTGACCGTCAGGGTCAATTCTAGCGCCAGGGGATCGGCGACTTCGTCGTCGGTGGTGATCCAGGGCCCGATCGGCCCGTGGGTGTCGAACGACTTGCCCAGAGTGTAGGTCGGCGACCTGAACTGCCAGTCGCGCGCCGTCACGTCGTCGCAGACCAGGTAGCCGGCGATCACGCTGCGGGCGTCGGCGCGGCTCACATGTCGGCAGCGCTTGCCAATGACGAAGGCCAATTCGGCTTCGTAATCCAGTTGCTCGGAGACCTTCGGCGCCACGACGGAGTCGAACGGGCCGGTGATGCAACTGACCTGCTTGTTGAACCACAGCTGGCTCTTGGGGGTGGCGACGCCGGCGGCGGCGGCTTCGTCGGCGTGAGCCTTGTAGTTCATGCCAATCGCCAGGAACTTCTGGGGATCGTTAATCGGCGCCTCGAGGCGGACCTCTGACAGAGGGAGGGCCGGCGATTTGGCGCTCTCGATCTGGGGTTTCAGCGCGGCAAAGTCCGTAAGCAGGGCCCGCATGGATGCGCCACGGTCCCCCAGAAGGGGCGCGAGGTTGATGATCTGGTCGCTCTCGATCTTGCCGATCGAAGTGACGCCATTATGCGTGAATCTGGCAAGTTTCATAGCATGTCCTGAATGTTTGGCCCCGCGGAGGGGCCATGGGCGCCGGCCCGAACCGGGCATTGACTATCCCGTCCAATGATGACTGTATAGTCCAAAATTGGACGGCCACACTTCGGACTGGCGGCCCTGTGATCGGTCTCGTTGACTGGGGCCGTTCTTAAGTGTTTTCGCCAGCGGGGCGCGCGCGGAGGGAGATGATGCAATGAGTGTTACCAAGGCTGTCGACGTAGCGTTCGTGCGTTTCAAAGCTCCTGACCTCGAGTTGATGCACAAGTTCCTTCTGGATTTCGGCATGGTGGACGTCGGGCCGCCGCAGCCGAAGGACGGGCGAATCTACATGCGAGGCGAAGGGAGCAGTCCCTTCGTGTACGCCCTCGAACTGGGCGAACCGGGCTTTGCGGGCTTCGGCATCTGGGTGAAGGATCGCGCCGATCTGGAGCGCCTTGCCGCGCATGACAACGTTCCGGTCCAGGCGCTCGATTCGCCCGGCGGCGGTTTTTGCGTGCGCCTGACGGATCCGGACGGTTTCGTGGTCGAGGTGGTCGCTGGCCAGGAGAAGGCGCCGGTCATCGCGGCGCCCAAGACCGAGCCTTGGAATCAGGGCGGCGATTACCCCAGGATCGGCCGATTCCGCCGGGTTCGTCGCGGCGCCTCCCACGTCCAGCGTCTGGGCCACGTCGTTCTGGCGGCGACCAACTTCCGCAGGTCGGAAGCCTGGTACAAGGAACGCTTCGGCCTGATCACCTCGGACGAAATCCAGCCCGAGCCGGGCGTCGCGGTCGGCGCCTTTATGCGGTGCGACCGGGGCGACGACCCCTGCGACCACCACACGCTTTTCCTGTTTGAGGCGCCGTTTGGGCCGTGTTTCATGCACGCGGCCTTTGAAGTCCGCGACTTGGACGACCTCATGGCCGGCCACGACCACCTAAAGCGGGCGGGTTGCAGCCCCCACTGGGGCGTGGGGCGTCATATCCTGGGCAGCCAGGTGTTCGACTACTGGCTCGATCCGTGGGGCCACGAGATGGAGCACTGGACCGACGGCGATAAGCTGCGCGCCGCGGACGGCGGCGGTATCGGCTTCGTCAAGGACCTATTGACCGTCCAGTGGGGCATGCGCAGTCCCCCGGTCCCCGGCGTGCCGAACGACGAGCCTGCCTAATGACGTGGTCGCGGTCGCTGGTCACGCGGGCGACGCGCGGTTAGTCGCCCCACTCTAGACGTGCGATGATCCGGCGTGATGAGCTCGAAGACCGCCCCCGGATGCGCTCGAACGCTCAGGCAAAGGATGTGCATATGGACATGAAGTCGCTCCGCCTGAAGGCCACCCTCGTCGGATTGACATATCTGTTCCGCATGAAGGCGAAGTCGAGCGCAACGTTCCGCGCTCACTTGGAGAAGCGGGACTGCGTCGTCCAGATTCGGCTGAAGGACAATTCGATCGCGCGGTACTACGTGTTCGAGGGCGGCAAGGTGGTCTCGCGAAGCGGCCTGCATCCCAATCCGCAGGCGACGATGATGTTCAAGGACGTCGACACCGCCGTCACGCTCTTGACCCCGCCGGTCAACTACGCAGAGACCGTTCACGCGGGGAAGAACTTCCGCGTGATCCTGATGGGCGACGACGAGGTCATCGCCTGGTTCATGAAGCTGGCCAACAAGATCGAGACTGACGGCTGGCGCTACGGCGAGCCGATGAGCGACGGCTCCATCCGCTACACCCAGATGACCAACGGCGGGCCGCTGCATGTCTATGTGAAGGACGACAAAATCATCCGCACCAACATCGTCGAGTTCACCGACGACGATCAGTGTGGCTGGACCATGACGGCGAGGGGGCGCAGCTTCTCGCCGCGCAAGAAGGGGCTTGTCGCGCCCCACGCCTTGTCGATGAAGGCCAACGTCTATTCGGACAAGCGTCTGCTCTATCCGATGAAACGGGTGGACTTCGACCCCAACGGGGAGCGAAACCCGCAGAACCGGGGCAAGTCAGGCTATGTCCGCATCAGCTGGGACGAAGCCCTGGATATCGTCTCCAATGAGATCGTGCGGCAGAAGCAGGTCCACGGGCCGGGTGCGATCGCGCTCGCTCACCCCTCGCATCACCAGTGGGGCAACGTCGGCTACTACCTCAGCGCGATGATGCGCTTTGGGAACGCGGTCGGCGTGACCCGCGTCGTGCTGAATCCCGATTCCTGGGAAGGCTGGTACTGGGGCGCCATGCACCATTACGGCAACAGCATGCGTCTGGGCGCGACCGGTGGCTATGGCACCCTTGAGGACGCGCTGCAGAACTGCGAGCTGATGGTCTACTGGTCGTCGGACCCGGAGTCGCAATTTGGGGCCTACGCCGGCACCGAGACCAGCGAACGCCGACTCTGGGCCAAAGAGCTCGGCATCAAGACGGTGCACATCAATCCCCACTACTGCCCCACCGCCTCTTTCGTGGGGGGCAAGTGGCTGCCGATCCGGCCCGGGACCGACACGGCGATGGCCTTGGCCATCATGAACGTCTGGATCAAGGAGGGGCTGTACGACCGGTGGTTCATCGAGAACCGCACCACAGGATTCGAGGAGTGGAAAGAGTACGTCTTGGGCGTCACCGACGGGGTCGACAAGACGCCGGAGTGGCAGGCCGTCGAGACCGGAATCTCAGCCAGAGAGGTGAGGGCCCTGGCTCGCGAGTGGGGCCGCAAGAAGACCTATCTGGGCTGCGGCGTGAATGGCGGCGGGTTTGGCGGGGCGTGCCGCAATGCGTCCGGCATCCAGTGGGCGCGCGCCATGGTCATGCTGATGGCCATGCAGGGCTGGGGAAAGCCTGGGGTCAACTTCGGAAACCTGACGACCGGCGCGCCGGTGGACCTGGAATTCTACTTCCCGGGCTATGGGGAAGGCGGCATTTCGGGCGAACTGATGGCGACCGGTTCTGCGACCAACAACTATGTGCGCATGCCGCACTTGCCGTCCGTCAATCCGGTGCAGCAGTCGATTCCGCGTCAGCGCTTGCCCGAAGCGATCCTGGACGGCTTTGCTGAGGGCTATTTCCTCGACCCGATGGCGGCTGAAAACCAGATGCGGCCGTTCTTCTATCCGTCCCCCGGCTATTCGAAAGTCCACATGCTCTATAAGTACGGCGCGTCGTACATGAGCACCATCAACGGCTCGTCACGCTTCGAGCGCATGTACCAGTCTCCCGAATTGGAGTGCGTCGTCTCCCAGGCGATCTGGATGGAGGGCGAAACGCAGTTCGCCGACGTGATCCTCCCGGCCTGCACGCAGTTCGAGCGGTTTGACATCGGGGAATGGTCGAACTCCGGCGGCTTCGGCCTGCACTGGACGGGCCAGCTGAATCACCGCGTGATCGCGCTGCAGCACAAGTGCATCGAGCCGCTCGGCGAATCCAAGTCCGACTATCAGATATTCTGGGACATCTGTAAGCGGCTCGGCCTCGGCACATATTACTCGGAGGGCAGCTCCGAGGAGGACTGGGTCCAGCGGGTCTATAAATCCACAGATCTGCCCAAGCACATCTCCTGGAAAAAATTTCTACGAAAAGGCTACTTCGTCGTTCCCCCCGAAACCGACGGGCGCAAAGCCGGCGTCGACATGCGGTGGTTCTACGAGGGCCGGCCCAAGGACCTTCCCGAGCCGTACCCGCTACCGGCCGGTTATAGCGGACGTTTCCTGCATGGCCTCCAGACCCAGTCAGGCAAGTTCGAATTCGTGCCCAACTCGCTGAAGCGGCTGCAGGGGAACGAGGACCGGCCGCCGGTGCTGCAATACACGCGCGCCTTCGAGGGGCCCCACGCCACCGACCTCTACGCCAAGTATCCCCTGCAGCTGCTCATAGCGCACCAGCGCTTCAGCTTTCACACGGCTCAGGATGGAAAATCGAGCGCAGTCAACGACGTGCTCGACCATCGGGTGCTCAAGGACGGCCATTACTATCACATCGTGCGTGTCGCCCGAGGAGATGCTGTGGCGCGGGGGATCGCCCATCACGACCTCGTTCGCGTGTTCAACGACCGTGGATCGGTGATCTGCGCGGCGGACGTGACCGAGCGTATGGCGCCCGGGATCGCCCATTCCTACGAATCTTCGGCGCTATATGAGCCGATCGACGGTCCAGGAACACCTGACCTCGGCGGCAGCATGAATCTGCTGTCGCCAGATCGGATGCAGGCGCGTGGCACGGTCGCCTCGGCCGGTTCGCTTTGCCTCGTGCAGATTGAGAAATGGGAGCGGCCGGAAGGCCTGGTCGCGCCCCAAGAGCAGCGGGAGTTCGCATCGTGAAGAAGTGGAATCTCGTCGTCGACGTTGAGCGCTGCAACAACTGCAACAACTGCTTTCTGGTGGTCAAGGACGAGCACGGAGGGAACGATTTCCCGGGCTACGCCGCGCCGCAGCCCGCCAAAGGCGCCCGCTGGTTCCGCGTCGAACGTCAGGAGCGCGGCGTGGCCCCGATGATCGACGCCTCGCACTATCCGGTCGCCTGCAACCATTGCGACGACGCTCCCTGCATGAACGCTGAGACCGCGGGGGTGATCACCAAGCGAGCCGACGGCATCGTGCTCATCGACCCCGTCCGGGCGAAGGGCCGCAAGGACATCGTCGGGATGTGCCCGTATGGGCATATCCACTGGAACGACGAATTGCAGCTCCCGCAGAACTGGATATTCGAAGCTCACCTGCTCGACCAGGGCTGGAAGGAGCCCCGGGTGTCCCAGGTCTGTCCCACGGGCGCCATCGAGGCGGTGAAGGTCGAGGACGCGGCGATGGCGGAGCGTGCGGCGCGGGAGGGACTGAGGACGCTTCGCCCGGAACTGGGCGCCAAACCCCGCATCTACTATCGGAACTTCGACAGGGTGGACAAGATCTTCATCGGCGGGTCTCTGGCCGAGATCCGCGACGGCGTCGAGGAATGCGCCGAGGGGGTCCAGGTCGAGCTGTGGCTGAATGGCGAGCGGCTCGCAACCACCACAACCGACACCTTCGGAGACTACAAGTTCGATGGCCTCGAGCCGGACTCCGGAGAGTACGAGGTGCGGCTGGCGGCAGAGCGATTCGCCGAAGGCCTGCCGGCAAAGCTCCGCCCCGCCAAGAGCGAATACCTGGGCCTTGGCCGGCTCGGTTGAGCCTTCAGCCGACCGTGGCCATGGCCGCTTTGGCGAGCGCGGCTGCGTCATCGCGCTCGACCCCCAGCGCGACGAGAAGGGCTTCGGCCAGGTTCTCGCCAAGCGCCCGCACCTTACGCGTATGAACGAGGTCTAAGGCCCGGTTCGCGCCGCCCGATATGACGCTAAGCGACAGCACTATGCCGGCCTCGTCCGTGATGCCTGAAAACCGGCCGTCCGCCACACCGGCGTGTATGTCCCGCCCAATCCCGGCGTTCATCGGCGTGTCGGGGTTGGCGAAGTGGGGAGCCATGCGTAGGACGGCGCGCGCCTTGGTCGGGTCCGCCAGCGACCAGTTCAGCATGGCGGCGAAGGCGCGGGCCATCCGCTCGGCGGGATCGACGACGTCCGTGTTCGTCTCAATGATGCGGCGCTCAAGTTCGGTGCGGGCGGACTCCTCCACCTCTCGCACCAGCGCGTCCTTGTCGGCGAAGTAGTTGTAGAAGGTCCCCTTGGCGACGTCCGCCAGCTCAGCGATCTCGTCGACGTTCACGGCCTCCGCCGATCGAGTGGACAGCAACTGCTGGGCGGCGCTCAGCAAAGCCTCACGGGTGCGGGCGCGTCTGCGTTCCACGCGCGGCGAGGCGGCGGCCAGCTGGGCTTGGGTCGGGGTCTTCAACATCGACTCTCCTCAGCGGGTTTGTGACCCTAGAGCCGGATGACTTCTCTCGAAGTCTGAATCCGGCTCTACATATTTGAATCTAGAGCACGATTCAGCGTTTAGGCGATTCCGCCTAAACCCATCGTGCTCTAGCGCGCCCCAAAGCATCGCCAAAAGGGGACGCCCGGAGGAGCTTGGAGGATGCTCTGGTCCGAAACTTTGGCTTGACACGATGCATTTCCAATAGTGACTAGTTCGTTCAAATTCGACCGATTGGTCAAGTCCTGATTGTCGATGACCCGCTGGGCTGACCGAGCGGGGAACGGGGAAACCGGGCGCGACGCGCTCCAGATAGGCGAGCCGAGGGAGACGTCATGGTTATCGCCGCCGCCGGACTGAGCGAAACATCCAGCGAACCCTGATCCCCGGTCTAAGAAAGCTTTCAATGGCCTTTGAATTCAAACCCCGCGCCTTGACCTGCGCCGGGACTCGATCCCACGGTTGGCCGCCGTTTACTGAGAAACCTTACGGGGGCTCAGGGCGATGTCAAAAAAGGGCTGCCTATTTCGAATGGTTTGTCCGTGATCGAACGTAGGTTGGAATGGATAGTATTGTGCTAACCTATCGTGATCTCTGATCAAATATTTCCTTACAAAGTCTTTACAAGGCTTGGTCGGATAAATTTCAAAATGCCGATGGTGGCTAGTTATATCGGCATTTAAACGTGGGTCCCTTGGATTTGATTGAGCGCTCATTTGTTGAAGGGTCCGGCGACGGCAGGATGACGGCGATGTTCACTTGGAAGGCAGCTCGGCTGGCGCGATCGCAATGTGTCAATCGTCGCCCCGGAAGGCTGGTCCTGGCCTATCGATTGTTCCGCAAAGCCTGTCGTCCCGTCATCACCGTCTTGACCGCCGCCGCGGTTCTCGGCGGATGCGGCGGTTCGGGCGCCGGCCACGCCGGACCTGGACCCGGGGGACCCCCGGGGGGCGGCCCGATCGAAGTCGGCTTCGTTACGCTTTCGGCCGGGCCACAGCCGCTGGTCCAGGAGCTGACCGGCCGAGTAACGCCCGCTATGACTTCGGATGTCCGTCCTCAGATCGACGGGCTCATCAAGAAGCGCCTGTTCGTGGAAGGCGGGCTGGTCCGAGTCGGCCAACCCCTTTACGAGATTGACGATCGCACCTATGTCGCCGCGCGTGATCAGGCGGCGGCGCAGCTCGAGAACGCCCGCGCGAGCTTGAAGTCGGCCCAGGCCCGTGCGGACCGCTACCGCTCGTTGTCCGACATCGATGCGGTCAGCAAGCAGGATATCGACGATGCGATCGCGGCCGCCGACCAAGCCAAGGCGAACGTCCACCAGTTCGAGGCGAACCTCGCCGCCGCCGAGCTGCACGTTGAATTTACACACGTTCTCGCGCCGATCAGCGGCCGGATTGGCCGCTCCACGGTCACGCCCGGCGCCCTGGTCAATGCCAACCAGCAGGGTGCGCTCGCGACCATCGAGCAGCTCAATCCCATCTACGTCGACATCACGCAGTCCAGCGCCCAATTGCTGGCGCTCCGCCGAGCCCTGGCTTTGGGAAAATGGCTTCCCGCCAATGCGTCGGTCCGCCTGAAACTTGAAGACGGGTCGGATTATCCGATGACCGGCAAGATCGGGTTTTCAGAGGTGACGGTCGATCAAAACACCGGAGCTGTGACCCTTCGGGCGACTTTCCCGAATCCCAATCAGCTGCTGCTGCCCGGCATGTTCGTGAGCGTGGACGTCACCCAGGCCACGATCCGCAGCGCCGTCCTCGCGCCCCAACAGGGAATTTCCCGGGACCCCAAGGGCAATGCGACCGCGTTGGTGGTTGGCGCGGACAACCGGGCGGTCCAGCGCAACGTTGTCATCGCCCGCGCGGTCGGCAACAAGTGGCTGGTCACTTCCGGGTTGAACACCGGCGACCGTCTGATCGTCGAGGGATTGAGTAAGATCGGTCCGGGCGCAGCGCTCAAACCTGTTCCCGTGACATTGGGCGGCTGAGCCATGGCTATCAGCCGCTTTTTCGTCGAACGCCCGATCTTCGCGTGGGTCATCGCCATCGCGATCATGGTCGCGGGCATCGCCGCGATCACGACGCTCCCGGTCGCCCAGTACCCCGACATCGCGCCGCCGGCGATCAACGTCAGCGCGGTCTATCCGGGGGCGTCCGCTGAAACGCTCGAGACCAGCGTCGTCCAAATTCTCGAGGAGCAAATTACCGGCCTCGATGGGCTTCTCTATTTCTCGTCGTCAGCCACCAGTTCAGGCACGGCGCAGATCACCATCACCTTCGCCAAGGGGACCAACCCCGATATTGCCCAGGTTCAGGTCCAAAATAGGGTTCAGCAGGCGGTCGCTCGTCTGCCCCTGCAAGTCCAACAGCAGGGCCTCACGGTCACCAAGTCCAACGCCGACTTCCTGCTGATCGTCGGTATCGGCGACGCCTCCAACCGGACCAACGACACCGACGTCGGGGACTATCTGATCAATCACTTCCAGGACGACCTCGCCCGCGTTCCGGGCGTCGGCCAGATCGAGACGCTCGGCGCCCAGTACGCTATCCGCATCTGGCTCGATCCGACCAAGCTCGCCTCCTATGGGTTAATTCCTTCGGATGTCCGGGCCGCGCTCGTGGCGCAGAACGCCGAAATATCCGCGGGGCAGATCGGCCAGCAGCCGGTCGTGCCGGGGCAGAGCCTGAACGCAGTGGTGAAGGCCAAGTCGCGCTTCAGCAACCCCGACCAGTTCCGGCAGATCATCGTGAAGGCGTCCGCCGACGGGTCGGTGGTCCGTCTGTCCGACGTGGCCCGAGTGGAACTGGGTCAGGAAGACTACAGCAGCTCGGCGCGGATGAACGGGCATCCGGGGGCCGGAATGGCGGTCATGCTCGCTCCGGGAGCAGACGCCCTGAAGACGGCGCGGGCCGTCAAGGCGCGGGTGACCGAACTGTCTCGCAAAATGCCTGAAGGGTACTTCGTCGCCTACCCGCGCGACTCCACCGACTTTATCGTTCGGTCGGTCCGGGAAGTCGTTCAGACGCTCGTGATCGCCGTGCTGCTGGTGGTCGCGGTCATGTACATCTTCCTGCAAAGCTGGCGCGCGACCCTGGTTCCTGCGATCGCCGTCCCGGTGGTCCTGCTTGGCACTTTCGGCGTGCTGGCGGTGTTCGGCTATTCGATCAACACCCTCACTCTGTTCGGCATGGTCCTGGCGATCGGTCTTCTGGTCGACGACGCCATCGTTGTCGTGGAGAACGTCGAGCGCCTGATGGCGGAAGAGGGGCTCGGACCGCGCGAGGCGACCATCAAATCAATGGGTGAGATTGGCTCAGCCCTGATCGGCATCGCCGTGGTGTTGTCCGCCGTGATGATACCGATGGCGTTCTTCGGCGGCTCGACGGGCGTGATCTACCGCCAGTTTTCGGTGACTATGGTCACGGCGATGCTGCTGTCCGTGCTGGTCGCCCTGGTGCTGTCGCCGGCGATCTGCGCCAATCTGCTCAAGCCCAGCGAGCATGGGCTGCGGGCGCCGGGGGTCCTGGCCAGATTCAATCGCCGCCTTGCTGATATGACGGGGCAATATGGCGGTCTCGTGCAAGGCGTTCTCGAACGGAGATGGGTTTTCTTCGCTCTTTACGCGGTCATCATTTGTGTCCTGGCGCTTCTTTTCCTGCGTTTGCCAACCAGCTTCCTGCCGGTCGAGGACCAAGGCCAGGTGATGCTTCAATTCGAACTGCCCGTCGGCGCTACGGCCGACCGTACGGACGCGGTGCGCCAGTTGATTACCCAGCACTTCCTACGGGATGAACCGAGCAATACGAGCGTCGTCATGGCGATCGCTGGGTCCAGCCCCAACGGCGGCGGCCAGAGCGCCGGTCAGGGCTTTGCGAGCCTGGCGTCCTTCGACCAGCGCAAGGGATCGGATCGAACGGCCCAGGCGATTGGCCAGCGGGCGATGCGGGCGTTCCAAACCGTCCGCGACGCCCGCATCTTTGTTCTCGTTCCGCCGGCGATCATGGGTCTGGGCCAGTCCAACGGGTTCGACTTTGAGCTGCTCAACGCCAGCGACTTGAGCCGCGCGGACTTCGTCGCCACGCGGGATCGGCTGATCGCAGCAGCCAACGCGGACCCCAAGCTGGCGCAGGTACGCGCGGGTGTGCTGCAGGACGCACCGCAACTTCGAGTCGATCTCGACGAAACCAAGCTTGCGGTGCTCGGGCTGTCGGAGGCGGATGTCACTGACACGCTCAGCGCTGCCTGGGGCTCGTCCTACGTCAATGACTTTGTGGACCGCGGCCGCATCAAACGGGTCTACATGCAGGGCGACGCGCCCTTTCGAATGCTGCCGAGCGATCTGGACCGGTGGTTCGTGAGGGGCCGGAACGGCGCCATGACACCCTTCTCCGCCTTCGCCACCACCCATTGGGAGTCTGGGCCCAATTCGGTGACGCGGTTCGACGGCCGCTCCGCCTATGAGATCCAGGGCGAAGCCGCGCCTGGCGTGAGCTCTGGAGACGCGATGAAGGAGATGGTCGCGCTTCAGCGGCGGGTGGAGCCTGGCATGAGTTACGCTTGGAGCGGGCTGTCGTTCCAGGAGGAGCAATCCGGCGGGCAGGCCTTTCTTCTCTATGGAGTGTCGGTGCTGGTGGTGTTCCTGTCGCTGGCGGCGCTCTATGAAAGTTGGTCCGTCCCGTTCGCTATCTTGCTCGTCCTTCCGCTCGGCGTGGTCGGCGCCGTGCTGGCCGTGACGATCCGCGGCCTCGACAACAACATCTTCTTTCAGGTGGGACTGCTCACAACGATTGGCCTCGCCGCCAAGAACGCTATCCTGATCGTGGAATTCGCCGAAGCGGCGCGCCGGCGGGGGCGGCCCCTCATAGCCGCTACGCTGGATGCGGCCCGCATCAGGCTGCGTCCCATCCTGATGACCTCAATCGCCTTCTTGGCGGGCGTGTTTCCTCTGGTCTTGGCGAGCGGGGCAGGGGCCCAAAGCCGGATCGCCATCGGCACCGCCGTTTTTGGGGGCATGCTGACCGCGACGGCGCTGGCGATCTTCTACGTCCCCCTGTTCTTCGTCGCTGTTGGCGAGCTGTTCCATCGCGGGCAGGCTCGGGCCGAATCGGCGGAGACCGCGTGATGCGCGCGCTGGGTCCGATCGGTCTTGCAGCACTCCTTATGGCCGGATGCAGCCTGACGCCGAAGTACGTCCGCCCCGTAAGCCCGGCGCCGCCACAGTGGCCAGCCGGCCCGGCCTATGCGCCGCTTCATACCGGCGAGGCTGGATTGCCCTGGCGCACCGTCATCGGGTCCGAAAAGCTCCAGCAAGTGGTTGCGCGCGCGCTCGAGAACAATCGAGATCTGCGTGCGTCGCTCGCGAATGTGGCCACGGCCCATGCCCAATATCGCGCCCAGAAATCGAATGAGTCGCCCGCCCTGACGGCGAACGCATCGGCCTCGCAGCAGAACTATGCGGGGTCCGGGTCGCAGCCTGGTTTAGGTTTCGGCGTGGTCCCGCTGGACTCCTACGCCGCGAATATCGGCATAAGCGCGTTCGAGGTGGACCTATTCGGCCGTTTGCGCAGCCAGAGTCAGCAGGCCTTCGAGCAATATCTTGCAACGGCTTCGGGGCTGCGCGCCGCCCGCATGACCCTCGTCGCCGAGACTGCCGACGCCTACCTGACCCTCGCTTCGGATCGGGACCTACTCAACGTCTCCGAGGATACAGTGGCCAGCGCCGAAAAGACCGTTGCGCTGACCCAATCGCTGCACGACGCCGGCCTCGGCAGCGCATCAGACGTGGAGAATGCACGGACCGTGCTCGCTCAGGCGCGCTCGGATGTTGAGAACTACACCACCCAGGTGGCGCAAGACCGCAACGCGCTCGAGTTACTTGTTGGCGCGCCCGTGGATGACGCGCTCCTCCCTGCTTCGCTGAGCGAACTGGATGGGGTGATCTCCAAGGCGCCCGCAGGCCTCAGTTCTGACGTGTTGCGGGATCGGCCGGACGTGCTGGAGGCCGAGCACCAACTGAAGGCGGCCTACTCCGGAGTCGGCGCGGCCCGCGCCGCCTTTTTCCCGACATTCAGCCTGACGGCGACCGGCGGTCTGGCAAGCTTGTCCCTGAGTTCGTTCCTGACCTCCAGCGCCCTGAATGTCGCCCGTTCGGCGGCCGCAAGCGTCCCGCTGCTGGGCGGGCCAACGAAGGCCAATCTCGACGCGGCGCGGGCGCAGCAGACCTCCGCAGTCGCCGCCTACGACAAGGCGGTGCAGACTGCATTTCGGGATGTCGCCAATGCCCTGGCCCGCGATGGCACGATTGGAGGTCAGCGCTCGGCGCAGCAGGAACTGGTGGCGGCGTCCGAACACAGTCTCAAGTTGTCGCAAGCCCAGTACCGCGCAGGGGTGCAGCCGTTCTTGGCTACTTTGACGGCGCAGCGCACTTTCTACTCGGCCAGGCAAGGCGAGATCCGTACGGTTCTGGACGATTTGCGCAACCGCGTGTCCCTTTATGAGGCCATCGGCGCCGATCCGAGTCTGTGATCGACAAATCGGCCGCCGGCTCAGTCGTCCGTGCGGCTCGGGGCCCTGGCTCGTCCGGGGAAACGGTCGGCCGGCAAGGTGATGCGAATGCCGAGTCCCGCGCCCTCACGGTTGCTGGCCTCGATCGCGCCTCCCTGGGCCGTGACCGCGCGCTTGGCGACGGCTAGGCCGAGCCCGAACCCGGGATTCGTTTCGTCGGCGCGTACAAACGGCTCGAACAGCGTAGGAAGCGCAGACGCAGGCGCTCCGGATCCTTCGTCGACGACATTGATCTCGTAGCGCCGAGCGGCCCTGTCGTAGGCCAGCGTTACGTGCACCGCCTGACCGCGGGTGGAAAAGCGGAGGGCGTTGCGGACGACGTTGTCGAGCGCCCAGCGCACGAGTTCGGCGTTGCCGCGCAGGCTCGGGGCGTCGTCGCCGCGGGCGGTGTCCATGTCGGATACGATTCCAACGCCGGCCGCGTCGGCCTCGAAACGGGCGTCGGCCAGCACGCTCTCCAGGAGCGCGGCGAGATCGAAATAGTCCTCGCCCGGCGAATGGCCACTTTCCCCCCTTGCCAGACTGAGCAGCTCCCGCACGACCGAATCGAGCCGGCGGCCTTCGTATTCGATCCGGTCCAGGGAAGCCTTGTCGCCGGACCGGTCCTGGCGCGCCAGGCCGATGGCGAGCTGCAGACGGCTCAGCGGCGAGCGCAGCTCATGCGACACGTCGTGCAGTAGTCGTTCGCGCGCCTGGATCGACTGTTCGAGCTGCACGGCCATGACGTCGAAGTCCCGCGCGAGGTCGGCGATCTCGTCATGCCGCCGGCCCATGCCCGGCGCAAGGCGCACCGATAGGTCGCCGGCGGCCAGACGTTCGAATCCCTGGCGGAGGCGCCGTATCGGGGCGACCAGATACCAGGCGGTGAGGACCCCGAAGATCGGCCCAAAGACCAGGGCAAGGATCAAGGGCTCGATCGGCACCGCCAGGAACCGCTTGGCGCCCTGATAGTGGTAGCGGACTCGGAATACCGCGCCGTCCGGCCCACGGACCCGGCGCTCGATGACCGCGTCAGATCCGGTCAGGGGCGCAGGCTGCACGGACAGCGGCAGGACCTCCACCCTGCTGCGTTCGGACGTGGGCAGGGTCACAAGACCCCAGAACAGTTGGGAAATGACAAAAAAGGCCACCCAGAAGGCTAGTAGAAGCTTCCAGAATAGGCCGCCCTTCACTGGCGGCCCTTGGCGCGATAACCGACGCCCCTGACCGTCTCGATCTCCACGCCGCCTTCCGAGGCGTTCAGGAGTTTCTGACGCAGATTGTTGGCGTGGACGTCGATGCTTCTGTCGTAGCTCTCCCAGGCTCGGCCCAGCACATTGCGCGAGAGTTGGTCCCGGGTCGCGACCCGGTCCCCGGATTGAAGCAGCGCCACCAGCAGGTTGAATTCGGTCGTGGTCAGCTGAATGGGCGCGCCTTGCCACGTCACGCGGCGCGCAGGCGTATTGACCTTGAGGTCGGAGAACCCAAGCTCCGGGTCTTCCTCCGCGCCCGCCCGCTCGCCGTTTCGCCTACGCAGCACCGCTCTCAGACGCGCGACCAATTCGGGCGGATAGTAAGGCTTGGGCATATAGTCGTCCGCGCCGAGCTCGAGCCCGATCACGCGGTCGACCTGGTCGCCCTTCGCCGTCAGCATGATGATCGGGATGGCGCTGTCTTGTCGTATGCGCCGGAGCAGTTCGATCCCCGTGATCGTCGGCAACATGACGTCAAGGATGACGGCGTCGTAGACGCCGCTGGTGGCGGCGTCGACGGCTTGCTTGCCGTTGAAGTCCACAGTGACCCTAAAGCCCTCGTTTTCGAGGTACTGCCTCAACATTGTGCTCAGATCGACATCGTCATCGACCAGCAAAACGTGCGCCCCGGCGCCGTCCGTTTTCATCGGTTGAACCCTGCCTTTCCGGTCAGGGTCCGTCACCAGGCTTTACCAAACCTTTACAGAAAGCTGCCTGAGTCATGACAGCCGTCCATCGGTCGACCGACTAATGTTCGCCGAGTCACCGGTTCGGCCGCAAGTCATGATCGAGCCTCGAATTCATGCGCTCACGCGTTGTAGAACCTCACATCTAGCGCTTCTGGACCTCGGATTTGCTAGTCTGTCCGGGCCGGTGAGCGCACAACCTTCGTTGGAGAGTTCCGTGATTCATCGACCCCTTGCCCACCGGCTGGGCCTTTCCGTGGTTGCTGTGGCCGCTCTCGCGGCCGCGCCGGCCTTGGCCCACCACTCCTTCAACGCCTACGACATGAGCAAGATCGAAACCGTGTCGGGCTCCATTAAGGAGTTTCGCTGGGGCGCGCCCCATTCGTCGATGGTGGTGGCCTACCTCGACAAGGCCGGCAAGGATCAGACGATGTCGGTGACCAGCGGCAGCCCGCTGGCGTTCTCCAAGCAAGGTTTCGCCCCGCGCGATTTCCATCGCGGCGACAAGGTGACCGTCGCCTACCATCCCAATACCGCCGGCACCCCGGGCGGGGCCCTGGCCAGCCTGACCCTGCCCGACGGCAAGACCTACAAGGACGCCGAGGTCGGCGCCGCCGCGGCGTCGCTCGGCGTGCAGGGCTCCCCTGGCGGTCCTCCAGGCAAGTAGGCGGAGCAACATGATCATGATCAAATCTCGCCCTCGCCACAGCATTGGCGCCGTCCTGGCCGGCGCCCTTGTGGCTGCCGGGATCGCGGCGTCAGCCGCGGCTCAGCCCGCAACGCCCAATTTGGAAGGCGTGTGGAAAATCGCCACGCCGACCAACACCCTCAAGCCGGTCAGCGGGGACGTTCCCTTCACCGAGGAAGGGCGCAAGCAATACGACGAGAACAAACGCCTGCAGGCCAAGGGCGCTTACGACGACTATGACATCACGCTCTCGCGGTGCAGCAGTCCGGGCACGCCCCGACTCATGCTGACGCCCGAACGCTTCAAGATCTGGCAGCAGTTGGGGGTCGTGACCTTCGACTTTGAGTGGAACCGCGCCATCCGCCAGATCAACGCCAGCAATCTGCCGCCTCAGGTCGATTTCATAGGCGCGGGACTGGTCCCCGCGATAACCGGAACCGCCAAGGGGCATTGGGAAGGCGATACCCTGGTCGCGGAGAGCACCAACCTCTCCGAACGCACGCTGCTTGACGATCTGGTTCCTCACACCGTGGACATGAAGGTGACCGAGCACATCCGGCTCGTTGACCATGACACGCTCGAAGATCGCATCACCATCGAGGACCCCGCCTATTTCACGCGGCCCTGGGACGCGGTGATCACCTACAAGCGCCAGCCGGCCGCGCTGTTCCCCGAGGACGTCTGTCTGGACCGCCTCCAAGCGCATCAACCGGTCTTCCCGCAATGATCCGCCCCATTTCAGATTTGGAGCTTGTCCGCATGAGGACTGAATTTCCCTGGCGGCGCAGTCTGAAAGGTCTCGCCTTGGCGGGCGCCGCCGCGCTGGCGCTCGGCGCGGGCGCTGCTGTGGCGCAGCCCAGTGGCCCGCCGCCGGGTGCGGGTGGGCCTGGAGGTCCGCCGGCTGGAGCTCTGCCCGGCGGACCTCCGCCGGCGTCGGGCGGTAAGACGGCGCCCAGCTTTGCGCCCGGTCTCCTCCCGCCGCCGCCGCCGCCGACTCCCGCGGAGCAGCTGGTGGCCAGCCTGCCGGATCCCCAACCCGGCGTCATGATACCCGGGCCGCCTCTGACCGCCGATTCGCCCATGCCGGGCGCCGATCCGCGTGACCTGCGTGGGGCCTGGCATCACAACCAGAAGCTCGAGTTCCGCTTGCAGCGGGACATGTATGGCAACCCCGCTCCCTACAACCTTGACGGAGCCAAGGTTCTCGCGCGCCGCGTCCAATCGCTGAAGGACGGCAAGCCGTACACCAACGCCTCTGCCATCTGCCGTCCGCCTGGTCCGCAGTGGCAGCACGACCTCAACATGCCGTTCCAGATCTTCCCGTCGAAGGATTGGATCGAGTTGATGTTCGAGGAGTACCACGGCCGCTGGCACATTGTGCTGGATCCGGCCAAGGCGCCGCGGCCGGCCCAGAAGGAATACATGGGCTATTCCGTCGGCCACTGGGTCGGCGACACCCTGGTGGTCGAGACCAGCGACTTCAAGCAGGCGCTCTGGCTCGACGTCGACGGCACGCCCCTGTCGGCGAATGGCAAGTTGATCCAGCGCATCCGCAAGGTGGACAACGGCGACCGCGCTCCGTTCCTCGAGATCATCACCACGATCGACGACCCGACCTATTACACGCGGCCCTGGTCGGTGGTCCGCACCTTCTCTTGGGAGCCGAGCCTCACCGTCTTCACCGATTACAATTGCGAAGAGCAGATCGGAGACCCAAGCACTGATTCCAACGCGGGCCTCGTTCCCGAACCCAAAGACTGAATCCGGATAGGGGAGATACCTATGGGTTGGGGGTCGAACGTTTTGCGGCTGAGCGGCGTCGGCATTGTCCTGCCGGCCGGTTTGGCCATAACCTCGCCCGCTGCGGCGGCGAATACGCAGACTGAATCGGCGCTCCTTCGAACGTCAACATAAACTGGCCAAGACAAGGTCAACATTGGGGGAAATACTAATGACTCGAATTCAATTACTGCTGTCGGCGTCGCTGCTCGGCTTCGCCGCCTTGGTCCAACCGGCGTTCGCTCAGAACGCGCCCGCCCCGGCGGCGGCTCAGCCTCAGGTGCTGCAAGAGGTGGTGGTCACCGCCGAGCACCGGACCAGCACGGCCCAGAAGACGGCCGCTTCGGTCAGCGTCCGGTCGGGCAATGACATGCTCACCCAAGGCCGCTACGAGCTCAGCGCCATTCTCGAGGATGTGCCCGGCGTGGTGGGCGGCGCCGCCGGCGGGACGAACTCGTCCGAAGGCAGCGGCACCGACAACCCGGCCTCGGGTCTGACGATCCGCGGCGTGCAGTCCAACGCCGGCTCCGGCGGCAGCGTCACCTCAACCGCGGCCTCGGCGGCCATCTATGTGGACGACGTCTATAACGGCATCGGCGGCGGCTACGACATCAACCGGGTCGAGGTCCTGCGCGGACCACAGGGCACGCTCTATGGCCGCAGCGCGACCGCGGGCGTGGTCGCCATCCACACCGGCGATCCCAATACCACGCGGCTCAGCGCCGACGGCGCTGTGGAATTCGGCGACTACAACCTGCACCACTGGACCGGCGACGTGAACGTGCCGATCATTCAGGACAAACTGGCGGTGCGGGTGTCCGGCAACGAGTATGGCCGGAACGGCTACTATTCGGCCGACGGGGATGAACGCGCGAGCGCGGACGCCAGGGCAAAGGTGCTGTGGACCCCGACCGACAATTTCTCGGCCCTGCTCGGCTACGCCCAGGAATACGGCCTGACCCATTCCGGGGGGCTGATTATCAATCAGGTCAACTCACCGAGCAACTTCAGTTACGCGCCGGAAATAGTGGCCACGGGGAAGAACAACTTCCATCAGTATTGGGGCAACTTCAATCTGAACCTCGGGCCAGTGGCGATCACCTACATCCCGGCCTATCGCACCTGGTATGAGAACGCGACCAGCTACCTGCGCGGCGCGCTCAACGGCAACCAGACCATCTACACGCCGACCGATTGGTTCATGACCCACGAACTGCGGATTCGAAATACGGACGGCGATGCGAAGCTTAAGTGGCAGGCCGGGTTCCTGTACTACGACAACGAACTGAGCGACGTGGACAACATGTTCATCCCGCCCGTCGGGCCATACGCGTTCAAATCGTCATCGCGTAAAATCACCACCGCTGAAGGCGGCTTCGCCGAAGCCACCTATGCCTTGGCTCCCGACACCCGCCTGACGGGTGGACTCCGTTACGACCACACCCAGGTTCTCAATAATGGAGCTTACACGAGCATTACCGGGAGCACCGCGTATCTGATCGGCGATCAGGGCCTGCGGACCTTCGACAACCTCACCTACAAGGTGCGTCTGGAACACGATCTGACGCCGCGCAATCTGCTGTACGCGATGATCTCCACCGGCGCCTCGCCCGGCGACATCACCCTGACCACGAACAACAGCTACCAGCCCACGGTGCAGGTGCTGCGGGCTGAAACCCTGACGGCCTACGAGGCCGGTTCGAAGAACCGGTTCTTGGATAACCACCTGCAGGTGAACGGCGACGTCTATTTCAACGACTACGGCGGCTTCCAGACCGCCGCGATCAACACCACGCCCAGTAATCCGGCCTTTCCGACCTTCTCGACCATTGCCTTGCCGATGCAGGCCTACGGCGCCGAACTGGAAGTGCAGGCCCGGCCCTGGGAGAACGGCACGGTCAGCGTCAACGGATCCTACACCCACGCCCGGTACACCAACTTCGGCGCAAATGCGTTGCTGTTCTCCAAGAGCGCGGTCCCCGGCGTAGCCCCGTTCCAGGGAAGCGTGGCCTATGACCATCGCGTCCCCATCGGCGACGCGACTCTGCTGCTGCACGGCGAGGTCCGCTTCTTCACGACTCACGACACTTCGCGCGTGCCCCAAGATTTGGCGGCGGCAGCTGCCAATGTCCGCGTCCCGTCCGAGGCCATGGGCGACCTCAACGCCACCCTGTTGTTCGGACCGCATTACTCGATCACGGCCTATGTGCGGAATATTACCGACAACCGTTTCATTCCAGACGGCTGGGGCCTGCAAACCACCACCGAGGAGGACGGCCCCGCCCTCAGTGATCCGCGGACCTTCGGGGTGATCCTCGCCTTCAAGTACTGAGGCTCGGACGCCTTAGTCGCTCGACCGGCCAGCGTTGTCAGGTTCGCCACCTGACAACGCTGCAGCCCTTCACTGGCGGGCCTTGGCGCGGTAACCGACGCCCCTGACCGTCTCGATCTCAAGGGCTCCTTCCGAGGCGTGGTGCAGTTTCTGACGCAGATTGTTGGCGTGGACGTCGATGCTTCTGTCGTAGCTCTCCCAGGCTCGGCCCAGCACATTGCGCGAGAGTTGGTCGCGGGTCGCGACCCGATCCCCGGATTGAAGCAGCGCCACCA
>PLRV01000023.1 GCA_003164925.1 Caulobacteraceae bacterium
AACCGCCGTGGGTGTGAGCCCACCGCGGTTCGAATCCAACCCCGTCCGCCACATTCTATTGATAACAATAGATGATCTTTTGAGCGTCCGGTTCCTGCATGATCAATCAGGCAGCAAACCGTTTGCGAATGTCCGCCGACACCTTGGCCAACTGGTCATAGAAATCGCCATTCAAGACCATTTCCCGAACCGCCTTCAACGCCTGCTCTCATTCGTCGAGCCGCGCTTGTAGCTTGATCAAGCGGCGACTTACCGCGCGGCGGTGATGTCCTTGATAAAGGCCTGAACAGCGCTCTTGCCGCCTGCGGACCACATAAGCTTCAGATGCGCGAGCGTTCTCACCGCACCATCTTCCAGCTTCCAATCGCAGCCGACAAACTGACAGTTGGTCAGGACGGCGGGTTCGCCGCCGGTGTAGATCAAACGGCAGTCGCGGAATTCGCAATCGGAGAACGTTTCCCCTTCCAGGACAACGGTCTCATGGCTGTAGGTGATGTTGTTTGGCATTGGAGCTTACGTGTTTCCGGAGTCGGAGCCAGGAGTATCCGTTTGCGTAGCCCGGGCCCGGATAAGATCCTGCTGTTCGCGCTTGGCGGCGGCTTTTTCTGCGGACTTGTTGGCTTTCAGGCGGTCTCGTTCACGGCGTTCGAACTGGTAGTTGGGACTTTTGGCCATGGATGGCTCCCTTTCGGATGGACAACGCGGTCCCTTGAGCCGGATGACTTCTCTTGAAGTCNNCGATTCAGCGTTTAGGCGATTCCGCCTGAACCCATCGTGCTCTAACGGCGCGCATGTCGCGCGGCGTATCTTCGCCAAGTCTGCGGTTTTCTGACGTTCGCAGAAGCCGGTTCTTTGGAGGTCGGCAAAAGGCTCGGTTCAGGCTTGTCGCCGGGCATTCGCCCGCTCGGCTGCTGTGTACGTCGCCGCGCAAATGGCGGTAAGGTGACCGCGGATGGAGCGCGCGGCCAACAGGGTATCGATGGCCCGGCAGCCGTCGGCTTCCAGGCGCAGCTTCAGCGCCGCCACGTCAGGAAAACAGCCGGTGCGGGCCAGTTGGTAAGCACGTTCGAAGGTGGACATCGTTATCTCCTGGGAGCCGGCGCATCCGATCGGATGCGCCGGCGAAAGCTCAAGCGGCTTTCAGCTGACCAGCTGACATTTTCCCGCTGCGCTGATCGCGCTCGAGTTCGAACGATAATTTTTGGCCTTCTTGCAGCGAACCCAGCGTGGAGCGCTCCACGGCGGAGACGTGAACGAAGACGTCCGCGCCACCGTCGTCAGGTTGGATGAAGCCGAAGCCCTTTGTGGCGTTGAACCACTTCACTGTACCGGTTGTCATGATCGTATCTCTCTGGATGTAAGTGTTCGCACGCCTCAGACGGCGTGATCAAAATGTCAGAAATGATTAAGGTGGGCCCGGAGCTCGATCCTAAAATCAAGCGTGGAGAGCGACCGAACCAAGGCGATATCTGATTCTAGCTCTGTAACATGGATTGCTTAGAAATGCCATGGAATGATCGGTGTCGCCCGGGCGAAAATCCACGGCGCCGCGCATATGAAAGATGCGCGTGAAGATAAAGAAGGTCTGCGCTGAGCCGGCTTACCCTTCGGAAAAGCTGGCGTTTTGCGCCATAAGCCGACTCTGGGACCGAGCCGGAAAGCCGACCTTACCAAGGTGGTCAGGTAGATCAGCGTCCGCATGAGCTTGCCGTTTTGGTGCGGTGAACCGAACGACTGAATCACGGCCTGCGTGGCCTGTCGGAGCCCCGTTGTATAGCGGAGTGTGGATTTAGGTTTCAGCGCCGGCCAGTAACCGGGCGTTTCGAGTGATGCCTAAGAGCCAGCAATTCCCTTTCGTGATCCTTGCCCCGACCGTGCGCTGACGGGCAGGATCCAGATTGGCCACTCTCTTACCCTCGGGCGCCAAGCCGTCTTCCACAGTCGTTCGTCAATCCGTAGGGGACGAGCCACAGCGCCCTCACTTTCCAGTCAACCTCAGCCTGCACCACCCCCAGTTTCGCGCTTTGCGCCGGGTCAATAAGTGAGCTGGGCATTTACGGCTTCAGCACCGCCGCCCCGACCAGCCGGCCGTGCCGCAGATCGTCCAGGGCCTGGTTGGCCTGGGCCAGTGGATAGACCGTAATGCGTGGTGTCACGCCGGCCCGCGCGGCGAGCGGCAGATAATCGCGCCCATCCTGACGCGTCAGGTTAGCCACCGATTCCAGCCGGCGCTCGCCCCATAGGCGCTCATAGGGGAAGGACGGGATGTCGCTCATATGGATGCCGCCGCACACCACGCTTCCCCCTTTGCGAACGGCGGCCAGGGCGACGGGCGCCAGCGCTCCAACGGCGGCAAAGATGATCGCTGCGTCCAATAGTTGAGGAGGCGCTTGATCGGATCCGCCCGCCCAGGCACAGCCCAAAGACAGGGCCAACTGCATGGCGGCGTCGTCTCCGGGCCGGACGAAGGCGTAGACCTCCTGACCTTCATGGATCGCCAGCTGGGCCAGCAGGTGGCCGGCCGCGCCGAAGCCATAGATGCCGAGCCGCTTCACCGGCCTGGCCTCGCAGGCCTTGCGCCAGGATCGAAATCCGATAAGGCCGGCGCACATCAGCGGCGCCGCCTCCTCATCCGCGTACGCCGCAGGTATGGGAAAGGCGTAGCGGGCGTCGACCACGACCGCCTCGGCAAATCCACCGTTGCGCGTCCAGCCGGTGAAGGCTGGCGAATCGCAAAGGTTCTCCGCCTCGTCCAGGCAATAGGCGCAGTGGCCGCAGGTTCCGCCGAGCCAGGGAACGCCAAGGCGATCACCGACCCTCACGCCGGTTACGCCCTCGCCAATGGCGTCGACTACGCCGACGATCTGATGGCCGGGCACGATCGGCGAGCGGACCAGCGACAGGTCGCCGTCGACGATATGCAGGTCCGTGCGGCACACCCCGCAGGCCTTGACTTGCAAGCGGACCTCGCCAGAGCCGGGTTGAGGTTCCGCTGTTTCCTCAGCGCGCAAGGCCTCGCCGGCGGCGTACAGCATCATGGCGAGCAAGGCGGCTTCTCCGGTTTCAAAGCTAACGGCTGAGCAGCAGGAACTTGCTCGACCCGCCCAACATATCCTGAGTGACTCCGCCGAGCACCCATTCGCGCACGCGGCTATGGCTGTACGCGCCGGCCACGATCAGGTCGGCGCGGCGCCGGTTGGCTACCACCTCCAGCTCGGCCAATACATTGGCGCCCCTGCCCAGGAGTTCGGTTTCGACCGCAACACCATGCCGGCCCAGCCGCTGCTTAACCTCTTCGAGTCCGGCCATGACGTCATCCCGCTTGTCGGACTCGCAGACACTGACGACATGGACGCTTTGCGCCTTCATGAGAAACGGCAGGGCGTCGCTCACCGCCCGGATGGCCTCTCGGCGGTCTCGCCATGCCACCACGACGTGTTCGGCCGCCAGTTCGGCCGTGCCGCCGGGCGCCAGCAGCAGCGGTAGCCCCGTCTCCATCACCAGACGAGTCGGGTCGCAATGGAAGCTCGCGTTCGCATGGCTAGGCGGCCGGCAAGCCACGACCAGGTCGGCGCCGCGAGCATGGCGCGCCATGGCATCCAGCGGAAATTCGGAGCTGACGACGCATCGCGCTTGGCCCACGCAGTCCGTCGTCCGGATCTGGAAGCTCTTTTTCGCGGAGGTCAGGTCGGCGATGACCTGTTCGTGTTCGGCGGTGATCAACTCGCCCGTCACGTCGCCATAGACAGGGAGATCGGAGCACTCCGCTGCGACGCCTAGGAGAGAAGCCTTGAACATCGCCGCGACCCCCTTGGCGACGTTGATGGCGCGCTGTCCAGTCTCGTCGGCCGTGGCATGGATCAGTATGGTTTTGTATGACATCGGCGCGCTCCGGATCGAGTGACCGCTTAAGCTCTAACCAGGCGGGCGAACGCGCCCATGATTCAGCTCAAATTCCCGGACGGCGTTTCGTGTTGGACTGCTCCGCGCTTGGATCGCGGAGACGCAAGATGCCTGCCCTTGAATTCGGCGTTGATTTGATCCACCAGCGCCCCTTCCTGAAGGCCCTGTGCGCCAACGCCGAGTTGGAGAACCGCGCCTGGTCCAGGCCCCACCCCCAAGGGCGACGGCTATGAACAGCCGCTCCATTTGGCTGACGGCGCTGCTGTGGGCCGGAGCGGCGGCCTCACAGGCCTCGCCCCGCCTGTCGCCCGAAGTCATCGCCGGCCGCCGCATCGCCCAACAGAATTGCGGCGGTTGCCATGCTGTCGGCGCCGGAAAAAGCCCGTTGGCCGACGCGCCGCCATTCCGGCGACTCTATCTTAGATATGGAACGAGGACGCTCGGCGACATGCTGCAAGAGGGCATGCTGGCGCCGCCCGAGCCGCAAGATGAGGCCCTGGCGACCATGCATCCGCGCATGGCGGCGGTGAGGCTGGACGACGATGCGGTCGCCAATCTGACGGCCTATCTGAAAAGCCTGGAGCCGTTCCGGCGCACGGCTCGGCCGCAATAGTCAGACGATCATCAGAAATGGACCGGGCTTGCCTGCGGTGGATTCCGCCTTATTCGCCAAGAGCGCGCGCCTGCTTCGAGACGGGGCCTTGTGCAAACTTGAGTCGGCTCGATACGATCCTGCGCGTCCAGATGCGTCGAGACATCGCCCCTATGAACTGCCAAGGTCGGGCGATTAGGGGAGGACAGGCTTGAACGCCAACACGATGGCAGGGACAGCGGGATGGCGCTCGGCGTTTGAAGGCCGAGCCAGCCTGCTGCTCGCCTATGTGGCGCCATTGGCGCTCGTCCTCGCGACGTTTTTGGTCAGGCGGGCGCTCAACCCACTTCTCCTTCAGGAATCCATATTCCTGATCTTTATCCCGGCGGTGTTCATCAGCGTGGCGTTGGGGGGCCGCTGGCCCGGCCTTCTGGCGACGGGTCTGGCGGCGGTCGCCGCTCCCATTGCGGCGCACCGGACGCTCGATTTAGCCATTTTCGTCGGCGCGGCGCTATTCGTTCTCACTGGCGTTGGCCTGTCGCTGGGGGGCGGGTGGTTCCACGCCATGCGCCGACGGTCGACCCAAACGGCCAGCCATCTGCAGTCGATCCTCGACACGGTGCCCGACGCCATGGTCGTCATCGAAGCGGGGGGCCTGATCCAGTCTTTCAGTTCGGCGGCCGAGCGGCTATTCGGCTGGACGGCCCAGGAGGTGATCGGCCAGAACGTCCGCCTGCTCATGCCCGAGCCCTATCGCACAGCCCATGACGGCTATCTGGAGCGGTACAAGCAAACAGGAGAGCGGCGGATCATCGGCATCGGCCGGATCGTGGTGGGAGCGCGCAAGGATGGCTCGACTTTCCCGATGGAGCTCTCCGTGGGTGAAACCACAGGCAAGAGTCCGTTTTTCACCGGGTTCGTGCGCGATCTCAGCGAGCGGCAACAGACGGAGGCCAAGCTGCACGACATGCAGATGGAACTGGTCCACGTTTCGCGGCTGCTGGCCATGGGCGAAATGGCCTCGACGCTCGCCCACGAGATCAATCAGCCGCTGTCGGCCATCGCTCACTTGCTGACCGGTTCGCGCCGGCTGATCGAACGAGGCCGCGAGGAGGACAAGCCGAAGATCGGAGACGCGTTGGACAAGGCCGCGGCCCAGGCTCTGAGGGCCGGTGAGGTCATCCAGCGCATGCGTGCGTTCGTCGCCCGCGGCGACAGCGAGCGGGCCATGGAGATCCTGCCCAAGCTGATCGAGGAAGCCAGCGCCCTGGCCCTGATCGGCGCCAAGGAGCACCGCATCGATGTCCGCTTTCAACTCGACCCGCGCGCGAATTCGGTTTTTGTCGACCGGGTGCAGATCCAGCAGGTTTTGCTCAACCTGATCCGCAATGCCATCGAGGCCATGCAGCAAAGCCGGGAACGGCGCCTTCTGGTTTCCACGACTTTCGACGACGCCGGCGCCACGCTGGTCACCGTATCCGACACGGGCGCGGGCATCAGCGACGAAGTCGCCGATCAGTTGTTCCAACCCTTCATGACCACCAAGGCTCAGGGCATGGGCGTGGGCTTGTCGATTTCCAAGTCCATCATTGAAAGTCATGGAGGACGCATTTGGGTCGAGCCCAATCCATCGGGCGGGACGATCTTCAAATTCACCTTGCCAACGACCGCCGTGGAAGATGCAGCCGATGAGTGAACCCGTCGTTCACGTGATCGATGACGACGACAGCGCGCGCGAGGCCCTGGCGTTTCTGCTGGAATCCGCCGATTTCCAGGTGCGCGCCTATGACTCCGCCCTGGCCTTCCTGGAGGCGCTGCCGACGGCCGAGCCAGGCTATGTGGTCTCCGATATTCGGATGCCGGACATGACCGGACTGGAACTGGCGCAGAAGCTGACCGCGCTGAACAGCGGCTTTCCGATCATCATCGTCACCGGCCACGGCGACATTGCGATGGCCGTGGAAGCCATGCGTTCGGGCGTGGTCGATTTTCTCGAAAAGCCGTTTTCCGAAGAGCGGATTTTGGCTGCGCTCGAACGGGCGGCTGGGCATCTCGCGTCCCGGGGTGGTCCACTCGACGAGGCGAGCGCCGAAATCCAGGCGCGCCTGGAGACCCTTTCGGAACGGGAGCGCCAAGTGCTGGACCGGGTGATCTCAGGTCAGCCGAACAAGATCATCGCCCGGGACCTCGGCATCAGTCCGCGTACTGTGGAAATCTACCGCGCCAAGCTGATGACCAAGATGCAGGCGGACAATCTGGCTAGCCTGGTGCGCATGGTCCTGGCGGTTGAATCATCCGCCAGAGGCTGATTCAACCTGAACCGATCCCGTTCTCAGGGCGGCTCAGGACAAACTGCGGGGCGCGACTAGCTCCGCGATCACGCGGCTGAGCTCGTCCGACAGCAGCGGTTTTTCCACGATCTTCATCCCCAGCCGCGCCGCACCGCGGCGACACTCCTCATCCGGGTTGCTGGTCACCAGGATGGCTGGAGCCATGAGCCCCATGCCGTTCATCAGAGCGTACAGTCTCAATCCGTCCAGAGGCGTCAGGCGGTAATCGATGATCAGACAGGACGCGCCCAGAAAAATAGCGCGTCGACCCATCAGCTCGGTTTCAGTCGAAAAGGCGTGAACCGCATAGCCCTCGGCCTCCAGCGAAAACTTGAGCGCGCTGAGAAGCGCGGCATCGTCCTCCATTATAACCACCGAGGGCCGTAAGCCTGCGCTTCCGGGGTTGGGCCGAGGGTCGCCAAGGGGGAGATGGGTCGTCATGTTTTTAAATGTGAGCTGGCAGACCGCATCGTCCTTGATCCAACGCAAATGGATTTCGCGGACCTGGATCGGCCTAGGTGATCTTCCTTAGGCGCCCGTCCTGAATGTTCAGCGGACCGTGAGTCAGGTACCCACAGCGCGTGATCTTCACGGGCGCCGGACATGTCCCTCGACGCGCAATTCGTTGAGCCCCAAGCCCCTGCCCCTGCCCCTGCCCCTGCCCCGGTCGGGCGACGCCGAATCCGTAACGAGCGGCGTCGAGATTCGTCAGCTATATTCCCCCGTTCGACGAGCTCGACATTGAGCGGCTACGCGATCTTTGCGGGGACCATGGTCCGATCGGCCAGTTAGGAGAGCGCGGTGAAAATCCGGCGATATCCCCATTACCGCCACAAGCCGCTCTATGAGGTGACGCTTTCGCACCACCTCGTCTCGATCGTCGTGGCGATCGGGATCGCGATCAGCCTGACGGCCATGGTCATCCACTTCGTCCACCCCCACAACGCGTTCGATATCAGCCAGGTGTCCTTCGCCGTTATCGCCCGGGGAACGCTCGACACCCTTTATCGGATGACGCTGGCGTTCATCTTGGCCCTCGTCGCCGCCGTCCCCCTGGCCCTGTTGATCGCGAGCACGCCGCGGCTGCAGAGCATCCTCTTGCCGATCGCTGATATTCTCCAGTCGGTGCCGGTGCTGGCGTTCTTTCCGGTCGTGGTGGCTTTCTTCGTCGCCAGAAACGCGTTCGAGTTGGCGGCCGTGTTCGTGATCTTTCTGTCCATGCTCTGGAACATCGTCTTTCCGGTAATCGGCGGCCTCCAGACCATTCCCGATGACATCAAATCAGCGGCGATCGTGTTCAACGTCCGCGGCTGGCGGAAATTCTGGTACATCACCCTGCCGGCGATCCTCCCCTTCATTGTGACAGGATCGCTCCTGGCCTGGGCGCAGGGCTGGACGATCGTGATCGTCGCCGAGGTGCTGCACACCTATATCCCGCACGGCACAGCCTCCCAGGATCTGCTGGGATTGGGCAGCCTGCTGGTGGATTCAAACGCTCAGGCCAAGAACGGCGTCTTCCTCGCCGCGCTCACAGC
This sequence comes from Caulobacteraceae bacterium, assembly GCA_003164925.1. Taxonomy (GTDB): domain Bacteria; phylum Pseudomonadota; class Alphaproteobacteria; order Caulobacterales; family Caulobacteraceae; genus BOG-938. The sequence goes on from PLRV01000023.1 coordinate 8,361, forward strand.
GATGATCCTGCTGGTCACCCTGTTGAACCTCGCCGTGTGGCAGCCGCTGCTTCACCTGTCGCAGAGGTTCCGCTTTGACTAGCGCCGCCACGCCGATCATCCTTAGGCACGTCAACAAGTCCTACGTGAAGCCGCCTAAATTGGTGGTCAAGAACCTCTCCCTGTCGATCAGGCAGGGCGAAATCTTCTGCATTATCGGTCCGTCCGGCTGCGGCAAATCGACGGTGATCAAGCTCATCGCCGGGATCGAGGCGCCGACCAGCGGCGAGATCGTGCGCCCCGATCACGTCGGCATGGTCTTTCAGTCGTACGCCCTGCTCCCCTGGCTGACCGTCGAGGCCAATGTTGCATTTGCCGCGCGGATGCAGGGGTTCGACCCGAAGAAGGTCAAGGCCGTGACCCAGCAAAATCTGCGCCTGGTCCATTTGGAAGCCTTCGCCAAGCGCTATCCCCGAGAGTTGTCGGGCGGCCAGCGCCAGCGCGTCGGCATCGCGCGTGCGCTCGCGGTGGAATCGGACGTTCTTCTCATGGACGAGCCCTTTTCAGCGCTCGATCCGGTCATGACCGACGAATTGCATAACGACGTGCTTCGCATCTGGGAGCAGACGCGGAAAACGATCGTCTTGGTTTCGCATAATTTCGAAGAAGCGATCTATTTGGCCGATCGCATCGGCGTCATCAAGAACGGGAGGCTTGAAGAGATCGTCCAGGTGAACCTGCCGAGGCCCAGACACGACGAGGATGAAGCGTTCACAGCCGAGGTGCGCAAATTGAGGGGATTGCTGGAGGGGGCGCACGCGACATCCCCCAAGGCTCCATAGTCTATACCGCTGCGGCCTGGCGTTCGGTCGCTCCGAAATCCGGAGGGCGAGCACAAGGTCACTTTGCTTCCAGATTCGCCGATTGACCGACGGCGGGTCCACGCGCCGCTTGCTCCATCTCCCATCCGCCGCCCAAGGCCTTGTAGAGCACCACCAGATCGGTCGAGATCGCCGCCGTTCCGTCCGCCAGCAGAAGCGCGTTCTGCTGACGCGAGCGCTCCGCGTCGAGCACATCGATAAAGGCCCCCACGCCGCTGGCGTAGCGCTGACGCGCCAGTTCCACCGCTTCGCGGTTGCGCGCGACCGTGGCGCTCAGGGACTGTAGTCGGACCTGATCGGAGCCATAGGCGGCCAGGGCGTTGTCGACTTCGTGCAAAGCCGATAGCACCGCGGCCCGGTAGGCGAGCGCGGCTTCCTTGGCCTGGGCGTCCTGCAGGCGCACGTTGGCGCGCAGCCGGCCCCCTTCGAAGATCGGCAGATCCACGTTCGGACCCGCGTTCAGGAAGCGGCTGGCCCAATTGGTGAGGGTCGAGACCGATTGCGACTGATAACCGCCCCCGGCGCTCAGCGTCAGTTTCGGATAAAGATCGCCCACCGCCACGCCCATCCGCGCGGTCGCGGCGTGAAGCCGGGCTTCGGCCTCCCGGATATCGGGCCTGCGGCGCGCGAGGTCGGCGGGCAACCCGATGGGCACGAGGGGCGGCGGCGGCGGAACGGGCGTCGCGGCTTGCAGCTCGGCGCGCAGGGCCCCCGGCTCCAGGGCGAGCAGCTTGCTCAGGGCGTTGATGTCGACGGTGATCTGCTGATCGAGAGACGGGAGTTGAGCCTCGGCGGCGGAGGCCTCGGCCGCTGCGCGCACCACGTCGATGTGGCTGCTTAATCCGGCCTGCCGACGCTGGCCGGCGAGATCCAGCAGGTCCCGCTCGGTGGCGATATTGTCGGCGACGATCCGTCGCTTAGCTTGGGCGCCGCGCAGGTCGATGTAGGTCCGGGCGACCTCGCCTAAGACGGTGACCACCACCGCGCGGCTGTCCTCAATAGAAGCCTCGGTGTCCGCCTTGGCCGCCTCGACCGAGCGGCGCACCCGGCCGAAAAGGTCGATCTCCCACGAGGCGTCAAAACCGAGCTGGTACTGCTCGTAGGGATTGGGAATGCTGACCCCGCCGAGCCCCGGAAATTGCCCGACCTTGCTGAACAGGGCGCCGGTCGGCGTGGACTCGCTTAACCGGTTGACTTGATCGGAGGCATTCACACCCAGGCTAGGCCATCCGGCGGATGCGGCGGCGTCCCGTTGAGCGCGCGCCTCGGCAATGCGCAGCACCGCCTGTTTGGCGTCCAGGTTCGCCGCCGCGGCGCGTTTGACCAGGGAGGTTAGCTCAGGATCGTTGAAGGCGTCCCACCAAGCGCCGGCGGCGGCGGCCTGGGCGGTGACACGGCTCGCCTGATCGGCTGTGACGGGCGAGACGCTGGCGCTCCAGGCCGTCGGCGTGTCGGGCGTCGGCGCCGTGAAATTGGGCCCGACGACGCAGCCGGCGAGCGTGGCCGCCAGGGGCCAGATCAGGATGACGCGGAAAGGCTGGGCCATGGGGGCGCTCACTCGAGCCTGTTGCGGAACATCCACGCCGCCGCCGACAGGGTGACGGCGGCGATGATCGCCATAGGCCAAAGGTCGGGCGTCAGCCGATCAAGGCCGACGCCTTCTAGATAAACCCGGTGGACCAAGTCTATGGCGTAGCGGAGCGGATTGATGAGGGTGAAATCCTGCATGACCGCCGGCATGCTGCTGATCGGCGTGGTCAGGCCCGACAGCAACGAGAACGGCATGATCGTGACGAAGGCGTAGAGCATCGCCTGCTGCATGGTCGCCGCGATCGAAGACACGAACAGGCCGATCCCGACCGCCGCCAGCAGAAACAGGATCAGCCCGACGTAGAGAGTGACATACGAGCCGGCGAAGGGAATGCGAAACCAGAGCTGCGCGACCAGCAGCGCATTGGTGGCCTGGACCACGCCGATCATCATCGCCGGTATCGCCTTGCCGGCCATGATCTCCACCGGGCGAAAGGGCGTGACCAGGAGCTGATCGAAGGTCCCCTCCTCCCGCTCGCGCGCCACCGACAGCGCCGACAGCATCAGGGTCGACATCAGGGTGATGGTTCCCACCAGGGCCGGGATCAGATTCCAGCGCGTTTCCAAGTTGGCGTTGTACCAGGCCCGTGGGCTTACGGTGATCGGCGACGGCGGCAGACCGTGGTCGGCGCGCCAATCGGCATTGAATGAGTCCACGGCCGCGCCGGCGTAACCCAGGGCCGCCCCGGCGGTGTTGGAGTTACGGCCATCGGCGATCATCTGCACGGGGGCGTCCTCGCCCGCCGACAGCCGCCGCTGGAAGTCTGGGTCGATCTGAATGACCAGCAGCACCGTCTGGTTGTCGATCAGCCGCTTCATCTGGTCGGCCTGGGTCAGATTGGCGATGCGATGGAACACCCCCGACCCGTCCAGCTTGGCCAGGAGGGCCGACGACGCCGTGCTGCGGTCGCGGTCGAGCACGGCATAGGGGACGTTGTTCAGATCGAGCGTAGCGGCGTAGCCGAACAATAGGCACTGCAGCACCGGCTGGATCAGAAGCATGTTGCGCGTTCGCGCATCCTTGAGCACCGCCAGGATTTCCTTGCGGATCAGGGCCAGGATACGGCGAAGGGAGGCCAGCATCGTCGCTCAGCCCAGCGACTTGCGCGTCGCGCGGCGGGTGAGCGCCAGGAGCACGACGGCGACCACGGCGAGGATCAGGGCGTTGGGCCAGATCACGCTCCACACATCGCCGGCCAGGAATAGCGTCTGCAGTAGGATCACATAATAGCGCGCCGGGACCAGATAGCTGATCAGCCGGATGGCCAAGGGCACGCTGCGCAGATCGTAGATGAAGCCCGACAGCATCAGGGCCGGCATGAAAGTGACCAGCAGGGTCACCTGGCTGGACAGGAATTGACTCTTCAGGCTCGAGGAGATTAGCAGGCCCGTTGCAACCGACACCAGCAGATACAGCATCGAGACGCCCATCAGGGCTGTCAGCGAACCCCTGATCGGCACGTGGAACATGAACTTGGCCGCCGCCATGCTCAGAAGCATGCCGCCCAGGCCGAGCAGGAAGTAGGGAACGGTCTTGCCCAGCAGGATTTCGTCGGTTCGCACCGGGGTGACGAACAGGGCCTCGAACGTGCCGCGCTCCCACTCCCGGGCGACCACCATCGAGGTCATGAAGGCGCCGATGAGGGTGATGATCAGCACGATCAGGCCCGGCACCAGGAAGTAGCGGCTGTCGTTGGCGCTGTTGAACCACAGCTGGCTCTCAACGGTCGCTTGACCGCCGGAGGCGCTGTCGTCCTGGCCCTCGGCGTCAAGCCTGGCCCCCGACTGGGCGACGGCGGCGGCGGCATAGGCCTCGACAATGCGGGCGGTGTTGCCGTCGATGCCGTTGACGATGAGCTGGACTTGGCCGTCGCCCTGGGCGACGCGGCGGGCGAAGTCGGCCGGCACGCGAACGATTCCATCGATCTCGCCCGACAGCATCTCTTCCTGGGCCTCGGCCATGGATCGGGTCACGCGCGTGTTGAAATAGGATGAAAGCTGAAAGCTGGCGGCGATCTCTCGGCCTTGGGCGGACGGGTCCTCCAACACCACGGCGATCGGCACGTGTTTGACGTCCAGCGACATGGCGTAGCCAAACAGCAGGATCAGCATCAGCGGCAGCACCACGCCTATGGCGAAGCTGGAGGGATCGCGCACGATCTGCCAGCCTTCCTTGCGGATCAACGCGGCCACGCGGCGGGCCTTGGCCGCGAGCGGGGATGGCGGGACCGCCGTCATGCCGCGCGCTCGTTCGGCGACGGGGCCCTGGCCGCCTCGATCACCGCAATGAAGGCGTCCTCCATGGTCGGTTGCGCGTTGGAGGCCGTTGCGCCGCGCGCCCGAATCTCGGCGGGCGAGCCCTGGGCGAGCACACGGCCGGAATCGAGGATGGCGATCCGGTCGCAATACTCGGCCTCGACCATGAAGTGGGTGGTCACGATCACGGTCACGCCCTGCTGGGCCAAGGCGGTGATCCGCCGCCAGAATTCGCGGCGAGCCAAGGGGTCGGCTCCACTGGTCGCTTCGTCCAGGAACAGGATATCCGGCTCATGCAGCAGGGCCGCCGCCGTCGCGAGACGCTGTTTATAACCGCCGGGAAGCTGGCCGCCGAGCTGGTTGGCGATGGGGCCAAGCTGGAACTGGGCCATCGCCCAATCGATCCGCTGACGGCGGCGCGCGCCGTACAAGCCGTAGGCGCTGGCGAAGAAATCGAGGTTTTCGGCGACCGAGAGCTGGGCGTAGAGAGAGAATTTCTGCGCCACATATCCGATCTTCTGGCGCGCCGAGGCGGGGCTGCGTTTGAGGTCTGCGCCCGCGATTTTCAGCCCGCCGCTGGTGGGCCGCAAAAGCCCGCACAACATGCGGAACGTGGTGGTCTTGCCGGCTCCATTGGGACCGAGCAGGCCGAAGATCTCACCACGCCGAATCTGGAAGCTGATCTGGTCGACCGCGACAAAGTCGCCGAACCGTTTGACCACCTTGTCCACTTCTATGACCGGTTGGCCTGCGTCGGCGGCCGGCGGATGCTCGAGTTTCATATCCGCCGCATCGTCTTTGGCTGGGCCCGCCTGGCCGGCGTTCGGCTGCAGCAGAACCATGAACCCATCTTCGAAACGCGCGGGGACGGGCGAGAAGCGAAGCCCCGCCGAACCGGCGCCCGGGTCCTCAGGCGCGCCCTCGCGACGAACGATGCGCACCCTTCCCGCCTCAGGGGAGGCATCCAGAACGTCAGGCTCGTCCAGCAGCCGCGCCTGCAGCTCCCGCGCCGGCTCGCCGCCATCGGATTGGACGTCGAAGACGCGGCCGTCCGCCAAGCCGCTCACCGCCGAGGGCGGCCCCTGGGACAACAGCTTGCCCTGGTGCAGCACCATCACATGCTCGCAACGCGCCGCTTCATCGAGATAGGCGGTGCTGAGCAGCACAGGAACGCCTTCCTCGCGCACCAGCCGACTGACGATATCCCACAGTTCGCGCCGGGAGAGCGGATCGACGCCGACGGTGGGCTCGTCCAGCAGGAGCAGATCGGGCGCGCGCACCAAGGTGCAGGCCAGCCCCAGCTTCTGCTTCATGCCCCCCGACAGCTTGCCAGCCAGCCGCCGGGTGAACGGGCCCAGCGCCGTCATCTCCATCAGCATGGGATATCGCGCGCGGCGGTCCTGCGCGGAGACGCCGTGCATGTCGGCGTACAGGTCGAGGTTTTCTTGAACGCTCAGATCTTCATAGAGGCCAAACCGCTGGGGCATGTAGCCGATGCGGTCCTGGATGGCCTGGGGGTCGCCCTTGACGTCAAAGCCCAATACGGTCAGTTCGCCGGCGTCGGCGATCATCAAGCCGGCCATCAGTCGGATGAGCGTGGTCTTGCCGGCGCCGTCCGGTCCGACCAGGGCGGTCAAGGTTCCCGGCATCACCGCAAACGACACATCGTCCAGCGCCTGGACAAGCTGTTTGCCGGGCCCGCGAAAGCTCTTGGCGAGCTTGCGTCCCTCGATCACCGGAACGCCGGAGCCGACGCTCATGGTGAGCCATGGGGCGAGCCGGAGGCGGCGGGCAGAGGAAGATGGACCGTGGTCGGCATACCCAGTCGAAGATCATCGTTCGGATCGGTCACAAAAACGCGGATCTCATAGACCAGGCTGGTCCGCAAATCGGTCGTCTGCACCGTCTTGGGGGTAAATTCGGCCACGGGCGAAATGAAGCCGACCCAGCCGGCGAAGATTCTATGCGGGAAAGCGTCCGCCGTGACGCTCGCCTTCATTCCGGGATGCACATCACCCAGATCGGTCTCGGTGACATAGGCCCGCACCCATTTGGGATCGGTGATGGCCAAGGAGAAGGCCGGCTTTTGCGGCGAGGCCATCTCGCCCGGCTCCATCAGCCGGGAGCGCACCGTCGCGTTCAGCGGCGCCGTCAACACCGCATCGTTAAGTTCGCTTTGCAACAGCGCCAGCTGGGCTCGGTCCGCCTTGAGCTGGGCTTCGCCCTGGGCGATGTCCTCCTTGCGCGGACCGATCTGCTCCAGACGCAGGGCCTGCTGGCTCACAGCCAGACGAGCCGCCGCGGCGTCGGCGGCCGACTTGGCGTCGTCAAGGTCCTGGCGGCTGAGGGCGCGGCCTTGCGAGCTCTGTGTCAGAACCTGCAGGCGATCGTACTTGGCCCGCGTATCGGCGGCGTCGGCCATGGCCGCGGCGACATTGGCCTTCGCTTGATCGATTTCTTCCGGGCGCGACCCATTGTGCAGCTTGTCGACCACTTGTTGCTGGGCGGCGACTTCGGCCGCGGCCTGGGCGGCCTGGGGTCCCAGCCGGCCGGTGTCCAGCCGGGCGAGCACCTGCCCGCGCGTTACGCGATCGCCCTCGACGGCCAGGACGGCGGCGACCCGCTCCGATCCGTTGAAAGCCAATTCCACCTGCCTGAGGTCGATGTTGCCGTACAGCACCAGCTCGGTGCGGGCCCTGTGCGGGTGGGCGAGCCACCAAGCCGCACCGCCCCCGACGGCCAAAATCAGGACAGCGCACGCCGCGACAAGCCTAGTTCGCATACCGATACATCGCCCCTCGAACACCGTCGCCGACATCCGGCGTGCGGCCTGGCTTCCAAATCCTGCTCGCAAGGCGGGCCGCGTTCAACTCATCACGCCGTTTCACAGGCTGTGGCTCATCGCGGCCATTTCACCACCCAACAAACTCGAGAATGATCACCGCTCCCGAATGGCCGGTTCCATGACAGTACCCCCTGGACCGCGAACAGGTTCCGCCATGAGCGTACATTGGTTCCGCCAGCGGCTACAGCGTCTGCGGAAATTGAGGAGCTGGAATTTGTGGCTGGGGGCTGCGACTGATCTGAATCAAAGCGCCGATCTCCCGAACCGATAACCAGACGCAGTAGCATTATCGCGTCGGTCAGCCATGCCTCCACAGTCGGCCAGCTTTGGAATCTCCGCCGAACACATGACCAAGGTGTTCGGCGAAGGCGAAGCTCGGACCGTCGCCGTCGACGATGTCAGCCTGGATATCCGCATGGGCCAGATGCTCTACATCGTTGGCCCATCCGGCAGCGGCAAGACCACGCTGCTCAGCATGATCTCGGGGATCCTGCGGCCGACCAGCGGCCGGGTCCTCGTCAAGGGCGTCGACATCTGGGGGCTCAGCGCCACCGACGACGCCGTCTTCCGCCTGCACAACATCGGCTTCGTCTTTCAGGACTTCCACCTGTTTCCGCGGCTCACCACCGCCGAGAACGTCGCCATTCCGCTGGTCCTGCGGGGAGTGGCCTGGGGCGAGGCGCTGGAGACAGCGAGGAAATACCTCGACATCGTCGGCCTTGGAAACCGCTGGGATCTGCCGCCGGTCAAGCTCAGCGGCGGCGAACAGCAGCGTGTGGCGATCGCCCGCGCAATCGTCACTCAGCCGGACATCCTGATCCTCGACGAGCCAACCGCGTCGCTGGACGGCGACACCGGCCGCAACATCGTCTCCTTCGTCAAGACCAACCTGCTCACCCCTGAGCGCGCCATCGTCATCGTGACCCACGATGCGCGCATCTACGAATTCGCCAGCGCCATCCTGCACATGGAGGACGGCAAGCTCTCAAGCCGGGAAGACAACACCGATGGCTAGCCCTCCCCGAGAACCTCGACCCGCGACGGGGGACGCCGCCTCGCCGATCGCCGGGCTACTCGCAATGCCAGGCCGCAACACGATGATGCTGGCGGTGGTCGGCGTGGTTGCGGCGCTCATCATCGCCTTTCTGCTGAACCGGCCCATCAAGCCTCAGCCGCCGGCGTTCCAGCCGGCATCCAATCCCTACGCCCAGGCCATCTTCGCCAACGGGATTATCGAGAGCGACCAGGCCAGCGGTGAAAACATCAATATCTTCCCGGAGGTGTCCGGGCCCATCGTCGCCACCTTCGTGCGCGAAGGTCAGGCGGTGCGCGCGGGCCAGCCCCTGTTCGCCATCGACGATTCCGTCCAGAGCGCGACCACCGAGCAGCAGCGGCTGCTGGCCCAGGGCGCCCTGGCCACGCTCAACGAGCTGAAGGCTGAGCCTCGGCGTGAGACCTTGGCTGTGGCTGCGGCCCAGGTCGACCAGGCGCAGGCCAACCTGACGGTTCTGGCGCGTCAGCGCGATAAGTTGCAGCAGTCGGCGGCCCTCGATCCACGCTCGGTCAGTCGTAACAGCTTAGATTCCGCCATCGACGCGGCTAAGGCGGCGCAGACCGCGCTGGAGGTGGCCCAGAGGCAGCTGGACCTGACCAAGGCCGGGGCCTGGACCTACGACATCCAGAACCAGCAGGCGCAGTACGCCGCCCTGTCGCACAGCTATGACTCGGCGAAGGCCCTGCTCGTCAAATACGTGGTCAAGGCCCCTGCCGATGGCGTGGTCATGGCGCTGAACACGTTGAAGGGGGGCTATGTCTCCCCTCAAGGCGCTTATGATTCCTACACCGAGACGAACCTGCCCGCCGCGGTGCTGGGATCGGGGACGGACACCCTGAACGTGCGCTGCTATGTCGACGAGATCCTGCTCAATCGCCTGCCCAAGGGCAAGACGATCAAGGCTCAGATGAGCATTCGCGGCGCCAACGTGCAGATTCCGCTGCAGTTCGTCCGCATCCAACCCTATGTGACGCCCAAGATCGAACTCTCGAACGAGCGCCAGGAGCAGGTCGACCTGCGCGTGCTGCCGGTGATCTTCCGCTTCCACACCGACCCCAAGATCAAGCTCTATCCGGGCGAGGAAGTCGATGTCTACATTAGCCAGTGACGGGCGCGACATGCGCCTGCAGAACGATCGCCGGGCCCGTTCCGCCGCGGCGGTCGCGGCCTGCCTGCTGGCGACTGGCTGCGCGGTGGGTCCGAACTTCAGCCGGCCGACGGCGCCGACGTTCGACCGTTATACGGTTCAACCTGGGCCGACGCGGCTGGACGCCGACGGCGCCGCGCAGGCCGTCGAACTCGGCAAGGCGACCGATCCGAGCTGGTGGCGGCTCTTCGGCTCGCCGGTCCTGAATGATCTGGTGGCGACCGGGCTCAAGAACAGCCACACCCTAGCGTCGGCGACCGCGGCCCTGCAACAGAGCCAAGACCTGGCCCGTGCGGGCGCGGGCGTGTTCTTCCCTCAAGCCAATGCTTCGTTCGGCGCCACGCGGGAGCGTGTGGCTCCCGTCGAGCTTGGCCAGAAGGGCGCCGGTTCGACCTTCAATCTGTACACCCTGACCGGAGCGGTCAGCTATGCGGTCGATCTGTTCGGCGGGGAGCGACGCAGCGTGGAAGCGCTGAACGCCCAGGCGGACTATCAGCGTTACGCTGTCGGCACGGCCTATCTTCTGCTCACCGGCAACCTGGTGAACGCCGCCATCGCCCGGGCGGGCTACGCCGAAGAGGCCGACCAACTCGCGCAAATCGTGCAGATGGACACCGCTCAGCACGACATCCTGACCGCGGAATATAAGGCCGGCTACGGCCCTCTGTCGGCGGTGCTCGCGGCAGAGCAGCAACTGGCCGCCGATCGTCAGAGTCTGGCCAGCACGCGACAGCGGCAAGACGCTTCGACCACCTTGCTGAAGACGCTGCTCGGCAAGGAATCCGGGGCCGAGACGCCGCCGCTTCCGTCATTGACCGAACTGACGGTCCCCGCCGATGCGCCTGTCAGCCTGCCGTCTCAACTCGTACGCCAGCGGCCGGACATCCTGCAGGCCGAGGCAAGCCTGCACCAGGCCACGGCCGAGGTGGGCGTCGCGACCGCAGCCCTGTTCCCCTCGATCAACATCACTGGCGACTATGGCGCGGCCAATACCTCGCTCGGCCAATTGAGTGAGCCGATCGGCCGGTTCTGGAGCATCGGACCGAGCGTGGACATGCCGATCTTCCGCGGCGGGTCGTTGCTGTATGGCCGGCGTGCGGCCCAGGCGGCGCTTGTGAAAGCCGAGGCCGATTACCGACAGACCGTCCTGGGGGCGCTGGAACAGGTCTCCGACCAGCTCAAGGCGCTGGATGCGGACGCCGAGACCTCGGCCGCCAACCGCGGCGCCGTCGATGCGGCCAGCCTCAACGATGCGTTGGCCGACGCTAATCTGCGGGCGGGGGTGATTGCGGACTATGACCATTTGAGCACCCAGATCCTGGAGGCCCGCGCCCGCATCGGCCTGATCGCCGCTAAGGCGCAAAGGCTGCAGGACGTGGATGCGCTCTATGTGGCGTGCGGCGGTGGCTGGGACGGCAAGGGATCGGGGAGCGGCGTGGCGGCTGAAACGTCAAAATGAGCACGCCATCCGCAGGACCGCCCTCGGTGTCGCCTGGCCGCACCGGGTTCAATCCGGGCCTGTTCATCATCGCCCTCAAGCTGTTGGTCAACGATCGGACCAAGTTCTTTTCCGTGGTGATTGGCATCACCTTCGCCGTATTCCTGATCGTGCAGATGACCTCGATGTTCGCCGGCATTCTGCAGCGGTCGTCCGCCATGGTGGCCAATGTCGGGGCCAGCATCTGGGTGATGGATCCGGGCGTTCAGACGGTCTCCAGCACCATCCCCTTGCCCGGCTATGTGCAGGACGCGGTGCGCAGCATGGACGGCGTGCGCTATGCGGTTCCGCTGTACATGGGCGGCGGACAGGTGAAGCTGGCCAATGGGACCTATCAGTCGGCCACGATCATCGGCCTGGACGACACCAGCCTCTATGGCCGCCCGGCGCTGGAACAAGGCAAGATCGAGGACATCTACGGTGAGAACGGCTTCGTGGTCGTGGACGACGCCGAATTCGCCAAGCTGGGGTCCCCTCGCCTCGGTTCGAAATTCGAGATCAACGATCACCGCGCGGTGATCGTCGGCATCGCCAAGGTGACCTCAAACGGTCTGTTCGGCGTCCCGACCCTGTACACGACCTATAACCGTGCGCTGCAGTTCCTGCCGCAAACCCGTTTCACCACGTCCTATGTGCTGGTCGAGCCCAAGACCCGGGCGGATATTCCCCGCATCGAAGCGGCTGTGGCCAAGCTCGGCTATCTGGCCCTGACCAAGGACCAATTCGACGATCGGATTTCAAAATTCTACACCTTCCAGACCGGTATCGGCGTCAACATCATGTTGATGAGCGTGATCAGCTTCATCGTTGGCCTGTCGATCTCGGGCCAGACCTTTTACACCTTCGTGCTGGAGAACATTGATAAGTTCGGGGCGCTGAAGGCCATTGGCGCCCAGGGGCGCGAGCTGGTCTATATGATCCTCTTCCAAGCGCTGTTTACCGGCCTGATCGGCTACGGTCTGGGGGTCGGGCTTTGCTCTCTGATGATCTTCGTCGCCCGTCACGCCAACGCGAACTACGCCGCCGTGACGACCTTCGGCATTCTGGCCTTGGCGTTCGTGATGATGCTGGTGATCGCCGGCGCGTCCAGCGTCATCGCGGCCCGCAAGGTGCTGAGCATCGATCCCTTCGATATATTCCGGGGGTGAGCACGGGTCTGTTGAGCCGTATCAATGCCGGGGGGCCTTCCACATGAAACATTCAATTCGCGAGGAACACGATGTCCTCGGTGAATTGAGGAGGGATCAGGTTATGTCTGAACATCATGAGCATCGTCACTTGGCCCGCGGGAGCGGCGCAGGGGCGTCAGTCGACGAGGCGCTGTTCAATGCGATCGCTGGCCTGACCGATCCCCAGGGCCATCATCCCGGCCTGACCTTCGATTCCTTCGAGATACTGAAAATCAGCGGAACGATCGACCATCCGATCGGCGACCATGGAAAGCCGGGCCGCATCAGGGTCCTGCTTGAGGCCACTGCGCATCATGATCGCGCCTAGCCCCTGGGCGAGCGCCCTCGGCTGCGCACCGACGCCCGGCGGACCGAGGCTACGATCCAACGCAGTTCGATAGCAGGCATCACCGCTTTTCGCCGTGGGGTTTCCAATGTTCAATCTGTTGCGGCGCGCTATTGGCAATCAGTCGCCTAAGCT
>PLRV01000031.1 GCA_003164925.1 Caulobacteraceae bacterium
AGCAGCGACATGGCCGGACACCTCCATCAACAAGCCGCTCCTCCAGTCCCTTCCTATCCCCCTCCGGGGCGTTGCGGGCCCTCCCGCAGAGGGGGTCGGACGAGACAGGGCTCGGCCGCAGGGGGAGGCTTCCCCCTCCCAACCCTTCGATTCAAAATGATCAAATCACCGCCCGCCAGCAGCGCCACCCGTAGCCTTGCGGGTCAGAACCGATCCATCTTGGGCGGACCTTTCAGGGCTTGGTCGAACCCGGCCAGCTCCTGGGCTCTGGCCCTTCGGTGAAGGAGTCGCGCAGTCGGTCGTCCCCACGCCCCATCGACCTGGCTGCAGAAACCCGAGTCGCTCAGGGCGACCATAACAGGGGCGCGCCTGTCGCCGTGCTAGGCTGCGGATGGATCAGCGGCGGAGCACTTCGCTTCGCGCCCAAAAGGTCGCCCTAATGTCCGGTGGAATCAGTGCGATCAAAGGGTTCGACTATCAGGCGACCGTGATTCTCGATCGCCTGTTTCAACATTTCGACCTCCACGGGCCATCAGCGCAAGTTCGGCCAGAAGGGATCGATGACCTGGATTTGATCTGGACGGTGGGCGGAGCCGAGCGATGCCGCTACGAGCAGATTAAAAAGCCAACTGAAGATATCGACGGCAATCTGGCACCCACCCCCTGGACGCTCGCCGCGACGATCACCGATCTGCTTCCCAACACGATTGCCCATCTCTCTGGCAATAATGACACCCAAGTTTGGATCGTCGGCGATGACGTCGAGACTGCGGTCGCCGACCTTGTCTGCGCTGGCGCAGCTGCGCCGCTTTCCGCCGCGGCGCAATATTGGACGGCAGTGCATGGCCTCGCCCGGAACGAAGCGCTATCCGCCATCAAGTTAGAGGAGCCGATCAGACGCAAGCTTGCGCGTCGGCGAAGCCCGGCCAGCCTGCCGCCAGACCCAGCCGACGCACTGTCCAGTGTCGTTGCCGCGTTCGACGATTTCTCAAAGAGCATTGGCGCAGGCGATCAGGTCAGCGCAGCTTTCAAAGCAAGGGCGGAGGCGCTGCACAAGTGTTTGCCAAGAGTATTGGCTCGCACGGAAATCATGGCCGCCTACGGTAGCGAGCGGGAAGTCACGCAGCGCGTTTATGAACGGCTGGAGACGCAATACAAGCTGCAGCGGCCGGTGATCGAAAACACCCTATTTCGCAATCTTCGCGGCTTCATCAACGACATCTCCAAACAGAAGGGGCGCAGATTCGACCTAGCGGAATTGGAGTTTGAACTGATCTCCGTCTGGCCGAGGATGATCCCGGTCAAAGACGCTCCGCCGCTCGAATCTCAGCACATCCCGCGAGCCGATCTGACGGAGCACTTTACCACGGGCTGGACTGGCAAGGCGGTGGAGGCCGTTGGCGTTTCCGGGTCAGGCAAGACGGCGCTCGCCGCGGAAGTGGCGGACCGATCCCAGATCACCGAGCCTGGTCGCCTCGTGTTCTACGCAGAGGTGCGTCCGGATCTCGAGCTTCGCGATGTGCTAGTCGGCGTCGCTTTTCACCTTCGGCGCCTCGGCCTCCCCGAGCCGTTCGCGACGTCGGTTGAAGAGGGCCCGACGGACGAGGTGGTCCTGACGCGTCTGGCCCGTTCCTACTCGGCTCTTCCACGGGAGACGCTGCTGTTGATGGATCTCGTTGAAGGTGGATGCAGTCCTGCATTTGCCCGCGACCTCGCCACCTTCGTCCGCGCCCTGTCGCCATCCGCCTGTCGGATCGCGGTGTTCGGTCAGGAAAGCGCACTGCGGGAGCTGAGCCCGTTGGAGCGGGACGAACACGGTGTGCATCGGCTGGACGTGCGCGGTTTCAACTTTGATGAGTTCGTTGCACTCGTTTCGTATCAACATCCCAATCCGGATCGCGCAACGATCATGAACGTCCATCAGCGCGTCACGGCGGGGCGGGCGGCAGGACTATTCGCCAAGCTGGCCCAGTCGCTTGCGCGGACGTCATCGTTGCGGGAAATGTCCGAAATGGCGGAGAGGCCCGCCGACGATATTCTACCCTATGCCGAGCAGCAGCGGTTTGCGCGTCTCAGCGATGGCGCCCGGAGCGCGGCCGAGAAGATGGTGTGCTTCGCGCTGCCGTTCCGGCGGAAGGATGCCGAGGAAGTCTTCCCCCACGAAAATGTCGGCGCCGCTGTTCGCGAACTGCTGACGCAGGGCCTCCTTCGCCGCCTTGATGATGAGTCATTCGAGATGCACGAGACGGTGCGCGCTGGGCTCGAAGGGACAATCGCGCCAAGCGTGCGCAGCGCGGCGCATCAGTCGCTTGCAACGTGGTACGGCGCCCAAGGGTTGGTGACCGCCGAAATCCTTCATCTTGAGAAGGCCGGCAAATCAGCTGAGGCGAGGATCTGCGCCCGCGCCGCGTTCCTCCGCGGAGAGCGGTGGGCCGCCCTGGCCGCCTACGTCACAAGCCGCAAGCTCGTGTCCGCCACCGAGGTGATCGGCGCGGTCGCCGGCGCCGATCTCGTCGAGGACAGATATCTTCTGTCCAGCATATTGCGCGCGCTTGGAGAGCCAGTTGCGGTCGAGGAGCTCATGCGAATTCTTCGCGAGCAGTCAGACCGCTTCTATTCTGACTATCAATGGGCGGCCGCGATCGTCGAGGCGATACTCGAATTCGAACCAGCGCACCTGCACGAGCTCATTCGGCTGTCTGTTGAGGGGACGTCAGATCCCGCTCGGAGGGAATCGGCACTGAGCTGGCTGATGATCGCCGCTCGCCGCAAACGGGGCGAGCTCGATCCCCGCACGATCGATTACTTCAATAGCCAGCCGGTCGTCATCAAGAGGGTGCTGTTGCGCCTCTTGATGCTCTATCCGCGCCGGCTGGGATTGCAGACCGCGTTTCAGTTCTTGGCGTCTGATCCCGAAGCGACGGAGGGGCAGCGGAGGCCCCCTCGGTGGCTTGATCTGTCGCTGCATATTGGCGATCGAGACGACGCGATCGAATTCCTGGCGGCGATCCCGACCGTACAGGCCGCCGCCATGTTGGCCGCGAAATCTCCGCTGATTGGGCAGCTGGCGAGCTTGATATGGCGCCAAAAAGATGTGTTGCGCGCCCATTGCGCGGAAATTCTCCAGGACAGCGCTGGCGAGCTGAAAGTCCTGACCAATGCGATCCGCGTCCTCGTGTTTCTGGCGGATCCGTCCATTTGCGACTTGTGCGATGGGCTCGTTGATCGAAATGACGAAGTGAGTGCGCTGGCGGCCCTGATTCCTGCTTTGGCGCCTGGCCTCTGTGATCGCGGGCGATACGAAGCGCGACTGCTTGATCCTGATGCGCCGCTTCCGGAACGGGCGACGGCGCTCGCAGTGCTTGCGTCAATCGGCGCCGATCTCGGCGACCTTTATCGTCGGGTGAAAGCCACTGAAGCCGACCCCTCAAAGGCCCAAGGATGGGATTTCTGGTTTTTGACGTTCTGCGCGCAAGCGCCGTTTTCGGAGGCGATCCCCCTGCTTGAAGAACGCCTGAAGTCCGCCGACGAGGCGGGTGTAACCGTGCTCGCCCCAATTCTTATGAAGCTTGGCGAACTGCCCGTCCCGGCGGCGACGAGGATGCTCGTTGATGCCCTGTCACACAAACACCCACGGGTGCGCCAGTTCGCGGCAGCATCGCTCAGTCAACGACGATCACGAGCGGCATTGGCGAGCCTGGTCAGCCAATACGCGAAGGAAGACGGTGAAGTGCTCGCTGTCGGGTTGGCGACAGCGATTGTGGCCTCCGGACCGCGGTCGGCCGTACCGCTACAAGGCGGGCTGGATACGGCCGCCACCGAGCTTTGGCGATGCGTTTTGGCCATGCGAACGCGTGACGCCAGCACCGCCGACTGGCTGGTGAGGGTCGCCTCGGACCCAGCGCAGCACTGGCAATTGCGAAGATCGGCGATCTTCGCAGCGGGCCGGTTGCCGTACGAGGCGGCGTTAGAGCGAATTGCGCCGGTGATCATGGCCGAACGCTCGCCCCTGACGATTGATAAACACCAGAGCTTCTGCGGCCATGCCGTCGTTACATCGGTTCTTCTTTCCGGAGCGCAGGGCATGATGCCATTCTTTGCGCGTGGAAGGGCGGGGTTTGTCGAGTTCTTCGGGGAGGTCTTTGACGCCAGCTGGAAGGGCTCAATGAACAAGCAAGGACTGCCGTCCGGGGCTGAAGCGGCCGGGTGGCTATTTGACAGGCTCGAGCACCACGGCTGGCCAGCGAGGCAGGCCGCGCCCGACCTCGTCCTCAATGAGCTGAACATACCCTTGCTGCACAGCGCGGTATTACGCTCGCTCCGTCTCAGCCGTCGACCGGAGCTCATCGATCAACAGCTCGCCACCGCCGACGACATATGGTTGGCGATGAAGTGTTTAATGGAGCGCTCGCGGGCCGGGCGAGGAGACCCGGCGCTCGCCTTGCAGTTAAGGAGCATAGTCGACCGATCGGCATGCCAGGGCAATGAACTCCTGCACCGGGTCATCGCCGAGATTGGTAGTCGCCCGATCCCGCCGCCAACAGGATCTGTCGCCGACGCGAATGAGGCGACCGAAGCGCAGACGCCACCCATCGGCTACGACGCCGCCGTTCAGATCCTCTCCGCACTGAGGACCGACTCCAGGCCACAGTCACCAGTGGTCATCGGAGGGATCAGCGCCGAACAATGCGAGCGCCTGATCAGGCTTGCCGACCCGGTGAACGACCACACGCTCGGCATTGAAACCTATGTCCCAGCCGTTCAATTCACCGAGACCGGTCATATCGTTGCCCAGCGGCGCGTGACGTTCACAGGCGGTGATTCGGCGCGGGCGCTTATAAGACCCGCAATTGCAGCCGCAAACAGGTTTGGGCTTCCCATCGCATGGCACCATGAGCTGCTGACCGGCCCATTGGCGACCACCTATGTTCCGAACTATCTGGCCTGTTTGGGGGCTCTCAACGATAGCGACAGGTTCTACGATGAACTCGAACGGTACGAGGACGGGTTTATGTCATTCCTCTGTCGTACGGCCCAGTCGGCGCCGGTATTAAAATACATTGACGCACGCATGGCGCCGTCTTTGGCGCGATATTTGTCGTCCGGCACGGATGAGTTCTTCGAAGGGCTCTGCGCTCTAGCGTTTCGCATCAATACGCCGGCGGGCGACCCGCTCATCGAAGGGCTTCTTCACCGTTGGGCGCAGCGGTTCGATCTGACAGCGTTAGCCCCGCAGCACGACGAAAATGACGCGCTCTGGCGCGGATTCCACCGGCTAGCCGAACACCCGCGGTTTGATAGAATCAAAGGATGGCAGTCGCGCCTCGCCGCGGTGCTGCCAGCTCCGATGTCTTGGTACCGCGCCGAAAGCATCGTGCGCGTATTAGAGCGCGATCCTCGCTCATATATTCTAATCGAGTCCAGATTGTTCAGGGCGGCGAACTGGGAGCATTTTTCCCAGGACGAGATAGATCGGCTCGACCATGCCGCGGAGCGATTGTTTCCACAGTTGCTTGAAGCTTGATTGGTTCGTGCGTGCAGGGCCTTTGCACGGGGAAGAGGACCCGCGCCTCCTTTAGGCGGCTTGGCTTGGCTACGCGCTTCTCCGCCAGGCGCCATGAGGTCCGCTAGAAAGTCCACCGAACTTTCCATCGCGAGTGCGCAACCGCTGGCGTCGATCGCGCGGTATCGCCTCCACGCCCGTACGGGCGCTTACGCTAGAACCAGCTCAGCCGCCCCATGATCCGACCGATGTTGTCGAGGCATAGGGCCATGAACTCCTCGTCACCACCCGCGAAACCGGCGGCGAGGAGAGCTTGCCGGGTCTCGGGTTCGGAGATTTCGGCCATGATCGCAGCGCGCGCCTCACGATGCCAGCCTGTCCGCCCAACGGGCGCCCAGACGAAATTCTGCTGACCTTGAGTCTGGAGCGCCGCATGGATCGACGCCTTGTCTGTCGAGTTGCTCAGGTGAGCCAGCGAGGCGAGCACCTCAAAGGTCTCGAAAGTGAGCTCGACATCCTCGGCTGAAAGGAGTTCACGCTCAGCGATCGGGACCAGCACGTCGGCGAGGTGGTCGCTGAGCGCGGTCTTGCGCTGCTCAAGCCCCGCGAGGTTCTTCCAGAGATTGTCCTCCCCGCCAGGCCAAGCCCAGAGAAAGAGGCGCTCCACCGCCGATTTGCGCGTTTCGTCCCGGTCGGAACGCAACGGTGTCCCGAGCCACCGACGCAACGCCGAATAGCGCCCGGACTTCGCTGCGCCAATGCCATAGGCATACAGCAGCAGGACAGCGGGATAGGTGCGCAATACACCCCAGGTCACGTTCCCTGGTTGGAATTGCAGTTCCGCAAATCCGCGCAGGACATCGGTGACCAAGGCCAGTTCGTGGTCGTCCCCCCACCGCCCCATGGTCAGGAACAGGCGCGCGAGCGGCTCCAGAATCGCCTCGTATCGCGCCGTACGGCGTCGAAATTCGTCTGGAGTCCACGGGGCGTCGGCGCCGATGCCGGCGTCGCTGATCTGCTTTCGGACGTTGCCGACTTCATTGCGCACGAGGTCGGCGAGCTGAATGCGATGCTCAGGCCGGGGCAGGTACTTCTTGATCGACGCGACCAATATCTCGACGCTGCGCGGGTTGGGTCTCTGAAGCTCGCTCTGAATCTCTACCTTGCGTTCCAGCTCTTCGAAGAAACTATCGGCGTCGGAAATCGGGATCATCCGCCCGGCGCGCTGGGCCAGAAGATCCTCAGCCAGCGGCGATGGCTTTCCCCGGCTGGCCCAGAAGGTGGGAAAACGACGGTTGGGTGCCCTGGTCAGCGCGGCCCGTAGTGCGGTGTCCCAGTCGGCCGACCAGCCGCAGACCACCAGGCCATACTCGTCGAGGATCCGATCGAGAACCGTGTTCAGCGCCGGGCTGTAGGACTCCAACTCACCCTCGGTGTTGCGCAAGCGCGTGTCGAGGTAGTCGCCGTGGACCTTCAGGACGAAACATCGCGTATGCACGAGCGGAACGGCGCCCTGCAGGTCATCGTCGGATTTGATGACCGTCGGTTCCACGCCTTCCGCGCGCAGGGCATTTTCGAGAAGCCGGTCGAAGTTGGTGGTGATGATCACGCGGATAAAGCCGTTGCGGACGAGGCGCGCGATGGCCTTGTGCGCCTTGGTCGGGGTCTTGCGTCCTTCCTCTATGTCTTCGGCCGTTGGTTCGATCACCGTGTGCAGAATGGAGCGCCGCTCCTCTGCGGTCTGAGCGAGCGCATCCAGCAGTTTCGAATAGTTCGGCGGTTCGCCGAACCGCTCTTGGTGCCAAGCCGCCCAATCGATTTGATCCTGAACGCCCTCCAGAGCCGCGACCCGACGCGTGAGGTCGAGCACGACTTCCCAGCCCGTCGGGATCTGCGCCGCGCGGGACACGCCGCTGCCGATCAGCAGAGCGAAGACGCCACGATTTTCGAAGACCGAGAAGGCCAAGGCGGTGGATGGGTCGATCATCTGGTTTCAACGGGCCCCGGAGCATCACCGTCGCCGACGGTGCCTTGAACGACGTGGGGGACCTTCAATGTCTCGGCCATGGCCACGCTCTTTTCCCAACTCGCGCCGGGGAGAGACCAGATGAAGGCGCGGAAAACGGCCGTGAACGCCGCCTTGGCGTTGTCGTTCGTCAGCGCGCTCGCGGCGGCGGGCGGCAACAACGGACGCATGTCCTGCATGAAGGCGGGGCGGGCGAGTTTAGCGAACATGCGCCGTTCGGCTTCGGCGCGGGTAATCCGCAGGTTGGTGCGCGCCAGATAGGTGCCGAAGAGTTCGATCACCCGGCCGATATTGAGGTCCTGAAACACCTCGAGCGTATGAGCCAGGTCGAACAGGTCGCGGCCCTTGTCCCGCTGCAGCAGGGCGCGCAGCTTGGTGGCCATCATCTCCTCGCGCGAGAAGGTGACGACCTGCGCCTGGCCGGCGAACCACGGATTGTCGACGGCGTAGACGATCGACAGCGGCGGATCGTAGGCGTCGATCTCCGAGGTATTGATCTCGACTTTCAGGCGGATCTCGACGGCTGGATCCTCCTCGGACGGTGCGCGGAAGCGGAGCTTCGGGGCGATCCGACTCTGGTCGAAGGCGCCAAGTCCGAGCCAGGGCTCGAGGACCACGCGCAGACGATCGAGGATAGGGCCGATCGGTCCGTGCGTGGTGCGCACCAGATCGAGGTCCTCGGAATAGCGCAGCGGGGCCGGGAAGTGGAGCTTGTTGAGCGCCGTCCCGCCGCGGAACCTGAGTTCGGTCGCCAAGACGGGGTCGGAGAAGATGGCCACTATGGCCCGGGCGATGATGAGATCCTGCTCAACCTGGCGCAGTTCGGGCCAGGGCGCCTGAGCGCTCCACGCCGTGAGGTTCAGCTGCGGGATCATTCGTCAGGCTCCGGCGCGCGGCGAACCACCACCTTCCATCTCGGATCGCGTTCGAGGACCGGCGGGGCGAAGTCCGGCAGGCTGGCGTCGGTCGGATCGAGTTCCACCCAGGTCGCCTTTGAGACCGCCATGATGGGAGCCAGCGCATAGGCTGGGGCATGTTGGCCAACGCGGTCGAGGAGAAATCCCAGTCGCTGCAGGGCCGCGCGTTCGAACGCCGGCGCCAACGCCGCCAGCCGATTGGGCTGCAGCTTGGGCCCAAGCTCGGTGAGCACGGTGGCGATCTGGTTGATGCCGCCACTGGCTTGGGCGTAGCGGATCAAATCCCAGGCGGTGAGCTCAGGGCTGGCCAGCTGCATGCGCCCACTGTCGGTCTTGTGCGGTTTGATGTCCGACGCGACCGCGTCGAGCTCCTTGCGGTAATAGAAGATAATCCGCGAGCGTCCGGCCTCGATCGGCTTCAGCTGCCGGTTGGTGACCACCTGAAATTCCATGACCGCTTGATGGGCGGCGCCATGCAGTTCGGCGGCCTTCAGCAGGCCCACGTAGTAGGGTTCACCCAGGAACCGCATCAGGTCGTCGATGTACCAGGCGGGCGGCGGCGCGCCCCAGGTCAGGAACTGGGGTGGCACGACCACATAGAAGCCATTGCGCGGCCGCAGCAGGTAGCCTTGCTTCTGCAGTCGTTCGGCGGCGTCCAAGAAGGCGCCGGGGGTCAGGCCGAGTTCGGCGACAGCCTGGTCCCGGGTAAAGGTCAGGCTCCCCCGCGCCAGCTGGTCCTGGGTGTAGGACGAAAGAGTGGTCGCGCGCTTGAGGATCATATGCCTAAATCCGCGAAAAATGCGGATATATTCATATTGAGTCGACCTTTCCAGAGTCTTGTAAAAGAATATCCGCGAAAAATGCGGACTCTTCCATATGATCCGTCACGCCCCCTTTGTGACGGATCAATCCGCGCTTGAGCATCGGCCCGAGGCGTCACGATAGCGGCGTAGGCGGACCAATCGATGGCCGTCACCGTGCCCAACGACTGCAACTTTCCGAGCAGGCGAAACAGGAAGTAGATCAAGGCGCCGTCCGCCCCCAACCACCTCGAACGCGCCGCTGAAATCGTCGAACGCGCCGCCGTTGACACGGGGATCTCCGCTGTCATCGGACAGCATGTCAAGACCAATGGACAGAGAGGGTGGTCGGCGCGCACTTTGGTGATGTTCACGATCTGTGCTAGCCATGCTGTATGACCGACAACTCGCAACCGCCCCCCGAAAGGCCCTATCGCATCCTCAGCCTGGACGGCGGGGGGGCGAAAGGCTTCTACTCGCTTGGCGTTCTTCGCGAGATCGAGGGGCTGATTGGCAAGCCGCTTGCCGAGGGCTTCGATCTCATCTTCGGCACGAGCACGGGTGCAATCATCGCCGCCCTGCTGGCGCAGGGGCGGTCGGTAGATGAGATCCACGGCCTCTACAAGGAACACGTTCCGCGCATCATGCAGCGGAAGAAGCCGCACGAGAAATCAAAGGCCCTTAGCGAACTCGCCGACGACGTGTTCGGCGACGCCATGTTCGATTCCGTCAAAACCGGCGTCGGGATCGTCACCACGAAGTGGGTGATAGAGCGGCCGATGATTTTCAAGGGCAGCGTCGCTCAGGCGCATGGCCGCGTCGGCACATTCGTCCCCGGATTCGGTGTTCCCATAGGGCAGGCGGTCGAGGCGTCCTGTTCGGCATATCCGTTCTTTGACCGGAAGACCGTCGTCACGGCGGCAGGCGATCACGTCGAGCTCGTCGATGGCGGGTACTGCGCCAACAACCCGACGCTTTACGCAATCGCAGACGCGAACCAAGCGCTGGGTTTCCCGCCCGAGGCGTTGCGTGTCGTCAGCGTCGGTGTCGGCAACTATCCCGAGCCGAAACAGAGCCTGCTCAGCCAGATGCGATGGGCCAAGTATCTTTTGAGCGTGCAGCTCCTGCAGAAGACGCTGGAGATCAACACGCAATCCATGGATCAGCTCAGGACCATTCTCTACAAGCACGTGCCGACCGTCAGGATCAGCGACACGTTCGAGAAGCCTGAGATGGCGACGGATCTATTCGAACACGACGGCGCGAAGCTCAACATCCTGCGCCAGCGCGGCGTCGAGTCGTTCGCCTCGCGCGAAAACGAACTCAAACAGTTGCTGACGAGCTGAAGATGGCGATCCCCGAAGCACAGCTCGACACGTGGGCCAAGCAGGGTTCGGTCACTCAGTCTCGGGCAACATACGCAACCGTGCGCTCATGCCTTGAAGCGGACGATGCACTGTATGCTGGGCGATCGAAGTCGATCTTCCTGCAAGGCTCTTACGGCAACGACACCAACATCTATGCAGACAGCGACGTTGACGTCGTGATCGCAACTGACTCGGTCTACTACTACGGCATCAATGAGCTGAAGCCCGACGAGCAAACGGCCTTTAAGGCCACCCTGACAGGTGGCGGGGGCTACACCTACGATCAGTTCAAGGCTCAGGTCGTAGCCCAGCTCACCAAAAAGTTCGGGAGCTCGGTTAAGCCCGGCAAGAAGGCGATCTTCGTTCAGGGCGACGGCGGTCGCCGTGATGCGGACGTTCTGCCCGCCGTCGAGTACCGCCGGTACACGCGGTTTCGCACCTACGCGGACAGCGACTACTACGAGGGCATCACGTTCTGGACCACCGATGGTGTCCAGATCATCAACTATCCGAAGCACCACTCGGCTAACGCGACGACCAAGCACCAGAACACCAATAGCTGGTTCAAGCCGACCGTTCGCATCTTCAAGAACATGCGCAACGCGATGATCGCCAAGGGCTATCTCGCTGCTGGCGTCGCGCCTTCGTACTTTCTGGAGGGCATGCTCTACAACGTGCCCGACAACCTGTTCGGCAGTTCTTACGAGACTACCTGCGTCAACGTCATCAACTGGCTCGCCAAGTGCAACCGGGACAACCTGCTGTGCGCCAACGAGCGCTACTATCTGCTTCGTCCCAACTCGCCAGTCACGTGGCGCGTCGAGCTTTTCGAGACCTATCTCGCTGCGGTCATCAAGTTCTGGACGGACTCATGAACGTCCTCGCTGGAGGCTCGTGAAGGTACGTTAACGGACGATGGCTGCCCGGCCCGGAATGTCCAGTTTACGCGCCAGGCTGAATGTCTGCCGTTGGCGCGCACAGCGGACGACAAAATTGCTAGAATCATTGGAGAAAACGCCAATAATTTCCGAGAAGATATAAATCAGAGGCCAAGCTTCCCAGCCGGGCTCGTTTGGCTGAGTTTGGCCCGCCGCACATAGCTGCGCATAGTAGTCAGGCTTCGATGGCGCGTGTGGCCCATGATCTCCTCGTCGGGCACGCCGTTTCGATAGGCCGTCGTGACGAAGCCAGCCCGCAAACCGTGGGGACTGATCGGTTCGGCAAGGGAGCCCTTCACTCCAGCCTGCGCGGCTCGCCGTAGGAGGATCTGACGCACGGCATCCTCGCTGAGGCGGCGCGCCTCGACGCGGCCCGCCTTGTTGACCTTCCTGAACACCGGGCCGGACGTAATCGCGGCCGCATCCAGCCAGCGCCGCAGCGCCCGAACAGGGCAGGTGTCCTCGTGGCGGCCGAACACGATCATGATCTCGGCGCCTTCGCCGTCTTTATCGGTCTTGGATTTCTCCAGGAGCAGCTTCACGCCATCGTTCGACCTAAGCGGCCATTTCTGGACCGTTGCCCGAGTTTTGTGGGCTAACTTCGAGCTGAACCGCAAACATGTGGTGAGCACCGCGGCAGCCTCGCCCAGCGCGCCGCCCGCGTCCCTGCGGCGGGTCACTCGAATGTAGCCGAGATCCGCCAATTGAGGATGGCCGCCCGGTGGTGCGGCTTGGCCAGCCGGGCGTAGGGCTCGCTCTCCACGATCGTGCGGAAGTCGGCGAAGCGGCGATAGCGGACGATCACGATGTCGTCCCAGTCGTCCTGCGGCCCCGCCACTAGGCCGCAGGCCCGGTGGCCGACGAACACCCTCTGCACGCCCTCCACGCCCAGCGCCTGCGAGACCCGGGCGAAGGCCGGCCCGTAGCCCTTGTAGAGGGCGCTGCAGGGATCGGGCTGGGGATCGGCGACCTCGGCCGCGTAGGCCACCTCGGGCCGGAACCACAGCAGGTTGACCATCGTCACCGGCCGGGGCCCCAGCGCCTCGGCCGCCGCGTCCAGCGCCGCCCGGGTCAGGTCGTAGAGGATCATCGCGCCTCTCCCGTGGACCAGGGCCGCAAAGCATTAGGTAAATAGATGATTGGCATAATCTGAATTGATTTCTCGAAGAGAATGGCGGGTGTATGCATCGAAGCATTGGTTCGCGACCGTAACAGTGTGTGATCGCTTATCCATGAAAACGCAAAGGTGCTCGGCAATGCCTTGCGGTTGCAGGGCGGAAAAATGGATGACGTATGACTTCGCGAAGGAAGCACTAAGCCCATGAGGATCGTCGCTCTCGAAGAGCATTTCAACCTTCCCGATCTGGTGGCCGGCATCCCCGCCGAGTCGATCGCCGCCTGGGGCTGGCCGGCGCAGTTCCCGCCCCACATGCGCCGCGACGAGGCGCTCGCCGACCTGGGCGCGGGCCGGCTCGCCGACATGGACGCGGCGGGGGTGACCGTGCAGGTGCTCTCCACCGTCGGGCCGGGCGCCGACCTTCTGCAGGGGCAGGCGGCCGTCGCCTTCGCCCGCGCGACCAACGACCGGCTGGCCGCGGCGGTCGGCCGCCGTCCCGACCGCCTGGCCGGCTTCGCCCACCTGCCCCTGTCCGAGCCCTCGGCCGCGGCGGACGAGCTGGAGCGGGCGGTGACGGAGCTCGGCTTCCGCGGGGCCATGGTGCACGGCATGGCCATGGGCCGGCGCTTTCTCGACCATCCCAGTTTCGAGCCGCTGCTGGCCCGGGCCGAGGCGCTGAACGCGCCCCTCTATATGCACCCCGGCCTGCCGCCGCCCGCCGTCCGCGAGGCCTATTTCCAGGACCTGCCCGAGCACGTCGGCTTTCAGCTGGCCACGGCCGGCTGGGGCTGGCACGCCGAAACGGCGCTGCACGTGCTCCGCCTGGTGCTGAACGGCGTGCTGGACCGCCACCGGGGACTGAAGCTGATCGTGGGCCACATGGGCGAGGGGCTGCCGGCCATGATGGCCCGGGTGGACAAGGTGTTCACGCCCATGACCTCGGCCTATCTCAGCCGCACCATCACCGGCGCTCTGCTCGACCAGCTCTGGATCACCACCAGCGGCTTCTTCGACCTGCCGTCGTTCATGGCGGGGCTGCTGACCTTCGGCCCTGACCGCATCCTGTTCTCGGTGGACTATCCCTTCGCGCCGAATGCCGTCGCCCGGCCCTACCTCGAAGGGCTGCCGCTGAGCCCGGCCGACCGGGCCAAGATCGCCCACGGGAACGCCGACGCCCTCCTTGGCCTGACGCCCGCGGCGGGCTGACGGCGCCTCGCCTCCAGAGAGACCGCCCATGCCCGCCTCGGACCCGCCCCTCAAGTTCGGATCCTTCTCCATCGCCAGCTGCCGGCCCTTCGCCGGGGTGGTGCTCGGCGACGAGCGAGTCCTGGCCGTGGAGGCCCTGAGGGCGGCCTGCCGCCGCCTCGACCTGCCTCTGTCCCCCGGCGACACCCTGTTCGATCTGCTGCAGGACTGGGACCGCAATCTCGCCTCCGTGCGCGCCGCCCTGGCCCAGGGGGTGGACGAGGCCCTGTGCGCGCCGCTGGAGGGCCTGCGCCGGCACGCGCCGGTGGCCGCGCCGCGCCAGGTGATCTGCACCGGAGCCAACTACCGCAAGCACGTCATCGATCTGATGGTTGCCCAAGGCGGCGGGGCCGCCACGGAAGGCATGGGCGTGGAGGAGCGGCGCCGCCAAGCCGAGGTGATGATGGACGAGCGGGCGGCCCACGGGCGGCCCTATGCCTGGGTCAAGACGGCCACCGCCGTCGCCGGCCCGGAGGACGACCTGGTCCTGCCCGCCCACGTCAAGGAGCCCGACTGGGAGCTGGAGCTCGCCGTGGTGATCGGCAAGGGCGGCCGCCATATTCCGCGCACCGACGCCTTTGCCCACGTGGCCGGCTACATGGTGGCCAACGACGTCACGGCGCGCGACTGGGTGTTCCGCCACGACATGAAGGTGCTCGGCACCGATTGGATCACCGGCAAGGGAGCGCCGGGCTTCTTGCCGACCGGGCCCTTCCTCGTGCCGCGCGACGCCGTCCGCGACCCGGCCGATCTGCGCATCACCCTGAAGCTCAACGGCGAGGTCATGCAGGACGAGTCCACCTCGGACATGATCTTCGATATCTCGCGCCAGATCGAATACATCAGCCAGTACATGCAGCTCCTGCCCGGCGACGTGATTTGCACGGGATCGCCGGCCGGCAACGGGGCCCACCACAACCGCTATCTGCGCGACGGCGACTTGATCACCGGCGAGATCACCGGCCTGGGCATGCAGCGCCAGCGCTGTGTTCTGGAGCGGGTCTGAGCCAGGACCGGTTCGCGGACCGGAGGCAGGGGAGAGGCGGACTTGAGCAGCGGCGAACCTTCCGATCTTGCGATCCACGACGGGGTCGTGACGGCTGAAGCGGGCCGCCGGCGAGCGCTGGTGGCCCGCGATTTCGGGGCCCTGGACCGGCTGTTCGCGCCGGACCTGGTCCATATCCATTCGACCGGCGTGCGCCACGACAAGCCGGCGCTGCTCGAGCACATCCGCACGACGGTCATCTTCCTGTCGGTGGAGCGCGCGGACCTGAGCGTCCTGCCGCTGTCCGGCGCCGCCCTAATGGTCGGGCGGATGACCAACGTCGTGCGGCTCGCCTCCGGCGGCGAGCCCCTGACGGTCAACGCCCACGTCACCCAGCTCTGGCTGAGGGACGGGGACGACTGGGTGCTGAGAAACTTTCAGGCCACCCGCGTCGCTCTTTAGACGCCCGCGGCCTCGTCCGCTGGGTCCCCTCCGCCTCCGTCCCTCGGGGCGGAGGCGGAGGGCTTTAGCCCCCGCTAGAACTTGTAGCCCAGGGTGACGCCGTAGGTGCGCGGCGCGCCGAGTTGGCGTACGAGGCCCTGGCCGGCCTCTACCAGTGAGGTGGCGTACAGACTGTTGCCGATATTCCTGGTGTACGCGGCGGAGCAAAAGTAGG
>PLRV01000035.1 GCA_003164925.1 Caulobacteraceae bacterium
GTCATGCCGCCGACCAGCACCACCTCGTCGATGTCGCTCTTCTTCAGGCCCGCGTCCTTCAGCGCCTGCTCGCAGGGGCCGATGGTGCGGCTGATCAGGTCATCGACCAGGGATTCCAGCTTGGCGCGGGTCAGCTTGACGTTCAGGTGCAGCGGGCCGTTGGCGTTCATGGAGATGAACGGCAGGTTGACCTCGTACTGGGGCGTCGAGGACAGCTCCTTCTTGGCTTTTTCGGCTTCTTCCTTCAGGCGCTGCAGGGCCAGCTTGTCCTTGCGCAGGTCGACGCTGGTTTCCCTTTTGAATTCATCGGCCAGGAAATCCACCAGGCGCATGTCAAAGTCTTCGCCGCCCAGGAAGGTGTCGCCATTGGTGGCCTTCACCTCGAACACGCCGTCGCCGATCTCGAGGATCGACACGTCGAAGGTGCCGCCGCCCAGGTCGTAGACCGCGATCTTCTTGCCATCGTTCTTTTCAAGCCCGTAGGCGAGGGCCGCTGCGGTCGGCTCGTTGATGATGCGCAGGACTTCCAGTCCGGCGATCTTGCCCGCGTCCTTNNTGGGCGTCGTTGAAATAGGCCGGAACGGTGATGACCGCCTTCTCGACCTTTTCGCCCAGGTGCGCCTCGGCCGCTTCTTTCATCTTCTGTAGGATGAAGGCCGAGATCTGTTGAGGGCTGTAGTCCTTGCCATGGGCGCGAACCCAGGCGTCGCCCGTCGGGCCCTTGACGATCTCGTAGGGCACCATGCCCTTGTCCTTGGCCACCACGGGATCGTCGAACTGGCGCCCGATCAGCCGCTTGATGGCGAAGAAGGTGTTGGCGGGGTTCGTCACCGCCTGACGTTTGGCGGGTTGGCCGACCACGCGCTCGCCGTCGTCGAGCAGGCCCACCACCGAGGGGGTTGTGCGGACGCCTTCGGCGTTCTCGATCACCTTCGGCGTCTTGCCGTCCATGATCGCAACGCACGAATTGGTCGTGCCCAGGTCAATACCGATAATCTTGCTCATGAGATCTGTCGCTCCCTACGGGCGAACGGGCGGAAGGCCTTTAGAAAAGCGCCGCACCATTGCCGTTCCCCGGTTCGATCGGGTCTCCAAAAATTAGCGGAGCTCAAGGCGCCCCGTATGGCCTCGGGACGCGCTCGCGCACGGCCCTTCTACAGCGCCGCATATGGGAAATAGGCCCCTGAGCGCAAGAGCGGGCGAACCGAATCGCCGACTCCAAAGCAGTGCGCGGCCAATACCTTGCCTCTCGCCCCCTGTCCCTTGCACGGTTTGCCGCCCGGGTCGATGCTGAGCGCTTGATCGATGGCTTCCAATTGCATCCCTGCGCCCTGGACCGTCTGGCCCAGGAGGCCCTGGCGCGCCAGGTGATGGACTTGGCGCAGGATGCGCCCTTTCACAGTCCCGAGGTTCCGGGTGGGCGGCGCATGTCCGTGGCCATCACCGGCCTTGGGCCCCTGTCGTGGACCAGCGACGCGGCCGGCTATCGCTATACGGCCACGCATCCGCTCACGGGCCGGCCCTGGCCGGCGATTCCGCCCGTTCTGCTGGACCTGTGGCGCCGCCTCGCGCCGGGCGCGCCCGAGCCGGACGCCTGCCTGGTGAACCTTTACCGCGACGGGGCGCGCATGGGCCTGCACCAGGACCGTAACGAACAGGACCTTTCCGTGCCGGTGCTGTCGGTCTCCCTGGGCGACAAGGCCCTGTTCCGTATCGGCGGGCCAAGCCGCAAGGACGCCACCCGCTCGGTGTGGCTGTCCTCGGGCGACGTGGTGGTGCTGGGCGGCCCCGCGCGGATGGCCTTCCACGGCGTGGACCGGGTGGTCGCGGGCTCCTCCACCGTGGTTCCCGGCGGCGGCCGGTTGAACCTGACGCTGCGGCGGGCGCGGTAGGCCTCAGCGCCTTGCCCCGGACCACTCGCCCTCGCGGTTGGACATGATGAGCAGGGCGCGCAGGCTGGGGGTGTCTTGGCTGGAGATATCGTGGATGCGCCATTGGCCTGAGACCTCGACCAGGTCGAGCGCCAGGCGGCGGACGTCCACCGGACGCGCCTCGGTGAAGCGAAGGACCACCACCACTCGCGCCGTGGACGCGCTCAACGGACGCATGGGCTCAATCTGGACCTTCAGCCCGCCGTCGTCCTGGCAGTCGCACAGCGGGTCTCCGTCCAGGGCGCCGACATCGCCGGGCTGGGTCAGCCGCTCATCCTCCTTGAGCAGGGCGACCATGGCCGGATCGAACACCGACGCTCGCGTCTTCGCATCGGTGGGGGTGAACGGGACGCCTTTGCCAGGCGGCGGATTGGGATAGTGCGCGTAGAGCGCCGTAAGGAACGAGCGCGCCTGGCCGAGATTGGCCGCCTGCGCGCTAGGCCCTGACGCCAGGACGATCAGCGCGGCGAAACCGGCGAGTATTCCGTGACCGTGATGGCGCAAAATCCCGAGCCCCTAAATCTTTGGCGTATATATACTTTGCAAACACGGCGGTGCGATCTATCGCAGATGCTTGCGCCGCGCCACGATGAACGACACCAGAAAAACCGCGACTAATCCGCCAGCGGCGACCCATTCTCTGAAATAGATGAAGCTGACAAAGAACAGCGCCGTCATGCAAACGGCCATCCATAAGGCCGGCGGCGTCTTCCTCATGCGGATTTAGGTTTGGAGGGAGCGCTGAGCGCGGGCGCTTCCGCCACCTTCCGCACCTTTTCCTCAAACGCCTTCTCGTCCTCGTCGCACTCTAACTGGCGGGCGAGGTCGCGGAACTTGTCGGGCTGCGGTTTGGGCGTGTCGGTCATAGCAACAGACTCGTTTGCTTGGGCGGTATGGGCTTTCTGATAACCAGCGGCGGCGTCCCGATGACCCCGGTTCGGGTGATGAGGTGGTCGTCGAAGGTCTCCAGCGTTGGCACAGACTGGGCCAGGGCGGTGGCGACGTGAATGGCATCCTTCGGTTTGATGCTGTGGTTCCAAACAACGTCTTGAGCCGTTTCCGCGATGCTGCGGGTCACGTTCTGCACCCGGATATAGGAATGGCGAAAGAACCGCCGGAGCAGATCGGCCTTGTCGCTTGTCAGCGGCGGCGCGTTCTTCGTCCACAACACTTCCGTCAGCGTCAGCGCCGACGTGATTATGCCGACCTCTCCCGCCTTGGCGCGCTCGATTGTCCCTCGGCAAAGCTCAACCTTGTCGGCCTCCTCCTGAAGCCAACCCAGAAAGGCGCAGCTGTCCCAGTAAATCAGTTCGACCGTCATCCAGCGACCCTGAGAAGGCCTCGGACCTCTTCGGGCGTCGGTAGATCGTCGTCGTCCGGAAGTGGATCTATCCCGCTCACTTCAATGCTGATCGGAATGCCGTTAGCCCGATAGTGGATGAGTCCGATCACCTCGACTCTCTTGCGGAAATTCACAAACGCCGTGGGCAGAAGATCGTCGGACACGTAGCAGCGAAGATTGAGCCCAAGCATCTCGTCTCGGAGCATCAACTGGACGCTGCCGTTGTCCTGGATGGTCCTCAACCGACCCTCAAGAGTCCCATAGTCGTTGTAGGCAGCCTTGTGATCTTCACGAACAACTCGGCCCACTTCGGGACTGACGATCACGGGCTTTTTGCGGACCCAAAGGTTGACCTTGACGGGCTTGCCGTGGGTCGCGTCCGTGAGTTCGGACAACACCCGTAGATGCTTCATGGCGGTGTCAGACAGCCCAGCCTCGCTGGACCGGCCGGACGCGAGCATGGACAGCCCAGTTTCCGCCTTAGTGTAGATCGCGGCTAACATGCCGGCTTGGATTGCAGGCTGGACCGGCGCCACGCCGATTAAGTGGCTTCCTTCGCGGACACGCACCGTCCAATGGACGTGCTCGCCGTCGCCCTCGACAGCCTCCGCTACCTCCTGGACGTACCCGAAGAACGCCCGAGCAGCCGCCATGAAGCGATCCGGGGAAAGGTTTTCACCGATCTCCAGCGTCAGGTCCGTGGGAATTTCGTCTGGCGTGGCCATCCTGATCGCTCTTCTGAGAGAAGATTCTAGCTGCTGCAGGCGCTTCTGTAGAGCGTTGATTTCGGCCCCATGGCCCTTGGTCCGCCACCGGGAGCGATGGCGTTTTCCATCACCCCTGTGCCGCTTTCCGCTCGTCAGTTGACCGATAAGTTAGCCGCTTGCCGACGACGCCATGCAGCGCATGGACCGTGCGGCGCTCGTCATCGACGCCGAGCGCGATCCGGTTCGAATAGCGGAAGTCGAACTCGGCCAGATAGCGGTGAAGGTGCTTTTTGCCGCAGTGCTGGTACACGCCCTTCATGCCGCGCTTGAAGATGCTGAAATAGCCCTCGACGGTGTTGGTGTAGATCGTCGGATCGGTGCGGGACACGTATTCGTCCCGCTGGTGATTGACCGTGGCGTGTTCGGCGTAGTCGCGGCCCAGCTTGCCATATACGCGGGCCTCGTCCGTCATCAGGCGGGCTTCCTTGGCGATGTTGGCCGCCAGGATCGGGCCGAGGGTTTCGGGGCGCAGATCGTCCACCACGACGCTCCGGGCTTGGCGCGTTTCGCGATCAACGAGCGTCAGCACCTTGAGCTTGTGATGGAAGGCGCGCTTCACCGGAACGTCGGGCTCGCGGCCGATGAAGGTTTCATCGACTTCCACCGCGCCGCCGCCCTGGCCGAACGGCGCAAGCTCGCCAGAGCGCATGGCTTCACGGATGCGGTGCGCTAGGAACCATGCCGTCTTGTAGGTGACTTCCAAGGTCCGTCCGAGCTGATGGGCGCTCACGCCCTTCTTGCTGGAGCACATCAGATAGATGGCTTGCAGCCACTTGGTCATCGGGAGCTTGGACTCCTCGAAGATCGTACCCATGCGGACGGTGAACTGGCCCTTGCAATGGCCGCAGCGGTACAGGCCGTGGCGGATACGCTTCTCAGGATTGGCCGTAACCGAGGTCAGCCGGTCCACGGCGCCGCAATGGAAACAGTGCGGACCTTGCGGCCAAATGATGCCCTCAACGAACTTGAAGGCCTCGGTTTCGTCGTGGAAGTAGGGCTTGCTGAGAACGGACATAGCGTTGGATTCCTTATGGGAATCTTATAGCATCGCCCTATCGTGTTTGCAAAGTATATATACGCCAAATCTTTGGTTCCAACGTCATGACGGCCCTGTTCGCCCTTAAGGCCTTGGAGGCGAGTCTGCTTTGGTCTGTCGGCGCGTCAAGGCTCGCCTTCGGCGACCGCGCAGCGGCGGCCTCGTAGAGGCCGGCCTTGACCCGCCGCCAGCCCAAAGCTCCAATCTTGCCAAGGGATTAAGGGCTGGGAAGCCGCGTCGCGCGGCTCTCCATCCAAGCGAAAATAACTGACCCACATCTTGTCGATGCGGTCATTCCCCCGTCAGGCCCCCGCCAGCTCCGCTATCACCCGGTCCAGCACCAGGCGACCGGCGGGCGTGGCGATCAGCCGTCCTCGGTCCGCGCGCACGAGGCCGGCCTCGGCCAGATAGGGCAGGGCGGCCAGCGGCAGGGGCGCAAGCTCGGCGAGGGGCACGCCCTCGTCGATGCGCAGGCCCATGAGCAGGCGCTCCTCGGCGGCCTCGATGGGACTGAGGGTTTCGCGGCCCTCCAGGCCATGGCCATTGGCCTCCACCACCGAAAGATAGTCCTCGATGGCGGCGAAGGTCTGGGTGGCCGCGCGTCCGGCGGCCGTCGTCGTCCGTCCATGCGCGCCGGGGCCAACGCCCAGATAGTCCTGGCCGCGCCAGTAGACCAGGTTGTGTCGGCTGCGCGCGGCGGCGCTCCGGGCGTGGTTGGACACCTCGTAGGCGGTAAAGCCCGCAGTCTCCAGCACCGCCTGCGTCGTGTCATAAAGAACGGCGGCGAGGTCCGGGTCCGCGGGGGCGAAGGCCTTGCGCCGGACCGCCCGGTCGAAGGCCGTGCCAGCCTCGATGGTCAGTTGGTAAGGCGAGAGGTGCTCTGGGCCCAGCCCCTGGGCCTCGCGCAGGGTTTCGGCCCAGCCCTGCGGCGTCTGCCCGGGCAGGGCGTAGATCAGGTCCAGCGACAGGCGGGGAAAGACGTCCGCCGCCAAGCGCGCCGCGCGCCGGGCTTCCTCCGCGCCGTGGTTGCGGCCGAGGAACTTGAGGGCCGCATCGTCCAGCGCCTGCACGCCCAGCGACAGGCGGTTCACGCCCGCGGCGGCGAAGGCCGCGAAGCGCTCGGCTTCCGCATCGGTGGGATTGGCCTCAAGGGTGACTTCCAGATCGGGCGCGGCGGGCCACAGGGCCCTGGCCTGATCGATCAGGCGCCCGATCCAGGGCGGATCGGCCAGGGACGGGGTGCCGCCGCCGAAGAAGATCGAAACCAGGGTGCGCGGGCCGATCATCC
This sequence comes from Caulobacteraceae bacterium, assembly GCA_003164925.1. Taxonomy (GTDB): domain Bacteria; phylum Pseudomonadota; class Alphaproteobacteria; order Caulobacterales; family Caulobacteraceae; genus BOG-938. Next base: position 6,365 of record PLRV01000035.1, read on the forward strand.
CCGCCTGGCCGGCCAGGTCCCGCAGGATCGCCTCGCCCAGCGCCGCCGCCTGGCCCGCGCGCCGGTCCAGGCTCACGTTGAAGTCGCAGTAGGGGCAGATGCGGGCGCAATAGGGCCAGTGGACGTAGAGCCCGAGCGGCGCCAGCTCACTCAAACAGGGCGGCCTTCAGCTTGGCGAAGGCGTGGGCGCGGTGGCTCATGGCGTCCTTGCCGGCCGGATCCATCTCGCCGAAGGTCTGACTATGGCCGGCCGGAACGAAGATCGGGTCGTAGCCGAAGCCGCGGGTCCCGCGCGGCGGGAAGGCGAGGGCGCCATCGACGCGGCCCTCCACCACCATCGCCGGTCCGCCATTGTCCATGGCGCTGGGCCAGGCCACGGCCAGGGCGCAGGTGAACCAGGCGGTGTGATCTTCCGACCCGGTCTCCTCCAGACGTTCGCGCACCTTGGCGATGGCGAGGGCGAAGTCCTTGTCCGGTCCGGCCCAGCGGGCGGAGAAGATGCCGGGCGCTCCGTCCAGGGCCGCCACGCACAGGCCTGAATCGTCGGCCAGGGCGATCAGGCCGCTGGCGTCGGCCGCCGCGCGGGCCTTGAGCAGGGCGTTGCCGGTGAAGGTGCTTTCGGTTTCGTCCGGTTCGGCCAGGCCCAGCGCGCCGGCGGCGACCACCTGAAAGCGGCCGTCGAGCAGAGCGGCCAGCTCTTTGGCCTTGCCAGGGTTGTGGGTGGCGGCGACGATGCGCGCGCCGCGCGTCAGGGTCAGCGGCATGATCCGGGGCCTCGTTGCATGAAGCTGTTCTACTCCCCCACATCGCCCTACGCGCGCAAGGTCCGCGTGGCGGCCGAGGAACTCGGGCTGAGCGCGCGCATCGCGCTGGTCTCGATCGACCCCTGGACTGATTTCAGCCTGCGCGCGGTCAACCCCTTGGGCAAGGTGCCGGCGCTGATCGCCGACGAGGGCGAGGTCCTGTTCGATTCCCCGGTGATCTGCGAGTACTTGGACGCCCTCGCCGGCGGCGGGCTGATCCCGCCGTCCGGACCCGGCCGCTGGACCGCCCGGCGGCGCGAGGCCCTGGCCGATGGAGTGTGCGACGCGGCGGTGCTGCGTCTGCGGGAAGGCCGGCGCGACGACCGGCGCCAGGACATGATCGACCTTTGGAGCGGCGCCATCGTCTCGGCCCTGGACGCCGCCGAACAGTCTCCGCCGGGTCTGGGCGAGGCCTTCGACCTGGGCCAGATCGCCTTGGCCTGCATGCTCGGCTATCTGGACTTTCGCGCGCCCGACCCCAATTGGCGCCACGGCCGGCCGGGCCTGCAGAGGTGGTATGCCGAGGTCGAGACCCGGCCTTCCATGCTCATGACCGTCCCGCCGACCTAGCGTGCTGGATCTGAAGTTCGCCCGCTCATCCAATGGGGCTGACAAACCCATCCGCCCACGCTATATAGCGCCCACATCGATCGTTTGCGCTGGATGGCGCGTTCGAGCGGCGGCCTCCCGGCCCGCCGCTTTTTTGTTGGATTTGAGCCTTGCGCGGCAAGACGTCCGAAGACCGTACCCTGATCGAACTGCTCGACCCCGTGGCCGAAGCGGCGGGTTATGAGATCGTGCGTCTGCGCCTGATGGGCGGGCAGACCCGGCGGTTGCAGATCATGGCCGAGCGCCCAAATCCTGAAGGCGGGGGCGGGACCATGGACGTGGAGGATTGCGCAAAGCTGTCGCGCGCGCTTTCCCAGGTGCTGGACGCCGCCGACCCGATCAAGGGCGAATATCTTCTGGAAGTATCCACGCCGGGCATCGATCGTCCGCTGACGCGCCTGAAGGACTTCGAGACTTACGAGGGTTTGGAGGCGCGGTTCGAGCTGGATCGCCTGGCCGATGGCCGCAAGCGCTTCCGCGGCAAGCTGGCCGGCGTGGAAGACGGCAATGTGGGCGTCGACATGGAGGAAGAGGCGGACGTGACGGTCTATGTCCCGTTCGCCTGGATTATCGAAGCCAAGCTTGTCCTTAGCGACGAGCTGATGAAGCGGGGGGCCGAGGAGCGCGAAGCCCGCCTGCAGGATCAATCTCTGGAATCGTCCGAAGACGAGGAGTGAACTGATGGCCACCGGCATTTCCGCCAACCGGCTCGAACTTCTGCAGATCGCCGACGCGGTCGCACGTGAAAAGTCGATCGACAAAGAGATCGTCATCGCCGCCATTGAGGAGGCGATCCAGAAGGCGGCTCGCTCGCGCTACGGCGCCGAGCACGACATCCGCGTGTCGATCGACCCCAAGACAGGCGAGCTGGCTATCAAGCGCTGCCTGACGGTGGTGGATCAGGTGGAGAACGACGACACCGAGATCGGTCTGGCCGACGCCAAGAAGCGCGATGCCAAGGCCGGGGTCGGCATGGTGTTCGAGGAGATCCTGCCGCATTTTGAGTTCGGGCGAGTTCAAACTCAGATGGCTCGGCAGGTGGTGACCCACAAGGTGCGCGAGGCCGAGCGCGAGCGGCAGTACGAGGAATTCAAGGACCGCGTGGGCGAGATCGTCAACGGCGTGGTCAAGCGGGTGGAATACGGCAACGTCATCGTCGATCTGGGCCGCGGCGAAGGCATCATGCGGCGCGACCAGTCCATCCCGCGCGAAAACTTCCAGGTGGGCGACCGCATCCGCAGCTACATCTACGACGTGCGCACCGAGACCAAGGGTCCGCAGATCATGCTCAGCCGCGCCCACGGCGGCTTCATGGCCAAGCTGTTCGCCCAGGAAGTGCCTGAAGTGTACGACGGGGTGATCGAGATTCGCGCCGTGGCGCGCGATCCGGGCAGCCGGGCCAAGATGGCGGTGGTGTCCAACGATTCGTCGATCGATCCGGTCGGCGCCTGCGTCGGCATGCGCGGCTCGCGCGTGCAGGCGGTCGTCGCCGAGCTGCAGGGCGAAAAGATCGATATCATCCAATGGTCTCCCGACGAGGCTACCTTCATCGTCAACGGCCTGGCTCCGGCCGAGGTGAGCAAGGTCGTGCTGGACGAAGAGGAAGAGCGGGTCGAGGTGGTCGTGCCCGACGAGCAGCTGTCCTTGGCCATCGGCCGACGTGGCCAGAACGTGCGCCTGGCCAGCCAGCTGACCGGCTGGCAGATCGACATCATGACTGAAAGCCAGGAAAGCGAGCGCCGCCAGCGCGAGTTCGCCGAACGGACGGCCTTGTTCCAGGAAGCCCTGGACGTGGACGAGGTCATCGCCCAGCTGCTGGTCACCGAAGGCTTCGCCGCGGTGGAGGATGTGGCCTATGTGGAGGCCGATGAAATCGCCCAGATCGAGGGTTTCGACGAGGCTACCGCCGAGGAGCTGCAGACCCGCGCACGCGAATATCTGGAAAAGGAAGCCGCCGAGTTGGACGCCAAGCGCCGCGAGCTGGGGGTCGAAGACGCCCTGCTCGAAATCGAAGGCGTGACCCTGCCCATCGCCGTGGCGCTGGGTCGGGCCGATCTGAAGACCGTCGAGGATCTGGCGGGCCTGGTGCCCGACGATTTGCGCGGTTGGTTCGAAGCCAAGAACGGCGAGCGGGTGCGTCAGCCCGGCGCCTTGGAAAGCTTCAACCTGTCGCCGGATGACGCCGAAGCCATGATCATGCGCGCGCGTGTGGCCATGGGCTGGATCGAGCCGGAGCCCGAGGCGGTCGAAGACGCCGAGGTCGTCGCCGAAGTGGCTATGGCCGAGGAAGTGCAACAGGACGCCTAAGCCAAAAACCCTCGCCCCGCTTTTGCGGGGAGAGGGTAGGGCGAGGGGCGTGTCCACTTGCACGCCGCCAGCCCATTGAAACGCCCCCTCACCCAACCCTCTCCCGCGCTTACGGCGGGGGAGAGGGGTTTAGAACAAACGGTGCATGCCCTCTCTAGAAGACCGCGAACGGCGCGATATCGTCTCGGGCGAGGTGATGGCCGAGGAGGCGTTGATCCGCTTCGTGGCCGGACCCGACGGTGCGGTGGTTCCCGATCTGGCGCGCAAGCTGCCGGGAAGGGGGCTGTGGGTGCGCGCCACGCGTGAGGCGGTCGAGCAGGCGGCCAAGAAGGGCGGCTTTTCGCGCGCGGCCAAGACCAAGCTGGTCGCGGCGCCGGATCTGGCCGGTCAAGTGGAACGGCTTTTAAAGGCGCGCCTCCTGGCCGGACTTGGGCTTGCGCGGCGGGCGGGCGACCTTATCTTGGGCTTCGAGAAGGCTGCGGCGGCCGTTACGGCCGGAAAGGTCGCCTTGTTGATCGAGGCCGCGGACGGGGCTGACGATGGCCGTCGCAAGATGCTTCAGGCGTCCCGGCGGGCGGCGGTCGCGGGTCTTCACGCGCCCCGTTTGATCGGAGTCTTCGAGTCCGAGGAATTGGGTTTGGCCTTGGGCCTGGGAAATGTGATACACCTCGCCTTCCTTGCGGGACGAGGCGCTGATCGCTGGACACAGGATGTCGAGCGTTTATCGGGCTTCTGTCCGCTCCTTCCTCAGAGTTGGCGCGAGGAGCCCTGACACGAACGGAACGTCGTCGTTCCGTTCGCATTGGCATACGCGATTTTATGCGAACCGCGCCGCTTCTGCGCGGGAAGTGAGTTAAAGCGAGCGAATGAGCGACGCGAACGACAATGAAAACCGGCCGAGCGGCCGGGCCCCGCTGACCCTGAAGCCGCGTATCGGCGCGGTGAGTTCAGGCACGGTGAAACAGAGCTTCAGCCACGGGCGGTCCAAAACCGTGGTGGTCGAAACCAAGCGGCGGCGCGTGGACGGGCCGCCCGTTTCGCCCTCCGTCCCCCAACGTCCGGTCACGTTCGACGTCAAACCGCGTCCGCAAACCGAGCCGCCGCCGCGCCCGCCTCAATCCCCTGCGTCGGCGCCGAATCTGAATCTGTCGGCGGAAGAACTGCGCACCCGCCAGAGGGCGCTGGAAGCCGCCCGCGAGGCTCAGGAACGCCAGGCTGTCGAGCGTCAGGCCGCCGACGCGCGCCGGGTTGAGGAAGAAGCGGTCCAGCGCCGCGAGGCCGAAGCCAATCAGGAGGCCGCCCCGCCGGCGCCTCTCGCCCCTGAACCGGCCCCCGAACCGGCCCTCGTCGCCATACCGCTTCCCGTTCCCGCGGCTGGGCCCGCGGCTGGGCCCGCAGCTGGGATCGAGCCGCCCGTCGAGGCGGCGGCGCGTGCTCAACCGGCTCCGGCCGAAGCCCGCGCTCCGGAACGAGCGCCGCAGCGTCCCAGCGAAGCCTACCAAGGCTATCGCTCCCAGCCCCCGGCGCCGCCGCGAACCGCCCCCCGTCCGGAGGGCGCCGCAAGCCGAGATAGTTTCCGGCGCGACGACCGCAACGCCGGCGGCACCACCACCTTCCGCAGCGACCGACCCCGACCCGAAGGCGCCGGCCCCGACCGCGGGCCGCGTCCGGAGCGCCCGCCCAACCGCGAAGGTCCCGCACGCGACAACAATCGCGCCGATCGCGGTCCCCCGCGCGGCGAGCAGGGCGAAACCGTCCGCTATTCGGCCCTGTCGCCTCGGCCCGCCCCGCGCGGCGACCGGCCCAGCGGCCCGCGGCCGCCCGGCGGGCGCCCCGCGCCGGCGCCGGCGGCTCCGGAAATTCAACGCGCCACGCGCCAGGCGCCCCGCTCAGGCGAGGTCGACCGGCGTCCTGACGATCAGGATGAAGAAGGCGGCAAGCGCGGCAAGGGCGCTACGCCCAAGACCGCCGTATCGCGCGTCAAGGGCGCGCCCCAGCGTCGCGAAGGCCGACTGACCATCCAGGCCGTGGCCGGCGATGGCGAGGACGCCGTCGAACGCATGCGCTCCTTGGCCTCGGTTCGCCGGGCCCGCGAACGCGAAAAGGAAAAGCGCCGCGGCGGCGGCCAGCAGGAGCAGGTCCGCGTCGCTCGCGACGTGGTCATTCCTGATGTGATCACCGTGGGCGAACTGGCCCAGCGCATGGCCACGCGCGGCGTGGACGTCATCAAGTTCCTGATGCGTCAGGGGTTGATGCTGAAGATCAACGACGTGATCGACAATGACACCGCCGAACTGGTGGCCACTGAATTCGGCCACACCGTCAAGCGCGTGTCGGAATCGGACGTGGAAGAAGGCTTCCTCGACGCCGAGGACTTCGACGAGCACATGCTGCCGCGCCCGCCTGTGGTGACGGTGATGGGCCACGTCGACCACGGCAAGACCTCCTTGCTCGACGCCCTGCGCTCCACTGACGTGGCTGAGGGCGAACACGGCGGCATCACCCAACACATCGGCGCCTATCAGGTGCGTCTGCCCGATGGCGAACGGGTGACCTTCCTGGACACGCCCGGCCACGCCGCGTTCTCGGCGATGCGCGCCCGCGGCGCCAACATCACCGATATCGTGGTGCTGGTCGTGGCGGCCGACGATGGGGTCATGCCCCAGACGATCGAGGCCATCCACCATGCCAAGGCGGCCGGCGCCCCGATCATCGTGGCCATCAACAAGATGGACAAGCCGGGCTCGGACCCGACCAAGGTGATCAACGAGCTGTTGCAGCACGAGATCGTGGTGGAAAGCCTCGGCGGCGACACCCAGGCCATCCCCGTGTCGGCCAAGGCCAAGACCGGCCTGAACGAACTGATCGAGGCCATCCTGCTGCAGGCCGAGGTGATGGACCTGCGCGCCAACCCCGACCGTACGGCGGAGGGCGTGGTGATCGAAGCCAAGCTCGACCGCGGCCGCGGCTCGGTGGCCACGGTTCTGGTCAAGCGCGGCACGCTGCATCGGGGCGACATCGTGGTGGCCGGCGACGCCTGGGGCCGCGTGCGCGCCCTGGTCAATGAACGCGGCGAACAGGTGACCGAAGCCGGACCCTCGGTTCCGGTCGAGGTGCTCGGCCTGGACACGCCGGCCAGCCCCGGCGAGCCCTTCGCGGTTGTCGAAAACGAAGCGAGAGCGCGAGAGCTCACCGAGTACCGCGAACGCAAGCGCCGCGAACGCTCGTTCGTGCCGGTGGGCGGCGGCGTATCGCTGGCCGACATGATGGCCAAGCTGCAGGACAAGAAGCTGTCCGAGCTGCCGGTCATCGTGAAGGCGGACGTGCAGGGCTCGGCCGAGGCCATCGTCAATTCGCTCGACAAGATCTCCACCGACGAGGTGCGCGCGCGCATCATCCACTCGGCTGCGGGCGCCATTACCGAGAGCGATGTGCTCCTGGCCAAGGGCGCAAACGCCCCGATCCTGGGCTTCAATGTTCGCGCCTCGGCCCAAGCCCGCGCGCTGGCCGAGCGCGAAGGCGTGGAAATTCGCTACTACGCGATCATCTACGACCTGTTGGATGACATCAAAGGCGTGCTCTCGGGCATGCTCGCGCCGATCCAGCGGGAAACCTTCCTCGGCAACGCCGAGGTGTTGCAGGTGTTCGATATTTCCAAGGTGGGCAAGATCGCGGGTTGCCGTGTGACCGAAGGCGTGGTGCGCAAGGGCGCCAAGGTGCGTATCATCCGTCAGGACGTGGTCCTGCAGGAGATGGGCACCCTGGTCACGCTCAAGCGCTTCAAGGACGAGGTGAACGAGGTCCTGGCCGGCCAAGAATGCGGCATGAACCTCAACTTCAACGACCTGAAGGCGGGCGACACCATCGAGTGCTTCACCGTCGAAGAGATCAAGCGGTCGCTGTAGGCCTAATTATTCCCCTCATCCCGGCGAAGGCCGGGACCCAGATCATACGGCGTTGGGCAAGCAAGCCGATCGTTGCCTTGGCGGCAGGCCATTGCGCTTTATCATCTGGGTCCCGGCCTTCGCCGCGATGAGCGGGTTTTGGACGTTCCAATCATGAAAACCCAACGCCGCAAAGGCCGCCCAGCCGCTCGCAACGCCCTTAAAGGCGCCTCCCAGCGTCAACTGCGCGCGGGTGAGTTGATCCGTCACGCCCTGGTGCAGGTGCTCTACGAGGAGGAACTGCAGGACGACGCCCTGGCCGGGGTGTCCGTCACGGTCACCGAGGTGCGCCTTTCGCCGGATCTGCGCAACGCCACCGTGTTCGTCGAGCCCCTGGGCGGGGCCCACTCGGCCGAGGTCGTCAAGGGCCTCAATCGTCACGCCGGCTTCCTGCGCGGGCGCCTGGGTCATGCCATCGACATGAAGTTCACCCCCGCGCTGAAGTTCCTGCACGACCAGAGCTTCGAGGACGCCGCGCGGATGGCGCGCCTGTTTGACAATCCCAAGGTGCGCGAGGACTTGGCAAAGGCCGAGCCGGAACCGGATTTGCCGCCGCCCGCGGAGCCCCGGCGCATCACGCCCAAGGTTCCGGGGTCCAAGACCGGCGCTCGCAAGGGCGGGATCGACCACCGTGAGCCGTAGGAAGAAGGGCCTGCCGGTCTCGGGCTGGATCGCCCTGGACAAGCCCTACGACCTCGGCTCGACCCAGGCGGTGGGCAAGGTGCGTCGGCTGTTTCAGGCGCAAAAGGCCGGCCACGCCGGCACCCTCGATCCCCTGGCCACGGGCATACTGCCCATCGCCCTGGGCGAGGCGACCAAGACCGTCTCCTTCCTGATGGACGCGGACAAGGCCTACAGCTTCACCATCGAATGGGGCTCCAGCACCGACACCCAGGATCGGGAAGGCGAGGTGATCGCTCGCTCCGACGTGCGGCCCGCGCCCGAGGCCGTCGCCGAGGCGCTCAAGGCCTTCGTGGGTGAAATCCAGCAGACCCCCCCGGTCTATTCGGCGGTGAAGGTGGCCGGCGAACGGGCCTACGACCTGGCCCGGCAGGGCGAGACGGTCGAATTGGAGCCGCGCGTGGTGCGTATCGACGAGGCCCGCGTGGCGGGCGCGCCGGACGCCGATCACGTGCAAATCGACATCGTCTGCGGCAAGGGAACCTATGTGCGGGCCCTGGCCCGTGACTTGGCGGCGGCGCTGGGCGCCTGCGGCCATGTGAGCGCGCTGCGCCGGACCCGCGTGGGGCCCTTCCATGAGGCCCGGGCGATTTCGATGGAAAACCTAGAGGATTTGATCCATAAGAGCGCCGGCTCGGGGGCGCTCCTTCCGGTCGAGACCGCGCTGGACGACATCCCGGCGTTGGCCGTGACCACCGAAGACGCCTTCAGGCTCAAGCAGGGACGATCGATCGTTCTGCTCCCCAGGCAGGTTGAAACGCTGGGACCCGCTCTTACCGCCCGCATTGGGCGACAGGAGGGGGACCGAACCGTTTTAGCCACGCACGACGGACAGGCGACGGCGCTCTGCGAGATGCGCGCCGGGAGGCTTAATCCCACGCGCGTCTTCAATTTTGACCTTGGAGACTAGACGATGTCGATCACGGCAGACCGCAAGGCTGAACTGATCAAGACCCACGCCCGCACCGAGGGCGACACCGGGTCCGCCGAAGTGCAGGTTTCGATCCTTTCAGAACGGATTTCGAACCTGACCGAACACTTCAAGACCCACAAGAAGGACAACCACTCCCGCCGAGGCCTCCTCAAGATGGTCTCTCAGCGGCGGCGCCTTCTGGACCACCTCAAGTCGACCGACGCCGGCCGTTACCAGTCTCTGATCGAGACCCTGGGCCTGCGCCGTTAATTTTGCGAACCCCGCCCCCCTGAGCCTGTCCTTCGGACGGGCTCAAGGATTTGGAGTGTGAGCGTGTTCGAGCGGCAAAACCGCTCGCACTTTCGCCTAACACGCTCCGGCGGGTTTTTCCTTACCCCGCATCGCCCTTGGACAGGCTTAGGGCGATCCGGGCCGAGGCCCCGATTGCGGGCGCTCGGACTCACGCCGAGGGTTCCATAGAAATCCTCATCAGCCTGTCGTTTGGAGAGGATTTCGGACCGCCGTACCTGAAAACCCCGGCACACCGCCCCTGTCCGCCCCCGCCTGGAATACGCCGGCGGGATTGAGAGAAAGAAAAACACCCATGTTTGACATCAAGCGCAAGTCCATCGAATGGGCGGGCCGCAAGCTGACGCTGGAAACCGGGCGCATCGCCCGCCAGGCCGACGCCGCCGTCCTGGCCACCTACGGCGAGACCACCTTGCTCGCCACCGTCGTCGCCGCCAAGACCCCCAAAGCGGGCATCGATTTCTTCCCCCTGACCGTGAACTATCAGGAGAAGACCTTCGCCGCGGGCAAGATCCCCGGCGGCTTCTTCAAACGCGAAGGACGTCCGTCCGAAAAGGAGACCCTGGTCTCCCGCCTGATCGACCGTCCGATCCGCCCCCTGTTCGTCAAGGGCTTCAAGCACGAGACCCAGGTGGTCGTCACCGTCCTGGCCCATGACCTGGAAAATGATCCCGACATCCTGGCCATGGTCGCGGTCTCCGCCGCCCTGACCCTGTCGGGCGTGCCCTTCATGGGCCCGATCGGCGCGGCCCGCGTGGCCTACATCGACGGCGAATATGTGCTGAACCCGACCCTGGACCAGCTGACCCAGGACAACCGGATGGACCTGGTGGTCGCCGGCACCCAGGACGCGGTGATGATGGTCGAGTCCGAGATCAAGGAACTGACCGAGGAAGTGGTTCTGGGCGGCGTGCTGTTCGCTCAAAAGGGCTTCCAGCCGGTGATCGACGCCATCATCGAATTGGCCGAACACGCGGCCAAGGAGCCCTGGGACTTCCAAGCCGAAGACCTCGAGCCCCTCAAGGACAAGATCAAGGCTCAGGTCGGCGCCGAACTGCGCACCGCCTATGCCCTGGTCGCCAAGGGTCCGCGCCATGAAGGCGTGCAGGCCGCCAAGGCCAAGGCCTCCGCGGCCCTGGTCAAGTCGGACGCCAATCCCGAAGGCTATGATTCCATCAAGTTCGGCTCGGCCTTCAAGGAATGCGAGGCCGACATCGTCCGCCGCAACATCCTGGAGACCGGCAAGCGCATCGACGGCCGCACGGTCGACGTGGTGCGCCCGATCGTGTCGGAAGTGTCGGTCCTGCCGCGCACCCACGGCTCGGCCCTGTTCACCCGCGGCGAGACCCAGGCCCTGGTGGTCGCCACCCTGGGCACCGGCGACGACGAGCAGTGGATCGACGCCCTGGAAGGCACCTACAAGGAAAGCTTCCTGCTGCACTACAATTTCCCGCCCTATTCCGTGGGCGAGACGGGCCGCATGGGCTCGCCGGGCCGCCGCGAAATCGGCCACGGCAAGCTGGCCTGGCGGGCGATCCGGCCGATGCTGCCGTCCAAGGCCGACTTCCCCTACACCATCCGTCTGGTGAGCGAGATCACCGAGTCCAACGGCTCGTCCTCCATGGCCACGGTGTGCGGCTCGTCGCTGGCGCTGATGGACGCGGGCGTGCCGCTGATCAAGCCCGTCGGCGGCATCGCCATGGGCCTGATTCTGGAAAAGGACGGGTTCGCGGTGCTTAGCGACATCCTCGGCGACGAGGACCACCTGGGCGACATGGACTTCAAGGTGGCCGGCTCGCAAGACGGCATCACCAGCCTGCAGATGGACATCAAGATCGCCGGCATCACCGAGGAAATCTTCACCAAGGCGCTGCATCAGGCCAAGGCCGGCCGGTTGCACATCCTGGGCGAGATGGCCAAGGCGATTTCGGGGGCCCGTGAAGAGATCGGCGAATACGCTCCCAAGATCGAGACCCTCTCCATCCCCACCGACAAGATCCGCGAAGTGATCGGCTCGGGCGGCAAGGTGATCCGCGAGATCGTGGAAAAGACCGGCGCCAAGGTCGACATCTCCGACGACGGCACCGTGAAGGTGTCGGCCTCGGACGGCGCCAAGATCAAGGCGGCGGTGGACTGGATCAAGTCGATCGCGTCCGAGCCCGAAGTCGGCGCCATCTACGACGGCAAGGTGGTCAAGGTGGTGGACTTCGGCGCCTTCGTGAACTTCTTCGGCGCGAAGGACGGCCTGGTCCACATCAGCCAGATCTCCAAGGAAAAGGTCGGCAAGGTGTCCGACGTCCTGTCCGAGGGCCAGATCGTCAAGGTCAAGCTCGTGGGCTTCGACGACCGCGGCAAGACCAAGCTGTCCATGAAGGTAGTCGACCAGGAAACCGGCGAGGACCTGTCCAAGACGGAAGCCAAGGCCGAAGAGCCCGCCGAATAAGGCGCGGCTTCACGGTTGAAATCGAAGGGGGCGGGCCGGAAACGGTCCGCCCTTTTTCTTTGGTTGGATTTTTCGGTCGGGCCGTCGCCGCGCTTTGCCGCTGGGGTTCCAGCGTTGGCCCGCCCTTCTATTCCCCGAAGTCCTCGGCCGCCTCAAGGGCAGGGTGGACCTGCTCGACGATGTCGCGATGTTCGAGCTGGCGTGAGCGGCGCGAGACGTTGCGGCGCACGAACAGGGCCTCGGCCCCATAGTCGCTCACCGCCTCGGCCCATCGCTTGCGCGCCGAGGTCAGGGTCTCGCCTGTGCCGACGCCGACCACGGTCAGCGCAGGGCCCTCTCCACGCACGAAAACGAAATTTCCGGCGATGACCGGAAGGGCGTTCGGATCGGGCGCCCGCTGGAAACGGTAATGGACGCCGGATACGCCGGGGACGTCGATAAAATCGGACATGAGCGTCCTGTAGCCGTCCGCGAGGCTGAGGCCAAGGCGAACGCGCAGATTCTCGCCAAACCGTGAAGGGTTTGGCGGCCGACGCTAGAGCCCTTTCCGATCTGATCGATTCGATCAGATCGGATAAAAAGGGCTCTACTTCATATAGTTAGAGCATTTTTGATCCGATAACCGCGTCACACTTATCGGAAAATGCTCTGGCGTGATCGGGCGGCCGAGATCAGGATCGCGCACGGGAAGCGAGCCCAGGTTGGCGCGGGGGAGGCGGCGATGAAATACTGGATCGATACCGAATTCATCGAGCATCCCTGGTCGATCGAGCTGATCAGCATCGCCCTGGTGGCCGAGGACGGGCGCGAGTTCTACGCGGAGTCCAGCGAGGTGGATTGGTCCAGGGCCAGCCAGTGGACCCTACACACCGTCAAGCCGCAGCTGAGCGGGCCGGCCATGTCGCGCGAGGCGATCGGCTATGGGGTGATGGGCTTTACCCACGGCGACGCCTGCCCGGTGTTCTGGGGCTACTATCCGGCCTTCGATTGGGTGGCGCTGACCTGGCTCATGGGCGGGATGAACGACCTGCCGCTCCATTTCCCGCAGCTGTGCCTCGACATCCGTCAGTGGGCCATGGCCCTGGACGACGCGCCCCTGCCGGTGCAGGAGGGCGCCAAGCACCATGCCCTGGCGGACGCGCGCTGGACGAAGGCGGCCTGGACGGCGCTGAAGGCGCTGGACCCGCACGGGGCCGAGCGACGATGCGCGGACAGGCCTTTTTAAGCCTCTGCGGCCAGCTCGTCGGGCAGGCCGATGATGTGGAAGCCGGCGTCCACGTGCAGCACCTCGCCGGTGGTGGAACGGCCCAGGTCCGACAGCAGGTACAGCGCCGTGCCCGCCACGCCCTCCATGGAGGTGTCCTCCTTCAGCGCCGAGAAGGCCCGGCCCTGGGCGATCATGCCGCGCCCGCCGGAAATGCCGGCCAGGGACAGGGTGCGCATGGCGCCGGCGGAAATGGCGTTGACGCGGATCTTGCCGGGGCCGAGGTCGCGCGCGGCGTAGCGGGTCGCCGCCTCCAGCGCCGCCTTGGCCACGCCCATGGTGTTGTAGTTGGGGATGACCCGCTCGGCGCCCAGGTAGGTCAGGGTGACGATCGAGCCGCCGTTCGGCATCAGCTTGGCCGCGCGCCGGGCGCTGTCGACGAAGCTGAACACCGAGATGTTCATGGCCATCAGGAAGCTGTCGCGGGTGGTGTTCTCCACGAAGGAGCCCTGCAGCTCGTTCTTATTGGCGAAGGCCACCGAATGGACCAGAAAGTCGATGGTTCCGAACGCTTTCTCGACCTCGGCGAAGGCGCTGTCCATGGAGGGGTCATCGGACACGTCGGCCTGTGTGATGACCTTGGCGCCCACGCTCTCGGCCAGGGGGCGCACCCGCCGCTCCAGGCTCTCGCCCATATAGGTGAAGGCCAGCTCGGCGCCCTGGGCGGCCAACTGGGAGGCGATGCCCCAGGCGATGGAATTGGCGTTCGCCACCCCCATCACCAAGCCCTTCTTGCCCTTCATCAACGCGCCCAGCGGCATGTCGAAGCCTTCAGCCATTTTCGGCCCTTCCTATTGTTCGCGCCGGCTTTGTGGAGCGGTTGGCCGGAGGTGGCAAGTCTCTCGCGACGTTTTGGGCTCAAGCCCCCTCCGCGGCGATCTTCCATCGGATGCGGCCGGTGCGGTCCTGGCGGATCAGGCTGCGCAGCACGATCTGGCTGGTGCGGCGGGGACGTCCGCCCTGCAGATGCAGCGAGGGTTCGAGCGTGATCTCCGCGGCGTCGTGGCGCAGGCGCCAGCCCTCGCCCGAGGCCCCGCACAGCAGCACAGTACGCTGATCCTCCTCCATTCGCGCGCGCACGCCGGGCTGCAGGTGGAACCGTACGGCGAACTGGGCGATGCGCCGGCCCTTGGGGACATCCTCCCCGGCCGGACGCACAAGGTCCTCGCCGCGCAACTCGTCGATGGCGTGCGCCATGAACAGCCGCCGCTCATGCACCAGCCCGAAGACCGGAACCCAGCCGTCGTGCGACAGCTCCAGCCAGGCGCCGGTCGCCGTGTCCTGCCGGCGCAACGTCACCGCCCGGGCGCCCCCCTCCAGCCTTTGACCCAGCGTTCGCCCGCGCAGCCCGGCGATGGGCGCGCCGGCCGAGGCTTCCGCCAGGGTCAGGGTCGAGGCCGCCGGCGTCAGCCGCAGGCCCTGGGCGTCCGGCGCACGCGATGACCAGCCCGAGCCGGTGATCAGCCGGTCCCCGCCCGCCAGCACCTCGATGGCTAAGGGCTGGGCGCAGGCGGTCGGACTCCACGCGCCTTGGGCCGGCGGCGCCGCGTCGACGATCAGCTGCAACCGGCGTCCCGCCAGCTTCTCGTAGCCGCCATGGGGCGCGCTGGGCGATGGCGGCGCCGCAAGGCCCCCGCCCGGCGCGGCGTCGGTCTCGCCGAAGGCCGCGGCGGCGATGACGCGGGCCGACTGGCTCTGTTCACCGCCCTGGAAGCTGGCCAGGCGCCCGTCCGCCAGGGCGAAAAACCGCAGGCCCGCGCCCAGGCGGTCGACGGCGCGCACCAGTTCCGGAGCGGGCGGCAGGCCGAGCTGCAGCAAGGCGTCGTCCAGCGTCAGCAGGTCCAGCAACAGCTCCAGACCGGCTTCCGGACAGCGCGAGGCGTGGCACCCATCGGGCAGCACAGCCCCCTTGAGCGCCGGCTCCAGTCGCGCCAGGCCCTTGGCCATGAGGGGTTTGCCGGCGCGCCCAGCCAGGACAGCGCCGGCCAAGGCGGCGCTGGCGGCGCGTTCGGCCGCCCAGCGCGGGCCGTCGTGCAGCAACAGCAGATGCCGGGCCTGCCGCGCGAGGCTCGCCAGCAGGACGTCCGCGTCCTCGGCCGGAACCCGGGCGCAAAGCCGTTTCATATTGCAGGCCAAGTTGAACACCCGCCGCGACAGCACGGCCGGGGACCAGGCAAAGCTGTTCCATTGGCCGAACACGCGATCCCAGCCCTGGACCAGGGCCAGAGCCGTGCGCGGTCCGGCCTCGCCCGAGGCGGCCAGATCGCGCAGCCAGTCCATTCGGTGCAGTTGAATGGCGAAGGCGCGGGAGGGGGAGGGCCGGTTCCACGGGTCGCCGCCCGCGCCGACCTGCAGCTCAAGCCCGTCGAAGGCGAACACGCCGCCCAGCACGGCGCGGCCCCGTTCTATGTCTGCCGGACGAAAATCGCGCGGCGCGGCGGCCTGGCCCTCCGATCGAGGCCGGGCGATGGACCACAGATGGGGCGGCGAGCCGAACCACTCCTCGCGCAGTTGCCGGCCGGTTAGGCGCGCCAGGGCCGCGGTCCAGCTTGCGGCGGAGGCGGGGATCAGCGACGGCAGGCGGTCTTTAAGGCCCACAGCCACACATGCTCTAGCCGCCCTTCAGGGCGCTGATATTGGCGGCGTAGGCGCCGGGGCCGCCCTTGAACACCGCGTTTCCGGCCACCAGGGCCGTGGCCCCCGCCGAAACGCACAGGCGCGCGGTCTCGGCGGTCACGCCGCCATCCACCTCCAGCACGATATCCTTGCCGCTGGCGTCGATCATCGCCCTCAAGGCCTCGATCTTCTTCAGCTGGGAGACAATGAAGCTCTGTCCGCCAAAACCCGGATTGACCGACATGACCAGCACCAGGTCGATGTCGTCCATCATATAGCGGATGGCTTCGGGCGAGGTGGACGGGTTGAACACCACCCCGGCCTTGGCGCCGAGCTGGCGGATGCGCCGCACGGTGCGGTTCAGGTGCGGACCGGCCTCCGGGTGCACCGACATGATGTCGGCCCCGGCCTCGCGAAACGCCTCCAGGAAGGGATCGGCCGGCTCGATCATCAGATGCACGTCCAAGGGAATGGTCACGTGCGGGCGGATCGCCTTCACCACCTCCGGGCCGATGGTGATGTTGGGCACGAAGTGGCCGTCCATCACGTCCACATGCAGCCAGTCGGCGCCGGCGGCCTGGATGGCGCGCGCTTCCTCGCCAAGCCGAGCGAAATCCGCCGACAGAATGGAGGGGGCGATGATGGGCAAGGTCATGGTGTTCTGGTTAGCCCTGGTTGGGGGGCCGCGCAACCGAGCAGACGCCGCTTATCCTGGCGAATGCTGGCGCCAAATCTTGGAAACCACGAAGGACACGAAGCTTACGAAGTCTTCTTGGTGTTCTTCGTGCGCTTCGTGGTCGACTCTTTGTCGCGCTCAAAATCCGGCAACGCCGGCGTGCGAACGCTCTGGCTTGCCCCTCTGCGGCGAGAAACCGAAACGAGGGACAGAGTTGGGTTACAGCCTGGCCCGCGCCTCTATGAGGGCCTGCAACTCGGCTTCCAGTTCCGCGATCAAAAGGCGGTCGTCGGAAGGGCCGCCGATGGTCGGGCCAGCGTGCAGCAGCTGCAACTGCTGCCGGATTTTCTCGATGCCGTCGGTCATCTGGCCTCGAAGCGACGGTTCTGAGTCTGTCATGGAAGGCTTACCTCTCAGGCGGGGACTCTACCCCCGCACGAATTCCAAAAACACCGGCTCGCAATCGCCCAGCTTCTTCTGCTCGTACCGCGTGGTCGCGTGGTCGGCGGGCGGGATGCGCCAGTCGTCGGCGCGCTCGGCGGTCCAGGTCAGGCTGGGGGTCTTGAGCGCGCGCTCCAGGGTCCAGTCCGCATACTCGGCCCAGTCAGTGGCGAAGCGCAGGCGGCCGCCGGGCTTGATCACGCGGGCAAGCTCGGTCAGCACCTCGGCCTGGACAAGCCGGCGCTTGTGGTGGCGGGCCTTGGGCCACGGGTCAGGGAACAGGATGAACACCCGGTCCAGGCTGGCGTCCGGCAGGGCGGTCAGCAGGTCGCGGGCGTCGCCCTGATGCAGGCGGATGTTGGCCAGGGCCTGGTCCTCGATATGGCGCACCGCGCTGGCGACGCCGTTGAGGAAGGGCTCCGCGCCCAGGATCAGCACGTCGGGTCGGCGCGCGGCCTGGGCGGCCATGTGCTCGCCCCCGCCAAAGCCGATCTCCAGCCAGACCTCAGCGGCGCCGGGCATGAGGGCTTGTGGGTCAACCGGCCCCGACAGGTCCAGGCTGAGGGACGGCAGACGGGCGTCCATCAGGTCCGATTGGCGCGCCTTGATCGTCCGGGACTTGATCCGGCCGTAGGAGCGCAGGGGGCCGTGAGGCTTCTGGCCGAGGCTCACTCCACCGTCACCGACTTGGCCAGGTTGCGCGGCTGGTCCACGTCCGCGCCCTTCAGCACGGCCACGTGATAGGCCAGAAGCTGGATCGGGGCGGACATCACCAGGGGCGCCACCAGGGGATCGGAGGAGGGGGCCGTCATCACCACCCGCGCCCCGGCCGGCGCATGGGCCGCACCCTCCGGATCGGTGATGAACACCACCTGGCCGCCGCGCGCCATCACCTCGCTCATATTGGAGGCGGACTTCTCGAAATAGCTGTCGAAGGGGGCCAGGATGATGATCGGCGTGTGTTCGTCGACCAGGGCGATGGGGCCATGCTTCAGCTCGCCCGCGGCATAGCCCTCAGCGTGGATGTAGCTGATTTCCTTGAGCTTCAGCGCGCCTTCCAGGGCCAGGGCCGACATGGGGCCGCGGCCGAGATAGAGCACGTCGCGCGCCTTGGCCACCTCGACGGCGACGCTGCGCACGGCCTCTTCCAGCTGGATCGACTCGGCGATCAGGCGCGGGGCTTCGATCATGGCGCGCACCAGGCGCTCTTCCTCGGCCTGATCGATGCGCCCGCGCGCCCGCGCCGCGGCCACGGCGATGGCGGTCAGCACGCACACCTGGGCGGTGAAAGCCTTGGTCGAGGCCACGCCGATCTCGGGCCCACAGTGGATCGGCCAGACCACATCGACTTCACGGGCCATGGTGGACTCCGCGGCGTTGACCACCGCGGCGCTCTTCATGCCCTTGGCCTGGCAGTAGCGCAGGGCCGCCAGGGTGTCGGCGGTCTCGCCCGACTGGGACATGGCGATCACGAGGGCGTCTGGGCGGATGGCCGGCTCGCGGTAGCGGAACTCCGAGGCGACCTCCACGTCCACCGGCAGATTGGCGTACTTCTCGATCAGATACTTGCCAATCACGCCGGCGATGTAGGAGGTGCCACAGGCCACGATCTGGATACGCTCCAGATGGGTCCAGTCCACGTTTCCGGGAATGGCGGTGACGCCGGCCAGGGCGTCCACATAGGCCGCGATGGTGCGCTGGCACCCTTCGGGCTGGTCGTGGATCTCCTTTTCCATGAAGTGGCGATAGTTGCCCTTCTCCATCAGGGCGGCGGAGGAGGCCACGGTCTTGATATCGCGTCGAACCGCATCGCCCGCCGCGTTGAAGACGCGCGCGCCGGCATGGTTCACCTCGGCGAAATCGCCATCCTCCAGATAGAGCACCCGGTTGGTGAAGGGGCCCACGGCCAGGGCGTCCGAGCCCACGAACATCTCGCCGTCGCCGTATCCGATCACCAGGGGCGGACCGTTGCGGGCGCCGAAGATCATGTCGCGCTCGCCGCGCACCAGCACGCAAAGCGCATAGGCGCCGCTCAGCCGGTCCAGCGCCGCCTTGAAAGCGGCCAGGGGTTCGGCCCCCTCGATCAGGCCCTGGTCCACCAGATGCGCGACCACCTCGGTGTCGGTGTCGCTGGTGAAGACCCGGCCCTTGGCTTGCAGCTCGGCTTTCAGTTCAGCGAAGTTCTCGATGATGCCGTTGTGCACCACCGCCACGCGACCGGCGACGTGAGGATGGGCGTTGCGTTCGGTCGGGCCGCCGTGCGTGGCCCAACGGGTGTGGCCGATGCCGGTGTCGCCCGCCAGGGGCTGGGCCGCCAGCACCGCTTCCAATTCACGCAGCTTGCCGGGCGCGCGGCGCCGTTCGATGCGGCCGTTGATCAGGGTGGCGACCCCGGCGGAATCATAGCCGCGGTATTCCAGGCGTTTGAGGCTCTCGATCAGCCGCGGCGCTGCCGCGCTTTTCCCGACGATGCCGATGATGCCGCACATGTCCGATTTCCGATCCGTCTAGCTTGCCGCTCCTAGCAAGAATCGCGCGCGCGTCACAGCGCTCGCAGGAACGCAAAATCAACCTGACCCATGGAAACATGCGCGGGATGAACCTCAGCCAACCCTCGCGCCGGGCTCTGATCGCCTCGGCCCTGGCCCAGTCCGCGCTCGGCTTGGCGGCCTGCCGCGGGCGGGCGCAGACGCCGGCGGCCGCGGCGACCCTGCCGCCGTTGAAGGACGCCGTTGCCTTTCCTGTGGGCGCGGCCATCTCGGTGGGCGGGCTGGAGGACGCGGATTATCAGACGCTGCTGCTGGCTAATTTCTCCCAGGTGACCGCCGACTGGGAGATGAAGATGGAGCAGATCCTGCAGAGCGACGGGAGCTTCAGCTTCGCCAAGGCCGACCTGATCGCCGCCTTCGCCCGCCAGCACGGCCTGCGCCTGCATGGACACAACCTGATCTGGTATATTTATTCCCCCGCGCCATTCGAGCGCGTGGCCGATGATAGGGCCGCCTTCGAGCGCGCCTATGGCAACTACATCCTGGCGGTGGGGGGCCGCTACCGCGGTCAGGCGGTGGGCTGGGACGTGGTCAATGAGCCGGTCGCCGAGGACGGTCAGGGTTATCGTGACTGCCTGTGGCGCAAGGTGTTCGGCATGGACTACGTGTCCATAGCCCTGGACTACGCCCGCCGGGCCGACCCGGACGCGGTGCTGTTCCTCAACGACTATAATCTCGAGAGCAATCCGAAAAAGCGTGCGAGCTTCCTGCGCCTGGTGGAGGACCTGCAAAAGCGTGGGGCGCCCTTGGGCGGGCTGGGCTCCCAGACCCACGTGCAGGCCGATCTGCCGCCCGGCGCGATCAAGGCCGCCGTGCGCGATCTGGCGTCCACCGGTCTGAAAATCCACATCTCCGAGTTCGACGTGACCTTGCAGCCGTCGCGGCTGATGAGCCGCGCGGCCAAGCTGGAGGCCCAGGCGCGTCTGGCCGGCGAGGCGGGCGAGGCCATGGCCGCCCTGCCGGCCGCCCAGCGCTACGCCTTCACCACCTGGGGTCTGCGCGACAAGGACTCCTGGCTGCGACACGCGCCCAATGCGGGCGACGGTACGGACGCGCCCCTGTTCTTCGATGACGAGGGGCGCCCCAAGCCTGCCGCCGCCGCGTTCCTCAAGGGCGCGCGCGGAACGGCGTAAGGCCGGAGGCCGAAAAAAGAGTTGAACCACAAAGTTCACGAAGAACACGAAGGAAACGCCGAGCTCTTGGTGGGCTTCGTGGTTCAATAAATCAGACGCCTGCGGCGTCACGGCCGTCGACAGCAATCTCGTAGCGCCCAAAGCGGGCCCTTCCCGTCAAACGCAAGGCCGCGAAAGCCAAGGCGTTGCGG
Organism: Caulobacteraceae bacterium; assembly: GCA_003164925.1. Taxonomy (GTDB): domain Bacteria; phylum Pseudomonadota; class Alphaproteobacteria; order Caulobacterales; family Caulobacteraceae; genus BOG-938. The sequence goes on from PLRV01000035.1 coordinate 27,244, forward strand.
GCCAGGAACACCGCGTCGGCCAGGTAGCGCCGGCGCGTCCTGGGCTCCAGCACGAAGCGCCAGGCCCATTCGCCGCCCAGCCGGCGCGCCCACGCCGGCGCGCGCGCCTTGGCTCCCGCCAGGAAGTGGAAGGCCGAGCCGCAGCACAGCATGTCCGCCTTCAGCCCCGCCCGCTTGAACTGGGCGGCCAGAAGTTCGCTCTGCGGCGCGCCGGTGCAGATGAAGGCCATGGCGGGAGCCGCCTGCAAGGCGGCCCGGGCCAAGGCGCGGCGCTCGGACCGGCGGCGGATGAAGCCCATGGACGGCTCGAGGAAGGTGAAGGCGATGTGCGGGTAGCGCGCCGGCAGGTCGGCCCTGATCGTCGCGTCGCAGCCGATCACCAGGGCCTTGGCGCCCTGCGACGCGCGTTCGAGCATCAGCGGGGCGAGCTCGGAGCCCGGCAGGGTCAGGGCCCGGCCCTTCAGGCCCAGCCGATCGATAAAACGGCTGTCGTTGAGCACGATGTCGGCGCGGCGGTAGGCTCGGCGCAGGGATGCGGAGCGGTCCAAAAGGCGCAGATGATCGAGATTGGGGGTGACGATCAGGGCGCCGCGCGGCCGAGCCAGGCCGAGCAGCAGCGCCGCTCGCTCGCCCCGGTGATAGGCGAAGGATGGGCGCGCCCGCTTGTCCGCGGCCTGCATGGCGGGGGCCAGCTCCAGGGGGCTTGACGGCGAAAGGTCCATGGCCGGCATTGTAGGGACGTCAGTGTTTCCGTCCGGTGAAGGTCTTGCATGAAAACGCCCCCGATCGGTGTTCAGGCGGCGCTGGAACAGCTGCCCGGCTGGTCCGCCGCCCAAGGCCGCGACGCCATCGTGCGCGTCTTCCGCTTCAGAGGGTTCGCCGAGGCCTTTGGGTTTATGGCCCAGGTCGCCCTGGTCGCCGAGCGGATGGACCACCATCCGGAATGGTTCAACGTCTACAACCGGGTGGAGGTGCTGCTGACCACCCATGCCGCTGATGGCGTGACCGAGAAGGACGTCGAGCTGGCCATGGCCATGGACCGGGCGGCGCAGGGACGGATGGACTGAAGGCGCCAACGCCCAGAGCACGATAGGTTTAGGCGGAATAGCCTAAACGCTGAATCGTGCTCTGGATTCAAATATGTAGAGCCGGATTCAGACTTCGAGAGAAGTCATCCGGCTCTAACGGGCTAAGCCCTGTGCAAACAGCCTGTGGGTCAAACAGAAAGGGCGGCCTCCGATATCCGGCGGCCGCCCTGGCGCTTCTGTGGCGCGAAACAGTCTCGCTAGCCGGACTTCTTCCCTCCCGCTTGCGCTTGGCGCAGCAAGGAGAGCCCCTCTCGATGACCCTAGTTGGTCTTGCTTCGTCGCGTCCGGCAAGGCGATGATAGGTCTCGCCGCAAATATGTCCCGCGCTGTGGCGGAAATAGCGCATTCATCGGGCGGGATAGGCCGGATTCCCCTGTAACGCGGTGGACTGTGGCCGGGTCCGAAGGCTTCCGGTAGGGTCGGCGCCAGGCCAATCGCGAGCCCCTTGACCATGCCCGGCATTTTCCAACACCTCAGCACCCTGGTCGGCTCGGACCTCGAGAAGGCGGCGGACGCCGCGCAACATACATTCCAGACGGGGCTGGCCGAGCACGGCCATCACGGACGCGCCCTCATCGAGACCCTGGCAAAGCTATGCCGCGACCACCCCAACCTGGTCGGTATCGGCGTTGGCATTCTGGTGGAGCAACTGCTGTCCGAGGAAAAGCGCGAGCACGACCGCAGGCAGGCTCAGGCCGCGTCTGAGCCGCCGCCGATTTCCCAGGCGCCGCTTTCGCCGCCGTCCATGTCTTTTGCGCACGACAGCGTCGGGGTCGATCCCTTCCTGCTGGCGGCCCAGCCGACGCCGGCCGCGGCGGCAATGCCTGCGCCGCCGCCCGCCGCCTTGCCTGCCAGGCGGACGTCCACACGCCACATCCGTCCCGTGCGTCTGGCGCTGGAGGTATTCGGCGGTCTGACGCTGCTTAAGATCAGCCACGCCGTCGGGCGCCTCTTCGGCAAGCGGCGCCCGCCCCACGACGGCTGGTTCGCCGCCGCCGCCAGAATTCACACTCTGAGCGCCGCTCTGGCCACCTATTGCTTCGCCGCCTCCCTGCGCTCGCCCAAGGTGAGCGCTTGGCGCAACGCGGCGATCGGCCTGTTCGGCACGGATGCGATCAAGCCCCTTCTCAAACCGCAAAAGCCCCCAAGAAACGCTCTGAGAAAGGCCGCGTGAGCCCACGCCCTTCGAGGGCAGGCCGGGTATTCGCCCCGCTGTTGGCCGTGGCGGCCCTTATCGCGCTGAGCGCCTGCGCCCTATGCCCGACACGCCTGCCGCCGCCGCATCCTCACCCCCCGGCTCCCGCCGCCCTGTCCGAGCGCCTGGCTGAACTGGCCAAGGGATTCGACGGTAAGGCCGGCGTGGCGGTGGAGGATGTGCAGTCCGGCTGGATCGCCGCCTGGGACGGCCAGAGCCTCTACCCTCAGCAGAGCGTGGCCAAGCTGTGGGTCGCTCTGACGGTGATGGACGCCGCCGACCGCAGACTTTTAAGCCTGTCCGACCCGGTGACGGTCCGCTCGGCCGATATGAGCGTGTTCAACCAGCCGATGCAGAAGATGCTGGTCGACGATGGCTACCAGACCACCATCGACGGCCTGCTGGCGTGGGCCATCGCCCAGAGCGACAACGCCGCCAACGACATCCTCCTGCGCGAGGTGCGCGGCGGGCGGGCGGTGCGCCGGGCCCTGCGCCAACGGGGTATGGGCGACATTCGCGCCGGGGAGTCGGAAAGGGCGCTGGAGTCCGACATCGCAGGGGTGCGGTGGCGCCCCGAATATTCCTTCGGCCAGGCGTTCTGGGAAGCGCGGGACAAGATTCCGCTGGCCGAGCGCCAGGCCCGGTTGGACGCCTATGTGGCCAATCCTAAGGACGGCGCTTCGCCTATCGCCATTGCGGACGGATTGGCGCGCCTGGACCGGGGGGAGCTTCTGTCGCCGGCGGGGACGGCGCGGCTGCTGCAGATACTGGCCTTGACCCAAACCGGCCCCCTTCGGCTGAAGGCGGGTCTGCCTGTCGGTTGGCGCATCGCCCACAAGACCGGCACGGGCCAGGACCTGGGCGACGAAAGCACCGGCTACAACGACGTGGGTCTGATCACCGCGCCGGACGGGCGAACCTACGCCGTGGCGGTGATGATCGCGGCGACCCGGCGGCCGATTCCCGACCGTCAGGCCTTCATGGCCGCGGTGGCGGCCGCCGTGGCGGCCCAGCACGACGCCGGCTGAGGACCGGCTTCAGAGGCCGCCGACAAAGGCGTCCAGCCGATTCATCAGCAACATCCAGTCTTCCTTGAGCCATTGGCGGGCGACGGACCCGCCCGCGCCCGGCGCACGGTCAAGCTCCGCCATGCGCGCCTCCAGCTCGATCTTTTGCCGCTTGAGCGAGACGAGCTGGCCAGCGGCCTCGACCTTCTGCTCGTCCGCGCCCTGGGCGTACAGATGTTCGGCGCGACGCACCTTTTCGTCGGCCTGGGCCAGCAGGCCCCGCACTTCGGTCTTGAGGGGCTCAACGGACATTCAGACGGTTCCTTTGTTCAGCGCCACAGTTCCGGCGCCCAAGCGCGCCGATGCGCGCCTTTCCGTTCGATAAGATCAAGCCCTAGACCACGATGGATTTAGGCGGAATCGCCTAAACGCTGAAT
>PLRV01000077.1 GCA_003164925.1 Caulobacteraceae bacterium
ATGCGCTCTTCGCCGGCTCCGACGAGGGCGCCCACCACTGGGCGGTTCTGGCCACCCTGGTGGAAAACTGCAAACTCCACGGCGTCAATCCGACCGCCTATCTCACCGACGTCCTCACCCGACTAGTGAACGGACATCTGCAGAGCCGCCTCGCCGAGCTCACGCCTTGGGGCTGGAAGGCCCTCCAGCAAGTCTGAGATCCGTCAACCACCCTCCAAAGGGCGGCAACGCTCCGCTTACCGTCAACGCGACATTGCGGCTGTTTGATTGTTCCGGCGAACCGTCCGACTTCCCGCCCTATCTGGACCTCACCCGTGTCTTCCGGCGCGGCGAGACGACAGCCCTATGCATGGCCGCGCTCAAGACCGAAGGCCCGCTGGACACCCGCGAACTGGCCTATCGCGTCATGCGCGCCAAGGGCCTGGATACGGGCGACAGCGTGCTCAAGCAGGCCGTGGCGCTCAGGATCGTGCAGACGCTGCGGATGAAGGCCCGACGGGGCGATATCGATGGGAATTACAGGCGGAAGGGGATTTGCCTGTGGCGGCTTTGTTAGGAGGCGACCGCTTGAAGGGTCGCTAACAATAAATCGAGGTATCGCTTAGAGAGCGTTTTTGGCGGGTTGGCCTGAACGTGCGCAAGGAGACGCCCAGCTAGATCGGCATTTATTGGCCCTCGCGCTTGGGCGTTAGCGAGTTCTCTTGGCGGAAACGTAGTCACCCTAGACAAATCCAGAAAGCAATCCCGATTGAGAGAGCCATGATCGGGTTCGTGAAGCGGGAATTGACCAATGCCGTGCGCAGCGGCCTTGGTGTTTATCCAGACGAAAAAATTATCGACCGCGCAAATGCAGAGCACGATCTTGTCTTTAGGCGCAGGTTTGGTGAGCGCGGTATGAACTATGTATATTTCGCCAGCGTTCACAGGACGCCAAAAGCCGCAAACTCCTGCGCTTCCGCGAGAACGTCTGCGGCATTCGGATTCTCGGCATCGATCAAGGCCGCATAGTCCATAGGCCCGTTTTGCGGGGCCTCGCTCCAAGCGCGCTCTTGGTGAGTGAGTTGAGAAAGGGTGCTGAAACCCCGCGCCCTACAGAACGCAATGGCTTCGTCTAGGCACTCAATATCGCTCGGAGAAAAAACGTCCCTGTTGGGCTCTCGCCGAGCCCTTACGCGGGGATAGTCAGTGACGTTCAACGCCGCCTGGATCTCGGCAGGATTTCCCGCCATCCCAAAACGGCCCTTGATAAAATCATATAAGGTCGTGGGCACCGGGCCATTCGGCATGGCGATAAAGGTGTCCGCAACAATGGGGCGGGCGTAGCGGTTTAAGTGGTATTTTTCTGCGAAAAACAACACCTTGGATGCAAAGAAGACCGTCACATCGGGCCATTGGGCAGCGATGTACGTGAGAGCTTCCAGGCCCTTTGTTTCGTTAAATTGGAAGCGAAGATTGGGCATAACTCCATTGTATAGTGCGGATTCGTGTTGACAAGTTCTGAATTTCTTATAGGAGCCGCGCGGCTTCATGAACAAAAACAGAACCTTGCCCTACCGCTGCCAGTACCCCTTCCATTGGCGGCTGACCGGGTGCTCCAGTGCCGCGCGGCCAGCCATCAGGAATTGCTCCCCGTTGGACACCCGGCGATTGTCCTCGCGCCAAGCCATTTCCGACGCATAAGCCGCGATATAGGGGCCTGCGATATGGTGGTGCGTGCCGATCTCCGCACGGCGCAGGCGCGAGAAGAACGACTCCGCTTGGTTCGTGCAGGCCCCTTCCCAGGAATAGGCCTCGCTGTGGTTGATCCGCTTCATGGCGAACTTGGCGTGCAGCGCATCCCAAGCGCTCGCTTCGTCGGCGTGAACGACCGTGCCGGGTTCGATCCGGCCTTCAATCGTCGCGACGCTGGCGGCCTCTGACTTGGCGACGAACGGGAAGGTCTGGCCATCCCGCTCGCGGATCACCACGACCACTTGGCGCTTGCCGGTGCGATGCTCGGCTAGGCGACGGTCGATCCGATCTTCCTTGCGGTTGGCCGGCTCACGTACCCGCCGAAATAGGCGCCATCGACCTCAACGGTTCCGCTCAGTTCCTGCACCGCCTGTTCGGCCCCCAAGGCCTCGCGCAGCTTGTGCGTCATGACGAAGGCGGTCTTGTACTGCACGTCCAGGTCACGGCTCAGCTGCAGGGCGCTATGGCCCTTGGCGCCATTCACGAAGATGGCGATGGCCGCGAGAATATCGCGGATCGGGAGCTTGCGGCTGGCGAAGATCGTGCCCGACGTGACCGAGAATTGCGAGCCGCACGCCTTGCACTTGAACAGCTTGCGGGCCGTGTAGGTGTAGACCGCGACACAGCCGCACTTCGGGCAAACGGGATCGCCACCGGTAGCGGACCAGCGGAGCGCCTTGAAGGCTTCCCAGGCCGCGCCCTCGGACATGCGAAGAACCTTCGCCAGCGACAGGGTGCGGGCGCCGGTCGAAAGGAGGAAGTGTTGGCCGGGCTGCTTGCGAGACATTTATAATCATATTCGATGCGTGTGCATCTGATATGATTGCGATCCATATCGTTGTCAATGGCATTTGTATCGAATATGATGCGAAAATCGCCATAGGAGAGACGGCCATTGGAAAAGGATTGGAACAGCGAGGCCAAGGGCATTCTCAAGGCTGAAATCGCCCGGCGCCATCTGAGCTATAAGGACCTAGTGGAGAAGCTGGGCGCCATCGGAGTCAGCGAGACAGAAGCCAACCTTCGCAATAAGGTCAGCCGTGGCGGGTTCTCGGCGGGGTTCTTTGTCCAATGTCTCGTGGCAATTGGGGCGCATACGCTGCACTTGGAATAGCGGTCGCCCTAGGGCAGATAGCCGCCGGTTATCCCCAGGATCATGGCGCCAGCGGCGCCCAGCGCGGCCGAGCTCCATCCGACCAAAAACCATCCGCCAACGCGAGCCCAGGCCCATCCGCCTTGCTCGAAAGCGATGCCCAACGCATCGCCGCCGCACTTGAAGCCCAGAGCCGATATCAGCAATCCGCCAAGGGCCAGGAGGACGCTCACGATAGCGCAGAGGCCGCGAAAAATGCTGCTGGGTGGGCTCAGGCGATGGTCTGGGTAGCCCTCCTGGAGACGATCATAACGGGCGGGGGTGTCCTTCTGGTTTTCCATACCCTTCGCGAGGCCCGACGCTCGGCTAATGAGGCGAAACGTGGAGCGGACGAGATGAAACGCGCTGCTGATGCTTCGATCCTCGAATTTGAGGCGACGCACCGTGCCAGGCTGCGGTTCCGACGGGTTTCGGACGCTCACTATGCCGATGGGCATCCCGTCAGGGCGCGAGTTGATATTGCAAACATCGGAGAAAGCGATGCCCGAGTTTTCGAGGTCGGAATTGACCTTTTCTTCCGTACTGGCCCCGAGCAAAAGCCAACATTCAATGCCGTTCCAGACCCTCGTGAAGAAACTATCCCGCCGGGCATGCAAGTATCCCTGAATGTCATAGGCGGTCATGTTATGAATGCGTCCCAAATCAAGGATATTGACACTGGGAGCGGTCAGCTTTGTTTCTTGATGACCGTCAATTACCGTGATCGCCAAAACATCACGCGAAGCGTTAGTGCTTTTCGTATCTATAACCCTGAACGTCGGCGGTTCATGCACAGCCCGGACGATGACGAGTTCGCTGAATTGGAATACGAGAATTAGGGCGGCCACCGCCGCGAGCGCGTTCACCTTGCGACTCCTGTCGCAGGCTTGGTGTGTTTGCTACCTAATGCCGCAAATCTTTACCTCCCCGTCAGATATCTAACCCCGCCCCCACCGGCTCGCCTACACCCCCGCCATTCAGCGCCCGCGTCATCAGCACCACGTCCACCCAGCGCCCAAGCTTGAAGCCCGCCGCCGGCAACAGCCCGGCCGGCTCAAACCCCAGGGCGCGGTGCAGGCCGATCGAGCCGTGGTTGGCGGAATCGCCGATCACCGCAACGATCTGGCGCAGGCCCAAGGCCTCGCAGGCCTGGATCACCGCGCCCAGCGCCGCGCGGCCGTGGCCCTGCCTCTGCGCGTCCGGCGCCACATAGACGCTGTCCTCGGCGGTGTAGCGATAGGCGGCGCGCAGGCGAAAGGGCGCGGCGTAGGTGAAGGCCTTCACCTGGCCGTCCCGTTCGACCACCATCCACGGCAGGCCGCGGGCCTGCACCGCCGCCAGCCGGTCCGCCATCTCGCCGGCCGAGGGGGCGATTTCCTCAAACGTGCCGACGCCGTGATCGACGTGGTGCGCGTAGATCGCCGCCAGGGCCTCGGCATCGTCGGCGCGCGCGGCCCGCACGATCATGAGGTCGGGCCCTTGTTCAACGTCTCGCGCATCCGCTCTCATTCCTGGTTCGAGTCCTCGTCGCCGGGCCCATCTACGCACGCCCGCTCGCTTTTGCGCCAGCCTTGTGACCCGCGCCCGCCATGGTCCGCCCTTGCTTGACAAGGGCGTCCGCGCGACCGATCAGCGTTGCGGTCGCCCGGTTGCGTCCCGTCGGATTCATTCCCCCCATGAAGATCGCCGTCGTGACGCCCGGCCGGTTCCACAGCTTCGAGATGGCCGCCCAACTGGAGGGCCATGGCGCACTGGGCCGCATCGTCACCGGCTATCCCCGCTTCAAGCTCAAGGAAGACCGGGTTCCGGCCGACAAGATTCATTGCGTGTGGCCGCTCAATACCTTGGCCATGGCCCTGCAGCGGTTGCCGCTGCCTGGCCCGCTGAACGCCGTTCCCGCCGCCCTGATGAAATGGTCCAGCTTGGCTGTCGACGCCTATGCCGCCGGACATTTGGACGGATGCGACGGCGTTATCGCCCTGTCGGGTACGGGGGTCGCCTGCGGTTCGGCCATGCAGCGCCAGGGCGGCTTTTGGGTCTGCGACCGCGGCTCGACCCACATCCTGTTTCAGGACCGGATTCTGCGGGAGGAAGCTGAACTTCTGGGCGTGGCTCGCAAGCGGGTCTCACCGCTCGCGATCAAGCGCGAACTGGCCGAATACGCCGGCGCCGACGCGATCTTCGTTCCTTCGCATTTTGTGCGTCAGACCTTCCTCGACGAGGGCGTTGCGGCGGAAAAGATCAAGCTTGCGCCCTATGGCGTGAACACGGCGGCTTTCCGACCTTCCGCTCCCAAGGCCGAGCGCTTCACCGTGCTGTTCGCCGGGCAAATCAATTATCGCAAGGGGCTTCACTATCTGCTGAAGGCTTGGCGCCAGTGGGCTCCGCAAAACGCCGAACTGCGCATCGCCGGCGCCGCCGACGGCAGCGAGCAGGCCCTGATCGACTGGGCCGGCGGCCTCCCGCCTCATTGCGCCTTCCTGGGCCTGCTGAAGCGTCCGGCCCTGGTGCAGGAAATGTCCCGGGCCCACGCCTTGGTGCTGCCTTCCATCGAAGAGGGACTCGCCCTGGTGATGGCGCAGGCGATGGCTTGCGGCACGCCGGTCATCGCCAGCACGAACACCGGCGCCGACACGCTGTTTACCGATGGCGTCGAAGGCCTGATCGGCCCGGCGCGCGCGCCCGAATTTCTGGCGCAGAGCTTCGAGCGCCTGGCCGGCGACCCCGGCCTCGCCGACGCCATGGGCCGGGCGGCGCTGGCGCGGGCCGGCGCCTTCGGCGGGGCGGCGGCCTACGGCGAACGCATCATGCAGGCCGTGGGCGAAATCGCCCGGCGCTAGATTTTTGTTTTAATGCGCGTTTTATCCGAAAACCGGTTCCCACTTTTCGGAACGCGCTAAGCCGAGCTGGCCGCGCCCGGCGCACGATCATGCCGTCCAGCCCCTGTTCACCGCCCACACGGCGAAGGCGTAATCCAGCGCGATCTCCTTGAGGAATTCGAAGCGGCCCGAGGCGCCGCCGTGGCCCGCCTCCATATTGATCTTGAGCAGGATCGGATTGCTGCTGGTGGTGTGGGCGCGAAGCTTGGCCGCCCATTTGGCCGGCTCCCAGTAGGTGACGCGGGGATCGGACAGGCCGCCGGTGGCCAGGATCGCCGGATAGGGCTTGTCCGCTACATTGTCATAGGGGCTGTAGGCGGCAATGCAGTCGTAGGCCTCCGGATCGGTCAGGGGATTGCCCCACTCGGGCCATTCGGGCGGCGTCAGGGGCAGGTCCACATCGCTCATGGTGTTGAGCACGTCCACGAAGGGCACAGCGGCGATGATCCCGGCCCAAAGTTCGGGCCTCAGGTTGGCTACCGCGCCCATCAGCATGCCGCCGGCCGACCCGCCGTAGGCGACGATGCGCCCGCGCCGGCCGTAGCCTTCGGTCGCCAGATGCTCGGCGCAGGCGATGAAATCGGTGAAACTATTCATTTTCGTTTTGCCGCGGCCGTTGAGGAACCAGTCCCAGCCCTTTTCCGAGCCGCCGCGGATGTGCGCGGTGGCCCAGATCCAACCCCGATCCACCAGGGATAGGTTGCGGATGGAAAAGCTGGCGTCCATGGCCGCCCCGTAAGAGCCGTAGCCGTAGAGAAGAAGCGGCGCGGAGCCGTCCAGCGGCGTGTCCTTGCGCATCAAGACCGTGATCGGGATTTCCTCCCCGTCGGCCGCGCGCGCGTGCAGCCGCCGGGCGACATAGGCGGACGGGTCGTGGCCCGAGGGAATCTCCTGGGTCTTGCGCAGGACGCGCGCGTGGCTGGCCATGTCATAGTCGAACCACTGCCGGGGCGTGGTCGGCGACTGGTAGACGAAGCGCACGGTCGAGGTCTCGTATTCGTAGCCGCCCTCCAACCCTAGGGCGTAGGCCTCTTCATCGAAAGCGATGATGTGTTCTTCCGCGGCGCGGGAGCGGATGACGATGCGGTTGTTGGCGTCCACCCGCTCCAACCGGGCCAGATGGTCCTTGAACGCGGCCACGCCGACGATGAACCGGCCGGGTTCATGCGGGACAAGGTCGCGCCAGTGCATCCGTCCGGGCGCATCGTCGGGCGCCGCCGCCAGCTTGAAATCCACCGCGCCGTCGGCGTTGGTGCGGATGATGAAATTTCCGCCGCCGCCCTGTTGGTCCGGCCAGTGCTCGATGTCGTAGCGCAGGCCCTGCGTGCGCGGCTCGACCACGCGGGGCGCCGCCTGTGGATCGCTGGCGGGAATGACCCATGCCTCGCTGGTCTCCTGATTGCCGAGGCTGATGATAATGAACGCTCTTGAGGCGCTCAGTCCGATCCCCATGAAGAATCCGTCGTCCGGCTCCTCGTAGACCAGGGCGTCGTCGCACGCGCCGCCGCGAGCGGGCCGGCGATACAGCCGCGCCGGACGTCCCTCCTCGTCGCGCCAGATCCAGAAGACCCACTGGGCGTCCGGCGAAAAGCAGAAGTCGCCTGTGCTGGATTCGATGGGTTCGGGCAGGACCGTCCCCGTTTTCAGGTCCTTGATGAAGATGCGGCACACCTCTGAGCCCTGTGCGTCCACGGCATAGGCGAACAGCGCGTGGTCCGGGCTGTGTTCGACGCTGTTGATCTGGAAGAAGGACTTGCCTGCCGCCGCCTTGTCGGCGTCCAGCAATATCTCCTCCGCCAGGTCTGGGCCGGCCGGGCCGCGCGGCCGGCGCGCATAGACCGGATGCTGGGCGCCCACAGCATAGCGCGTGTAGTAATCGAAGGGGCCGTCGGGCGTGGGCGGCGTGGAATCGTCTTCCTTGATGCGTCCCTTCATCTCCTCGAACATCTGGGCCTGCAAAGGCGCGGTGGAAGCCAGCATAGCCGCGGTGTAGGCGTTCTCGGCCGCCAGGTGCGCCTTCACGTCCGGTTTGATGGCGGCGGGATTGCGCAGCACTTCGCGCCAGTTCGGGTCCTTCATCCAGGCGTAATCGTCGATCCTCACGCGTCCGAGCTGCTCCATTTTGTGGGGGTGGATCTCGGCGACCGGCAAGGGCAGGGCCGCGACAGGGCGATCGGTCAAACTCAACGCTCCAAACTGGGGCCCGGCGGGGCCTGCGCGCCTCGGCCGTTCCAGGCGGGCGCGCCAGTCTGGCCTGTTTTCCCGCCGGGGGCCAAGCCGGCAGAAGGATGACCAGAGGGTCGTGGCGGCGAAGGACGTTCGAGCCCTGGCCAAAGGCCCGCTCCGGGCCAATTTTTCTTGTTGCGCCGAAGTATTGCAAGCGCGCCTGTCTGTGGCATTCTTAGGTCAGGCGCGAGATCAAGACGCCACGGAGGAAAGCCATGATGGAACGTGTGTTGAGTTGGGCTTTGGGGATAACCCTGGCTGTTCTTTTGCTTATCGTCGCGTACCAAGCCCTGTCCGGGCCGACGCCTAATGCGATCTACGGCATGATCGCTCTGCGGTCGGGAATTCACTTCGCGGAACCTTACGGGCGCTACATCGTCTCCGCCTTGCAACTGCTGGCGGTGGTTCTGACGATCATTCCCGTGACCCGCACGCGCGGCGCGGGCTTGGCCCTGATTCTGTCGATTGCGACCATCCTGCTGCATTTGAGCCCCTGGCTCGGCGTGCAGCTTGTACAGGGACCGGGCGTGTCGCTGGCCCTGGCCCAAGGCCGCAGCCTGGCCGAGATCAACGCCATGGGCCTGCCCACCGACAAGGGCGCCATGTTCCTGTTGGCCGTCGCCGTCGCCATCCTGTCCGTGGGCGTGATTTTCGTGGAACGGGCTAAGGTCGAGGCCATGGCTCGGGCCAAGACCAAGAGGCCGATCGGCGCCTTCGCCTGAGAGGAACCACTCGCCGCGTCCGCCGAGGGGCGGGCGCGGCGTCCGGTTAACCTGCTATTGGCCAGATCGGGCGCAAGCTTGCGTCCATGAGCGAATTTGCGCCGCAAACACGTCCGTCCGGCGTGCCGTCGCCTCCTGAAACCGAGGCCCCGACGATCCCCCGGTCACGAGCCCGGTCCACGCTGCTGAAACGGTTGGCGGATACGGTCTGCCTGCCCGGCAGTCGCATCAACGCCTTTGAACGCGCCATCACCGCGGACTTGCTGATCGAGATGCTGCGCGAAGCTTCCGTGGAGGAGCGCGCCCGCGCCGCGAGGCGCCTAGCAGGCTTGACCGATATTCCGAGCGGCCTGGCGCGGCTGCTGCTTCGCGACGAAATCGACGTCGCACGGCCGTTGATCGAGGAATGCGCGTCTCTGTCCGACGCCGATCTGGTCGACTGCGCCCGGCGAGGCGGCCCCGCCCACCGTCGGCTTCTGGCGCTGCGCAAGCCGCTCGGTGAACTGGTGTGCGAGGCGCTTGTCGGACAGGGCGAGGCCCCCATCATCGAGGTCTTGCTGAAGAACGACGCGGCGCGCCTGTCGAGCGACTGCCTCGAAGCCATCGTCGCGGCCTCGCGCGAGCATCAGCGCCTGACCCCGCTTTTGCTGCGCCGGCCCGAGCTTCGCCCGCGTCAGGCCTATGTCATCTTCTGGTGGGCGGACGAGGAGTCGCGGCGCCTGATTCTTCAGCGCTTGGCGGTGTCCAGGGAAGTGCTGCAGGATGCGGCGTCCGATATCTTCGCCCTGGCCGCCGAGGAGGGGTGGCAAGATCCCTTGTCGCGCAAGGCGCTGCAATTCATCGAACGACGTCAGCGTAACCGCGCCGCCATCGAAAAAAGCCCGTTCGCCAGCCTGGAGGAGGCGGTGGCCGCGGCCCAGAGCGGCATGACTCGCGAGGTGGCCGAGGAACTGTCCTATCTGTCCGGGCTCAAGCCCATGACCGGCGCCAAGATATTCACCGACCCCGGGGGCGAGGCGATCGCGGTGCTGTGCAAGGCGACCGGATTGCCGCGCGCGGCGGTGCGCGCCCTGTGGCGCGGCCTGCGGCGGCCTGAAGTCGGACGTGACGGTCAGCCGTCTGATGGGTTGCAACGCGTGATGCGCGTCTACGACATGATCGCGGTGGATCGCGCCCAGACAGTCCTAAGGTACTGGAACTGGTCTTTGTCTTCCGCCTTAACAACATCGCTCATTCAGGCCATCCGTGACGGCGATAGTGAGGCGTTGGACGAATATTCGGTTCCCCAACGGGTGGCGATGCTGGCCCTTTCGACCGATCTACACCGATAGGCCGGCCTGCGGCGAATAGCGCGCTAGCGTAAAACGCGGCTTTCCCAGATTGTGTAAGGCTTGTTGGTCTGAGCGGCGCCTATGGTGCTGGACAGTCCGGCATTTTTCAAAACGCAGCGTCATACAAGAATAAATCTATTTTATCCAAAGCCTGACCGTGGGGGTTGGGGATTCTTTCTTCTGGCTATCCATTGTGCCAGTCCAAAAAGCTAGGTATGGACGCTGCTTTCGAAAAAGCTCGCTTCACCAAATTGGCGAACCTTGACGGCAAGAATGGGCAAGAACTCAGCATGGATGAGAAATCCGAAATAATCGAAATGACGGCGGATATCGTTTCCGCCTACGTTGGCAACAACATGGTGACGGCGGGAGATCTGCCCACCTTGATCCAGAGCATTCATAAGGCCTTGGCCGGCGTCACGTCCGGAGTTGAGGTGGTGGAAGCGGCTCCCAAGGAGCCGGCCGTGCCCGTCAAGCGTTCGATCACGCCGGGCTTCCTGATCTGCCTCGAGGATGGCCGTAAGTTCAAATCGCTTAAACGGCACCTGCGCACGAAGTATAACATGAGCCCTGAAGACTACCGGGCCAAATGGGGACTTCCGAAAGATTATCCCATGGTGGCGCCCGATTACGCCAAGGCGCGTTCGGAACTGGCCAAGCAAATGGGGCTAGGCCAGGGCGGCCGCCAGGCGCCGCGCAAGCGCTGATCACTTCGATATTCGTCATAAAAGCGCCCGCCGGCTCTCCGGCGGGCGTTTTTTGTTGAGTCAAATCAAAGTATTAATTCCACAGAAATAATTCTGTCGAAATGGGCGATTTTTGCTGGCGTCGATTCGGCGGTTAAGGGATAGTGAATCGTCGTGATTCCAATGAGTTGTTAAGGAATCCGGAGATGGGCAATGCAAATCGGGTCGCCGGTTAGCGCGGTTCGCGCGCATGAGGAGTTGTTCTCCTACTGGGCCTCCTGCCGACAAGGCGGGCGCCTGCCCGGCCGCGCCTCGATCCAACCCGATCATTTCAAGCGCCACCTGCCCACCGTCAGCCTGATCGACGTGGTCCAGGCCCCCCAGGACTACCGTCTGCGCCTGGCCGGCACCGGCCTTTACGGCGTCTATGGCCGGGAGATCACCGGCCGACGTCTCGAGGAGGTCTACAACTCCGCCGCGGCCGACTATTGGCGCGCGGAACTGGACAAGGTGGTGGAAGGCCGCCGCCCCGGCGTCGGCGTGCACAACCTGTCCTGGCGCGGCGCGCCGCACCTGTCGATCCTGTGGTTGCGCCTGCCCTTGGCCAGCAACGGGGCGGATGTGGACATGATCCTGGGCTATGACGTGGTCGTGGGCCAGCAGACCGCCGCCAGCGGCATCCGCGCCGCCTAGGGCACGATGGGTTTAGGCTGAATCGCCTGAACCCCGTGAATCCTGTTCTGAATCAGGCTCTATAACGAAAAAGAGGCAGAGCCCGTTAGGCTGCGGCCTGGGCGTCCCGCCGGATCCGCTCCACCATGGAATACAGGCCATTGGAGCGTTGGGCGGAAAGAGCGCCGCCCAGGCCCAGCCGTTCGAAGGCGGCCTTGGCGTCGAACGCCAGGATGTCCGCTGGAGTCTGCCCCGAATACAGCCGCAAAAGAATCGCGATCAGTCCTCGGACGATGTGAGCGTCAGAATCGCCTCCGAAACACAGCGCGCCCGCCGGCCCGGGCGTGGTGATCAGCCACACTTGGCTGGCGCAGCCTCTCACCTTGTTGGCGTCGGATCGTTCGGCCTCGGTCAGCGGCTTAAGTTCGCGCCCCAAGTCGATGATATAGCGATAGCGATCTTCCCAATCGCCCATGAGTTCGAATTCGGCGACCAGATCGTTCAGAACGTCGGTGATGGTGGCGGACATGGTGTGCCCTTACGGTCTGGAGCACGCCATGGCAACGCGCTGTCAAGGTTAAGATGCGCCTTGTCCACAACCCGCCCACAAGCGCTTATCGCCTACAGCTTGCGGACGCTGGAGCCGCCGTCGCGCGCCGGTTACACTTCCCGGCGAACCCACCCAGCAGCACCGAAACAAATCCGCTTTGGACGAGACCGCCGACCCTAGCCAGCATTCGTCACCCGGCCGCAAAGCCGAAGAGCAGACCGCTGTGCTGGTATGGCATGGCGCATGGCTCGCGGCGGTGTCCCTAGCCTTCGGCGGATTGTTGTTTGGCGACGCCATTATCCCGTGGCCGACGGTCTGGGCTCTGGGCTTCGGCGCGCTGCCAGCGCTCGCGGCCCTTCTGCTGCGCCGGAGGGACAGCCGCTCCGCGCGCAGCCTGTTGCTGGTGCTGTGGGCGGTCTGCGGCGGCCTGGCCTGCGGGTTCGGCGGCGGCGTGTCCGGTCCCTTGGCGGCCTGGTGTCTGGCGCCGGTCGCGGCGGCGAGTTTGCTGGGCTCCAATCGCCTATGGGCCGAGGCTGCCGCCCTGTCCGTCATGGCCGCGACCCTGGCGGCCCTGGCCCAGATCGCCCATCTTTGGCCCGTCCCGCCGGCTGAGCCTGTCCGCTTCTGCCTGGGCCTGCTTTCGCTCGCCACCTTGGGCATAGGTCTGGCCGCCGGGTTGACGGTTTCGAGGCGACGGGCCGAATCCCAGCATCTGGCCGAACGCACGGCTCGTTCCAGCCTTGAGCGCCTGCTCACCGAGCAGCCCAATCTTTTGGTTTCCCTGGACGGCGAGGGTCGTGTGCTGTCGGCCTTCGGCTACTGTCCGCCGGGCTTGCCGGAGGCGATTCTTCTACAGCAGGGGTTGCTGCCCGCCGCCGAGGAGGCGGACCGCGACGTCCTGGCTCAATCACTGCGCGCCGCCTTGGTCGAGGGCCGGGCCGAGGCGTCCTTCCGTCCTTTGGGCCGTGCGGACCGCTGCGTCGGCGTCAGCGTACTGCGGGTGGAAGACAACAGGCTGACCGCGATGTTCCAGGACCTCACCGGCCAAAAGGCCAGGGAGTCTCAGCTCGAAGCCGACCGGACTCAGGCGGAGGCGCTCAACATCGGCAAGTCGCGCTTCCTGGCCAATATGAGCCACGAATTGCGCACGCCGCTTAACACCATCATGGGCTTTTCCGACATGATGCGGGTCAAGCTGTTCGGTCCGCTGCCTCCCAAATACGCTGAATATGCTGAACTCATTCACGAATCAGGCCGGCACCTTTTGGACCTGATCAACGACGTGCTGGACATGTCCAAGATCGAGGCGGACCGGTTCCAGCTTCACCTGGAGCCGATCGACGCCCGCGAGCCGGTGGCCTCGGCCCTGCGGCTGATACGCGTCCAAGCCGACGACGCGGGCGTGGCCCTGCGCGCGAGTCTGCCGCATGAGCCGCTGGCGGTTGAGGCCGACAGCCGGGCTCTCAAGCAGATCGTGCTCAATCTTCTGTCCAACGCCTTGAAGTTCACGCCGCGCGGCGGTCGGGTGGACCTGGCCCTGGACATCCAGGGCGGCGCCCTGGAGCTTGTCGTCGCCGACAGCGGGGTCGGCATCGCGGCCGAGGATCTCAAACGGCTGGGCCAGCCGTTCCAGCAGGCCGGCGACGCGTCGCAAAGGGCCAAGGGCGCGGGGCTAGGCCTATCCCTGGTGCGGGCCTTCGCCGAACTGCACGGCGGCGAGATGATCATTGAAAGCGCCTTGGGCGAAGGCACCTCGGTGACGGTGCGCATTCCCGGTCTGATCCAGGAGCCCCCGCGCGAGGTTCGCCCGAGCGCCAAGGTAATCGCCTTCAATCCCAAGCCGGCTGAGGCCTCGGGCGGTCTGTAATCTTGCTTTAGCGGCGCCCGGCCCGCAGGAACGCCAGGCCGGCGGAAAAATCGCCGACCTCGAAGAACGCCCGCCGCACTCGCTCCCCTGACGGCCCGGCGAAGACGAAGTCCACCGCGATGGCCTCGCGCGGGTCCAATGCCGCCACGGCGGCGGCCGAAGCGGCGGGAAAGCGAAAGGCCGTGGCTTCAGGAGCGCCGGTCGGCAGCAGGGTCAGCTCCGCCGGTTCGCGGGCGTCGGCCAGGATGACTCTCGCGCCGGACGCGGGCGGCAGGCGGGCATAGAGGGGCGCAGAGCTGATCCCCAAGTTGGCGATGTAAGGCGTGGGCGCCCGCGCGGGATCGCGCAGGACCAGTCGGGCGGCGTAGGGCGTCTGGCCATCGGCGAAGGCCGCCACCGCTGTCACGAACTCCTGTCCGTTCCTGCCCGCCAGGCCGAAAACCATCCGGTCCTGCCCAACGCGGGCGCCTTGGGACAGACGCCAGGCGCTGTTGACCACGGTCTGGGTGCGTACGGCGCGCCAATCGCCCGTCTCGCCAGGGAAGGTCATGGCGCTCAGGCCCGCATAGGCCTTGAAGGCTTGGCGCACGCGCCGGGCGGCGGTTTGCACGTCCGCGCCCTGGCATGCCGCCGTGGCCGCGCGCATGTTGGCTCGGGCGAGGGCGGAGTCGAGGTCTGTGGAGGCCGTCCCTGCTCTGAGGGCGGTGTTGCGCGCTTGGATCTGGGCGATAGCCAGGGCGGCGGCTAAATCGGGTGCGAACAGGTTGCAGCGCGCGCCCGCCGCGCTCATCACGGCCCGTTCGTAGTAAAGCTCCAGCGCGCTGTCGGCGCGTGCGGGGGCGGCCTGAGCGAGCAGGGCGGGCAGCGCGAGAGCGAAGGCTAGGCCGGTAAGGCTGGGGCGCATCGGTGGTCGGTGCAATGGCTTGGCTTGACAGTCGAGCCATATGGCTAGACCCAAGCCTGTTTCCGCTCCGTTACCCGAAAGGCGAACCTGTGCTGCTTTCGACCGACGTATGGGTGGGCGCCCTGATCCGGCGGGCTGAGCTGGGCGGCGCCTTCGCCACTGTGGCGCGGAAGGGCGATACCCGGGCCGGTTCTGTGCTGGTGCGCGCCATCAACACCAAGACCCGGCAGTCGCGCTTATACAGCGAAGCCTTTCGCGGCGACGGCGAACGGATCTGGATGGAGCCGGTCTCCAGCGGCGCCGACGCCGATCTGAACCGCTATGTTGAGCGGGCCCTGCGCGTGGACCCCGACCTGTGGGTGGTGGAGATCGAAGACGGCGAGGGGCGCCACTTCCTGTCCGAACCAGTAGCGAAACCTTAACTGCGTTCCTCAACCGCCCCGAAAGCTCGCTATGCCATGGTGCTGGCTTAGCGATTGGCGGCGAACTTATGTATTTTCTTCTGAACGACGCGGTTTTCGACCTCGACCGAGCTGACCTGGCGGACAGCCTGATCGCTCGCCGGTTCGCCGCGATCGATTTCGATTTTGTCCAGTCTCTGGGGCAGGAGTTGTTCGCCGAACAGCCCCTGGCTCATCGCACCCATCCGGAACGGGCGGCCAAGCTGTGCGCCCTGATCCGGCTCAAGGATCCGTCGATCAACGCGGCCTTGTTCATCGCGCCTGCCCATTACTGCGCGCCGCGCGACGTCGGCGTCCGCTACGCCCGGCTGAAGACGGACGTGATCGAGGGCCTGCAAAGCCTCTACGCCGCCGGCGCCCTGACCTCGGCCGTGGCCGATCGCGAGGTCTGGCGGCGCCTGGCGGCCTGACACACGCTTGACGCGATCCAGGCAGCCTGCTGTCCGCCTAATCGCCCTTGTAGTTGGACGCCATCACGCAGCGGGGCGTTCCGCTTGTCGTGGAGACGGTGGCGGGCTGACCCACGCCGGGCGCGAAATAGAAATCGCCGGCGGCCGTGGTGATCGCCAGGACGCCTGGATTGGTGAACTGGCACACCACCAGGGCCTCCAGGCCGCCTTTGGCCGGCAACTCCCCGCAGCTTGAATAGCCATAGGCCCTGGCGAAAACGACGCCTTCCATGCGGAAGGCCTGGTCCGGCCTGATCGGCTGGGCCTGGAAGGCCGCCCGCGTCAGGCTGGGGCACGGCGGCCCGGCCACCTGCCAATACTGGTCGGCGGTCGACTGGGCGCGAAGGCCGGTGATGGCCATGACGGCGGCCAGCAGCAGGGCAAACACCACGAAACCCGCGACGACGGTCCGATGCATGCGCGCGGTTTTCAGCTGGCGCCGTTCGCCGTAATCCCCGGCCATGGCGGACTCCCTCGGATGACCATGCGTCTGGGGGCGCATCTTTAGCGGACAAGGCCGCGGGTGGCTTGCTCATTTGCCATCGCCCTCCCGTCACGCTATCGCCCCCGCATGAGCCGTACTTCTCCCGCCGCCGAGGCCGCGCGCCGACGCACCTTCGCCATCATCTCCCACCCTGACGCGGGCAAGACCACCCTGACCGAGCATCTGCTGCTGGCCGGCGGGGCGATCCGCGCGGCGGGCGCGGTGCGTGCGCGCGGCGAGAACCGGCGCACTCGGTCCGACTGGATGAAGATCGAGCGCGAGCGCGGCATATCGGTGTCCGCCAGCGTGATGAGCTTCGAGCACGACGGCCTGATGTTCAACCTCCTGGACACGCCGGGCCACGAGGACTTCTCCGAAGACACCTACCGCACCCTGACGGCGGCCGACGCGGCGGTGATGGTGCTGGACGCCGCCAAGGGCATCGAGCCCCAGACCCTCAAGCTGTTCGAGGTCTGCCGCCTGCGCGACATTCCCATCGTCACCTTCATCAACAAGATGGACCGCGAGGCGCTGGATCCCTTCGCCCTGCTCGACGAGATCGGCTCCAAACTGGCGCTGGATCCCGCGCCACTCTACTGGCCGGCGGGGTCGGGCAATCGTTTCAGGGGCATGATCGACCTGCGCGCGCAGACCTTCCAGCCCTATACGCGCAAAAGCGCCGACGAGCCGGAGGGCCATCCGGCGCCCATGGGCCTGAAGTCCAACGCCGTGGCGCAGTACATCGACGCGGACGAACTGGAGGAGGCCCGGGAGGGCGCGGAGCTGGCCGAGGGCGGGTCCAAGGCGTTCGATCCGGAATCCTTCCTGGAAGGACACATGACTCCGGTGCTGTTCGGCACGGCCCTGCGCCATTTCGGCGTGGAGGAGCTGCTGGCGGTTCTGGGCGCCTATGCGCCGCCGCCAAAGCCGGTACGCGCCGAACGCAATGGCGCCGAGACCCATGTGGCGCCCGGCGAGGCGGAGGTGTCGGGCTTCGTGTTCAAGGTCCAGGCCAATATGGACCCCAACCACCGCGACCGCATCGCCATGCTGCGCCTGACCTCGGGTCGCTTTGTCCGCGGCATGAAGCTGAAGGTTCAGAACACCGGCCGTCAGCTGTCGGTCAACGCGCCGATCATGTTCATGGCCGCCGAGCGCGAACTGGCCGAGGAAGCCTATGCGGGCGACGTGATCGGCATCCCCAACCACGGGGTGCTCAGGGTGGGCGACAGCCTGTCGGAAAGCGGGAGCCTGCGCTTCGCCGGCCTGCCCAACTTCGCTCCGGAAATCCTGCGCCGCGTGCGGGTCAAGGATCCGCTCAAGGCCAAGCACCTGAAGAAGGCGCTGGAGGGCCTGGCCGAGGAGGGCGTGACCCAGCTTTTCCGGCCGTCCTTCGGCTCAGACTTCATCGTGGGGGCCGTGGGCCAGCTTCAGTTCGAGGTGATGCAGGACCGTCTGGGCGGGGAATACCAGCTGGACGTGGTGTTCGAGGCCTCGCCCTACGGGGAGGCGCGCTGGCTGTCGGGCGACAAGGCCGACCTGGAGGACTTCTCAGGCAAGCATCGCTCGGCCATGGCCGAGGACATCGACGGCCAGCCGGTCTACCTGGCCAAGTCCGCCTGGGACATCAACTACGCCGTCGAGCGCTATCCGAAGCTTAAGTTCTCGCGGGCGAAGGAGCGGGGGTGAGGAGCGGTTCGCCGCGCTCTCAATTCCCCGCTCACCCCGGCCTTCGCCGGGGTGAGCGGGTATATGTTACGCGCGCCGATTCCAGTCGTTTCGCGAACGTTTGCGAGATGACCTTGGCGCCCCTTGGCGCGGCTGAAGAAGGCCTCGTCCAGTTCGGGAACGTCGCCGTCAATCTTCTCAGCGTCTCGTCTGTCCATGGCGTGGCGCGGGCGGACCTGTCCTTAAGTCCATGGCGCGCATCCTGCTTCCGGGTCCAGCCAAGTCAAGGCTCGGCTTCGCCGACCGCAATGCGGCGGCTCCGTAGGAGCCGGCCTTGACTTGGCTGGTCCCGGAAGCTCCCATCATCCATGGGCTTCAGGGCGTGATGGCTTTCCGTGAAAGCCTTCTCGACCGGCAAAGCTCCAAGCCCGCCGAAGGCGTCAATTTTGACACCCAGAACACCAAGGACGCGCCGCCCTCTTGGTGATCTTTGTGTCTTTGGTGATTGAATTCCCTTTGACCACCGGACTCTGAACCCTCATCGCTGTGTCGACGTGGGCAGCGAGAGAGGGATGCGTGAGCCGCTATTGGTCGGAGCTTGCCCGGGGCCTGTCGCCCTATGTGCCTGGCGAGCAGCCTCAGATTCCGGGCCTGGTGAAACTGAACACCAATGAAAGCCCCTTCGCGCCCTCTCCCCTGGCGATTCAGGCCGTCCGACTGGCCGCCGACGATACGCTTCGCCTCTATCCGGACCCGCAATCCACGCGCCTTCGGGAGGTGTTGGCCGAATATCACGGCGTCGCGCCCGAGCAGGTCTTCGTCGGCAACGGCTCGGACGAGGTGCTGGCCCACGCTTTCGCGGGGCTGCTGAAGCAAGCCAAGCCCGTGCTTTTTCCGGACGTCACCTACAGCTTTTATCCGGTCTACTGCCGGCTGTTGGGCATCGAGTATGAGACGGTCCCGCTCGACGGCGAGATGCGCGTTCGCATCGCCGATTATCTCGACCGGGGCGGCGCCATCATCATCGCCAATCCGAACGCCCCCACGGGGATCGCCCTATCGCGGGCTGAGATCGAACAGCTCGTGAGCGCGCGGGCCGATGCGCCCGTGGTGATCGACGAGGCCTATGTCGACTTCGGCGCGCAAAGCGCCATCCCCTTGATCCGCGACCATCCCAATCTGCTGGTGGTGCAGACCCTGTCGAAATCGCGCGCGCTGGCCGGCCTTCGCGTGGGGTACGCCATCGGCGACCAAGCGCTGATCGAAGCCCTGACGCGCGTGAAAGACAGCTTCAACTCCTATCCGCTCGGACGGCCCGCCCAGGCGGGCGCCATCGCCGCCATCCAGGACGAGGCCTATTTCCAACAGACGCGATCGACCATCATCGCAAATCGGGAGCGCCTGACCGCGACCCTGATCCAGCTTGGGTTCGAGGTCCTGCCGTCCAGCGCCAACTTCGTGTTCGCCCGCCATCCGAGCCACACCGGTCAAGCCCTGTCGGCGGCGCTGCGTGATCGCGCCGTCCTGGTCCGGCATTTCTCCGGCCCGCGCGTGTCCGACTTCATCCGGATCACCATCGGATCGCAGGCGGAGCTCGACTGTTCGACGGACGCCCTGGCGGCGTTTCTTGGGACGCCGTCGCCCGGGTAGGGTCTGTGGCTATGCGCGGCTCGAACGGCGACGCCCCAACCGACGTCAGCCCGAGGCCCGCTTCCGCTCGATGTTCGGCAAGAACGCCGCCGCCAGGCCGATAGCCGGCAGGAAGGCGCAGATACGGTAGACGAACTCTATGCCCCTGGCGTCGGCCAGAAGGCCCAGGGCCGCCGCGCCCAGGCCTCCCATGCCGAAGGAGAAGCCGAAGGCCAGGCCGGCCACCGCGCCCACCTTGCCCGGCGCCAGCTCCTGGGCGAACACCACGATGGCGGGGAAGGCCGAGGACAGGATCAGGCCGATGATCACCGTGATCGGCCAGGTCCACGCCAGCGAAACGTAGGGCAACAGCAAGGTGAAGGGCAGGGTTCCCAGGATCGAGAACCAGATCAGGGGTTTGCGCCCGAAGCGGTCGCCGATCGGCCCGCCCGCCACGGTTCCGGCCGCCACCGCCGCCAGGAAGGCGAACAGATGCAGCTGCGCCTGCGGCACCGACAGGTGGAAGCGCTCGATCAGATAGAAGGCGAAGTAGCTGGAGATGCTGGACAGATAGAAGAACTTCGAGGCGATCAGCACCATCAGGATGAAGACGCCCAAGGCGGCCTTGCCGCGGGGCAGATCCAGGTGATCGGCGGCGCTCGCCTTGCCGGCTTTCAGCCGCTCCAGGCCGTGATGCTTGTACCAGACGCCCACGTTCCACAGGACGGCCCCCGACAACAGGGCGAGGCACGCGAAGGCGGCCAGACTCGACTGGCCCCAGCGCACGACGATCAGGGCCGCGGCCAGGGGACCTAGCGCCTGGCCGATGTTGCCGCCCACCTGGAACATGGACTGGGCCAGGCCCGGCCGGGGTCCGGCCGCCATCCGCGCCACCCGCGAGGATTCCGGGTGGAAGATCGAGGAGCCCATGCCGATCAGGGCCGCGCCCAGCAGCACGAGCGGAAAGGTATGCGCCATCGACAGCACCGTCAGTCCCGACAGGGTGAACAGCGTGCCGCCCGGCAGGGCCAGGGGCGTTGGCCGTTTATCGGCGTAAAGGCCCACCAGGGGCTGCAGCAGGGACGCGGTCAGCTGAAACACCAGAGTGACCAGGCCGATCTGGCCGAAGTTCAATCCCAGGCTGGCCTTCAAGTTGGGATAGATGGCCGGAAGCAGCGATTGCATCATGTCGTTGAGCATGTGGCAGAAGGCGATGGCGAAGATCACGCCGTACACCGTGGTGTGGTGCGCCGCTTGAGCTCGCTTGGCTTCCTCCACCGTTCCCGTCGCCGCCATACCACTCACTCCACAAAACTGAGCCCGCATATAGGCCGCTCGCCGCCTCGATCAAAAGATTGACAACCGTTAACCTTTCTCGCTCCGCTACGGCTTCGCCTTTGCTCCTTGAGCGTGGAACCCGCCTCGGCCGTCCCGATGCGGGACAGGCCAAGGCCCAAATGGGAGCAGTAATCCATGTTCGAGTTCAGCCGTGATCTGAAGCGTCTGCTGGCCACCGACGGTCCGCGCGACGGTCTGACTCGCGGCGACGCCTCGCTGATGGAGATGCTGGACCTCAACCTGCTCAAGACCGAGGCCAAGGCGGGCGACATCGCCGCCGGTCGGGTCAGCGCGCGCGACCCTAGCCAACGGCGCCTGGACGCCGCCCGCGTTTGGCGCGAGTTGGCTCGCCGGACGGGCGACGCCGTGGCCCTGAGACGCGCGGCGGAATCTGCGGAAAAGGCCGCTGAGGCCTTCAAGCGCGAGGGGCGTAGCCGAGGCTGGGCGGCGGCGCGCTGCGAGCAGGCGCAGGCGGCCATGCTGGGCGCCGAACTGTTCGGCGACGACGGTTTGAACGCCGCGGCGGAGACGGCCCTGCATGAGGTGCGCAAGACGGCGCCGGCTTCGGTGGCGGCGGCTCTGGCGTGGGCCGGCCTGGCCCGCCTGTCTGCGCGTCGGTCCTTGGCCGAAGCCGATCCTGAGGCAAGCCGCGCCACGGCCGCCGCCTTCGATCCCCCCATCTTGGCCTTGGAGAGCCATCTGCGCGCTCGAGCGATCGGCAAAGGCGAAGTGGCGGCCGCGATCTGCGACCGGGCCGAAGTGCTCCTGGCCGCCGCCGCGCGCTTGAAGGACGCAAGCCTCTATGAGGACGCCATTCACAGCCTGGACAAGCTGGCCGGCCGACTCGATCCGACCTATGAGCCGCTGAGCTGGTCGCGGGTGCGCGAACTGCGCGGCGCAGCCCGGGCGGCTGTGGGCGAGTTGCACGCACAGATCGACGACATTGCCACGGGAATCGAGTCCATGGTCGACGCCTTGGACGCCCTGGGACCGGATCACAGTCCGCTGGACTGGGCCCGGCTGCATCACGCCCTGGCCATAGCGCTTGAGGCGTTGGGCGAAGCCACCGACGCGGACCGCGCCTTCGGGCATGCGCTGGGCGCCTACGACCGGGCCCTGTGGGCCACGCGCACGCAGCCGGCCCTGAGTCTACGCGCCGTGCTGGCCCATAATCGCGCCGGGTGCCTGGCGCGCCGGGCGGAAAGAGCCGCTGACCCGGGCATGCTGGACGAGGCGGTAGACGAACTAAAGCGCGAGTTGATCGGCTTGGCGCCCGGCAAGGACCCTGTCGGCTGGGCCGTGGCACAGGTCAATCTGGCGCGTCTCTATGAGGCTCGCGCGGCCCTTCCGGGCGGACGAGACGAAGAACGGGGCGCCGCCGTCATGGCCCTGAGCGCGGCCCTGGACGTATTTGGCGAGCATGGCCTGCGCTCGCTTTCGGATCAGGCCGCGCGGGGGCTTGAGCGGCTGACCACGCCGACGCCGCGGGCGGCCTTCGGCTGAGACCTATGGCTTGATGGTGTAGGTGCTTGTCGCCTGGCCGTTGGAGGAGGTCGAACTGCTGGAGGATGAGGAGCCTGAGGACGAGCCGCTGCTTGAGCTGTTCGCGGCGTTGCGGGCCTGCTCGGACGAGGTCAAGTCCGCCTGATCCTGGCCAGCCAGATCAATGGGAGACCCGTCGTCCTTGTAGTCGGCCATGGCCTGGGCGACGGCGGGGCTGAGCGCCAACACCGAGGGCTCGGCCGGCGGCACGGGGTCGGGCTGCAGGCCATATTCCCGATGCAAGGAATAAAACCGTGGGCCGCCTTGGCCGTTCTGCGCCTGCACTTGGGGCTGGGCCTGCGCTTGGGCCTGAGGCTGAGCCTGAGGCTCGGACAGGCCCGCCGCAGATGACAGGGCCGGGCCCTGTTGAACCGGGACAGTTGGGCGGGCGGCCTGCGATGGCTCAACATAGCCCCGGTCGTACAGGCTGGCAGGCAGGCGCTGCGGCTGAGCGGCGGACGTGATCAAGGCCATGTGCGGCGGCGGGGCGGCCGATGTGGACGCCGCCGCGGGAGGCGACGTCATGAAACGCTTGGGGTTGGCGCCGCGCACGGCCAAGCCCGTGGCCGTGTTCAGGGGCATGGCCCCACGCAGGCCGTCGCTGTCGCCCTCGGGCCCGCGCAGGCTGCCGCTCTTGCCGGTCCAGGTGAGGTAGGCGGTGCGGGTGGGGCGCTGTCCTTGCGGCCCGCGCAGCGGCGCGCCCTCGGCCGGCGGGGGGTGGGGGCCAGGCGCGTCATAGCGGTCCTGCACGGCCGGGCCCTGCAGGGCCTGGCCGTGCGCGGCCAGCGGCGCGAGGCTGGCGAGGATCAACGCGAGGACGGGCAGGCGCATGGACGCTCCGGCGAACGAGAATCGCCGGCTCCAGCCTTAGGCGTGCGTGATTAACCGCTCGTAAAGGCTTGCGTCGAGGGCCGATCAGCGCCCCCGCCAGCGCCGCAGGACCCACGTCTCAAGCCCTTGGAACGCCGCATGCGCCGCCGCGCCCATCAGGCCCAGCAGGATCAGGGCGGCGAACATCTTGGCGGTCTGCAGGCGGTTGGCCGCCTCCAGCAGGCGGAAGGCCAGACCCTGAGCCCCGCCCGAGCCCGACACGAACTCGGCCACCACAGCCCCGACCACCGCCAGGCCCGCCGCCACCTTGTGCCCCTCCAGGATGAACGGAACGGCCGAAGGCAACCGCAAGCGCCGCAAGGTGGCCAACCGCCCAGCGCCATAAAGCTTGAACAGGCGCTCCAGGTCCGGGTCCACCGCTTTCAGCCCGGTGATGGCGCCCGAGAAGATGGGAAAGAAGGCCACCAGGGCCGCCAGGCCGATCACCGCCCGCTCGGGATGGTCCAGTCCCGCCCAGATGTTGATCAGCGGCGCGATGGAGACGATCGGCGTGGCCTGCAGCACCACCGCCAGGGGCCGCACCGCGCTTTCCATCAGAGGGCTCAAGCCCAACGCCAGCGCCAGGGCGTTGGCGACGACGCTGGCGACAACAAGGGCGGCGAGCGCCATGCCCAGGGTTCTGCCCGCCGAGGCCAGCAGCAAGGGCGCGTTGTCGACCATGGCGTAGGCTACGGCCGAGGGCGCCGGCAGCAGGTATGCGGGCACGCCCAACAGGCGCACGGACGTTTCCCACGCCGCCAGGATCAGCGTCACCAGCACGAGGGGCGCGAGCCAGTGCGCGGCCCTCATGCGGCCATGGCCTGCTGCAGGGCGGCGGACACGCGCTCGACCTGCTCGCGGAATAGGGGCGAGGTGCGGAACTGAGGCGGGCGGGGCAGGGGCGCCTCTATGCGCGTCTCGAACGCCAGCCGGCCGGGACCCGGGGTCATCACCACGACGCGGCCGGCCATGTACACGGCTTCCTCCACATTGTGGGTGACGAACACGATGGCGGGCCTTGAGGACGCCCAGATGGCGTGGATGTCGTCGGCCAGGGCCCGGCGGGTGATCTCGTCCAGCGCCGCGAAAGGCTCGTCCAGCAACAGAAGGCGCGGCTCGGTCACCAGGGCGCGGGCCAGGGAGGCGCGCATGGCCATGCCGCCGGAAAGCTGCGCCGGCTTGGCCTGCTCGGCGCCGATGAGGCCCACCCGCGCCAGGGCCTGGCCGGCGCTGAGCACGGCGTCCGCCTGGCCCGCCAGCCGCAAGGGCAACGCCACATTCTCCAGCGCGCTGGCCCAGGGCATCAGCGTGGGCGCCTGGAACACCACCGAAGTCTCGCCCCGCCCCGCTGTGCGCTCTACTTCGCCGCAGGTGGGCTGCTCCAGGTCCGCCAGCAGACGCAGGGCCGTGCTCTTGCCGCAGCCGGACGGGCCCACCAGGGCCACGATCTCGCCCCGCTCCAGGGCCAGCGAAAAAGGGCCGAGCGCGCGCCCGCGGCCGGCGTAGTCCACCTGAACGGCATGAAGGGCGGCGACAGTTTCTATCACCGCTCGTCCCCGCGGAGGCGGGGACCCAGGTTTTTTCCGTTCAAGCCGCAGCCTGTCCTCGGGTCGGCCTCTGGCCGAGCCCGGGGGCGGGAATGAGCGGAACAATGGATCACTTGGACGGACCCAAAAATCGCAGGGTGTATCCCGCCTTGGCGTCCATGGTCTTGGGATAGATGCCCGCGGTCGAGGCGAAGCCGAACGTCGCGGCCCACCGTGCATCGGTCATCGCGCCGATGCCCTGGGTTTTGGCGTCGCCGCCGTCCACCAGGCCCTTGTCGCGCATCTTGGCCCGGGCCTGGTCCAGCACGTCCTGGGTCATGTCGGGATTGTCCCGCATGATCAGGGCGTCGGCCGGCTTGGGATCGCCGTACAGATAGGCTTTCCAGCCCGCGGCCGAGGCGTCCACGAAGGCCTTCACCGCCGCCGGGTCGGATTGGATCAGGCGGTCGGTGGCCAGGGCCATGGCCGCGTAGCCGGGATAGCCCGCGTCGGCCAGCAGGAACACGGCCGGCGTCACATGGCCTTCCTTCTCGATGGTATAGGGTTCGGAGGTCAGATAGCCTTCCTGGATCGCGCGCGGGTCGCTCAAAAACGTGGCGTTGGAGTGGTTGTACTTGCGGATCTGCGTGTCGCTGAACCCGAACTTGGCGCGCAGCCAGGGCCAGAAGGAGGTGATAGCCGCATCCGAGATCAGGATCGGCCGTCCCTTCATGTCACTGAGCGAGCCTATGCCCTGGCCGGTGTGGGCGATCAGCACCTGCGGGTCCTTCTGCATATAGGCCGCCACCGCCTTCACCGGCGCCTGCTCCTGCGCCAAATTCAGCACGATGAAGCTGTTGGAGCCGATGCCCATGTCCACCGCGCCGGAGGCCAACAGCTGGGGCACGTTCACCGCCGGGCCGCCCTGGATGATGCTCACGTCCAGGCCGCGTTTTTTGTATTCGCCGGTGGCCAGCGCCTCGTAGAAGCCGCCCTGTTCGGCCTGGGCGTGCCAGTCGGTGGCGAAGCGGATGGGGGTGAGGGCGGAATGCTGCGGCTTGGGCGCCGGCTGGGAACAGCCCGAAAGGACCGCCAGCGCCATCAGCGCCATGCGCCAACGCCTGATGCTTGCCTGGATCATCGTTCCGCCGACGGCCTCCGTGCCCCGCTCAAGGTTTAGGGCGCTGGCGCGCGTAAGTCATCCTCCGCGACGCGCGAATGCGCCGCCGAAGCGATGGCAGAATCAAAGGATGCGGGGGATAAGGGGGCGACCGTCGAGCGGCGCATCGCGCTCCGGTCCGAGCCGCGAGAGGAAACGGCCATCAGTTTGCGGCCTCAGGCCGCTTCCTCTCGCCAGTCCCGTTAAGGACGAAGCGTCCAGCTTCCCTTCGTCCGCCCGCACCTCGTTTCCGCTCTCGCG
>PLRV01000071.1 GCA_003164925.1 Caulobacteraceae bacterium
CCAGCCCATGGGGTGCAGCACATTGAAGCCGCGCGCGCGCTTGTAGCGCGCCACCACGTCGCCCAGGGCGTAGTTGCGCACGTGGCCCATGTGAATGCGCCCCGACGGATAGGGGAACATCTCCAGCACGTAGTAGCGCTCGCGCGGATCATCGAGGCCGCCGGCGGCGAAAGCGTCCGCATCGTCCCAGGCGGCGCGCCACCTGGGTTCGACTTCCTTGGGATTGTAACGGGCCATGAAAACTGAGCCCTTCGCGGGCTGTTTAGCGGATGTTGGACAAGCGCAACTGACGCGCGCGGGTCAGGATCGAATTCTCGATGTCGGTTTCGGTCTGACCGGCCGCTGAGGCGTCCTTCCAGGCGCCCGAAGCGTCGCGCACCTGCTTGAAGATGGTGACGTTCAGGCCGTCGGCGCGCAACCGGCTGTCAAGGATGTAGACCGTGGCCTTGAATCGCTCGTCGGGCTTGTCCGGATTAGCGTACCAGTCGGTGATGACCACGCCGCCGTAGGGGTCAGCGGACGCCAGAGGCATAAAGGCCAGAGTATCCAAGGTGGCGCGCCACAAATAGGCGTTAACGCCTATGGCCGTCTTGGGATCATCCGGCTGCGGGGCGCCGGCCCGGCCGATGCCGAACGGGTGAAACCCGCCTTGCGCATACGGCTGCACGCCGCTTTTGGGCCCGCTGTTCCCAAAGCAGGCGCCAAGGGAAAGGAGACCAAGCGCCGCCATTGCCGCTATCGATCTGCGCACCAACGCCATGTTCGCTCGCTCCGCTCAGTTTTCTCACCCGCACACCCGGCCGCATTGTGCGTCCACGGGGTGCGCGAGACGCCGGCCCCTGCCTGGAAAGGGGCTCTATAGCATGCGGCGCAGCCGTCAAAAGAGGAATCGCGTGACCTTAGGGACACAGGCGCCCGAGAAAGGCCAATTTGGGGCGGGATGACGGAAACGGCCATTGACCTGAGCACTGCTCGGACTTTAATCGAATTTCCACAAGTCCCGGCGCAGAACTGGGTTCTCTGCGTTTACAGGGTATGGCAAGGGGTTTTCAGTGACGACGGCGGTCAAGTCGCTCATCGTTGCAGTTTCGGCGCTGGTTCTTACGGGAACCCTGGCGTCGGCGGCCTATGCCCAGGAAGTCAGGCCTGAACAGGGCGTGACTTTGACCGACCGTAATCTCTGGGGCCCCCAGCAGTTGCACAAGTCCTTCCAATGGGATTCCGGAAAGAGCCGTTGGGGCCTGAAGTTCGACGTCGACCAATCTCCCAGCCACAACGGCGCCTGGCAGGATGTGCAGGCCGGGGCCTATTTCAAGGTCACGCCTTCGCTTAGCATCGGTGGCGGCGTGGCGGTGCACGATCAGGCCGTATCGTCGGTTAATCCTGGCCAGACCAATCCGACCCCCCCCGGCGTGCCGACCAATGTGCCGCGCGTGCGTCTGGAAACCGCCTTCAAGTTCTAGGGCTTGATGGCTTGGTCCTGAGGGCCTTCGCCAAACGCCTCAACCCCCGCCAGGCCTGCCGCGCCCGAGCTGATCAGCGCCCGAGCCGTTCGGCCGTTGATTCCGCCCAAGGCATAGACTGGCAGGCCCGCGCGCCGCGTCAGGGCCGCAAAGCGCAGGGCGCCCATGGGGGCTCCGGGCGAAGCGCTGCGGCTGTCGAACACCTTGGACAGGAACACCGCGTCGCATCCGGCCAGGCGCGCTCGCCGGACCGCCGCCTCGCCATGGGCCGCCGCCGTCACCAATCGGCCGGGGTGTCTGAAGCGCCGCGCTTGGCTGGCCATGCGCTCGGGCAGATGCGCGCCTGCGCCCCAGGCGCCAAAGCCCCGCGTCCAGGGCTCGCCGGCGCCGATGAGCAGGATCAGGCGGCGTCGCCGGGCGATTTTTACCAGCGCTTCGGCCAACCGCGCCCCGTCCGCGGCCCCAAACGCCCGAAAGATCATCCCGCATCCACGCGGCAGACGCTCGGCCAGGGCCACAGGATCGCGGGTGCGGACCGGATCGGTGATGACGAACAGGGGTGGAAGCGCCACGCCGGCGTGGCGGCGTTCACGAGGGGGCTTTGCGCGCGCGTAAAGGCGGCTTAGCGTCCGCGCTGCCCGTATCAGCCCCTCCAGTTCGCTCGCCATGACCCCTTCCTCAACCGATTCAGCCCTGCGCGAACGCGCACCGTTTGATTCAGCGGGGGCCCGAGTAGACATTCTCGGCCGCATCGCCAAGGCCGCGCGCGCTTGCGGCCGCGACCCGGCCGATGTGACGCTGAACGCCGTGTCCAAGCAACAGCCGTGGGAGCGTATCGCGCCGGTGTTGGCCGCGGGCCAGCGAGTATTTGGTGAAAATCGCGTGCAGGAAGCCTTGCGTCGGTGGGAGGCGCGGCGCGAGGGCCTGGAGCTGCGTCTGATCGGTCCGCTGCAAACCAACAAGACGCACGAGGCGGTCGCGTTTTTTGACGTGATCGAGACCCTCGACCGCGAACGCCTGGCTGGGGCTCTGGCGCAAGAGATCCAGCGCCAGGGCCGCGCCCCGCGTCTCTATGTGCAGGTCAATACGGGCGAGGAGCCACAGAAGGCGGGGATCGCGCCGGCGGCGGCGGACGCTTTCATCGCCGCATGCCGCAAGGATTATGGCCTGCCCATCGAGGGGTTGATGTGCATTCCGCCGGAATCGCAACCCCCGGCGCCGCATTTCGCCCTTTTGGCCAAGATCGCCGCGCGCAACGGCCTTCTGGGCCTGTCCATGGGCATGAGCGCCGACTTCGAGACGGCGGTGCGTTTCGGCGCCACCGCCGTGCGGGTGGGATCAGCCCTCTTCGGCGAACGGTGACACTGGGTGTTACTTGCGCTGACAATCCATTGATTTTGTGAACTAATAGATTTCTAGCTCTTGATTTCCAGGGCGTCCCCCGGCCCGGCCATGGCCAGCAAGGTTTCAAGGTCCTCCCGGGCCAGGGCCACGCAACCGGCCGTCGGCGCATAGTCCGGCCGAGCGATGTGCAGGAAGATGGCCGAGCCCTTATCCGGCCGCACCGGGTCGTCGTTGTGCCCCAGCACCACGATCAGGTCGTAGATGTCGTCCTGTAGCCATAGCCGCTCGGCGCTCGCGCCGTAGGGATGGCGAACCGGGCGGTTGTAATTGGGATCGCCCGGATCGTCGCACCAGCCGTCGGCGGGATCGATGGGCTGCACGGGCAGGGCCGTGCGCGGGGCTCCACCCCGGTCGGGCCGATAGAGCACCCGCCGCAGGGGCCACACGCCGATGGGACTGGATCCATCCCCCTCCCGCTTGAGCGCGGCGGCCCTTACGCCGCCTTTGCCAAGGGCGCAGCGGACCCGAACCTCGCCGATGCGCATTAGCCCTCCAGGCAATGCGGTGAAGATCATGGCTTTTCCTTATAAGATTGGCCTTGGCGCGTTCCCCCGCAGCGGTGCATGGTCCAGGGCATGGCGCAACACAAGACGCTCCTAATTGTAGACGACGACGCGGACCTGCGCGGCGCCCTGGCCGAACAGCTCCAGTTGGACGAGGAGTTCGCGACGGTCGAGGCTGGCGCGGGCGAGGAGGGCGTGCGCCTTGCGCAGGAGGTTCGGCCCGACCTGATCCTGCTGGACGTGGATCTGCCCGACATCGATGGCCGCGAAGCCTGTCGACGCATGCGCGCCGCCAGCGTGTCCTGCCCCGTCATCATGCTGACGGCGGCCGCCAGCGACGACGACGCCATCAATGGCCTGGAGGCCGGCGCCAACGACTACGTCACCAAGCCCTTCCGTTTCGCGGTGCTGCTGGCGCGCATCCGCGCTCACCTGCGCAGCCACGAACAGTCCGAGGATGCGGTGTTCCACCTTGGGCCCTACGAATTCCGACCCGCAGGCAAGCTGCTGCTGGACCAGAAGGGCAAGAAGATCCGCCTGACGGAAAAAGAAACCAGCATTCTCAAGTACCTCTACCGGCAGGGCGAGAAGGCCGTGCCGCGCGAGGAGCTGCTGAGCGAGGTGTGGGGCTATAACGCCGGGGTCACGACCCACACGCTTGAGACCCACATCTACCGCCTGCGCCAGAAGATCGAACCGGAGCCCGCCAGCGCCAAGCTGCTGCTGACCGAAGCGGGCGGGTACAGGCTGAAGGCGTAGGGCTTCGGGCTCGCCTCCTCCACCGCTGGCGGGGGAAGACGCCGTTGCCTACAGCCCCAGATCCACGCTGACCGGCGCATGGTCCGACGGTCGCGCCCATTCGCGAACGGTATCGTGCACGCGGGCGGCGGGGGCGCCCTGGCGCCAGGCGGCCTCGCGCAGACCGGGCGACAGGAGCAGGTGGTCCAGGCGCAGGCCGCGGTTGGAGGCGCGGAAATCGGCGGCGCGGTAGCTCCACCAGGAGAACAGCTTGCTGGGGTCTGGGACGGACTCGCGCACAATGTCGATGAAATCCAGCGATTTCATGAGGTTGCCGAAGGCCTCCACCTCGACGGGCGTATGGCTGACCACCTTGGACATGAATTTGTGGTTCCAGACGTCGTGTTCGCCGGGCGCCACGTTCAGGTCTCCGGCCAGGATCAGCGGTGCGCGGCGGTCACGCTTGGCCATCTCGGTCGTCAGCCGTGCGTAGAAGTCCAGCTTGTGGTCGAATTTCGGGTTGAGCGCCCGGTCCGGCTCTTCGCCGCCGGCGGGAATGTAGAAGTTCTGCACCTCCACCCCGGCGATTATGGCGCCGACCGCGCGCGCGTGGCCCTCGCGGCAGACGTCGAGCACGGGGGCGTCCTCTATCGGCAGACGCGAGGCGATGGCCACCCCGTGCCAGCCCTTCTGTCCGGCGATGCGGATGTGCGGCAGGCCCATGTCGACGAAGGCCTTGGTGGGAAACTCCGCCGCCTGACACTTGATTTCCTGCAGGCACAGCACATCCGGCCCCTGCTCGGCGACGAAGCGGGCGACCTGCTCAGCGCGCAGGCGGACCGAGTTCACGTTCCAGGTGCAGATACGAAGGCGCATTTTCGTCTTAGAGCACAGAATCCGCGCTACCGCTTCGCTACTTGAGCGCGGATTCTGGTCCGCACCAAGGCCCTCAAGCAGCGAGCGCGAGCGAGCGTTAGCGCAGACAACAATGCATCCTTGTTCGCGCTACCGCTTCGTTACTTGAGCGCGTGGATAAAAAAACGCCCGGCGGCGAACCGACCGGGCGTTGAAAGTTGTCTCTCATACCGCCGCCGGGAGGGGATAGAGTCCGACGCGGGAGCTGGGACGAACGACCCGTCCACCACCAGCGTGCTAAATATGCCACGTGCAACCAAAAATGCAATCTAAATCGTATTGCTGCTTGAATGTTGTTTAAGCGCCACACATCCCGTCGCGAGCGAGTTTCTCTATTTGTCCGCCCGTGGCGCGCGTGGATCGTGCAACACGAACAGCGAGGGATCGAGCGCCTCGGCGTGCAGATCCAAAAGGCGGATCTGGGTCTGCCGGCCCTGAGCGTCGATCACGGTCCAGCCGCGCAGGCTTATCGGATTAGTGTTGAAATACAGAATGATGCGTCCTTCCGCATGGCCGCTGGCGTCGCGCAGGGTCAGGGCGAAATAGTCCGCATAGCGGTCCACCCGCAGGATTTGCACATCGCGGTCCAACCGCACCTCATGCGACAGCAGCATGGCCAGGGGCGTGGCGCTGAGCGGCGCGTGATCGAAGGTTTTCAGGCGCGAATCATAGACCGAGATGGTCTTGCCGTCGGCCACCACCAGCAGGCCGTATTGCGGATCATAGGCGAAGCGCGCCTTGCCCGGGCGTTGCACATAAAGGTCGCCGGTGGACACCGACCCGCGCGGGCTGGTCTGCTCGAAGCGCCCTTTGGCCTGATCCAACCCCTGAAGATAGGCGTTGGCCTGGTCGATCGCCGCCTGATCGGCGGCGGTCAGGCTGACGGGCGTGGCCGTACGGGCCAGGGCCGGCACGAAGCCGAGGGCGGCGATCTGACCCAGCAACAGGCGTCGGTTCATGCGCGGGGCTCTATCAGGCTTGGGCGGGCGGCGAAAGCTCGGCCAGATAGGCGCCCAGTTGGTCGAAGGTTCCGCCAAAGCCCATGCGCATGCTTTCGAAGCCGGCGGTGAAGGTCTGCTGTTCGATAAGCGAGGCCTCGTAAGGCGCGCCCATGAGGGTCAGCATCGTTTGGCCGTCCTTTTCCTGAAGCGTTAGCACATTACGCACCTCCAGCGGCCAGGTCGGCGCCATGGGGTGACGGACCAGCTCGCCCGCCTCATTGGAGAAGGCGTTGCGGAACACGATCTTTTCCGGCGCGACAATGTCCTCGTAGGTGAACAGGCCCCACATCTGCGGCCCGCCGGGCATGGCCATGCCGTAGTGGAAGCGCCCGCCGGGGCGAAAGTCGAGCTCGCCCTTCACCCAATTCCACCCGGCCGGCCCCCACCAGCGGGCCATGTGTTCGGCGCTGGACAGAACCTTGAACACCAAAGCGCGCGGAGCGTCGAAAGTGCGGGTGAGGGTGAAGGCGTCAGTGGGAGTCGCCATGGGGATTTCCTTTCTGAAGTTCGTGCAGATAGTCCTCCAGGCGGTCCAGGTTCTGGTCCCAGAAGCGCCGGTAGGTTTCCAGCCAGTCGGCCACCGCGCGCAGGGGCGCGCCCTGCAGCCGACAGGGACGCCACTGCGCCCGGCGCCCCTGGGCGATCAACCCGGCTTTTTCCAGCACCTTCAGATGCTTGGATACCGCCGGCAGGCTCATGTGGAACGGCGCGGCCAGATCGCCGACGGAGGCTTCGCCCAGGCTCAAGCGCGCCAGGATCGCCCGCCGCGTGGGGTCGGCCAGGGCCGATAGGGTGAGGGACAGGGGATCGGTCGCCACGATAAACTATCCAGTTAAATAACTAGATGGTTTTTTATAGACTTGCCGCCGGATGGTCAAGCTGGGATGGGCGCCGCTATGCTATGGACCTCGCCATGCGCGCCCTTCGCACCCTGTTCGCCACCCGCCTGTATGAGGCCAGCCTCGCCGAGGCGAAGGACTTCCTCGCCTTCAACGGCGAGCTGGAAGCGGCCTGCCGCATGCTGGCGGACGAGGACGGGGCGGGCCGGGCCTGGTGCAAACGCCAGGGCTATGGCGGCTACACGTCCTATGCCTCGCTGGACGATCTGCCCGCGCGCGCGACGGTGTTCGGCGACCTGCGGCGCAAACTGGACAAGCATGTGGCCGCGTTCGCGGGCGAATTGGCCTTCGAGCTCGGCCCTCGCGGCCGGCTGAAGATGGACAGCCTGTGGGTCAATGTCCTAAAGCCCGGCTTTGGCCACTCGGGCCACATTCATCCGCACAGCGTCATCTCCGGCACGGTCTATGTGACCGTTCCGCCGGGTTCGGCGGGGCTAAAGCTGGAGGATCCGCGCCTGGCCCTGATGATGGCGGCGCCGCCGCGCGCGGCCGATGCGCCCGAGGACCTGAAGAGCTTCGTCACCCTGACGCCCGCGCCCGGAACGGTGTTCTTGTGGGAAAGCTGGCTGCGCCACGAGGTGCCGGCCAACGGGGCCAAGGCTGAGCGCATCTCGATCAGCTTCAACTACAACTGGCGCTGAGATGGGGCGCTGACGGTCGTGACCGGGTTTTCGCGACGCTACGATGAGGCCGAGCCCCAGCGCGTCAACCGTTGGCTGGCTCAGTCCGGGGTGTGCTCGCGCCGCGAGGCCGAGGCCCTGATCGCCCAGGGCAAGGTGCTGATCGACGGCGAGGTGGTCAGCGATCCCGGCCGCAAGATCGTCCAGGGCCAGACCCTGACCCTGGCGGACCAGGCGGGGCAGGGCGGCTTTACGGCGGTGATCCACAAGCCCGTGGGGATGGTTTCGGCCCAGCCCGATCCGGGCCAGGTTCCCGCCGTGCGCCTGATCACCCGCGCGGCCCTGTGGGGTCCGGCCGTTCAGATCCCGGACCTGGAGGGGGGCCTCGCGCCGCTCGGGCGACTCGATATGGATTCGCGCGGCCTATTGTTGCTGTCGCAGGACGGGGTGCTGGCCAAGGCGGTGATCGGGCCACAATCCCTGCTGGACAAGCAATACCGCGTGCGGGTGGAGGGAGAGATCAACGCCGCCCGCATCACCCAGCTGCGTCACGGCCTGTCGCTGGACGGACGCAAGCTCAAGCCCGCCCGGGTCGACCGCATCGGCCAGCAGACCTTCGACATGATCCTCACCGAGGGCCGTAACCGCCAGATCCGGCGCATGTGCGAGCTGGTGGGGCTTCGCGTGATCGACCTTTTCCGCACGCGGATCGGGCCCTTGACGCTCGGCGAGCTGCCCGAAGGCCGCTGGCGGCCCCTGACGGCCGAAGAACGCGAGAACCTGATCCGGGCCGGCGCGCCGTAAGGGCCTTTTGGCGCCCGGCAGGCGGGGCCGCCACGCATCCTTCTGGCGTCGCGGTGCGTTTCACGTTTGCGCGATCATGGAGGCCCCGCATGAGACCTTGGATCACCGCGATGAGCTTGGCCGCAGCGGCGGCCTTGCCCCTCGCCCTCGCCCCGGCGAGCGCCAGCGCCTCCTGTTCGGACGCCAAGACGACCGGAACCATCCTCGGAGGCGTCGGCGGCGCGCTGATCGGCAATTCCATCGCCCGCGGCGGCGGCGGCGCGATTGTGGGTGGCGTCGGCGGCGCGTTACTGGGCCGGTCGATCGCCAGCAGTTCGTGCCGTCACGCCCGCTACGCCTACGGGCCGGCGCGTTACGGCTATCCGCCGCCGCTGGCGGCCGCGCCGGTCTACTACAACGATTACGGCGATCCGGTGACACCCCCGCCGCCTGCGGGCGCGCCGGTGGCCGACGCCGCGCCGGCCGACCGCTACTGCCACGTCGAAACGCGCGCGTTCTACGACGATCAGGGTCAGCTGGTCCGCGCGCCGGTCAGGGTCTGCCCCCGCTAGAACAGTTCGAAAGAGGACAACCCATGAAGACGAACCCATACGCCGTCCTTGCCTTGGCGGCCGCGGCCCTCGCCGGCTGCGGCGATCACCGAATGGCCAACAGCGCGATGTGCGCCGATTTCAGGCCCGGCTCGGCCGGCAAGGCCAATCTGGCCCTGCCTTCAACAGACGCCGCCGGCCCGGTGGACGACTGCCTGCGCCGCTGGGCCTACAGCCTCGCCGGCTCACGCGACGAGGCCGACACCGTGGCCGAGGCGACGGTGGCGGCGTGCAGCGCCCAGCTTAGCCACTGGGGCCAGACCACCGTGGGCGCCCGCTCCGGAGAGCAAGGCGACACCCAGGCGGACGGCGTCAGTCTGACCACTGGCCAGCCCACTAATCCCCTGGCCGAGCACGGCGCCTTCGCTCGCGGCCGGGCGGTGCTCTATGTGGTGCAGGCCCGTGCGGGGCGCTGCGCGCCGCCAGCGGTGGTCAACGGCGCGCCGGCCGCAGACAGCTAGAGCCGGATGGCTTCTCTCGAAGTCTGAATCCGGGCCTACACATTTGAATCTAAAGCACGATTCAGTGTTTAGGCCATTCCGCCTAAACCCATCGTGCTCTAGGTGAAGCGCGGGCCTCAAGTCCGTCCCGCGACGCCCCGACGCCCGTAGATCAGCACCGCGCCGGTAAGCTTTTCGTCCGTCACCAGCATGACGCCAGCGGCCTCCAATGCCGCCATGATCTTGGCGGCGGTCGAGTCCCGCATCAGCCGGCCGTTCTCGAACTGGCTCACAGTCGTCCAGGAAACCCCCGCCTTCGTTGCGAGTTCACGGACCCCCCAATGCAGCAGGCCCCTAGCCGCGCGTGACGCCTCAGGCGTTAACATGGGCTATCCTCCGGCTTCTCCAGAACGCATACAGACTCACACCCTACACCGCCGCGAGGCGATTATAGGCATACAATGTATGTGTAAGGCGCTCCCGTCGGGCAGTGCGAAGCCACGAATGGCGCCCTGGCAAAACAGGATAAAGCGAGCGCCGCTGGTGGTCGGAGCAGATCCCTTTGCCTCTGGGCGCGAGCGCGCGGAGACGGCGCCCCTCGAAGCATCGCGTTGGGTATGGCCCAACGCCAGGTTCGCCGCTGCCCGGTAGCGCCAGCGGGCGAGCGCAACATTGGTTCACAATTGGCGCCATTGCCCTTGCCCGACAAGTAACCCAATAACCAACTTCCGTTGTCGACGACGCCGGGGGGTTCTCCCGTAAGAACTTGAGCGATATTTGTTGGATTATAGAGCTATTGGTCGCGCAAAGTCGATATATAAAGATTGGATCAAAGATGTTTTACTTCGTAATACCTGTATCAGGTCTGTAACTTATAACGAAGGCTACGCTTACAGAGGCGTACGGCTGACGGCAGCTGCGACACTCTGCCACCCCCTGAGGGGCGAGTAACTACAACAGGCGGCGCCCGGTAGGGCCGGACCCACCAGCTATTGCAAAGCTTGAAGTCGCGGGTGGTATGCCCGCGGCGCTACCGGGAAAGGCGGTGTTGCGGGCAGGCTTAGCCGAGGCCTAGCTTCGCCGCGGGGCGAGCGGGCGGCGCGGCAGAGCGCAGTAGGTTGGGGGGAATTTATAATAATGAGAAATATCAACGCCATGGCCGCGCCCGCATGCCACATTTATCCCATGCGCGGCGTGAAAGCGCGCGTCAGAGGCGCGGTGCTCGCGCTCTTGCTGGCTTTCCCCGTGCTGACGACGGCTTCGGCCGCGATGGCGCAGACGGTCGTGAACGGCGGTGGCGATCCGGGCTACGTCGTCACGGGTGATTCCGCGCTCTCATCGACCAACAGCAATATTGTCGGCCCGGCCGTCACGGTGGGCAATTCCTCGACCCAGACGACCTACACGGGTTTCGCCACCGTTGGCGGCAATGGCTCCGGCGGCGGCGCCGGCCTGGGCGGCGTGTTCTTTGTGGACCAGGGCGCTTCGCTGACCCTCAACAATGTGAGCTTCGTCAACAACAGCGTGACCGGCGGCCAGGGCGGCGGCGTGCCGGTCGATTCGGTAGGCGCGAGCTCGTTTTCCGTCGCCGGCGCCTCGGCCAGCGCCACGGCGCTCCCCCAGTTCGATCCGACCGTCACCGCGACCTACAGCAACGGCAACGTTGAGATCCAAAGCCTTACCCTGTCCCAGTCGAGCTCGACGTTCGGCGCGGGAAGCGGTATTGGTCTCGCCGTCCAGGGGCAGCCGACCGTGGTCGGCGCCACGGTGTCCTCGACCGCGCTCACAGCGAACGGCGGCGAGACCGTCAACCTGGCGGCCCCTCTTACCCTCACGCCCGGCAATGGCGTGGATGAGGTGGTGGTTCTCCCGCTCGCCTTTGCGTTTTTCAACGGCAATTCGCAAGTGAACATCCAGCAGGGGATGCAGGTAGTCACTTCGACCGGGGCCACCGGGACGGTAAACACCATCAACACCGACAATAGTGGCAACGTTACATCGTTTTCTGTGGTGGATGCCAACGGCCACAACATTCCGCTTGTTAATGGGGAAACGGTCGATGTCATAAACGCCCAGCAGTATAACTTTACGCGCCTGGCCGATTCGGTAAATGGTTCGAATCTCTCGAACACGCTGGTGAGCACGGGTCCCGTGGCGGGCTTCGCCGTGGGCATGACCGTGACCGCCACCAACGGGGTGCCCAACGGAACCGTGGTCACAGCGGTGAATGTCACGACCAATCAGGCGACGGGCATCACCACCACCACCGTGACCCTGAACAACCAGGTCAACCTCGACACCGCGACCGATCTGACGGCCACGGCCAACCCCGTGGTGTCCAACGGTAGTCAGGCCGTGCTGAAACTGCCTTCGGTAACGGGGCTGGTGGCGGGCGAGACCATCACCGGCGTGGGCATTCCCACCGGAACCACGATTGTGTCGATCGTCGGCAATACGGTAACGCTCAGCCAGCCCCTGGGCCAGGGAGCGCTCAACGCCATCTCCAGCGGTAGTCTGCTGGTTTCGGTTAATCCCGAGACCAGCCCCCCGACGGGGTCGTCCGTGACTTTGGCTTCCGTTGCCGGGCTCACGAAAAACGCCGAACTCTCTGGCCCTGGCATCCCGGCCAATGCCCAGATCACCTCGATCGTCGGCAATACGGTCAACTATACGGTCAACGCGGCCCTGGCGAACGCCAACACCGGCGGCGCCATGAACAACCTGAACGCGCCGGGAGCGCCGGGCTCCAACGGCGGCAATGGCCAGACGGGCAGCGGCTATAGCGCCAACTACGACAATGGTGAAGGCGAACCGGGCACCAATGGCCAGACGGCCGGCGGTGGCTCCAACGCCGCCGGCGGCAATGGCGGAACCGGCGGCAGCGGCAGCGATGGCTCCTCGACCAACAAGACCCTGATCGTCACCACGACGCTCGACACCGCGACCGTGATCGCGGACTTCCTGCGCACCGGCGACGACGGCGCGGGCCTGTTCACCCTGCCGTCCGTGCCGGGCGACATCGCCCACGCTGTGATCGATGTGACCCGCATGGCCTTCGATATCAGCCAGCTGACCGCCTGGGAGATCGCCGAGGGCCAGGGCCTGGTGGCCCTGGGCGGACCCGGCGGCCAGGGCGGCAATGGCGGCGCCGGCTCGGACTTCTTCGGCGGCGGCGCCGGCGGCGCCGGCGGCAACGGCGGCAACGGCGCAGAGTCCTACACATTGGGCGGTTTGGGCGGCCCGGGCGGTAACGGCGGCCCCGGCGGGTTTGGCGCCGGCGGCGGCAATTCGGGCGCGGGCGGCGCGGGCGGAACCACCGGCAACCAGGCCAACGGTCCGAACGGCGTGGCGGGCGTGGCCGGCTTCGGCGGTGGGGTGGGCTCCATCGACGGGGCGTTCGGCGGTGGCGGCGTGGGCGGCGGCGGCGCGATCGCTGTGCGGGCGAAGGGCACGCTGACCATCACAGGCAATGCCAAGTTCCAGAACAACACGGCGATCGGCGGCTCCAGCAGCAATCTTGGCCAGGCCGGCCAGGGGGTCGGCCAGGACCTGTTCATGATGACCGGCTCGACCGTCACCCTGTCGCCGGGCACAGGCAACACCATCACCTTCTACGACTCGATCGGCGACGACAGCCTGGCGACCCTGACCTCAAGCTCGATCGCCGCTGGCTACGGGGCTTCGCTGCAAATCGGCGGCGGCGGCACGGTGCAGTTCTTCGGAACCAACACCTATTCCGGCGCGACCAATATCTCCGGCGCCACGCTGGAGGCGCAGGATGGCGTGGGCGTCAACCCGATGAGCCAGATCGTGTTCAACGGCACGGGCTCGATCTCAGCCACGCCGTCGACCACGCCATCGACCCTGTCGACCCTGACAGCAGGCGTCCTGCTGTCGGGCGGAACCCTCACCCGCGAGGCGGGCCTGTTGCCGAATGACGTGACTTGGTCCGGCAGCGGCGGTTTCGCCGCGACCTCGGCCGGCCTTGCCGTCAATCTGGGCACCGCCAACGGCGGGGCCCTCCAGCAGCTGGTGTGGAACCAGAACGGCTTTGTGCCCGACGGTTCGACGCTCGTGTTCGGGTCTGACGCGACGGACGCGACCGGCGTCGTCACCGTGAATAACGCCATTAATCTCAATGGGTTGACCGACGCGCAGATCGCCGTCTACCACAATGTCGGCAATACCGCCGCCTATGACGCGGTGCTGGCGGGCGCCGTGACTAACGGTGACCTGATCGTCGGCGCGGCGGGCTACACCGGCACGCTGGTCATGCCGGCGCAGAACAGCCTGAACGGCCTCACGCTCAACGCGGGCGTCTTGACCACCATCCTGACCACTCAGGCCGGGACCCAGGTCGGGACCCTGATGAACCCGACGAACGGCGGCTACGTCACCATCAATGGCGGCAATCTGATCCTGGGCGGCCCGGAAAAGCTGACCACGGTCAACGTCGCCTTCGGCGGCGGCCTCACGGCCGACGGCGCGGTGACCGCGGGCGCCATCACCAACGCCGGCGTCATGGGCTTTGGCAGCACGCTGAACGCCGCCTCCATTACCAATACCGGGATTGTCATCCTGGCCGGCGCGACCACCGTGACTGGCGCCTATGTGCAGAACTCGGGCAGTCTGACGACGACGGCCAGCCTGTCGACCGGTTCGCTGTCGGGCACGGGCGGCGCCATCAACCTGAACAACCACAGCGCCTATACCGTCGACCAGACCAGCAATGGGACCTACGCCGGCACGATCAACGGCAACGGCAGCCTGGAGGTCGAGGGGGGCGCGGTCCTGACCCTGACGGGGACCAACACCTACACCGGCGCCACCACCATCGACTCCGGCGCGACCCTGGCCCTGCAGACCCCCGGCTCCATCGCGACCTCCTCGGGCGTGGCCGACAACGGGCTCTTCGATATTTCCCAGACAACGGGCGCGTCGATCACCACCCTGTCGGGCAGTGGAACGGCTTCGCTGGGCTCGCAGACCCTGACGATCACCGATGGCTCGACCACCTTCGCCGGCGCGATCGCCGACGGCGGCCTCGGCGGCGGCACAGGGGGCAATCTGACGGTGTCGGGCGGGATCCAGACCCTCTCGGGAACCAATACCTACACCGGCGCCACTACCATCAACGCCAACACCGCCTTGGCGCTGTCCGGCGCGGGCTCGATCGCGACCTCATCGGGCGTTGCGGATAACGGGTTCCTCGA
The DNA here is from genome assembly GCA_003164925.1 of Caulobacteraceae bacterium. GTDB lineage: Bacteria > Pseudomonadota > Alphaproteobacteria > Caulobacterales > Caulobacteraceae > BOG-938. The sequence continues at coordinate 14,591 of PLRV01000071.1, forward strand.
CATCTCCCAGACCACCTCTGGAGCGTCGATCACCACCCTGTCGGGCGGCGGAACGGTTTCGCTCGGCTCCAAGACCCTGACGATCACCGATAGTTCGACCACCTTCGCCGGCATGATCGCCGACGGGGGCCTTGGCGGCGGCGCGGGCGGCAAGCTGACCATTTCCGGCGGGACCGAGACTCTGACGGGAACCAACATCTACACCGGCCTGACGACCACCAACGCCGGCGCCACCCTGGCCCTGTCCGGCTCGGGCTCGATCGCGACCTCCTCGGGTGTGAATGACAACGGGACCTTCGACATCTCCCGGACCCTGGTCGGGGCGTCGATCACCACCCTGTCGGGCAGCGGAACGGCGTCGATCGGCTCCAAGACCTTGGCGATCAGCAAGGGCTCGACCACCTTCGCCGGCGTGATCGCCGACGGGGGCCTCGGCGGCGCCACAGGGGGCAATGTGTTGGTGACCGGCGGCGTCCAGACCCTGACGGGCGCGAACACCTACACCGGCGCCACCAATATCAGCTCGGGCGCGACCCTGGCGCTGAAGACCGGCGGCTCGATCGCGGACTCCGTTGGCGTGAACGACAACGGCGCCTTCGACATCTCCCAGACCACGACGGGCGCTTCAATCGCCAGCCTGCAGGGCGGCGGAACCGCTGCGCTCGGCGCGAAGACCCTGACGATCACCAATGGCTTCACCACCTTCGCCGGCGTGATCGCCGATGGCGGGATCGGCGGCGGCGCGGGCGGCAAATTGACCGTTTCGGGCGGGACCCAGACCCTGACGGAGACCAACACCTATACCGGCGTGACGACGACCAATTCGGGCGCCACCCTGGCGCTGAAGACCGGCGGCGCTATCGCGACCTCCTCAGACGTGGTCGACAACGGGACCTTCGACATCTCGCAGACCACGAACGGGGCGTCGATCACCACCCTGTCGGGCTCGGGCAAGGCTTCGCTGGGCGCGCAGACCCTGACCATCACCAAGGGTTCGACCACCTTCGCCGGCATGATCGCCAACGGGGGCCTTGGCGGCGGCGCGGCGGGCGCCGTGACCGTTTCGGGCGGGACCCAGACCCTGACCGGGGCCAACACCTATACCGGCGCCACCAGCATCGGCTCGGGCGCCACCCTGGCGCTGAAAACCACAGGCTCCATCGCGACCTCCTCGGGCGTGACCGACAACGGGACCTTCGACATCTCTCAAACGTCCAGCGGCGCTTCGATCACCACCTTGGGCGGCGGCGGGACCGTGGCCCTGGGCGGCGAGTTCCTGACTATCACAAATGGCGCCGCCAGCGCTTCGGGCCTCACGCCGGCGGGGGTCTTCTCCGGCTCCATCGGCGGCGCGGGCGGCCTGGCGATCACCGGCGGGCACCAGGAGCTGACCGGAACCAGCACCTATGCCGGCGGCACGACGGTCACCAATGCGACCCTCAGCATCGGCAGCGGCGCCTCGCTCGGCGCGGCCACCGGCCCGTTGACCCTCAACAACGCCACCCTGGTGGCGGACAACAACCTGACCACCTCGCGCCCCGTCACCCTGACCGGGACCGATACCGTCAATACGGGAAGCTATAGTGTCGGCCTGAGCGGCAACATCGGCGGCTCCGGCGCGCTGTATGTCACAGGCGCTGGCACGCTCACCCTGTCGGGAAACAACACCGACAGCGGCGGCATCACGGTCGGCGCGAACGCGACCTTGGCCACCACCTCCAGCGCCGCCTTGGGCACGGGGCCCCTGGCCTATGTGTCGGCCAGCGGCGCGGTCGTGGACGCCTTTACCGGCACGACCCATGTGGTCGGCCCGCTTGATCTGGTGAACGGCGCCCAGACCGATCTCTACATCAGCTCGGTCAACAGCCTGGCCGGGATCGGCACGGTCAACGCCAACGTCATCGTCCAGAGCGGCGGGATGTCCTCGCCGGGCGACGGCGCGGGCACCATCACCGTGGTCGGTTCGGTCACCAACATGGCGGGATCCACCTTCCAGGTCGACGTGGACGGCCCGGCCTCCAGCGTGGGCTGCCTGGGCGCCCAGGGCTGCGCGGGCGCCTATAGCAGCCTCATCCTCACCGGCTCCACTGGCGTCTACACCGCCGGCGGCGTGATCGCGCCGATCCTCCGCGGCATCGGCGCCCCGGCCAACAACAACTATACGCCGAGCCTCGGCACCAGCTTCCAGGTGGTCCAGGCCGCGGCCGGCGTGAACGGCAGCTTCGCCTCATTGACCCAGCCCGCCTCGGGCCTGGCGGCGGGCACCCGCTTCGACGCCCTGTATTACCCCAACTCGATCGAGCTGGTGATCACACCGGCCAGCTTCACCAGCGTCCCGGGTGTGACCGCGCCCCTGACCACCAATCAGAACCACGTCGCCGGCGCGCTTGACGCCCTGCGTGGCCCAGCGGGACCGCGCAACAACACCGGCGCCACCCAGGACCTCGCCATCCTCTACGCCATCGCCCCGGCGAACCTGCCTGCGGCCTACGCCACCCTGACGGGTGAAGCGGCCACGGGCGCCAAATGGGGCGGGTTCAAGATGACCAACGAGTTCCTGACGCTGATGAACGACGCTGGCCAGGGCGGCCGCGCCCCGGCCAACAACTCCGGACCCTTCCTGCCGCACTGGAGCCTGTGGGGCAGCGCCTTCGGCGTGTCCGGCTCGACCAGGGGCGATGCCTTCGTGGGCTCCAACAACCTGAACACCCAGGCGACCGGGCTGGCGATGGGCGCCGAATATCACTTCAGCCCCGACCTCGTGGCCGGCGTCTCCGGCGCGGGCGGGCGGGCCACCTGGAGCCTCGCCCAATCCATGGGCGGCGGGTCCAGCGCGCAGTACATGCTCGGCGCCTACGGCAATTGGCGGGCGGGCCAGGCCTATGTGTCGGCTTCCGGCGATATCGGCAGCCACGACTCGCAGACCGATCGCTCGGCCCTGTCGCTCGAGAGCATCAAGGCCAAGTACACCGGGACGCTTGGCGGCGTCCGGCTCGAAACCGGCTATGCCCTCCCGGTGTCGCCTTCGGTCACGATCACGCCCTACGCGGCTGTCCAGCTCCAGGCGTTCAACACGCCGACCTATAGCGAGACCGACTCCGCCGCTGGCGCTTTCGGCCTCACCTACAGCGGCCAGACCTCGTCCGACACCCGTACCGAGTTGGGCGCGCAGTTCGACATGACGACGATGGTCGGCGAAAAGAGCCCGCTGATCCTGAGCCTGCGCACTGGCTGGGCCCATGACGAGTACGGTCGTCCGGACATGAACGCCACGTTCAACCCCGCCTTGCAGCCGGGCGCCGTGGCCGGGGCCAACACGAGCTTCGCGGTCGACGGGGCCATGCCGGGCCGGGACGCGGGACTGCTCTCCCTGAGCGCCAAGATGCTGGTGTCCTCGCACATGTCCGTCGACGCCAAGTTTGACGGCGGAGAGTTCAGCAACGGCTCGCAAAACTACGGCGTGAGCGGCACCGTACGGTTCAGCTGGTAGCGCCTTGCCCGCGCCGTCCATCGGGCGGCGCGGGCAAGGTCGGCCCATCCTGGCGCCGGGGGAACGCCAGCCGGCGGCCTGAAACGAAAGCGTGGAAAGAACAACAATGCGTCGTGCTTCCTGTCTTGCCGCGGCGGTTCTCATGGCCGTCGCGACGCCCCTGGCCTTTCCGGGCCCCGCCCACGCGGCCCTGTGGCCCTTCTTGAGCCAGCCGGCCAAGCCGGCGCCCGCAACGCCGGTCGCGGCGAGCGCCAAGGCCGCGTTCCACATCAAGGGCTTCCGTAGCGCCCAGTTCGGCATGACCCAGGACCAGGTGCTGGCCGCCATCGCCACGGACTTCAAGATCCCGGCCGACAAGGTGCAGATCACCACCAGCGCCCAGGAGCGCACGGTCGTCCTGACCGTCACCGTGGATGTTCTGGACCCCGGCCCCGGTCCGGCGATCGTCGCCTACATCATGGGCGCCAGCAGCCACAAACTGGCCCGCATCGGCGTGGCCTTGGGCTGCGATCTCGCGCAGAGTGCCCGTCGATATATCCCCGGTGAGAATTAGCGCGGGCACGGAGCGCGCCAGCGTCGCGCGAAGCGATCACGCTGAATAGCGCCTTCGCCGCAGGCGTGAAAAAGCGGATGTTGAGATCCGAATCCAGGAAGATCGTCGCCAAGTCAGAGCTGCTGAGGATATTCTGCAGGTCGTCGACTGTGGCTCGTTGCTGGGTCAGAGTCTCCTGAAGTTGTCCATTCAGCGCTGTGAGTTCCTCGTTCAGCGACTGGAGCTCTTCATGTGACGTTTCGAGCTCCTCGTTGGTGGTCTGGAACTCCTCGTTCACCCAAACCCGGATGGGCTGGTTCGGAGGTTGGGTGGCGGCGGCACTTGAGGCCGCGAAGCAGCGGTTCGCGAGCCAGTGCGGAGTTGCCAATGCGAAGCAGCAATCGTTGCAAGCCGCATTGCCGAAACAAAGCGCCGGACTGCAGGTAGTGGACTACTGCCTCTGGGCGCTGCAGCGGCTGATCGTGCGTGGGGATGACGCCTCATGGGCTCGAATCAGCGGTCGGTGCGTGGAAATTGTCTCAATCGACCACAAGGCGCTGGGCGTCGAGAAAACCTTCTGTCCAGGGAAGTCCATGAAGGTTTCGGATTGGGCGCCGGGGATATAGGTAGCGCGAGCGCTACACACGGCATGAAGCCGACTTTCATCCCCGACGATTCGAATCGTGCCCCACGGACTCCGCTAACGCAACCGGTCAAGATGGTTAATCGGAAAAACTTGTCATGTGTGGTTTGAGAGACTCACTGATCGACCGCGCCGGTCGAAACAGCCCCATCTGGTAGCGATTTGGTAGCGCAAAGTTTTTCAGTTTATTTTCATCAGGGCAAATTCCGCAATAAAAACAATGGTGCCGCCTAGGTGACTCGAACACCTGACCCCCGCATTACGAATGCGGTGCTCTACCAGCTGAGCTAAGGCGGCCCTGGTCTTGCGCCCAGGGGCGAGGGCGCCTGTTTAACCGAGCCGGCGCGCGGCGCCAAGGCGGGGCGCTCAAAGCGGGACAATATGCGGTCTGTGACAGCACGACGGTGACAAGACGGCCCAAGGTTCGTCTAGGCGGTCCGCTTTCGTCAGGACGGGACGCGGCGCTCTCATGGACATAAAGACGGATACGAACACCACCCGGCCGGTTCGCCCGCGCCGCTTGCCCACCGTGATGATGGGGGTGCGCAAGCTGCACCTTTACGGCGGCGTGCTGTTCGCCCCCGCCATCCTGTTCTTCGCCGTCACGGGCATCCTGCAGGTCTATGGCCAGCATGAGCCGAACCAGGCGACAGGCGCGCCGCCGTTCGCTCTGATCGCGCGCCTGGGCAATCTGCACAAGACCCAGAGCTTCGCCTTGCCGGCCAAGGACAGGCCCAAGACCAAGGACCGGCCCAAGGCCAAGGACGCGAGCATCGGCATGGCGTCCGGCGCCGCGCCTCACGCCCGAGCGGCCCCCAAGTCCCTGCCGCTCGCGCGCATCCTGCTCAAGGCCTTCGTGACGGCGGCGGCCATCGGGCTGGCCCTGACCACCCTGCTGGGCCTGTACATGGCCTATGCCCCCAATCGGAGCCCTTGGTTGGTGGGCGGGCTGCTGGCGGCAGGGGTGCTGGTCCCGCTGATCCTGGTCATCGGCGCGGGGACCTAACCCAGGCGTGGCCCGAGCCAGGCCACGGCGGCGCCGGCGGCGATGCACAGGGCGCAGAAGGCCAGCGACAGCCAGAAGGCCAGGGGAAAGCCCTGGCGCAGGGATGGCGGCGGCTTGTCGTCGTCCGCGTTCACGGGCGCAGCGAATTGAGCATCGCCGGCTCGTTGGGCGCCGCCGCGATGGCTCGCCGAGCGAAGGCGATGGCGGACAGGGGTTTGCCCGCCGCCCCGGAGATGGCCGATAGCACCAGATGGCCCGCGGCGCCCGGGCGGCGCACCAGCAGCTGGGCCAGGGCGCGCCCGGCCTTGGCCGAGTGGATCATCACCGCGTCCATGCCCGGCGGGTCCTGATCCAGAATCTGCAGGAGCGCACGGGATGGCGCGCGCGGGACGGTTTCGTAGATCGGCGCCGCCAGGGCCTCTACGCCCCGCGCGGTCAGATCGCCCACCAGATCGCCTGAGGGCTCCAGGGCGCTGGGATGCAACACCGGGCCGGACGGCCGGGCCGCGGCGATCCGTTCGGCAAGGTTGCTCACGTCGCCGTCGGCCGAGGTCACCGCTTGAAAGCCCGCGGCCCGCGCGGCGCGGGCGGTGGCCGCGCCCACCGCGAACACCGGCAGGTCCAGGTTCTGGCCGGGGCGCAACAGGGCGAAGGTGCGCACCGCCGCCGCGCTGGTGAAGGCCAGGCTGGCGGCTTGGGCCGCGGCCAGAGCCAAGGCCTCGTCTGCGCCGGGCAAGGCCTGGATGCGCAGCAGGGGTTCGACCATGGGCGTATGGCCCGCGGCGATGAGGGCCTGGGCGGTGTTTTGCGCCTCCGGTTCGGCGCGCGTGACCCACACCTTCATGGTGAGCCCTTCAGCAGCAGGCGTTCGCCTGCCTCGGCCTGAATCTTTTGCCCGAGGCTTAGGCCGAGCGCCGCCGCGCCCGCCTTGTCCGCGTGCTCCAGCCGACCCGCCCAGCGAAAGCGTTCGGCCCCGTCCGGCGTCAGGGCTTCCACCACCAGCTCGAGGGCGCCGCCGGTCAGGACAGCGTAGGCGCCGATGGCCGTACGGCACGAGCCCTCCAGGGCCTGCAAGGCGCCGCGTTCAGCGGCGATGCACAGGGCGGTCGGCGCATGGTTCAGCGCCTGCGCCCAGGCGGCGTCGGCGTCCTCCGCACGAGTTTCCACCGCCAGGGCGCCTTGGCCCGGCGCGGTAGGCCGCTCGATCGGATCGAACAATTGGCGGGCGCGGTCCTGCAGGCCCAGGCGGCGCAACCCGGCATAGGCCAGGATCATGCCGTCGGCTTCGTCCCGGTCCAGCTTGGCCAAGCGCGTGTCGATGTTGCCGCGCAGGAGCACGATCCGCAGGTCCGGCCGGCGGTGCAAGGCCTGGGTCTGGCGGCGCAGGCTGGCCGTGCCCAGGCGCGCGCCCTCAGGCAAGTCCTCGAAACGCGCATAGCGGTTGGACAGGAAGGCGTCGCGCACGTCCTCGCGCTCGGGGGTGGCGGCGATGGTCAGCCCGTCCTTGGGTTCGGCCGGCATGTCCTTGAGCGAATGCACCGCGCAGTCGATGCGCCCATCCTTCAGCGCAGCCTCGATCTCCTCGGTGAACAGCCCCTTGCCGCCGATTTCCAAAAGGCGCCGATCCTGAATGCGGTCCCCGGCGGTGGAAAACAGGGTGATGGGGGCGACGCTATCGGCGTCCGCCGGGGGGGCGCCGAGGGCGACGGTTATGGCCGCCTGCATCTGCCGCGCCTGGGCCTGAGCCAGGCGCGAGGCCCGCGATCCGATTCTGACTAGAGGAGGAGACATATTGCTTGGGCCCGGACGGCGGGCTACCTCGAACGTTCAATCAGCCGTCTGGCTACAGGAGCCAGGCGCAGGCGGCAATCCCGAGGCTTATGAGCCGCATGACCGAACTGACCGTCCTGGGCGTGGAGACCAGCTGCGATGAGACCGCGGCCGCCGTCGTGCGGGTGGTCGACGGCCGCGTGCAGGTGCTGTCGTCGGTGGTGGCCAGTCAGATCGCCGAGCATGCCCCCTTCGGCGGCGTGGTGCCCGAAATCGCCGCGCGCGCCCATGTGGAGGCGGTGGACGGCGTGATCGCCAAGGCCATGGCGGATGCGGGCCTGGATTTTTCCGACCTGGACGGGGTGGCCGCCACCGCGGGGCCGGGTCTGGTGGGCGGGGTGATGGTGGGGCTGTCGGCCGGCAAGGCCATCGCCCTGGCCCGCGATCTGCCGCTGATGGCGGTCAACCACCTGGAGGGGCACGCGGTTTCAGTACGGCTGACCGAACAGGTCGACTATCCGTTCCTGCTGTTGCTGGTGTCGGGCGGACATTGTCAGCTCTTGTCCGTGGGGGGCATCGGGGCTTGCCGCCGGCTCGGCTCGACCATCGACGACGCGGCCGGCGAGGCCTTCGACAAGATCGCCAAGACCCTGGGCCTGCCTTATCCGGGCGGTCCGGCTCTGGAGCGGCTGGCCGAGAGCGGCGATCACGAGCGTTTTTCCCTGCCGCGCGCCCTGCTCGGGCGCAAGGATTGCGACTTTTCCTTTTCGGGCCTGAAGACCGCAGCCGCCCGCCTGGCCGAACGGCTGGACAACGACGCCGACAGGCGTGACCTGGCCGCCGCCGTGCAGCTGGCCATCGCCACGCAGCTGGCCGAACGCAGCGACCGCGCCATGGCGCTTTACGCGCACGAGCAGGGGGGGCGGGGCCTGCGCTTCGTGGTGGCCGGCGGCGTGGCGGCCAACCGCACGGTGCGCGCGGCCTTGGAAGCGACGGCCAAGGCGCGCGGCTTTGCCTTCGCCGCCCCCGCCATGGCCTATTGCACCGACAATGCCGCTATGATCGCCCTGGCCGGGGCCGAGCGTCTCGCCCTGGGCCTGACGGATGGACTGGATGCGGCGGCTCGGCCGCGCTGGCCGTTGGACGAACAGGCCGCGCGCGACAATCCCACCCATCTTCCCGGCCGAAAAGGCGCCAAGGCATGAGTGCGCCTTCCCATAAGGCCGGGCCTTTCGGCAAGGCGGGCGTGATCGGCGCCGGGGCCTGGGGCACGGCCCTGGCCGAGGTGTGCGCCAGAGCCGGACTGGATGTGACCTTGTGGGCGCGCGAGCCCGAGGCCCGCGAGGCGATCAACAGCGAGCACCGCAACCCGCTGTTCCTGCCGGGCGTGGTTTTGTCCGAGCGCATATCGGCCGTTGGCGATTTCGCCGCCCTGGCCGACTGCGACTTCGTTCTGGCCGTACCGCCCGCCCAGCACCTGCGCGCCACGCTGGAGCTGTTTTCCTGGTTCGCGCCCGAGGGTCTTCCCATCATCCTCTGCGCCAAGGGCGTGGAGCAGGGCTCGCTCAAGCTGATGAGCGAGGTGCTGGCCGAGGCCCTGCCCAGCGCGCGGGCGGCGGTGCTGTCGGGGCCGAGCTTCGCGGCGGAAGTGGCCCGCGGTCTGCCCACCGCCGTGACCCTGGCCTGCGCCGATGCGGCTCTGGGCAAGGCCCTGGCGCAGGCCATCGCCTTGCCGACCTTCCGGCCCTACCTGAGCGACGACCTGATCGGGGCGGAAATCGGCGGGGCGGTCAAGAACGTCCTGGCTATCGCCTGCGGCGTGGCTGAGGGGCGAGGCCTGGGCCGCAGCGCCCACGCGGCCCTGATCACCCGCGGCTTCGCCGAGCTGACGCGCCTGGCGGTGGCCAAGGGCGCCCGCGCCGAAACCCTGGCGGGACTGTGCGGCCTGGGCGATCTGGTGCTGACCTGCTCCAGCCCGCAGTCGCGCAACATGAGCGTGGGGCTGGCTTTGGGCGCCGGCCAAACCCTGGAACAGGCCCTGGCGGGCAAGCTGTCGGTGGCCGAGGGCGTGACCAGCGCGCCGGCGGTGCGCGCCCTGGCGCGGAGCCTTGGCGTGGAGACGCCGATCTGCGAGGCCATGGCCGCGGTGCTGGCCGGCGAGATCGGCCTGGACGCGGCGATCGAGGGCCTGTTGGCCCGCCCGCTGAAATCGGAAGCGTGAAAGCCGCGCCATGGACCCCTGGCGGTTGAACCCGGCCCAGCCTGAACCGGGAACGGTCCTGTGCTGGCTGGACGAGATCGCCGATCCCGGGGCCAAGGGCTTCGACTACCGCGTGGGCGAGGCGATGTTCGCCGGCTTCGTGGTGCGTCAGGGCCAGCGCGCCATCGGCTATGTCGATAGCTGTCCCCACGCCGGCTGGCCCCTGTCGGCCAGCCCCGACCGCTATTTGACGCGGGAGGGCGACCGCATCTTCTGCAGCGGCCACGGCGCCCAGTTCGCCATCGACGACGGCGCCTGCCTGTTCGGGCCCTGCGCGGGCATGGCGCTGACGCCGTGGTTGGTGGAGGTGGACGCCGATGGGGTGGTGCGGACGGCAGGTTAGGGGCCTTTGGTGATCCTTGACCGGGCCAGGCCCTTCGAAAGGAGATTCGCCATGCGATCGACGGAGCGGTGCGGCGGGTTGCAGGAGTAAGCACCCCTTCCCCCATCAAGGAGGAAGGGAGCAGGCCTTACCCCGGTCGCTCCTCGTTCCCGAAGGCCTCAACCTCCCGGATCAGTTCGCCCGCGGCCTGGTCGACCAGTTGGAAGCCCTTCTCGGGGGTGGCCTGGCCGGGGTCCGAGCCCATGCGGCCATCCGGGAAGCGGGCGCGGAAGTCGGCGGCTTCGCGGATCGGGCCGTTGGGGGCGATCTGGGGCGCGTAGTTGGCGCTCTTGATCGCGTCCGGATAGGCCCACTGCGTCACGGCGATCTCCGAGGGCGTGGCGTGCGCGCCGTGGCCGGTGGGGAACAGGCGGTTGGCCAGGGGCATGACGCCCGGCAGGTCCCACCAGTTCCTCAGCTTCAGGGCGAAGCCGGCGGAGCGCCGGTCGAAGGAGGCGGCGGAATAGATCTCGGAAAAGGCCGCTTCGATGGTGGCGACATTGCCGCCGTGCCCATTGAGGAAATACAGGCGCTCGAAGCCGTGGCCGACCAGGGAGCGAGTCCAGTCGGTCAGGGCGGCGATGAAGGTGGTCGGCCGCAGGGAGATGGAGCCGGGAAAGCCAAGGTGATGCTGGGCCATACCGATATTGAAGGTTGGCGCGACCAGCAGATCCGCCCGCTTTTGCGCCTCGTGGGCGATGATCTCCGGGCATAGGAAGTCGGTGCCGAGCAGGCCGGTGGGGCCATGCTGCTCGTTGGAGCCGATGGGGATCACCACCGTGCGCGAGGTTTGCAGAAAGGCCTCGATCTCCTGCCAGGTGGAGAGGTGCAACAGCATGGCGTCAGCGATTGAGCGCCCGGCCGGCCACGACCTGCAGCTTGGCGGCCAGCAGGGGGTCGCGGGCGTGCGGGGCGGTGATCAGGGCGTCGTTGAGGGTGGTGTCGATGGGCGAGGGGGCGCGCGGCCCGGTCAGGCGGGCCGCCAGGTCGCCGATCAGGGCCTTGGCGCGGGCGGCGTTGTCCATCAGGCAGGCGATGATCTGGCTGACCTCCACATGGCCCGCCTCCTCATGCCAGCAGTCGTAGTCGGTGACCATGGAGACCGAGGCGTAGGGCAGCTCCGCTTCGCGCGCGAGCTTGGCCTCGGGCATGTTGGTCATGCCGATCACTGCGCAGCCCCAGGACCGATAAAGCTCGCTCTCGGCGCGGGTGGAGAACTGCGGGCCTTCCATGACCAGATAGGTTCCGCCCTCGACCACCTGGGCGCCGACCGCGCGGCCGGCCTGCGCCGCCAGGGACGACAATCTGGGGCACACCGGATGGGCCATGGACACGTGAGCCACCAGGCCGGGGCCGAAGAAGCTCTTTTCGCGGGCGAAGGTGCGGTCGATGAACTGGTCGACCACCACGAAGGTCCCCGGATGCAGATCCTCGCGCAGGGAGCCCACGGCTGAAATGGACAGCACATCGGTGCAGCCCAGGCTCTTCAAGGCATGAATGTTGGCCCGCGCGTTCAGGTCGGTGGGCGACAGGCGATGGCCGCGGCCGTGCCGGGGCAGGAACACCAGCTTCACACCGCCCAGCGTCCCGGTCAGCAGCTCGTCCGACGGCTCGCCCCACGGGGTCTCGACCTTGACCCACCGCTGGTCCTCCAGGCCGTCGATCTCATAGAGACCCGACCCGCCGACGATCCCCAGCACCCAGTTGGACATGGTGTTGCTCCGCTCCTGCAAGCGTCTCGCAGTGAGCGGCGGGCGCGCGGCTGTCAAGGCGCTGGGGGCGCCCTATTCGACCATGACGGGGTGAATCACGCCGCCCTCGTGGCCGCGAAATAGACGCCCATGCTCGGCCACGAGCGCGCAGACCAGGGCGAAGAGCCCGCATAGCAGATAGCCCATCTCCACCGGCGCTACGGTGCCGTTGAATTTCTGGCCAATAACGAACCCGATCAGGCCGCCGCCGACCATGATGATGAAGCCCTGGAAGGCCGAAGCCACCCCGGCCAGGTGTCCCATCGGCTCCATGGCCATGGCGGCGAAATTGCCCCCGGTCAGGCCGTAGCAGAACATGCTGAGGGCTTGCAGCACGATGAAGACGACCAGCGTCTCGCGGCCAGCGCCGGCGACCGCCAGGTGCAAAAGGGCCAGGGCGATGAAGGCCAGGAGCGCCGCATGGGACAGCCGCCTCATGCCCAGCCGCATCACCAGCCGAGCGTTCACCAGCGCGGCGATCGCTATGAAGCTGGCGGAGAGGGCGAAGACCAGCGCAAAGCGCGAGCTGGCGCCCAGGGCTTCGGCGACCACCTGCTGGGCCGAGTTGATGAAGCCAAACAGGCCGCCGAACAGCAGGGTCTGGCTCAGGGTGTAACAGAGCGCGGTGCGGTTGCGCGCGGCCGCGGCGAAAGCCTGCGCGATGCGCGCGGGCTGGATGGGCAGCCGGTCTTGCGGATGCAGGGTCTCGGGCAGGCGCAGCAGGGTCCAGATCATCACCAACACGGCCAGGCCGGCAAGCATGCCGAACAGCCAGGGCCAGGATGACAGCGCCAGCACGAGCTGGCCCAGGCTTGGCGCGACGATGGGCGCCGCCATGAACACCAGGGACGTCAGGGACATGACCCGCGCCATCGTCCGCCCTTCATAACGGTCGCGGACGATCGACATGGGGATCGCCCGCGTCGCCGCCGCGCCTATGCCCTGCAGCACCCGGGCCGCCAGCAGCAGGTCGAAGCTGGGCGACAGGGCCGCCACCAGGCTGAAGCCAGTGTAGAGGGCGAGGCCCGTCAGCAAGACGGGGCGACGACCGAACCGGTCGCTCAGGGGGCCATAAATCAGCTGGGCGCCGCCAAAACCCAGCAGATAGGCGGTGATGATCAGTTGGCGCCGGTTCTCATCCGTCACCGCCAGGGATCGCCCGATCGCCGGCAGGTTCGGCAGCATCGAGTCGATGCCCAAGGCGCCCAAGGCCCCGAGCGCGGCCATCAAGACCACGAACTCGGCAAAGCCTATGCTGAAGGCGGGGCGCCGCGATGCAACAGGGGGGATCATGGGGCGCCTTTCCCATATCCCGCGCGCGCCGTCGACCCGTGTCATCGGGCAAGCGCGCTCATTTCACGCCCAATGCCCCGCCGTCATGCCCCTCCTCGGGCTTGACCCGGGGATTGATCGGGGGACCTAGAGCGGGTTGTGATTACACGGAATTACATTCCAAATCCGCTCACCCCGGCGAAGGCCGGGGTCCAGGTGAAGCCTGGCAAGCGTTCAGGATGCATCTGGATACCGGCCTTCGCCGGTATGAGCGGAGGAATTGAAGACGCTTCGCTGCGGAGCTTG
>PLRV01000005.1 GCA_003164925.1 Caulobacteraceae bacterium
CGACGAGGCTCACCGCTTCGCCATCGGTAGCCACCGCGCCCGGCGCAGCGCGGAGATGAAAAAGAATCCGCTGGATGAGATCGAGGGCGTGGGGGCCAGCCGCAAACGGGCCCTCCTGCATGCCTTTGGGTCCGCACGCGGCGTTTCGCGCGCTTCGCCCGCCGATCTAGTCAAGGTCGAGGGCGTATCGGAAGCGCTGGCGAAAAGAATTTATGATTTTTTCCACCGCGCCTAGAGCCGGATGGCTTCTCTCNNTTCCGCCTAAACCCATCGCGCTCTAGATCGGCCTGCATTGCGCAAGCATCGGACTGGCGCCAGATTTGCCTTTAAGTGACCTTGAATCCGTCGCGTGGAATATTTTGGGAGGCGCCGGGGGGAGATGTTTCACTTGAAAACCATAGCCTTGGCCTGTCTTGGCGCACTGTTAATTTTCGTTTTGGTGCGGGAAATCGTCTCACGCATACTCATTCGCTATGAATATCGCTTTGATTCTTTTTCTATTCAGGGGTTGTTCGGGCGGCAACTGTTTCAAATCAGGCAAAGCGAGATCGAGTCTCTCGCGCCGGCCCGCTTCGGGCAGGACCTTGCCGGTTCACGGCGGTGGGCGCGCAGCCAGTTTGGCCGCAGGATCGTGATCCGAGCCCGGCTGGTGCGCAAGCCGATCGTGATCACGTGGGAAGGCGAGCCCATCGCGGGTCTGACGCCCGAAGGCATGAAGCTGCGCCGCGGCAAAGCCGCAAAGCCGAGGTAGCCAACGCGCCGCCAAGCAAGATCTGATCGTCACGGCGCGCAATTCGTGATTCAGTCCGCTCCCGCAACGAAGAGGACGCCATGACATCCGCCGTCAAACACATTCCCAACCTGTTGACCGGCATGCGCGTGGCCGCGGGCGTGATCAGCTTCCTGCTGTTGGCCGCGGCGGCCGGGGGCGTGCCGATCCTGAGCGAACAGCTAACGCCCGACACCCAGTTCAGCCTCGAGCGCTGGGCCTTCGTGTCCTTCGTGGTCGCAGCGGTGACGGACTTCTTCGACGGCTGGCTGGCGCGAAAGCTGAACGCCGTGACCACCTGGGGCGCGATCCTCGATCCGATCGGCGACAAGATCCTCATCTGCGGCGTCATTTTGGGTCTGGCGGCGCTGGGACCCCAGCCGCAGATCGCCATCCCCTTCGCGCTGATCCTGTTCCGCGAATTCGCCATCAGCGCCCTGCGCGAGAACGTGGCGGCGCGCGGCATCAAGTTGTCGGTGACGCTCCTGGCCAAGTGGAAGACCACCATCCAACTGGTGGCCGTGGGCGGCGAGCTGCTGGTCGGCACCTGGGCCGCCTGGCCCCTGCCCTCCGAGCCGGCGGTGCTGGGCCCCTTCACCACCTTGGCGCACACCCTGCTGTGGATCGCCGCGGCCATCACCCTGTGGACCGGCGCCCAGTACTGGCATAAGGCGCACGTGGCGGTGGGCGACGCCTGACGCGCGTCAGGATGAGGGCGGGGCTGGCGGCGGGGTCTCCGGCAGTGGGATGAATTCCTGGTTGTCCTGGGGCGGCAAGGGGAAGCGTCCGGCTTTCCAGTCAGCCTTGGCCTGCTCGATGCGGTCCATGCTGTGCGACACCAGGTTCCACCAGATGAACCTCTGGCCGAGCGGCTCGCCGCCCAGCAGCATCACCGTGGCGGGACTGACCGCTTCGATCAGCGGGTCGGCCCCCGGCTCGAACACGATCATCTGGCCCGCGTGGAATTGCCGCCCATCCACGCTAATGGTCCCTCCGGCCACATAGGCCGCCCGCTCCTTGTGTTCGCCCGGCAAGGTCCCCTGCGCGCCCGGCTGCATCTGCCAATGCACATAGAACAGCGGCGAGTGGGTCTTGACCCTGGCCTGGGCGCCATAGGCCGAGCCGGCCACCAGCCGCGCCCACAGCTTGCCGGTCTGCAGAGTGGGCAGATCCTCGGGCCCGTGGTGGTTAAAGGCCGGCTCATCCTCCTCATTCTCCACCGGCAGGGCCACCCACGCCTGCAGGCCGTGCATGTCCTGGCCGCTTTGGCGCTGGGCCAGTTCAGTGCGCTCGGAATGAACGATGCCGCGCCCGGCGGTCATCCAGTTGACCTCGCCCGGCATGATGGCCTGGCGATAGCCGAGGTTGTCCTGGTGGAAGATGCGCCCCTGCATCAGATAGGTGACGGTGGACAGGCCGATGTGGGGATGCGGTCGCACGTCTATGCCCGATCCGGGCGCGAAATGCGCCGGACCCAGATGGTCGAGGAACACGAACGGCCCGACCATGCGCTTCTTGGCGAAAGGCAGGACGCGACCGACCTCGAAACCGCCCAGATCCTTGCGCACGGCGTCGATCACCAGCTCGATCATGGGGTCCTCCTGAAAACCGTCACCATCCTGCCTTGGGGCCTGTCCCGCGCAAGCCACTTTGTTAGGGTGAGCCCATGACGATGCAGTACGACTTTGACGCCGCGGTGGTCGGCGCAGGCGCGGTAGGCTTGGCGACGGCCTATAGGCTGGCCCAGGCCGGGCTGTCCGTGGTGGTGCTGGAGAAGGAACGCCACATCGGCCAGGGCGTCTCCTCGCGTAATTCCGAGGTGATCCACGGCGGGCTCTACTATCCCACCGGCTCGCTCAAGGCGCGACTGTGCGTGGAGGGCCGCCGCGCGCTCTACGCCTTCCTCGATCAGCATGGCGTGGCCTATGAGCGCTGCGGCAAGATCGTGGTGGCCACCGACGACGTCGAGGTCGAGCGCGTGGAGGCGATTCACCGCCAAGCCGCGACCAACGGCGTGGAGGGCCTGGCCCTGCTCACCGCCCAGCAGGTGCACGCCCTGGAGCCGCAGGCCCGCGCGGTGATGGGCCTGTATTCCCCGCAGACCGGCATCTTCGACACCCACGGCTACATGGTGGCCCTGCAGGGCGAGATCGAGGCGAACGGCGGGGTGGTGGCGTTGGACGCGCCGTTCGAAAGCGCCGAGCCCCTGGCGGAGGGGTTTCAGGTCCAAACGGGCGGGGCTGACCCTGCGAGCCTGAGCGTGAAGCGCCTGGTTATCGCCGCCGGCCTGGGCGCCCAGGACGCCGCGGGCCGCGTGGAAGGCTACCCGGCGGATGAAATTCCCACGCTGCACTACGGCAAGGGCGTCTACTTCGCCCTGCACGGCAAGGCGCCGTTCCAGCGCCTGGTCTATCCACCGCCCGTTCCCGGCGCGCTGGGCATCCACTACAAGCGCGACATGGCCGGACGCGCCCATTTCGGACCCGACCTGGAGTATGTGACGCGCGAGGACTACGACGTGGATCCGGCCCGCGCGGCCAGCTTCTACAGCTACGTCCGCCACTTCTGGCCCGGCCTGCCCGACGGCGCCCTGTCGCCGGACTATGCCGGCATCCGGCCCAAGCTGCACGGCCCCGGCGAGCCCCAGCCGGACTTTCGCATTGACGGGTCCGACAGGCATGGCCTGAGCGGCCTAGTGGCCCTGTTCGGCATCGAAAGCCCAGGCCTGACCAGCTCCCTGGCCATCGGCGACTATGTGGCGACCATGCTGGGCGGTTGACCGAGACCCACCCAGCCGAACGCAGAGCTATTTGCCAACTTCCAAGATCGTGAAGGAGTCAGGGAGCATCGGACCCCGCGCCGGCCGGCCCCCGGAGGTCGCCGGCGAGGAGGGCGCGGGCGCGGCGCCAAATTCGACAGTGGCGGTGAACAGATGATTGGTTCGGGTGTCCAGCGTCACGGTGCGCGCCCCGACCTGGGTCTTCACGGTTTGCTCAACCACGAAGCTCTTGGGACTGAGCTCCTTGATCACCGTCAAGGAGCCATCGCCCTGGGTGCTCAACGCTTCCAGGGTGTTGGGGTTGAAGGCCGCGCCGTCAACGCCCGCGCCGATAGGCAGCACGGACAGGATTTCGCCGGTGTCGGCGTTGAGCATGGCCATGTTGGCGGGCTCGTGGCACGCCACGAACAGGACGCGGTTCTTCTCATCCAAGGCCAAGCCGCCAGGACCGCCGCACTTGTCGCCCAGGCTGTAGGCGCCGGTCTTGGTCAGGGTCTTGGTGTCGACCACCGCCACCTGATCCTTGTCTTCCAGGTCGACGTACAGATGGCCCTTGCCGTCCGTGACGGCCTGTTCCGGCGCGCCGCCCAGATCGATCGTCCCGACCACCGCCCCGTCGACGGCGTTGAGCACCGTCACGTTCGGCGCCGAATGGCTGAAGATATAGACGCGTTGGCTGACCGGGTCGCCGAGGATGCCATCCGGATTGCCCTGGACGTCGATGGTTTTGATCATCGCCAGGGTGCTGGAGTCGAACATCGCCACCGGCTTGGCGCTGGCGAAGCCGTGGCCGGACTTGGGATCGATGGCGGTCCCGTGGGCGTTGATGCCGGCGATGTCGCCAAGGGGCGCCAGGGTGTCCAGGTCGTAGACCGTCATGTGACCCGAAGGCCCGCGACGAGGGATGTAAAGCTTGCGGCCGGGAACGTCGGCGTAAAGGTAGTCAAAACCGCCGACGCCGCCGACCTTATCGGCCTTCAGCACCTTGTAGGGACCCGTAGACGGAGCCGAGGTCTGGGCCCCCGCCACCGACGCGATCATGCTGATCGCCAACGCACCAACGGCCAATGATTTCATCCGAATCCTCCCGCGCGCCATGAAGCTCCGCTGTCGCGGCTTTACCTAGCGCCGCTCTGTTGGCTTTTTATTGCGGCGCCACACCTTATTCCCCCAGCACCCGTTTCAGCGCCGCCGCCGGCTCCAAACTTTCGGCGTGTATGCCCCACCACACCGCCAGGAACAGCAAAGGCCAGCGCGACGCCGCTTGGCCGCTGTCCTTGAACACCGCCCTGACCGCGTCCGGCTCGCACAGTTTGCGCACGCCCTCCACTGCGGCGATCCGCGGGCCAAGGTCAGCGGCGCGCGGGGCGATCCAGCTCGCCACGGGAGTGGTGAAGCCGGCCTTGCGCGCGAAGGGATCGGCGGCTGGGCAATGGCGCTGCAGCCACCGGCGCAGCAGCCATTTGCCCAGCCGCCCATGCAGCTTCATGGCGTCCGGCAGGTGAAAGGCGAACCGCGCCACCTCAGGATCGAGGAACGGCGTGCGACCCTCCAGCCCGTGGGCCATCAGGCAGCGGTCGAGCTTGAGCAGCAGATCGCCCGGCAGCCAACCGGCGATATCGCGGTGCTGCATCTCCTGCAGGCGGCCAAGGCCCTGCGGCGGATCGGTGGCCTGGCGCCAATGTTCCACGGCGGCCTGTCCGCGGTCACGCAGGAAGGGCACATCGGCGCGCGGTCCCGCCGGCCGTCCGCCGAAAAGAGCCGGGCGCAGAGCGCGGCGATAGCGGCCGTAGCCGGCGAACAGCTCATCGCCCCCTTCGCCGGTCAGAACCACGGTCAAGGTTCCCTTGGCCTGCTCGGCCAGCTTGTAGGTGGGCAAGGTCGCGTAGTCGGCGGTGGGATCGTCCAGCGCCCAGGCGACCTCGGGCAGGACGCGCCAGAAGTCCTCCTCGCCAAAGCTGACCTCGCGCCAGTCCAGGTTCAGGGCCCGCGCCACCTTCTCGGCCTGGCCGCGCTCGTCGCGGGCGGGCGCCTGGCCCGGGGGCGTGACGAAGCCGCAGGTGAAGGCGGTCACCGGCCGCTCGTTCAGACGGCTCATCATGACGCCGATGGCGGCCGAATCGATCCCGCCGGACAGGAACAGGCCGTAGGGCACGTCCGCGCGCTGATGCACCCGCACGCTGTCCTCCAGCACCTTGTCGAGCTGCTCCAGCGCCTCGCCTTCACTCTTGGGAGCCCGCGCGCCGGGCTGCGGCGGCGGGATAGCCGGGCGCACGCGCCGCGGGGCCAGACGCCCATAGACCACCTCGGCCACCTCGCCCGGCTTGACCCGGCGCACGCCCTTGAACGGCGTGTTGCGGCCCGTGACGTAGTTGAGGGCCAAAAGGTCCTCCAGCGGCTCCATCTCGATTTCCGTCTTGCGGGGGCCCAGAAGCGCGCGAGGCTCGGAGGCGAAGGCCAGCTTGCCGCCGGTCTGGCGGTAGTACAGGGGCTTGATGCCGAAGGGATCGCGCACCAGCCAAACCCGCCCCTCCGGACCGATCAGGCAGAAGGCGTACATCCCGCGCAGGCGGTCGAACGCCTTTTCGCCCTCACGAGCGTAGATGTGCAGCAGGGGCTCGAAGTCCGATCCGGTCTGCAGCACGTCCTTCAGGCCGAACTGATCGATCAGCTCCAGGTAGTTGTAGATCTCGCCGTTGCCGACCACGGTGCAGCCGGCGGCGTGCAGGGGCTGCCAGCCGCCTTCCAGGTCTATGATCGACAGCCGCGCATGGGCCAGGGCCGCCATCGGCCGCATCTGACCCTGCCGGGTGATGCTTTCGCCGCGGATGCCGTCGGGGCCCCGATGCGCCAAGGTGCGGATCATGGCCTGGGCCTCGCCCTCCGCCACCTCGCCCACCACGCCCGCTATGCCGCACATTCAGTCCACTCCAAACCGGACAAGCAGGTTACGCCACTCGGCGAGCACCCGCGCCCTGGAAAACGCCTGAGTCACCCGCTCGGCGCCGGCCTGCGCCAACCGCGCGCCCAGACCCGGCTCTTGGATCAGGCGCCGCGCGGCGCGGGCCAGGGCTTCATCGTCGTCGACGGCCACAAGAAGGCCGTCCGCCTGGTCGGCGATCAGGTCGGCAGGGCCCTGGCTCGCCGCCGCCACGATAGGCAGACCGTGCGCCCAGGCCTGGATCACCACATTGCCCAAGGGCTCGAAACGCGAGGGGAACAGGCAGGCGTCGGCCGCCCGGTAAAGCGCCGAGGCGTCGTCGCGCCATCCCAGAAAGCGCACGCGTCCGGCCACGCCGAGCTGCTGCGCCAGGGCCTTCAGCTCGCCCTCCAGCGGCCCAGAGCCGGCGATCCACAGATAGGCTTCGGGCAGGCGCGCCAGGGCCTTGAGCGAAACGTCGTGCGCCTTGCTCGGGTGCAGACGGCCCAGCGCCAGGAACAGGGGCGCATCGGCCGGCGTATCCAGCAATGCGCGCGAGGCGGCGGGCTCGGCCCCCGGCTCGGCGAAGTTAGGGATGTACAGCGCCCGCTCGGCCGGCCAGCCCTGCGCGATCATCCAGGCCTGGATGTGGCGGGTATTGGCCACCAGGGCGTCGAAGCCGCGATAGTATTTCAGGTCGTAATAGCCGCCGAGCCGCCCGATGCGGCCCCAAGGCCCCGCTGGGGAAAAGCGCGCCGCCCGGCTCATCCAGGCGATGAGGGCGCGCGCCTCCTGGGCCTTGGCGAAGGCGGCGACCCGGCCGCGGGTGGAAAAGTCGATCGGGCCGCCGAAGGGCGGGGCGATAACGGGAATGTTCAGGGCCTCAAGGCGCGCCTGGCGCGCCGCGTGGGGGCGAATGGCGCATGCCTGCTCAAGCCCGTCGTCGGCCATCGCCTCGACCAGGGACAGGAAGTAGGTCTCGGCCCCGCCGTCCCCGGCCGATCCCAAGAGTTGCAGCACGCTCATCGCCATAAACCTAGCCGCTTCGCGCCCGCTTCCCAACCGGCTTGAACAGAAAGGGCGGCGACCTTATAAACCCCGCTCCTCGCGGCGCGGGGCTGGGTAGCTCAGATGGTTAGAGCGGTGGATTCATAACCCACAGGTCGGCGGTTCGATCCCGCCCCCAGCTACCAGTGCGGGACCGCCGCGGTAGGTTCGAATATCCGCACTCCCATAAACTGCAACCACCCACTCACGCTCAAATGAGTGAGCATCCCTTATCGTCCTTCGAAATATTATTTCCAGATCGCGCTGAGGCGACGCAGCAGCAGGCGTCGTTCTTCGATAGACAGCTCAGGCAGGATGCGCGCGTCGTGGGCGCTCATGCGAGCACGAGCCTGTTCAGCCAGGGCGCGGCCCGCCGACGTCGCACGCAACCCCTGCGCCCGGCCATTCGTCTGGCCAAGTTCGACCAGGCCGCGCTGAATGAGTCCCGCGGCCAAGGGCGCCATATTGGCCGGCTTGATGCCCAGCATCCGGCTCAGAACGCTTTGGGTGATGTCCGGTTGTTGGTCGATCAGATGCAGGATCGTGGCGTCGGTAACACGCAGGTCTAGTTCGACCAGGGATTGGGCCAGTTCGCGCAGCAGCACCGTCGTGGCTCGACGCAGCTGATAGCCCAGCTGACGCTCCAAGAAATTGTCTTGGTCAAAATCGGGTTTGCCCTTCGCCCTGCTCGTCATGATCCTCGAACGGCGCTGGCCGACGCCTCAACGGTGATCAAGGCGTCGAGCGCGACCGCGCCCCGCTCCTTGGGATGCACAACCACGGGATTCAGATCCACTTCCCTTATGGACGGCGTCGCTGTCAGAGCGGCGCCGAGCGCGACAATGATATCGATCACGGCTTCGATATCGAGCTGCGGCGAACCGCGAAACCCGTCCAGCAACGCCCCGCACTTAAGGCCCCGTAGTTCGGCGGCGATGGCGTCGCGGGTCAGATCCGTCGTCAGCAGCCGCACGTCGTGCAGCATCTCGGCCAGCACCCCGCCGAAGCCGACCAGGATCACCGGGCCCCAGTCCGGATCATGACGGCCGCCGATAATCAGCTCGACTCCGCCCTCGCCCATGCTCTCGACCAGGACGCCGTCCAGCGCCAGGCCGGGCCGGGCATTGGCGATGTTCTGAGCCAGGCGTCCCCAGCCCTGGACCAGGGCCGACCAATCCTTCAGCGACAGGATCACCCCGCCCGCATCGCTCTTGTGCGAGAGGTCCGCCGATTGCGCCTTGAGCGCCACAGGATAGCCCAGGTCCTCGGCAGCCGCTTGCGCCTCGGAAAGGCTGCGGACGAACCGACCGGGGGGGAACCGGACGCCCAGCGGCGCCAGGGCGGCCTTGGCTCGATATTCGGGAATGACGCCTTCGGACAGGCCGGCAACCGCCGCCCGCGTCTGCGGCGGAGCCACGGGGCGCCGGTCCACGGCGCACAATCGTTTGATCGCTCGAAGCGCCCGTTCGGCGGTAGGAAAATAAGGAACATGGGCTGCGCGCAGGGCGGCGACGATGTCCGCCGGCACTTGCGCGCCCTCGTCCAGGCCCGCGAACACCACAGGCTTAGTGTGGCGGCCGTTGGCTATCGCCGCCAGGATCGGCGGGGCCTTGACGCCTATGGTTCTGGGATCGCCTTGGATGATGCCGACGACGATCACGCCGAAACGCATGTCGCTCAGGAGGGCGGTCAGCACGCGCTCGTACAGGGCCGGATCGACCAGGCCCTGGGCGGTCAGATCGAGCGGATTGCTGACGCCGACGAACTCCGGCATCGCCGCGCGCAGCTGCGGCGAATCGGCGTCGGCCAGCGGCGGGAGGCTCAACTCCAGGTCTTCGCACAGGTCGAGGGTCAGGGCCTTGAAGGCGCCGGACTCGCCCACCACCGCGACGCCGCCCTCGGGCAAGCGTTCGCAGCGCATGGCGATCTCGCTGATGTCGCCCAGTTCTTCCAGGGTTTCGGCGAAGACGACACCGGCCCGGCGGACGAACAGTCGCATGGTCTCGTAATCGCCGGCCAAGGCTCCCGTGTGGGTCGCCGCGGAGGCGCGCGCGCCGCCGCTCTTGCCGGGATGCAGCAGCACAATGGTTTTGCCCTTTTCCCGTGCGCGGCGCGCGGCGCGCAAGAAGCGCTGCGGCTGGCGGAACTGCTCGACGATCATGGCGATGACGCGGGTCGAGGCATGCTCGACCAAGTACTCGACATAGTCCTCTACGCCCGACGCCGCCTCATTGCCGGTGGAAACGGAGAAAGACAGCTCCAGCCCCCGGCTGGCCAAGGTCACCATCAGCACCGAGGCCATGGCGCCGCTCTGCGAAACGATACCGATCTTTTCGTCGCCGGTTTGGCGCGGTGTACGGGTTTCCACGAAGGTGAGCGGAATTCCTTCGGCGAAATTGACCATGCCTAAGCAATTTGGGCCCTCCACGACCATGCCCGCCGCCTTGGCCACGGCGGCGATCGCACGCTGCTCGGCCATGCCGGCCTCCCCTCCCTCGGCGAAGCCAGAGGAGAAGATGACCACAGACCCGACCTTGCGCCGAGCCAGAGCCTTGACAACTTCCAGCACGGCCGGCTGGGGGATCGCCAGCACGGCGGCGTCCACGCCTTCGGGCAGATCATCCACTGACTTGAGGCAGGCCCGGCCGCTGATTTCGGCCCGGTTCGGGTTGATCAGGTGGATATCGCCGGCGAAACCGCTGCGCTCCAGGTTGGTCAGGAGCGAAGCCCCCAGCGCGCCGGGCGTCGCCGACGCGCCGACGATGGCGACCGAACGCGGCCGCAAAAGGCGGTCGAGATTAAGGACGGCGGCTTGGTCGTCGGCCATGATGCGATCCCCGGCCACTGTCTATCGCGCGGGTTTGGTCGGTTGGCTCTTGGACCTGTCGTAGGCGCCGAGGCCCGGCTTGTAGGCCTTGTCGTCGATGAACTGCTTGATGCCGTCCTTGCGGCCTTCGTTATCGTAGCTGTTGGCCGCCTCCTGGGCCCGGATCAGATAGTCCTGGGCGTTGTCGTAGGTCATTTCGCGCACGCGGCGGATAGCGTCCTTGGTCGCCTTGAGCGCCACGGGATTCTTCTGCAAAAGGATCTGCGCGACTTGCGAAACCCGCGCCTTCAGCCGCGCGAGCGGCACGGCCTCATTGACCAGCCCCCATTCCGCCGCGGTCTTGCCGTCGACGCTCTCGCCGGTCAGGGCGTGGTACATGGCCCGGCGGAAGGATGTCAGCTCGACCGCCACCTTGGCGGCGCCGCCGCCTGGCAGGATGCCCCAATTGATCTCGCTCAGGCCGAAATTGGCTTCCTCGGCGGCGAAGGCGAGATCGCAGGCGAACAGCGGTCCATAGCCGCCGCCAAAGCACCAGCCGTTGACCATGGCGATGGTCGGCTTCTGGAACCAGCGCAGACGCGCCCACCAACCGTAGGATTCGCGTTGGGCCCCGCGCGTGCCCTTTAGACCTTGAGCCTCGGTCTCGCGGAAGTATTCCTGCAGGTCCATCCCCGCAGTCCAGGCCGAGCCCTCCCCGGTCAGCACCAGGACCCCAATATCGTCGCGGAATTCCAGATCGTCGAGCACGCGCATCATCTGGCGATTGAGCCTGGGGCTCATGCTGTTGCGCTTGTCCGGGCGATTGAACTTCACCCAGGCCACCCCGTCCTCGACGGTGAAGGCGACGGTTTCTGTTTCGGACGGATCAATGGCCATTGGGAAATCTCCGGAGCCTCGTCGGTGAGAGGCGCAATTGCGGCGCGAATAGAATGGAACCGCGGCTGACTAAGGGCCTGTCGCCGCACTGACGTCAGAGGGGGAAGTTACCGGACCAGGCATCGCTTCCTTTCAATGATATGTTATATATCATTCCAATTGGTCCTGACAACCGCTCCGCAGGCGCGTTGCGATCGATGGCTCTGTTGCAAAATGGCAGGAGCGGGCGAGGACGGCGTTTGGCCGGCTCAAGCCGCGGCCATGAACGACTTCAAGCGGCGAGGTGACGCCCTGCGCAGGGCCAGGCCGCGCTCTGTCGATATGGCGGCGGCATCATGGGACAGGTGCGTCCGCAAACACAAACACCCGTCTCGGACGCAGCTTCAACTGCGCGCCGACGCCCAGGCCCGTGGGGCGCGACACCCGCGGCAGGTCGACCTCGAACGTCGATCCATCGGCGGCGCTGAGGTCCACGCGCACCAGGCCGCCCTGGTTGTGCACGCCGGTCACGGTGACACCCAGCCCCGGACCCTCGCCCGATAGCTCGGTCTCGTGCGGCCGGAACCACGCTGTCGTGTTGCCCGAAGCGCCCGGCGCGACCACGGCAGGGGCGGAAAAACCGTCGAAGGCGGCCAGGTCGCCCGACAGATGGCAGGGCAGACGGTTGGATTCGCCGAGGAAATCGAACACGAAGGCCGACGCCGGATGCTCGTGCAGGGCCTCGGGCGCGCCCACCTGCTCAATGCGGCCTTCCTTCAGCACCGCCACGCGGTCGGCCAGGTCCATGGCCTCTTCCTGGTCGTGGGTGACGAAGATGGTGGTGACGCCCGTCTCGTCGTGAATACGGCGCAGCCAATAGCGCAGCTCCTTGCGCACCTTGGCGTCCAGGGCGCCGAAGGGCTCGTCCAGCAGCAGCACGCGCGGCTCGATGGCCAGGGCGCGGGCCAGGGCCACGCGCTGCTGCTGGCCGCCCGATAGCTGGCGCGGATAGCGGCCACCCAGGTCCTCCAGCTGGATCAAGGCCAGGAGCTGCTTCACCCGCGCCTTGATCTCGGCCTTGCGCGGCCGCTGGGCGCGGGGCAGCACCTCCAGGCCGAAGGCGATGTTCTTGGCCACGGTCATGTGGCGAAACAGGGCGTAGGACTGGAACACCATGCCCACCCGCCGCTCGCGCGGGGTCTGGGCCAGGAAATCCTCGCTCTGCAGGAATACGGTCCCCGCGTCGGGCGTCTCCAGGCCGGCGATGATGCGCAGCAGGGTGGTCTTGCCCGATCCGGAAGGACCCAGCAGGGCCAGGAACTCGCCCGGCTCGGCGCTGATCGACACGCCCTTGAGCGCGGGAAAACGCCCGAAGCGCTTGGCCACATCCTTGACCGCCAGGCCTTGGGCCCGGCCGCCGTCCTCAGCGGCGCGCGCCGGATGCGAGCTCGCTTGAGAAACGCCACTCAAGGAGGGTCTTGACCGCGAGCGTGACGAGGGCGAGCCCTGCCAGGAGAGAGGCGACGGCGAAGGCTGCGACGAAATTGTAGTCATTGTAGAGGGCTTCCACGTGAAGGGGCATGGTGTCGGTCAGGCCGCGGATGTGACCGGACACCACCGAAACCGCGCCGAACTCGCCCATGGCGCGGGCGTTGCAGAGCAGCACGCCATAGACCAAGGCCCAGGCGATGTTGGGCAGGGTGACGCGCCAGACGATGTCGCGCCCGCCGGCGCCGAGGGTGACCGCGGCGGTCTCCTCGTCGGTCCCCTGCGCCTGCATCAGGGGGATCAGCTCGCGGGCGACGAAGGGGAAGGTGACCAGAATCGTGGCCAGGAGGATGCCGGTGTAGGTGAAGATGATGCGGACGCCGAGCTGATCGAGCAGGGGCCCGAACCAGCCATTGGCCCCGAACACCAGCACCCACACCAGGCCCGAAATGACCGGCGAGAGGGAGAACGGCAGGTCGATCAGGGTCAGCAGCAGGCCCTTGCCGGCGAACTCGAACTTGGCGATCAGCCAGGCGGCGGCCAGGCCGAACAGGGCGTTGAGCGGCACGGCGACCAGGGCCACCTGCAAGGTTAGCTTGATGGCGGCCTGGGCGTCGGGGTCCTGGAACGAGGCGAAATAGGCCGCAGCGCCCTGGCGGAAGGCTTCCACGAACACCGAGACCAGGGGCAGGAGGATGGCCAGGCCCATCCACAGGGCCGCGGCGCCCACCACCAGCCAGGCAAAGCCCTTGGGCTTTTCGGGGACCATTGTCCTCATCGGCCGCGCCTCAACAGCAAAGCCTGGCCGATATTGATGACCAGCAGGGCGGCGAAGGACAGGACCAGCATGGCCAGGCCGACGGCCGCAGCGCCGGCGTAGTCGAACTGGGACAGTTTGATCACGATCAGCAGGGGGGCGATCTCGGACCGGAGCGGCATGTTGCCGGCGATGAAGATCACCGAGCCGTACTCGCCCACCGCTCGGGCGAAGGCCAGGGAGAAGCCTGTGACCAGGGCCGGCGCGACGGCCGGGAGCACCACCGTGCGGATGCGACGCCAGCGGCCGGCGCCCAGGGTCAGCGCCGCCTCCTCAATCTCGGCGTCCAGGTCCTGCAGCACCGGCTGGACCGAACGGACGATGAAGGGCAGGCCTACCGCGATCAGGGCGACCAGCACGCCCAGCGGCGTATAGGCGACCTTCACGCCCAGCGGCGCCAAAAGGGCGCCGATCCAGCCGTTGGGGGCGTAGAGGGTGGCCAGGGCGATGCCCGCCACGGCGGTGGGCAGGGCGAAGGGCACGTCGACCATGGCGTCCAGCAGCCGCCGGCCGGGGAAGTCGTAGCGCACCAGCGCCCAGGCGGTGATCAGACCCATCACCAGGTTGACGAGCGAAGCGATGAAGGCCGCGCCGAAGCTGAGACGCAGGGCGGCCAGCACCCGCGAATCGGTCACCGTGCGCCAGAAGTCGGCCAAGCCATGCTCCCACGGACGGGCGATCAGCGCCGCCAGCGGGATCAGGACGATCAGGCTGAGATAGGCGACGGTGAAGCCGAGCGCCGGCCAGAAGCCCGGCAGGACGCTCGGCTCACGCAGCCTGGGAAGGCTTAGCGTCAGCGCCATCAGCTCGGCTTGTAGATCTGGTCGAACAGGCCGCCGTCGGCGAAGAAAGTCGCCTGGGCCTTACGCCAGCCGCCGAAGTCGGCATCGACCGAGGTCAACTGCAACTTGGGGAAATTGGCTTCGTACTTGGCGATGGTCTGGCCGTTGCGCGCCCGATAGTGGTTCTGGGCGATGATGTCCTGGGCCAGGGGGCTGTACAGGAAGTTCAGATAGGCTTCGGACACCGCGCGCGTGCCGTGCTTGTCCACGTTCTTGTCCACCACCGCCACCGGCGGCTCGGCCAGGACGGAGATAGACGGGAACACGATATCGAACTTGCCCGGAAATTCCGCCTGGGACAGGTAGGCTTCGTTCTCCCAGGCGAGCAGCACATCGCCGATGCCGCGTTCGGCGAAGGTCGTGGTGGAGCCGCGCGAGCCGGAATCCAGCACCGGCACGTGCTTGTACAGGTTGGCGATATAGGCCTTGGCCGTGTTGGCGTTCCCGCCTGGCTGCTTCAACGCCCAGGAGTAGGCGGCCAGCAGATTCCAACGCGCTCCGCCGGAGGTCTTGGGGTTGGCGGTGATCACCTGGACGCCCGGCTTGATCAGATCGCCCCAGTCGCGAATGTGCTGGGGATTGCCCTTCCTGACCAGGAACACGATGGTCGAGGTGTAGGGGGTTGAGTTGTCGGGCAGGCGAGACTGCCAATTGGGCGTGATCAGGCCACGGTCGGCGATGGCGTCGATGTCGTAAGCCAGGGCCAGCGTCACGACGTCGGCCTCCAGCCCATCGATCACCGAGCGCGCCTGGGCGCCGGAGCCGCCGTGGCTCTGGTTGATCACCAGATCCTGCCCGGTGCGCGACTTCCAGTACCGGATGAAGGCGGCGTTGATCGCCTTGTACAGCTCGCGCGTGGGATCGTAGCTGACGTTGAGCAAGGTGATGGGGCCGGCCGCCGCCTGGGCCGCGCCCCTCAACACCGCCGGCGCCGCCAGGGCCGCCGCGCCGCCCGCCGCCGCAGCGATCAGGCCACGACGGTTGAAGTTCAGTTTGGTCTCGGTCACGGCGAAAATCCCTTCCAGTCAGCCCATCCGTGACAACATTAAATATAGTCTATCGGAATAATAGGACTACAAGGATTTCTAATACGCCCAAGAGGCCTGCTGAAACGGCTCACGTCCGGAACGGGCTATGTCTTGACGAGGCCGGCCCGAGCCTTGCAAACCAGGGGCCCATCCAGCCGAAGTCGACGCCATGACCGACATCCCCGCCGACATCTATGCCGAAGAGGAGGACGTCGACGTCCACGCCCTGGCCAATCTGGGACCCCTGGCGCCGTTGGCGGGCGTCTGGGAAGGGATCAAGGGCCTGGACGTCAATCCCTATTACGAGGGCGAGCGGCGCCAACCCTATGTGGAAACCATCACCCTGGAGCCGATCGACCCCCAGTCCAACGGGCCGCAGCTCCTCTACGGGCTGCGCTACCACCTGCATATCGTCAAGCCGGGTGAGGTGGAGACCTATCACGACCAGGTGGGCTACTGGCTGTGGGAGCCCGCCACGGGGACCCTCTTCCACTCCCTGACCATTCCGCGCGCGCAGATCGTGCTGGCCATGGGCCACGCCGAGGCGGACGCCAAGAGCTTCGAGGTGCGTGCAGAACGGGGCTCGACCACCAACGGCATCTGCTCCGGACCGTTCCTGGACGAGGCCTTCCGGACCGACAGTTTCATGATCAGGGTCACCGTCAACGCGGACGGGACCTGGTCCTATTTCGAGGACACGGTGATGACCGTGAAAGGCCGCGCCGAGCCCTTCCACCATACCGACCGCAACACCCTGCGTCGGGTGGCGCCGCCCACGCCCAACCCGCTGGCGGAGGCGGATCAGTAGTAGCGCGGAATAGGCCCCAGCTGCGGTGTCTGGTCGGGCAGGTCGACGAACAACTCGTCCACATAGCACCAGCCCCAGCCCTCGGGCGGATCGTACCCCTCGATGATCGGATGGCCCGCAGCGTGGAAATGCTTAGTCGCGTGCCGGTTGGGCGAGTCATCGCAGCAACCCACATGGCCGCAGGCGCGGCACAGGCGAAGGTGCAGCCAGGGTGAGCCGATCTTGAGGCAGTCCTCGCAGCCACGCGCGCTGGGCGTCACCGTGTGAATGCTCTTATGATGACCGCAGCCGTCCTCGCTCATGTCGCTGCCTCCTGGGCCACCTCTTGGGCCGCCAACACCTGATGGATGCTCGCCACGACCTGCGCCCCCTCGCCCACCGCCGCGGCCACGCGCTTGGTCGAGCCCCAGCGCACATCGCCGACGGCAAAGACGCCCGGCACGCTCGTCTCCAGAGGGAAAGGTGCGCGGCCGAAGGCGGCCCAGGGCGGCGCCGTTTGGGGTCTTCCGGTGCAGACGAAGCCCTTGTCGTCCAGAGCCACCGGGCAGGTGCTCAGCCAGTCGGTATTGGGATCAGCCCCGATGAACAGGAACAGATGGCGGAGCGGCGTGGTCCAGGTCTCACCGGTGTCCCTGTGATGAAACACGGCCCCCGACAGGGCGCCGGACGCATCCCCTTCCAAACCCTTGACCTCGGTGCGGCGGTGCAATTCCACATTGGGCAAGGCGTTGATCCGATCGATCAGATAGCGAGACATGGTGGCCTCAAGACCCGGGCCGCGCACCACCAGATGCAGGCGGCTCACCTTCGGCGCCAGATAGACCACCGCCTGGCCCGCCGAATTGCCGCCGCCGATAAGGGCGATCTCCTGGTTCTCGCATAGCTGCATCTCTATCGGCGAGGCCCAGTACGACACCTGCCCTTCGAAGCGGTCGAGGTTCTCGATCTCGGCCGACCGGTAGCGGGCGCCCGACGCGATCACCACCGCGCGGGCGCGGACCCTGGCCTCGCCGCCGAGGGACAGGGTGAACAGATCGCCGGGCTTGCGCCCTTCGCCGCCGCAATCAAGTTGCTCGACCGTGACCGGAATGGCGATCTCGGCCCCGAACTTCTGGGCCTGGGTGAAGGCGCGGGCGGTGAGCGCAAGACCGGAAATGCCTGTGGGAAAGCCCAGATAGTTCTCGATCCTGGCCGAGGCTCCGGCCTGGCCGCCGAAGGCGCGGGAATCCAGCACCAGCACCGACAGGCCTTCGGAGGCCGCGTAGACCGCCGTGGC
Source organism: Caulobacteraceae bacterium (assembly GCA_003164925.1). Taxonomy (GTDB): domain Bacteria; phylum Pseudomonadota; class Alphaproteobacteria; order Caulobacterales; family Caulobacteraceae; genus BOG-938. Next base: position 17,457 of record PLRV01000005.1, read on the forward strand.
CAGGCCGGCCGGACCGGCGCCCACCACCGCCACGTCGAACACCTTGTCCGGATCCAGTTCCGGCGTGATGCCGAGGCAGGCGCCGATCTCCGCGTCGGAGGGGTGCTTGAGCACCGCACCGTTGGGGCACAGCACGATGGGCATGTCTTCCTCGTGCAGCCCCAGTTGCCGGACGGCGGCCTCGCCGTCCGCCCCGTCCCGGGCGTCAAGCACCGCATAGGGATGGCCATTGCGGCGCAGGAAGCCCTCAATGCGCACCAGGGCCGCCTCGCCCGTGCGACCCACCAGCACCGAACCGGCGCCGCCGTCAGTGATCAGCGCCATGCGACGCAGGATCAAGGCGCGCATGACGATCTCGCCCACCTCGGCCGAGCCGACGATGAGGGCGCGCAGATGCGGCGCATCGAAGGTCAGAACCTCCACGCCGTCCGCCCCCGCGCGCCCCTCGGCCAAGGACGACCGCCCGGCCAACTGGCTCGTCTCGCCGCTGATCTGGCCCGGCCCGTGGACGGTCACAGGCGTTTCGCGTCCGACGCCGTCCCGCCGCAGCACGTCGATCTGGCCGCTGAGCACCAGATAGGCGGGGGCGTTACGCTGGCCCACGGCGTAGAGCACTTCGCCGGGCGCGAAACGGCTGGGTTCGCCCACCGCAAAGCGGCGGGCGGCGGCGATCTGGACGGCGTTCAGAACCGGAAAAACCTGATCGCGGCGGGTGTCGATGACGCTCAAGGCTTAGCCTGTGTGGCGCTATGCGGGGCCCCATATCCGGATGCCTTGCCGGCGTTTGCAACTGGAATCGTCACCCGCGAGGTCTCGCGCGGGGCGCATGCCCACAGCGACGTTCAAACCGGTCTATCGCCGGGGCCAGCTCGCCTGCCTTTGGCCATTGAACCTTGGTCGTCGCCGCGCGTTTGGTCTAGCGCCAAGCCAGCCAAATGGCCTATGTCGAAATCGCGGCTTGCCGCGTGGAGGAATTGACCGTGAAGCTTCGCTTGCTTGGCTTGGTATCCGCCTTGGTGCTTGCCGGCTGCGAAACCACCGCTCCACCGCCTCCCCCGCCTCCCCCGCCGCCGCCGCGGGCCGAAATGGTCATCCAAGCGCCCTATCGCGCTGAAGATTTTGCCTGGGCCACCGCCATTGGCTCAGGCCGGATTCATGGAACCACCGCGCCCGGCCGTAGCTGCGCCGGAAATTCGGTCGGCCTGACGCCGGACACGCCCTATTCGCGCGAACGGATTCGCGCCCTGTACGGCTCGATTGAAGCGGCCAGCGAACCGGTCGAGCGCGTGCGCAGTCGGGTGATCGCCAACGACAACCCCGATATGCGCCGCTTCGTGCGGGCCGCCCGCTGCGACGCCAGCGGCGCCTTCGCCTTCGAGGGCCTGCCGGCCGGCCGCTTCTTCGTGATCGCCGAGGTCGCCGACCCGGGCGGCCCGCGCGTGGTGATGCGCCACGTGGCCACTCATGCGGGCCTGCTCGTAATCCTGCCCCTGACGACGCCCAAGCCAGAACAACCCATCCGGCCCTANNATTCAGCTGATCGCAGCTCGCTCAAGCGTCTCCACGCTCGCCAGCAGGCGCTCCATGGCGCCGTCGCGCACCCCGTCCTCGCGCAGATGACCGATCAGGTCGCGCAGATAATCGACGTTACGGCCCGAAAGACCCGAAGAGTGGGCGATCAGCCGCGCCTGAGCCTCCGGGTCAAGCCGGCCCGCCCATTGCGGATGGGTTCTGTCCGATAGAAAGGCCAGGGCCTTGACACGCCGCCCGTCGATCAGACGCACATGGAGCCATGACTCCACATAGGTTTCAGTCGGCTGCTCACGCTCCAGCAGATAGGCGTAGGTCGCCGCCCAATCGGCCTGCCCCACGCGGTAGGCGACACCGCGCGTCGAGCCGCCCGGCGCCAGGCCCAGCACCAAGCCCGGCTGGGCGGGCGTGCCGCGATGATGCACCGAATAGATGCAGAAGGCCCGCCGTCGCCCATGGAGCGTCGCCCCGGCTCGTTCTACATAGGCGAAGCCCGGCCGCCACATCAGCGACCCATAGCCGAACACCCACCGGCCTTCCTCGCCGTCACCCGTCACGCCTTCGCCCCTTCAATGGCCCAGACCATGCCCGATCCCGACGCCTCTCGTAAACCGGTCCATAGTCCAGGCCATAGTTCAGCTAGGCCTCGGCCGCGACGCCTATGGCTATTTCTGCCCTATATCGCCGTGGCGGTCCTGGCGGCAGCCGGCGCATTCGGCTGGCTCAAGGCGAAGGTCGAGCTGCAGGCTGGGCTGGACCGTCGGGCGCAGGCGCTGCGGGCCGAGGGCTACGTCCTGTCCTGGACCGCCGAACGTATCGACGGCTTTCCGTTCCGACTGGACCTGACGCTGGATCAGCCGCGATTTGCCGATCGCACCGGCTGGGCCCTGGCCGCACCCCAAATCAAGGGCGAAGCCTACGCCTATGCGCCCGACCGCTGGATTTTCGTTGCGCCCCAAGGTTTTGCCCTGACGCGGCCGGGCAAGGGAACGCTGCAGGCCACAGGGCAGGCTATCCGGGCCAGCGTCTCGGGCCTGGGTTCGGCCACACCGCGCCTGTCCTTCCAGGGAATCAAGTTGACCTTCACCCCCAGCCCGAGCTCGGCCCCGCCGCTGGTGGCCTCGGCCGATCTGCTGGAGATGCATCTTCAACCGGGCCCGGACGACCAGGCGGCGCTTCTGGTGAAGCTGGATGGCGGCCGCTCGCTTACCGGCGCCAACAATGCCCTGCAGATCCTGTGGCATTCACGCCTGAGCCGGCTGAGCCAGATTTCCGGGCCGGACTGGCCCTCGGCGGTGCGCCATTGGATTTCCGCCGGCGGCGTGCTGAGCGTGGACCAAGCCGAGCTGGACCTGGGCGGTCTCAAGCTCAACGCCATGCCCACGCCCCTGACCGTCGGCATGGATGGACATCTTCAAGGTGCTCTGGCGGTTAGCGTCGCCCCAGGCAAACGAACGGCGATGCTCAATTTCCAGAACGGGCTGACCACCCTCGGTCCAGTGGTTCTGGGCCCCGCGCCCCGTGTCTTTTGACCGTGAGGTTGCACGCCCAGCGCCAAGGGTTATGGTCCGCCGCTTCTTTCGGGGAAGACCATGGACGAGCCTGAGCCGCTGTCGCTGGAGGTTGTACGCAGCCGGATCGACGAGATCGACGCGGCCCTGCTGGCCCTGATCGACGAGCGCGCCGACCTGGCGCGCACCGTGGTCGCGGCCAAGAGGGCCGCCGGCGAGGGACACGCCTTTGCCTTGCGGCCTGCGCGCGAGGCGCAGATCCTGCGCCGGTTGCTCAGCCTGCGCACCGCCGCCTCGCCCCAGCTTCTGGTGTGCCTTTGGCGTCAGATCATGGCGGAGAACCTGTCGAGGCAGGGCCCCTACCATCTGTCGGTCTGGGGCGGGCGCGAGAACCCACGCCTGACCGAGCTGACCCGCCTGCGCTTCGGCGGCGCACCGTCATTGAAGCTCGCGGCAGACCCGGCCGAAGCGCTCGCGGCCGCCAAGACTCCGGGCGGAGTCGGCGTGCTGGCCCTGACGCCGGGCGCCGCCTGGTGGGGCCGACTGCTGGCCGAGCCGGACCTCAAGGTGTTCGCCGCCCTGCCCGATCTGCTGCGCCAAGGGCCGCGCACGGCCCTGGCGGTCGCGGCGGTCGAGGTCGAACCGTCCGGAGGCGACGAGACCTACTGGGTCACCGATTGCGCCCTGCCCGCGGCCAAGATCGTGGAAACTCTGGGCCGCGACGGTTTGGCGGCGGAGCTCATGACTCACGGCAGCGGACTGAAGCTGTTCAGCCTGGCCGGCTTCGTGCAGGACCAGGACGCCCGCCTGGCCCGCGCGCCCGGCGATCTGAAGGGCGTGATTGGGGCTGCAACCACGCCCTTCGACGTGTAAGCGGATACCATGACCGCCCACACGCCGACCCCGAAAGCGCCGATCAAGGACAAACCCCAGCCGAAGCCCGGCATCCTGGACATCGCCGCCTATGTCCCGGGCAAGTCCAGGGTGGAGCGGCCCGACGTCGTTCCGGTCAAGCTGTCGTCCAACGAAAACATTCTGGGCTGCAGCCCCGCAGCCAAGGCGGCCTATCTAGCCGCCGCCGAGCGCCTGGCGCTTTATCCGGATTCCACCGCCCGTATCCTGCGCGAGGCCATCGCCGAGCATTTCCGACTGGAGCCGGAACGCCTGGTGTTCGGCTGCGGGTCGGACGAGATTTTCGCCCTGCTCAACCAGACCTACCTGGAGCCCGGCGACAACATCGTCATGGGCCAGTACGGCTTCGCCGCCTACGCCATCGGCGCCCGGGCGTGTCAGGCGAAGGTGCGCTACGCCGACGAGCCGGGCCTGACGACCCACGTCGACAATATGCTGGCCCAGGTGGATGAGCGCACCAAGCTGGTGTTCCTAGCCAACCCGTCCAACCCCACCGGCGCCTTCATCGGCGAGGCGGAGATCTCCCGCCTGCACGCGGGCCTGCCGGCCGATGTGATCCTGGTGATCGACGGCGCCTATGCGGAGTTCTGTACCGACCCCAGCTTCGACGTAGGCCTCGACCTGGCGCGCGCGGCGGCCAATGTGGTGGTCACGCGCACCTTCTCCAAGCTACACGGCCTCGCCGCCCTGCGCGTGGGTTGGGCCTATGCGCCCGAGCCCGTGGTCGCGGCGGTGAACCGCATCCGCCTGCCGTTCAACGTCGCTATCGCCGGCCAGGAAGCGGCCGTCGCCGCCCTGGCGGACGAGGCGTTCCAGGCCCAATCGCTGGCCTTGGTGGAAACCTGGCGGCCGTGGCTGGCCCAGCAGCTGGGGGGCCTGGGTCTTGAGGTCACGCCCTCGCAAGGCAATTTTCTCCTGGTCGGGTTTCCGGACCCACCCGATGCGCGCACCGCAAAGGCGGCCGAGACGCGCCTGGCCGATCACGGCTACCTGGTGCGCGGCCTGACCAACTACGGCCTGCCCGGACATCTGCGGATCACCATCGGACTGGAAGCCCACAACCGGGCCATCGTCGACCTTTTAGCGGACTTCATGCGAGGCCAGCGGTGAGCCCAGACAGGATCACGGAGCCCCTGTACGAGCGCCTGGCCATCATCGGCTGCGGCCTGATCGGCGGCTCGGTGGCCCGCGCCGCGCGCGCCCGGGGTCTGGCCGGCGAGATCGTGGTGGGCGAGCGCGAACCGGCGCTGGGTCGGGTCAAGGCGCTTGGCTTGGCCGACCGCGCGACGGCCGACTTGGCCGAAGCGGTGGCAGGCGCGGACCTGGTGCTCTACGCCACGCCCGTGGGCGCCATCGGCGCAGCGGCGGCTCAGGCCGCGCCGGCCTATCGCCCGGGCGCCACCATCACCGATGTGGGCTCAGTCAAGGGCGCGGCGACCAGGGCCATGCTAGCCTCGGCTCCGCCCGGCGTGTTCGTGATCCCCGGCCACCCCATCGCCGGGACCGAGCATTCCGGTCCGGACGCGGGCTTTGCCGAACTGTTCGAGAACCGCTGGGTCATCCTCACGCCCCAAGCCCGCAACCAAGGCGAGGCTGCCTATGACGCCGCGATAGACCGCCTGGCGGCCTTCTGGGCCGGCATGGGCGCCAATGTCGAGCGGATGGATGAGCACCACCACGACCTGGTGCTCGCGGTCACCAGCCACCTGCCGCACCTGATCGCCTACAACATCGTGGGTACGGCGGCGGACCTGGAGCAAGTGACCCAGGCGGAGGTGATGAAGTATTCCGCCGGCGGCTTTCGTGACTTCACCCGCATCGCGGCTTCGGACCCGATCATGTGGCGCGACGTGTTCCTCAACAACAAGGACGCGGTGCTGGAGATCCTCGGCCGCTTCACCGAGGACCTGCAGGCCTTGTCGCGCGCCATCCGCTGGGGCGAGGGCGACAAGCTGCAGGAGCTGTTCACCCGCACTCGGGCCATTCGCCGGGGCATCATCGAAGCCGGACAGGAAACCGCCGAGCCCGATTTCGGCCGTCATCATGGGGGAGCGTCCGTCGCGTCGCCCGCCGGCGAGCACGAGGCCTAGGGAGCGTCCGCATGATCCACGATCCTCACGGGCATGACCACGAACACGGCGATCACGCCGAGCATGGACATGGTCACGAGCATGATCANNGATCACGAGCATCACGCGGACGCCGATCACGGGCACGGGCACGGGCATCACCACCACCATCACGCCCCTTCGCCAGATGATTGGCGCTACGGCGTCGGCGTCGGCCTGAACCTAGCCTTCGTCGGGGCCGAGGCGGTCGCGGGCTTCGTCGCCCATTCCACCGCCCTGTTCGCAGACGCGGGCCACAATTTGTCGGACGTGCTGGGCCTGGCCCTGGCGGGAGGCGCGGCTTGGCTGGCCCGGCGCCCGGGCGGGGAGCGGCGCACCTATGGCTTCGGCAAGGCCACCATCTTCGCCGCCCTGATCAACGGGCTCCTGCTGGTGTTCGCCTCGGGCGTGATCGTTTGGGAGGCGGCCCACAAGCTGCTCGCTCCCCAGCCGGTGCGCGAAAACGTGGTGATGATCACCGCCGCCATCGGCGTGCTGATCAACGGCGGCACAGCCCTGCTGTTCATGCGCGGGCGCGAAGCCGACGCCAACCTGCGCGCGGCCTTCCTGCACATGGCGTCCGACACCCTGATCTCCATCGGCGTGATTGTATCGGGCGCCGTTGTGCTGTTCACCGGCGCCCTGTGGCTGGACCCCCTGGTGAGCCTGGTGATCGTGGTCATCGTGCTTTTGGGAACCTTCGGCCTGCTGCGTGAGGCTGCCGACATGGCCCTGGACGCTGCTCCGGCCGGCGCGGACATGGCCGCCATCCGCCGCTTCCTCGCCCAGCAGCCGGGCGTGACCGAGGTGCACGATTTACACGTCTGGGCCATGGACGCGGCGACCTTGGCTCTCACCGCGCATCTCGTCCGCCCCGCAGCCCTGAGCGACGACGACTCCTTCCTGCAAGGGATCTGCGAAGAGACCCAGCGCCGCTTTGGCATCACCCACGTGACGATCCAGGTCGAGCGGCACGCCTTCGAATGCCACAAGGCGCACGCCTAGAGCACGAGGAAAGATCATGGCTGACGGTTTGATCGCGCGACGGACTCTGCTGGCCCGCGCGGGCGGCGTTCTGGCCGCCTCGGCCCTGCCCGCGCTGGCCCGCGCCCAAGCGCCGGACGATCGGATCCGGGTGCTGATCTCCACCGATAAGGGTGACATCCTGGCGGCGCTGGACCTGCGCAAGGCGCCGATCACCTGCGCCAATTTCCTGCGCTACGTGGACGCCGCGCGCTACGATGGCTCAAGTTTCTACCGGGCCAGCCGCGCGCCGGGAGCCCCGGACACCGGCCTGATCGAGGGCGGCATCGACGACGACGCGCGCAAGCTCTATCCGCCCATCGCCCATGAGAGCACCACGACCACCGGCCTGAAGCATCTGGACGGAACCCTGTCGATGGCGCGCGACGCGCCCGGCACGGCCGCTTCGGATTTCTTCGTCTGCGTGGGGCCGGCCGCCTACCTGGACGCCAATCCCTCCGCCCCGGGCGACAATCTCGGCTACGCAGCCTTTGGCCAGGTAATTTCAGGCATGGAGGTGGCGCGCGCCATCCTGGCCCTGCCCACCACGGGCGCGGCCCGCAACCCTGCAATGCAGGGCCAGATGATTGACCCGCCGGTGCGGATCCTGAGCATGAGGCGGCAGGGGTAGGGTTTGGACGGGCCGCCAATCTGGAGGCTGGCTGGCGCCCTCACCCCAAGAACGCCGCCGTCGCCTCGATCGCCTCCACCAGCCCGACCCGCCTCAGCTCCACCCCCTCGGGCAGGCTGGTGAACAGGCGCGTGGGGGCCGCAGCGTCGAGCATGACGAACACGCCCTTGTCGTCGGCTCTACGGATCAGGCGGCCGAAGGCCTGGGCGATGCGGGCGCGGGCGATGCCGTCGTCATAGCCCTTGCCGCCGAAACGCTGTCGCCGCGCCTTGTGCAGCAGGTCGGGCCTGGGCCAGGGCACGCGGTCGAACACCAGAAGGCGTAAGGAGCGGCCGGGCACATCCACGCCGTCCCGGACCGCATCGGTGCCCAGCAAACATGCATTTTCTTCGGCGCGAAAGATGTCCACCAGGGCGCCGACTTCCAGCGGCTCCACATGCTGGGCGTAAAGGGCGACGCCCTTTTCGGCAAGGGGGGCGGCGATCTTCTCATGCACGGCGCGCAGACGGCGGATGGCGGTGAACAGCCCCAGCCCCCCGCCCCCCGCCGCCAGGAACAGCTCGCGCATGGCCGCGGCGACTTGGCGTGGGTCTTCGCGGCCCACATCGGTCACTACGAAGGCCTTGGCGTTAGCGGCATAGTCGAAGGGCGAGGTCAGCCGGACGGTCTTGGGCCGGTCGGGCAGGCGCGCGGCGCCGGTTCGCATCTCGGCGATGGCGAAGGGATCGTCCAGAGCCGGGTCCGCCAGGGTCGCGCTGGTCACCAGCACCCCGTGCGCGGGCGCCAGCACCGCCGCTTGCAAGGGCTCGGTCGGATCGACCCAGTGGCGGCGATAGGCGATGTCCACCACCCGACCAAAGGCGAAGGTCGCCTCCAGCCAGTCCACGAAATCAGGATCGTCCTCGCCGTTTTCGTCCAGAGCCTGCAGCATGGAGCGCCACGCCGGCAGGGTCATGCGCGCCCGGCGATCGAGCCCGCGCAGGGCGCCCTCAATCCTGGCCCGTTCGGACGCCGGCAAGGTCGCCGCCTCATCGTCCAGCAAGTCCTCCAGCCCCCGCGCCAGGGCCAGGAGCGGCGCCTCGACGGCGGCGAGAGCCGCGGCGGCCTCGCGCGCGGCCAAGCGCACCAGGTCGATGGGGGGGCGGGCCGAGCATTCCTGGCCGACCTCGGAAGGCGCGGCGCGGGCGCGCAATTGCTCCAAGGCCGCCGTGAGGAAGTGCTCGATCGGCCCCATGGGATTGACCTCGCCCGAGGGCGGGGCGATGCGCCCGGACCAGCCCTCGCCGGGCAGGGCGGCGGCGGCGCGGATGGCCTGGGTCAAGGCCTGACGCGCGTCCTCGCGCTCGGCCGTCAGATCCATCAGCCGCGCCTCCAGGCCCCGTCCACGCCGACCTCGGCCCTCCGGCCCGCGAATCCAGCGGCGCAGCTCCGCCGCCTCGGCCCCCGACAGCGCCGCCGAAAAGGCCGCGTCGGCGGCGTCGAACAGATGATGCCCCTCATCGAAAACAATGCGTTTGAGGACGGTGGATTCCCCGTCCGCCTTGGCTCCGCGCGCGGCGCGGGCGCCGTCGAACGCCGCCTGGGTCAGGACCAGGGCATGGTTGGCGATCACCAGATCGGCCCGGCGCGAGGCGCGCACGGCCTTTTCGATGAAGCAGGCCCGGTAGTGGACGCAGCCGGCGTGCACGCACTCCCCGCGCCGGTCCACCAGATTGGCGGGGCCGGCCTGGGCCTGGGCGCCGACGGCGAACAGGGTGGGCAGCCAGGCGGGAAAGTCGCCGCCGGTCATGTCGCCGTCGCGGGTGGCGCGCACCCAGCGCGCGGCCAGTCCCAGGCCGATCAGGTCGCCATTGCCGAGCTGGGCCGCCTGCACCGCGTCCTGCAGGTTCAGCAGGCACAGGTAGTTCTCGCGCCCCTTGCGCACCACCGCCTTGCGCGCGCGGATGGCCGGATCGGGATGGATGGCATGGCTCTCGCGCTCGATCTGGCGCTGCAGGGCGCGGGTGTAGGTGGACACCCACACGCCCGGTCCATTGGCCTCGGCCCACAGGCTGGCGGGCGCCAGATACCCCAAGGTCTTGCCCACGCCGGTGCCGGCTTCCGCCAGCATCATGCGCGGCTCGCCCTCACGCTCGCGAGGCTGGAATACATGGGCGGCCTCGAAGGCGTACTGCGACTGGGCCGGGCGCGCCTCGTCCAGGCCCGCGCGCGACAACAACTCGGCCAGGCGCTTGCGAGCGTCCTCGGGCTCGATCGGCCGCGAGCCCGGCTCGCCCGGCGGCGCCTGGTCCTCCCATTCGGGGATGCGGCCCCAGACCTCCAGGCCCGAGCCGCGAAAGCCCTCGCGCACGGCGCGGCTTCTGAGGGCGGTGATGACGGCGCCCGCCCAGGCCCAGCCGGCGCGGCCCAGAGTCTCGGCCAGGGCCAGGGCCTCCTCGCGCGAGGGCCAAGGCGCCTCGGCCAGTTCGACAATGAGTTGGCGGCAAGCGGCCTGCAGCGCTTCCGCCTGCTCGGCGGGCGTATGGGGCTCGGGCATCCCGAGCGCCTGGGCCAGGCCCACCGCGGAGGGCGCGCAAAAACGGGCGGGCCGCACGAAGACGTAGAGCTCCAGCGCGTCGAACAGGTCGCGCGAGCGGGGCGGGGCGGGCAGGCCCAGGCGCCGGGCGGTAAGGGCCGCGTGAGCCACAAGCACCGGTCCGTGCTCGAAAAGCTCGCGCGCTTCAGGCGGGCGGACCGCGCGCGGACCGCGCCCGTCACACAGGGCGCAGCGCGGCCCTGGCTGCACCACCAGGGCGGTCGCGAGATCGAGACTCAGGGAGGGCGCGTTCACCCCGTCTCGATACCTGTTCGGAGGGTGAAACGGAACAGGAACATTGCTATATCACTCGTCGTCCTCCGGCTCGACCGGGAGACCCAAGCGAGGTTTGAATGCGGATAGCGAGCTTGGATCGCCCGGTCGAGCCGGGCGACGACGGCAAAGGCGTGTGCAGCGGGCTAGCGCCCGACGTGCCGCCCCGCTTCTCCGACTGGTTCGCAAGCCGCGGCTGGACGCCTCGGCGCCATCAGCTGGAGATGGTGCAAAAGGCCCGCGCAGGCCAAAGCGTCCTGCTGATCGCGCCTACCGGCGGGGGCAAGACCCTGGCCAGCTTCCTGCCCAGCCTGATCGAGCTGTCGGCGCGCGAGCCCTCGGATGAACCGGCCGGCCTGCATACCCTCTACATCTCGCCGCTCAAGGCGCTGGCGGTGGACGTGGCGCGCAACTTGACGGCGCCGATCACCGAAATGGGGCTGCCGATCGCGGTGGAGTCCCGCACCGGCGATTCCAGCGTGGCCAAGAAACAGCGCCAGCGCCTGCGCCCGCCCGACATCCTTTTGACCACCCCCGAACAGCTGGCCCTGTTCTGCGCCTGGGAAGGCTCGCGCGCCTATTTCCAGGGCCTGAAGCGCGTGATCGTCGACGAGGCGCATGCGCTCTACGCCACCAAGCGCGGCGACCTCTTGGCGCTCGGCCTAGCGCGGCTTCAGCAATTCTCGCCCCGAATGCAGCGCGTGGGCCTGTCAGCCACAGTCAACGACCCTGACCGGCTGCGACGTTGGCTCGGGCCGCAGACGGGCCTCATCCTCGGCGATCCGGGGGCGCCGCCGGTGGTGGAAGTGCTGTTGTCGCAAGGCCATGTGCCCTGGGCCGGGCACACCGCCCAGCACGCCATGGCCGAGGTCTATGATGCGATCCGCCAAGCCCGGACGACGTTGGTTTTCGTCAACACCCGCTGGCAGGCCGAGTTCGCCTTCCAGGAACTGTGGCGGCTCAACGAGGAGAACCTGCCCATCGCCCTGCACCACGGCTCTCTGTCGGCAGAGCAGAGGCGCAAGGTCGAGGCGGCCATGACCCGCGGCGAGCTGCGGGCGGTGGTGTGCACCTCCACCCTGGACCTGGGCATCGACTGGGGCGAAGTGGACCTGGTGATCCAGTTGGCCGCGCCCAAGGGCTCGGCGCGCCTGGTGCAGCGGATCGGCCGGGCCAACCACCGATTGGACGAGCCCTCCCGCGCCCTCCTGGTCCCCGCCAGCCGGTTTGAGATGCTCGAATGCCAGGCCGCGCGCGAGGCGGTGGCGGCCAATGCCCTGGACGGCGATCCCGAGCGCGACGGGGCGCTGGACGTGCTGGCTCAGCATGTGATGGGCGCGGCCTGCGGCGAACCGTTCGACCTTGTGGCGCTCTACGAGGAGATCCGGTCCGCGGCGCCCTACGCGGGCCTGACTTGGGAAGACTACGAGGACGTGGTCAGCTTCGTCTCCACCGGCGGCTATGCGCTGAAGAGCTACGACCAGTTCCGGCGCATCGTGAAGGGACAGGACGGCCTGTGGCGGGTGCGCAACGGCAACGTCGCCTTGCGCCACCGGCTGAACGTCGGCGCGATCGTCGGACCCGAGACGCTCAACATCCGTCTGCTGGCCGGCCGCCGCGCCGGGCGCAAGATCGGCGAGGCCGAGGAAGGCTATCTGGAGCAGCTGGAGATCGGCGACACATTCATCTTCGCCGGCCAGGTGTGGCGCTTCCATGGGGTGACGGGCCCCGACGCCCTGGTCAGCCCCGCGCCCAACACCGATCCCAAGATGCCCAGCTGGGGCGGCTCCAAGTTCGCCCTCTCCACCTTCCTGGCGCGGCGGGTGCGGGCCATGATCGCCGACGAGGCGCGCTGGGGGGGGCTGCCCGACGATGTGAGGGAATGGCTTGAGGCGCAGAAGCGCCGCTCGCTGATCCCGGCCATGGACGACCTGCTGATCGAGACCTTCCCGCGCCATAAGCGCTTCTTCCTCTGCTGCTACAGCTTCGAGGGGCGGCTGGCGCACACCACCTTGGCCATGCTGCTCACCCGCCGGCTGGAGCGGGCGGGCGTGGGGCCCGTCGGCTTTGTGGCTAGCGACTACGCCCTAGCCATCTGGGCCGCCCGGCCGATGGACGGCCTGGACCTGGACGCCCTGTTTCAGGAGGACATGCTGGGCGACGACCTGGAATCGTGGCTGCAGGAGAGCGTGATGATGAAACGAGCCTTCAAGAACTGCGCCCTGATTTCCGGCCTGATCGAGCGCCGCTTCGCCGGGCATGAGAAGTCCGGCCGCCAGGTGACCTTCTCCAGCGACCTGATCTACGACGTGCTGCGCCGCCACCAGCCCGATCATCTGCTGCTGCGCTGCGCCCGCGCCGACACCGCCCAGGGGCTATTGGATATCGGTCGGTTGGGCGACCTGCTCAACCGCATCAAGGGCCGCATCCGACCCATGCCTCTGACCAAGGTGTCGCCCTTCGCCGTGCCGGTGCTTTTGACCATCGGCCGCGAAAGCGTGCCGGGCGCTCATCAGGACTGGGTGCTGGAGGAAGCGGAGGACGAGTTGATCGCCGAGGCCATGAATTGAACGCCGTAGCCTTCAGCCTGACGAACGATGGCGGCCTATCGATCGAAGTCGCCGGCGTCTGGGCCGCGCTGCTGCCATCCGGGGCGGCCTTTATCGAGGCCGAGCGGACGCTGGTCTGCGCCGATCTGCACCTGGAGAAGGGCTCGGCCTACGCCCGGCGCGGCCAGCTCTTGCCGCCCTACGACACCCGCGAGACCCTGCGCCGCTTGGCTGCGGACGTCGCCAGCACGCAGGCCGAACGCATCGTGCTGCTGGGCGACACCCTGCACGATGGGCAGGCGCGCGACCGCATGGCGCTCCAGGACGCCAAGGCGCTGGACGTCATCGCCCGCAGCCGCGCCCTGATCTGGATCGTCGGCAATCACGATCCGGACGGACCGGGCGGCCTTGCGGGAAGCGCCCTGGACGAACTGCGGATCGGACCCCTGATCCTGCGCCACGAACCCCGGGCGGGGCCGCAAATCGGCGAGCTGGCCGGGCACCTGCACCCCTGCGCCCGAGTGGTCGCCCAGGCCCGCAGCGTGCGGCGGCGCTGCTTCGTCACCGACGGCCGACGCCTGATCCTGCCTGCCTACGGCGCCTATGCCGGTGGCCTCAGCGTGCGCGATGCGGCCTTCGCCGGCCTCTTCCACACTCCGCCTCTGATCGGCGCGCTGGGCCGCAGGCGCGTACATGCGGTGAAGGCCTCGGCCGTGGCGCCGGACTAGAGCCGGATGACTTCTCTCGAAGTCTGAATCCGGCTCTACCTATTTGAATCTATAGCACGATTCAGCGTTTAGGCGATCCCGCCTAAACCCATCGTGCTCTAGCCAGCGCAGGTTTAGACCTCGGGAATGGCCGGAGATAACCGCCCGCCCACGCGGATGGGTTCAACGCGCCGTGCCAGTCCGGTGGCGTCGTCCGTCTCCACATAGACGCCGCACACCGTCGCGGGCCCGGACGCGGGCTGGTAGCGGCCCTGCGAAATGCGGGTGGTGAAGCGCCGCAAGGGCTCTTCCTTCTGGTTGCCGATCACGCTGTCGTAGTCGGCGCAGGCGCCCGCGTCGGTCTGGTAGGCGGTGCCACCGTTGAGGATCTGGGCGTCGGCCGTCGGCACATGGGTGTGGGTGCCCACCACCAGGCTGGCGCGGCCGTCGCAGAAATGGCCCATGGCCATCTTCTCGGAAGTCGCCTCGCAATGGATGTCGACGATGGCCGCATCGCAGGCCGCGCCGAGCGGACAGGCGTCCAGCGCGCGGTCCACCGCCGCGAAGGGATCGTCGAGCGCGTCCATGTGCACGCGCCCCAACAGGTTGATCACCAGCACGCGGCGCCCATCGGCCGCCTCGAACAGCCATGACCCGCGCCCGGGCGCGTCAGCCAGGACGGGGTAGTTGAGCGGCCGGATCAGGCGCTGCTCGCGCACGATATAGGTGAGGGCTTCCTTCTGATCCCAGGAATGGTTGCCCAGGGTGATGCAATCGGCCCCGGCCGCGAAGATCTCGTTCGCGGTGTTTTCCGTGATCCCGAACCCAGCGGCGGCGTTCTCGCCATTGACCGTCACGAAATCCAGCTTCAGCCGCCGGCGCAGATCCGGCAGATGGTCCGCCAGCCCGTCGCGGCCCGAGCGGCCCACCACATCCCCAAAAAACGCCAATCTCATACGTTGTCCTTACCGGAGCGGGTCAAGGAAAAGTGCGAAGCGATTTTCCGCCCGTGACCCGCTCAAACCTTACCGTTCGAACACATGATAGCCGCTTTCGGTGAGAATGGCGTCCAGCGGTTGGTCATGCGCATCGCGAGGAACAACATCGATCTCCTGTCCGGCGTAGGCCAGGCCGATCGCCCACACCTTGCCCTGGGCTCGCAGCGCCTGAAGCGTGCGGTCGTAGTAGCCGCCGCCTTGCCCCAGGCGATAGCCATGGCGGTCGAAGGCCAGGAGCGGCGTTATGACGATATCGGGCGTGAGGGCCTCGGCGTCGGCCGTTGGCGCTGCGATCTTGGCCGCATCCGTTTGCAGAGGATCCCCCGCCCGATAGGCGCGAAACACGAGCGGACTGTGCCGGCTTTCGGCGACCGGCAGAACGATCCGGGCGCCGGCCGCCTCCAAGCGCCTCAGCGTCGGCCAGGGATCGAGCTCCCCGCCGATGGGATGGTAGCCGGCCGCCACGGCAAATCGCGCCAAGGCCTCCAGCGGCAGATGCCCGGCGGCCCGCTCGGCGGCGTCAGTACGGGTCGCGGAAAGCTCGCGCCGGCGGAGGCGGAGCTGGGGACGCAGGTCGTGCTTAATCATGCTCCACCGCTCGCNNCGCTTCGCGGTTCCCCTCCCCCGCTCGCGGGGGAGGATCAGGTAAAGGTGGCGGCGCCGCGAGGGCCGTGAGGGCGTTTCAATCCCCTCGGACCTGGATTACCAGGTGGGCGCCGTGTCGCCAGGACCACGATCCTGGCAAGGAACAGCTCCCGATGAGGATGATTAAGGTCCCCGGGATGTGATGCCTTCGACGCGAACCGCAGCAAGACCCGCCGTCCCTAATCTAGGTCCGCACGAGCCCGGCCACAAGCGCGGCGGGGCTCAGCCGGCGGTTTTCTCGGCGAGCGCTTCGATGCGACGAGCGGCGGCGTCCAGGGCGGCGATGGCCCGCCCCTCGGCGTCGCCCTGGCTGGTCCGTATCCGATTCAGTTCGGCGTGGGCGCGCGCCAGCTTGGTCTTGGCGTCGGCCAATTCGTCGGCCATCAACAGAGCGCCCATCAGAAACAGCCGGGTTTCGCCCAGATTGCCGACGTCGGCGGACACTTGGCGCACCTGGTTGTCGAACAAGGCGGCCAGTTCGCGCAGATTGGCCTCCTGCCCATCCTCGCAGCCCACCAGATAAGGCCTGCCGTTCACTTCAATGGTCACCTGAGCCATGGTTCAGGACTCCCCGCCGCTTGGGCCGCCGATGACCTGGCGAATCTCGGTGATCGCCCGGTCGAGCGCGCGCGCCGCGTCCTCGCCAGCGGCCTTCAGTTCGCGCTCGCGTCCGCGCGCGGCGTCCAACTCGTCGGCCAGCTTGGAGCGGTCCTCGTCGAACAGGCCGCCCGCCGCGGCCGAAACCGTTTGCACCAAACTGTCCAAACGGCTTTCCAGAAGCGCGGTGGCCCGCTCAAGGCGACGCACCGCCGAGTCCAGACCGTCTTCTGCTTCCGCCTCCTGCATCATCCGGCCGGCCTCCTCGCCCGCGGTTTCGCTTTCGCCGGGCCTGCTTCCTCTATAGACCGCGCCGGCCTAGCCCTGAAAGCGTCCGAATGCAGATCAGATCGATTGTGGCGCGGGCGCATGCGCCCCGAGTCCCATGGCGTGGCCCCACCGCTTGACCCCGCAGCGTGGTCATGGCCTAGGACTGCCGTTCGCAGCCGACTGAGATTCAGAGTTCATGCCCCCCTCCTCGATTGTCATGGCCGACGCCATCCGTGTTCTTTCGATGGACGCCGTGCACAAGGCCAAGTCCGGCCACCAGGGCATGCCCATGGGCATGGCCGACGTGGCCACCGTCCTGTGGACCAAGGTCCTCAAGTACGACGCCGCCGCGCCGGGTTGGGCCGACCGCGACCGCTTCGTGCTGTCGGCCGGGCATGGTTCGATGCTGCTCTACGCCCTGCTACACCTGACCGGCTTCAAGGCCGTGACGATGGATCAGATCAAGGCGTTCCGGCAGTGGGGTTCGGTCACGCCGGGTCATCCCGAATACGGTCACACGCCCGGCGTGGAGACCACCACAGGGCCGCTAGGCCAAGGCATCGCCACGGCTGTGGGCATGGCCATGGCCGAGCGCCATCTGAACGCCCGCTTCGGCAATGAGCTGGTGGACCACCGCACCTGGGTGATCGCCGGCGACGGCTGCCTAATGGAGGGAATCAGCCACGAGGCCATCTCCCTGGCCGGCCGCTTCAAGCTGAACAAGCTGACCGTCCTGTTCGACGACAACAACACCACCATCGACGGCGTGGCCACCATCGCCGAGACCGGCGACCAGGTCGCGCGCTTCAAGGCCGCCGGCTGGGCCACCAGGACCGTCGACGGGCACGACCACGGCGCCATCCGCCGGGCCCTGGCCTGGGCGACCAAGCAGGACAAGCCGAGCTTCATCGCCTGCAAGACCGAGATCAGCAAGGGCGCGGGTCCCAAGGAAGGCGACCCGCACAGCCACGGCTACACGCTGTTCGACAAGGAGATCGCCGAGGCGCGTCAGGCCATGGGCTGGACCGCCCCGCCGTTCGAAATCCCGGACGAGGTGCTGAAGCCCTGGCGCGCGGCCGGCCGAAAGGGCCGCAAGACGCACAAGGCCTGGCAAGCGGCGCTGGACGCCTCGCCCAAGGGAGCCGAGTTCAAGCGCGCCCAAGCCGGGGAGATTCCCGCCCAAGCCTGGAGCGCGCTGGACGCCCACATCAAAACCCTGGTCGACCATCCGGTATCGGACGCCACGCGCGTGCTGTCGGGCGCGGCCCTCTCGGCCCTGGTCCCGGCCATCCCCGAGATGATCGGCGGCTCGGCCGACCTGACCGGCTCCAACAACACCTATGTCAAGGGCCAAGCCGCCTTCGACCTGCCCGACTACGCCGGCCGTTACGTGCATTATGGCGTGCGCGAGCACGGCATGGCGGCGGCCATGAACGGCATGGCCGTGCATGGCGGCGTGATCCCCTTCTCGGGCACCTTCATGGCCTTCGCCGACTACAGCCGTCCGGCGATCCGCCTGGGGGCGCTGATGGGCGTGCGCGTGATCCACGTGATGACCCACGACTCCATCGGCCTGGGCGAGGACGGCCCCACCCACCAGCCGGTGGAGCATCTGGCCTCGCTGCGGGCCATGCCCAATCTATTGGTGTTCCGTCCCGCCGACGGGGTCGAGGCCGCCGAATGCTGGCGCCTGGCGCTGGAAGCCCATAAGACGCCCTCGATCATGGCCCTGTCGCGCCAAAAGACTACCGCGGTGCGGACCTCGGGCGAGGAGAACCTCAGCGCCAAGGGCGCCTATGAGCTCATCGCCGCTTCCGGCCCGGCCAAGGCCACGATTTTCGCCTCGGGAACCGAGATCGCTATTGCGGTGAAGGCGCGTGAGCTGTTGGAAGCCGAGGGCGCGCCCACGCGCGTGGTGTCCACCCCCTGCTGGGAATTGTTCGACAAACAGGCGGCTGCCTACCAGGCCGAGACGATCGGCCAGGCCCCTGTGCGCGTGGCGGTGGAAGCCGGCGTGCGCCAAGGCTGGGACCGCTTCATCGGCGAGGACGGCGGCTTCGTGGGCATGTCCAGCTTCGGCGCCAGCGCCCCCTATCAGACGCTCTACGAGAAATTCGGCGTCACGCCCGAGGCCGTCGTGGCCGCGGTCAAGGCCAAGCTGTAGGCGTCGCCACGGTGCGGCCCCTTTCTGATTGAAGCTGCGACAGCAAACCAGGGCTTGCGTCGTGACCGAAGGATGACGAGGCTGGCCCCTTCGTTAGGAGCCCCTGTCGATGTTCGTATCCTTCTTCCCGCGCCCCATGCGGTTCTTTTGGTCGGTCGTCATTTGGACCGCTTTGGTCATGGGGGCTTGGTATGCGGGCGCGAAGACCTTAGGCGCCTATATCGGCCTGCCCCAGCCGCCGCATGGCACGCCGCCGATCATTGGGGTCTCGATCTTCTGGTCGCCGCCATTTCTGTGGTTCTACATCTACACCGTAGCGGCCATTGGGCTGTTTACCGCCGCTTGGCAGAGATTCGCGCCGCATCCTTGGTGGCGCTGGTCGATTTTGGGTTCGGCGCTGATCCTGCTCGTCACCTATCTGCAGGTGGAGGTCACCGTTGTCCTCAACAACTGGTTCGGACCGTTCTACGACCTAATCCAAGCCGCACTCGGCCATACGCGGCCGGTCAGCCTCACCGAGTACTATGGGCAGCTAACGACCGTCACCACCATTCTACTTACCTATATTGTTGTAACTTCTATGAATCTGTTTTTTGTCAGCCATTATGTGTTCCGATGGCGCACCGCAATGAACGATTACTACATGGCGCATTGGGGTGAACTTCGGGTGATCGAGGGGGCGTCCCAGCGGGTGCAAGAAGACACCATGCGTTTCGCCACCACCACAGAAGACATGGGCGGCAGCTTCATCAATTCGGTGATGACCCTGATCGCCTTTCTGCCCGTCTTGTGGCGGCTGGGCGAGCATGTCACGCGCCTACCTGTCGCCGGGGTCATTCCCCACGCCCTGGTGATCGCCGCCGTGGCTTGGTCCGCGTTCGGCACTCTGTTCCTGGGCGCCATCGGCATCAAGCTGCCAGGACTGAACTTTCGCAATCAGCGGGTGGAAGCCGCCTACCGCAAGGAGCTGGTCTATGGCGAGGATGATCCGAACAGGGCCCAACCGCCGACGATAAAGGAACTGTTCGACAATGTTCGTAAGAATTATTTTCGCTTATATTTCAACTACATGTATTTCAATCTAGGGCGATATCTGTACCTGCAGACCGACAACATCTTTCCCTACATTATTATGGGACCAACCATTATCGCCGGGGTTATTACCCTGGGCCTGCTGCAGCAAATTCAAAACGCCTTCGATCAGGTGCGCAGCTCGTTCCAGTATCTGGTTAACTCCTGGACCACGATCGTGGAGCTGCAATCGATCTATAAACGCCTGCGCGGGTTCGAAGCCCAGATCCATGGGGAAACGCTGGCCCCGATCGAGGCGGAGCCGCACACGGCGTAGTATTGGCTCCCAGCAACCCCCTGGCGCGCAAACCTTGCGGCAGGGGCGAGCGCGAAAGCGCAGACGTGGGCTTGGATCGCCCTACGCGTCTTCTTTTATCCGCTTCTTGCGGAAGGACGGGTTGAGCACGCGCTTGCGCAGGCGGATGGCCTTGGGCGTCACTTCGACCAACTCGTCCTCGTCGATATAGGCGATGGACTGCTCCAGCGTCGGGCGGCGAGGCGGGGTCAGGCGGATGGCCTCATCCTTGCCGGCCGAGCGAATGTTGGTCAGCTGTTTGGACTTCAGCGGATTGACGTCCAGGTCGTCCCACCGGCTATTCTCGCCGATAATCATACCCTGGTAGCAAGCTTCGCCGGAGCCGACGAACATCACGCCGCGGTCTTCCAGGTTCCACAGGGCGAAGGCCACGGTCTCGCCGTCGGCGTTGGACACCAAGACGCCGTTGCGGCGGCCCTCGATAGCGCCCTTGTAGGGTTCGTAGTGCGAGAACACGCGGTTCAGCACGCCCGAGCCGCGGGTGTCGGTGAGGAACTCGCCCTGATAGCCGATCAGAGAGCGCGACGGCGCCTGCAGGGTCAGGCGGGTCTTGCCAGCGCCGGAGGGACGCATGTCCTTCAACTCGGCCTTGCGCTGCGACAGCTTGTCAATGACTACGCCGGTGTAGTCATCGTCCACGTCGATCACGACATCCTCGATCGGCTCCAGCTTGGCGCCGGTTTCCTCGTCGGTGCGGAACACTACGCGGGGGCGCGAGATCGACAGCTCGAAGCCTTCGCGGCGCATGTTCTCGATCAGCACGCCCAGCTGCAGTTCGCCGCGGCCCGACACCTCGAAGGCGTCCTTCTCGCTGGTCTCGCCCACCTTGATCGCCACATTGCTTTCCGCTTCGCGCAGCAAGCGTTCGCGGATCACCCGCGACTGCACCTTGTCGCCGTCCTTGCCGGCCAGGGGGCTGTCGTTGACGGACACGGTCATGGAGATGGTCGGCGGGTCGATCGGCTGGGCCGGCAGGGCGTCGGTCACGTCCATGGCGCATAGGGTGTCGGCCACGGTGGCCTTGCTGAGGCCCGCGATGGCGACGATGTCGCCCGCTTCGGCCACTTCGATCGGCTGGCGCTTCAGGCCGCGGAAGGCGAGAATCTTGGTCACCCGGCCGCGTTCTATCTCCTTGCCGTCGCGCGAGAGGGCGTGGATAGCCTGGCCCGGGGTGAAGCGGCCGGCCTCGACGCGGCCGGTCAAGAGGCGGCCCAGATAGGGATCGTTCTCAATCAGCACGGCCAGGATCTGGGCCGGCTCTTCCTGATGCTGTTCAGCGGCCGGCGCCGGCACATGCTCGACGATCTTGTCGAAGATTGGCGCCAGGCTTTCCTGCGGGTCCTTCATATCGACCACGGCCCAGCCCTGTTTGCCCGAGGCGTACAGGTGCGGGAAGTCCAGCTGGTCGTCGTCTGCGCCCATGGCCGCGAACAGGTCGAAGGCTTCGTTGAGCACCTTGTCGGGATCGGCATGCGGCCGGTCGACCTTATTCAGCACCACGATGGGCCGCAGGCCGAGCTTGAGCGCCTTGCCCAGCACGAACTTGGTCTGGGGCATAACGCCTTCCTCGGCGTCCACCAGCAGCAGACATCCGTCCACCATGCCGAGGATTCGCTCCACCTCGCCGCCGAAGTCGGCGTGGCCGGGGGTGTCGATGATATTGATGCGGGTCTCGCCTGCCTTGCCCTTCCACAGCACGGAGGTGCACTTGGCCAGGATGGTGATGCCGCGCTCGCGCTCCTGATCGTTGGAGTCCATGGCGCGTTCGACCTTGGCCTCATTGTCGCGGAACACCCCCGACTGAGCCAGCAGTTGATCAACCAGGGTGGTCTTGCCGTGGTCGACGTGGGCGATGATGGCGATGTTGCGCAGGGCCATGGAAAAACCAGATTGGAGGGAGGCGAAGGGCCGCGCGAGCGGCGTGGGGTTGTACGCGAAGCGGACGACAGGCGCTAGCCCGGCTGGAGAATCGGCTCCACGCCTTGTCGACGCAGGGCTAATGCGACATCTTCTATAGCTGAAAAACCCAGCCGACGCTACGCCATATTGTGCAGCGCAATATGATGTGGTTTTGCCGTGACTCTTGGATTCCCTTGTTCTGTAAGGGAATCTGGTTCTTGTCACAGATTTTACGATAAGCAACCCGACTTTTGATATTGAAGCGTGCTGCGATGCACTCTATATAGGTGCTGTGCGGCGTCGCTGACGCCGCTGCCCTTCCTGGGCGTTTCCTCCCTATGACTTGCCGCGCCTTCGGGCGCGGCTTTTTTTTGGCCTGACGCCAAAACTGCTTCCAAACAATGAGTTGGCGGCGTTGTCCCTCGCCGGTCCCGCCGGTCAGGGGACCCTGCGCCAGTCCCGCTCCAGCAGCTTGAACAGCCGATCAAGGTCGCGCTGTAGACGTGCGAATCCGGCGTGCGGCGTGAGTGTAGACTCGTTCAGATAGAGCGCGCGATTGATCTCGATCTGCAAGGCGTGCGTCCCGCTTTCGGGCCGACCGTAAAATTCGGTGGTGTAGCCGCCGGCATAAGGCGCATTGCGCGCAACGCGAAAGCCCAGGCCAGACAACGCATCGTCCACCATCCGCGTCAGGACCGAGGAACAGGCCGAACCGAAGCGGTCACCCAGCACCATGTCGCAGCCTTTGCGGCCGTACGGGCCCTCGCCCGCCGCGCCGGAGGGCATGGAATGCCAATCGATCAAGATCGTCTTGCCGAATGCGGCCCGCGCCTGATCAAGCAGGCGCGCCAGCGCCCTGTGATAGGGTTGGTGCACGCTCTCGATCCGCGCGCGCGCGTCGGCGAAGGTCAGCTTGCCGTGATAGATCTCCTGACCTTCGGACACGACCCGGGGGATCGAGCCAAGGCCCGCGGCCACACGCGCGGAGCGGGCGCGGGCGAATACGGGCAGGTCGTCTTCGAACATGGCCGGATCCAACTCATAGGCCTCGCGGTTCACGTCGACATAGGCGCGCGCGTACCGAGCCAGAATCGTGACCGCGCTGAAGCTCGCGCTCCCCGCGATCAGGCGGTCCACATAAGCGTCTTCCGAACAGCGTATGGCCGAGCCGTCCAGGGCGGTCTGTTCCAACAGGGACGCGGGATAATGACGACCGGAATGGGGCGAGGCGAACACCAGGGGCGAGGACGGATATCCGGGCTCGCATCCGTCCGGCTGCACAATTTCGAAGGCTGGGGGTGCGGACGTTGCCTCCGCGTTTCGCAGAAGCGCCTGCGCGCCCTCCGACCCCGATTGCGACAAGCCGTCGTAAGCGTCCATGTCCCCATTTGTGCGAAGGTCACGCGGGGCGTCAACGTATGGCTCGCCGGACACGGACGGTTTATCGCCGGTTTACATCTATGTTGCTAATCTAAGCGGATCGGCGCCCCGCGGGGACCGGCAAGATGCTCTAGGGGGACCATGGCTCGCATTCTCTTGGCCGAAGACGACGATTCCCTGCGTGGGTTCCTCACCCGGGGCCTGGAGCGCGCCGGCTATGAAGTGAGGGCGTGCGCGGACGGGGACGAAGCCCTGGAGGCGCTGCCGGAAGCTGAATGGGATCTGCTGCTCACCGACATCGTCATGCCGGGTGCGGACGGGATCGAGGTGGCGCGGCGCGCTGCGATCCTTCAGCCGGATCTGCGCATCATGTTCATCACCGGCTTTGCCGCCGTGGCGCTGGCCGCCCAGGAAAGCGCGCCGCGGGGCGCCAAGGTCTTGTCCAAGCCCATCCATCTGCGCGAGATCGTGGCCGAGGTGGAGCGGATGGTCGCGGCATAGTATTTCGCGCTACCGCTCCGCGGCTTGAGCGCGGATTTGGTTCTAGCGCTATCGCTTCGCGGCTTGAGCGCGGGCTTGCTTCCGGATATACCCCGCCCTCTTCCTGAGGCGGACGCGTAGCTCAGCGGGAGAGCACCTCGTTGACATCGAGGGGGTCACAGGTTCAATCCCTGTCGCGTCCACCATTTTCCTGCACTGAACACAACCCGATACGGGACCTCGGCGCGGACGTCCGGTCCCTTGGATTTCGGGAAGGCGCCCGCAGACAAAGCGAGGGAAATAGCCGCCTGCACACAGGGGCTACACCTCGATTTCCCGTGCGATCTCCACCACGTCGCAGCGCGGCAGGCTGAACCGGTCCACAGCCTTGACGGCGTTGCGGTAAAGGAAGGCGAACAACGTCAGCCGGAGCTGGGTGAGCGGCGAATGATGGACCGGTCCCGGCGCGACCAGATCGCGCGAGGCGAAATAGACCGCGTGGTCGACGTCGATGCTGGGATCGAGCGTCTTCAGGCTTTTCAGCGCGGTGGGCAGATCCGGAATTTCGATAAAGCCAAAGCGCAGCGCAACCCGCCAGATCCCATCGGCGATCAGTTCGCACGAGCCTCGCTCGTCATCGGCTATCCGCGGCGTCTCCTCGAAGGCGACCGACAATGCGACGACGTTGCGATGCAAGGCGCCCATGTGTTTGACGTGGTCGATCAGCAACGGCGGAATATTCTGCTGAGTGCGGGTGAGGAAGATGGCCGTGCCCTCGACGCGCGGGATGCGGCCGGCCGTCAGATCGGCCATGAACTTTTGCGGCGCCTCGGAGGCCTGCGTCAGGCTCGCCCGAACGGCGTCCACCCCCGAACGCCATGTGATCATGACGAAGAACACGGCCATGCCAAAGGTCAGGGGCAACCAACCGCCGTCGGCGATCTTGAGCAGATTGGCGCTGAAAAAGCCGGTGTCGACGATCAGGAACAGGCCGGCGACCGGGGCCGAGATCAACAGGGGCCAGCGCCAGACCTTGACCATGGCCACGAACAACAGACCGGTGGTCAACAGCATGGTCGTGGAGACGGCCGTGCCGTAGGCCCCGGCCAGCCGATCGGAGCTGCCGAAGGCGATGGTCACGCCGA
This sequence comes from Caulobacteraceae bacterium, assembly GCA_003164925.1. Taxonomy (GTDB): domain Bacteria; phylum Pseudomonadota; class Alphaproteobacteria; order Caulobacterales; family Caulobacteraceae; genus BOG-938. Next base: position 42,241 of record PLRV01000005.1, read on the forward strand.
TGGTGGCGATCATCATCAGCCAGTTCACCGTCGGCACATAGATCTGCCCATACACCCGGTCGGACGTCTGGCGGATGGCGAAGCCCGGCAGCCATCCCAGCTGCATGGCTTGGCGGGTCATTGAGAACGAGCCCGTGATGATCGACTGGCTGGCGATGATCGTGGCCACGGTGGCGAGCGCGACCAGGGGATAGACCGTCCAGGTCGGCGCGAGTTGGAAGAAGGGGTTGCCGGAAATGACGCCTTTTTGGATTAGAAGGCCTGTCTGGCCGGCGTAACTCAGCAAAAGCGCCGGCAAAACGACGGCGTACCACGACAGGCGGATGGGTCCGGCCCCGAAATGGCCCATGTCGGCGTAGAGCGCTTCCGCCCCGGTGATGCACAGGAACACCCCGCCCAGGACCAGGAAGCCCGTGGCGCCGCCGTGGGCGAGAAACAGGATCGCATGGCGCGGATCGATGGCGGCCAGCACGACAGGATGCTGAACCACGCCCAACAGCCCCAGTGCGCCGATCACCAGGAACCAGACCAGCATGATCGGCCCAAATGCGCCGCCGATTTTGGCCGTGCCGAACCTCTGGACGGCGAAGAATATCACCAATACGCCCACGGCCATCGGCATCACGTAGGGCTTGAGGGCGCTGGTCACCACGTTCACGCCCTCCAAGGCGCTCAGCACCGAGATGGCCGGGGTGATGACTCCATCGCCGTAGATCAAGGCCGCGCCCACCAGGCCCATGACGGTCAGCGCCTTGGCCCGTCCGGCGAACGCGTTGGCGCCGACCAGGGACATCAAGGCGAGAATGCCGCCCTCACCCTGATTGTCCGCCCGCATCACGAACAGGCAGTACTTGATCGAGACGGTAAGGATCAGAGTCCACACGATGAGCGACAGAACGCCCAGCGCGCTTTCGGCGGTGAACCGCCCGCCCATGGCCTGGACCACGGTCTCCAGGGTGTAAAGCGGGCTGGTGCCGAGATCGCCGTAGACGATGCCCAGGGCGGCGAGGGCCGCCCAAGACTGGGGGCGCCGGCTTGGGGCCACGATTTGCGTCATCGGTCATCGCTCAAGGTCAAGGAGGCTAAGCCGCGACCACCTCGGCAATCGCGCGCTTGCCCGCACCGTGCAGGCTTCATCCGTCGCGATCAACCCGAACAGTTCGCGCCAGGAGCGGATCGATCATTTTATGCATGACCGCCTGCGGGTTCATACGATAGGCCGCCCTCGTCCGTCGTCCCGCCCGCCGGTCCGCGAGATGGCCGGCGTAGGATAGGGATGCGGGCGGGCCCAACCGGACCCCATTTCAGGTAGACCTTACGTCCCCGCCTTGCGCCCGTCCGCCAGGGCCTGTGCGGCCTGATAGAGACTGCGGATTTCCTCGACGATGGGCCCGGCCCGCCCCGGTTCAGGCGCCTCAGACGGCTCGCCCAAGGAACGGCCCTCGCGCAGAGACGCCGCCGCCTGGCTGGCGGTCTCGGCCGCCCAGACGCCCACGGCTTGATCGCCCGCCCGCTGGTCCTGTGGCGCGTCGTCCAGCCATAGGGCCACCGCCGTGCCGCCCAGGCGGCGCACAGCCGCCAAGACCCTGTCGGCCCCGTTTAGCTCATCGCGACGCCACCAAATCTCCAGGGCCGCCCGCCGCCGCGTCTCCTCCGCGCGGTTACTGGCCAGACCGGCCTCGCGCCGCGCCGTCCGGATGGGCCGCACATCGTCTCCCAATGAGGTAAGGGCCACCCGCGCCAGCTTGCCGTTGCGGTCCACCGCGTCGGCCAGGGCCAGCTTCAGCCGGTCGCCTTCCGACCCCGGCCATAGCAGCAGCGAACCGGCAAGGGCCACGAAGCCGCCGATCACCGTGTTCAAGGCCCGGATGCCGGCGATCGACACCTCGCGCACGCCCGGATGGGTCAGGTCCAGGATCAGGACGAACAGCGGCGTCAAGAAGAAGATGTAGAGGCTGTAGTTCACCGCTCGAAACGACATGCACGCCATGGCCAGGGGGAACATCAGGATCAGCAGCGCCAGGTTGGAGTGGAACGCCATGCCCAGAAGGGCGGCCAGACCACCGCCCAGAACGCCGCCGACCACCCTTTCTATGGCTCTGATCCAGCTGCTCGACAGATAAGGCTGCTGAATCAGGGCCACAGTGGTGGTCATCCAATAGCCGTAGGGAAGCTTGAATCCCTCCGCCAAGAGGAAGGCGGCCGTGACCGAGACGGCGACCCGGACGGCATGGCGCAGGATCAGGGATTTCCAGGTCAGATGGGCGCGGATGGGCGCAAGAAGCCCCTGCCGGGTCGGTCTTGCTGGGACGGCGGCGCCGAAATCGACCTTGATGTCATCGTCGGCTACGTGCAGGGCCTCGGCCGCCATCGGCGCCGCCAGCCGGCGGATTTGGGGCGTGGCCGCCCGCGCCGCGCGCTCCAATCGTTGGGCGGCGAGCCTCAGGGGCGCAGCGTCGCCGTCGACTGCCGAGACGGCGCGGTTCAGGCGGTGCATGACGCTGGCGATCTGGACGACAAGGCGTCGGGTGCGGCGCAGGCCGGCCGTATCGCGCGGGCCATCGCGCTCGAGTACGTCCGACAGGGCGATGAGGCAGGCGAACTCGGTTTCCGCCGCGGCCAGGGCGACCAGCAGGCGGCCGCCTGCGACGGTGATGTCATCCTGGTCATTGCGCGCGCCGGCGGCCTGCAGCGTCCGGTTGCGGGCTTCTTCGATGGCCTGGCGAACGCTGGCGTGATGATGCCGGGCGTGAGCGGCCCACGCCGCCGCATCCAGCGGCGCATCCTGGATATTCGTCAGATCCATCGCCGTAGCCGCCAGGCGCTCGTAGACCAGGCTGAGCGCAGTCCGGGCCGCCGCATAGGGCTGGATGCGCCAGACGGTGAGGCTGAGCAGGGACGCCCAAAGGGCTCCGGCCAGGCAAAGGCCGGCAAACTCCAGCAGGGCGGCCGGGTTCCCGATTGGCCGGGCGATCGTCACGACCGCGCAAACCACCAGCAGATTGGACAGGGGCGCCGCTTCGGCGCCGTAAACTCTCAGGTAGCTGCACGCCATCGCGATGACCAGCAGAGTCGCGGCCGCCGGGATAAGACCAAAACTGGCCGCGCATGCCGATAGGACCGCGACACCGGTGGCGGCGCCGGCGAAGATCATAAGGATTCGCGCTCGGATGCGGGTGGGCCCGCCCGGGTCGACCAGGCAAGTCCAGAAAGCCATCACGGCGGCCCAGGCCAGGTTGGGGTCGCGGCCGATCACCGCCACGGCGGCCAGGGAGGCGCAGGCGGCGGCGGCGCGCAGGCCTTCGCTCAGGCTGGCCGCCTCCGGCGAGAAGTCGACCGACCAACGCGCCAGGCGAGTCGGCCCAGAGCTTTGCAGAGGCCTACGGCGGGGGCGGCGCATCATCCCTTTCCGGCAGGGCCGCGCTCGGCGGCGGCGTAGCCCTTGGCTTAAGCCGTTTCGCGGCCCGTCGACAATCCAGGTTGGCCCATCGCCCTCCCAACCAGCCACCCTGCCTTTATCTTTCGTTCACTAGAACTCTTAACAGGACGGTTAAATCCATGGCGTAAGGCTTATATCCTCACGGCACGAAAGGTATGATCGTGGACATTCAAGTCTATCTGTCAACTTTCGATCAGTGGCTATCCCAGCATATCTATATCGCTGTAAAATCTGGCAAGGATCTGGCATTCCGCGATCGCCGGTTTAATTCTATTCTTAAGCTCGATGAAGATGGAGCAGCCTGGGATTACGTCATGCTCGAACCCGGCTCGCCTGTCCCGCCGGGCGGAGCCTGGTCGGTGTATCGGCTACACGGCGTGCAGCCGAACGTCGCACGGCTGGAAACGGTCGCTCCAAAGCGCCGCAATCTGATCGAGTATCTCACGCAAGCGGCCTTCGGCGCTAGGCGCGCCGGTAACCGGCCCAATCATCTTCGGCTGGTGCATTGACCCCGCCCTGCTCCAAGGCCGTCGACCTTGGGAGCTCGCGCGGGCTGTCAGCGCATGTTTTCAGTGGGTCAGATCAGCCCCAGGTTTCCCTGACGCCGGCGCGGCGGGCCGCCACGGGGCTGCGGCGGAGCGGCGCGGGGATGGGTTCGGACGTCGGTCGTCCGAACAGGTATCCCTGGCCCAGGTTGACGCCCATCTTGCGCAGAATCTCTGCTGTCGCTTCGGTTTCCACCATTTCCGCCACGGTGGACACCTTCAGTTCGCGGCACAGATCCGTCACATGCTGAACCAGAAGGCCGCTGCGATCGGTGGCGGAGGTCAGCTCGCGAATGTAGCGTCCGTCGATCTTCACCTCGTCGACGGCGATCGCTCTAAGATAGTCCAGCGAGGCCGCCCCCGCGCCGAAATCGTCAAGCGAGACCCTGCAGCCTTCCTTGCGCAGGCGGCGCACCACGACATCAGCTAGATTCAGATCGTCGATGCTGGCGCTCTCGGTTATCTCTAAGATGAGCCTGCCACGGACCGAGGCCTCGGTCTTGATCATGTCCATCAGCTTGTTGATAAAGGCCGGCTGTATCAGCGAGCGCGCCGAGATATTGGCGGCCAGCTTGATCGCGCTGTTGGCCGGCTTCTTGAGCTCGGCCATCACAGTCTGAGCGACAGCGAAGTCCAGATCTTGAATGATGTCCATACCCTCGGCCATCAATATGGACTCGGTCGGGCTATCCGTGTCGCCCAGGCGAAGCAGGGCCTCGAAATGGTCCGTCACACCGGTCTGAAGGTTCACGACCGGCTGGTAGACCATGGAAAAGCGGCGCGTGGCCACCTGCGCCTTGAGCTTGGCCGCCTCCTCGACGGTCTGCTTGATCATGCCGCTGAGTGAACTGCCGGCCATGCCCGCCGTCCCCCCGGCCATGAATCGATCGAGCGCCAGGCGCAGGGCGCGCAGGCCCTCGCCTGACCCTTCGGCATCCAGCTCCAGAGTGTTCATCGTGGGCGTGATGAGCGGCAAGCCAGCTTCGGTGATGGCTCGGGTCAACCGTTCAACTAACCGATCGCCGGATTCCGCGCGTGAGCGAACCAGGGCGTAGCGGTCATCCTTCAGTTGGGCGGCGGAGGCGCCGTCGAGGGATTCCGCGCGCAGGGCCGCGGCGACGCGGGCCAGGGCCTCGGCGGCCTGGCTGTGGCCGAGCGATTGCGCGGCCTGTTGCAGCCCCGCCAGCTCGATCAATTCCATGTTGATGTCCACGCCGGCTTGCGCTGCATGCTTCATGGCCGTCTCGGCCAGCACGCCCATGCCCTCAGGGCTATGCAAGCCATGTGGACCCGTTGGCTCAATGGCGGAGGGGACCACGGCGTGGATCGACAGCGCGCAGGAAATGCGTGGGGCCACCTGCGGCAGGCGGCAGGCGGACAGGGCGGCGAAGCGCTTCAGCTTGCGCCCGCCGGTAGGTTTAAGGCGTATGCGGATCGGGCCGCGCCGGTCTCCAACGCCGACGCCGTCAAGAAAAGCCGACACCATTGGCGCGTCTTCCTCACAGACGAAAACGCGCCAATTGCCGCCAGCGAGGGACGTGGGCTCGACGCCGACGAGCTGTTTTGCTGCGCCCAGAACGAAGGTGACGCGGCCATCGGGTTCGATCTCGAACAGCAAATCCGCGCTTGCGAAGGCGAAGCCCAGGAGTCGCGCCGATTCGTCAGCCATACAATCGCCTCCCAGGAACCACGCGTTGTTCCAGGATCTGATCCGGGTAACAGACGCGCCAATAAGCCTAGTCCAAGCGGTGTGGCTTGAGAAAAAATGCGCACCCTGCCCAAGGCTATATTAAAGCGCCGCGCGTTAACAACCTGTGTGGTGGGCAGGACTTATGAGAAAATGTCCATGCGTTGAAGCAGCTTGCCCACGGATATACAGCTTTGTGCGGGGCCTGTGTGACTGGGGCCTTGATCTTCGGTGGCGTCAGCTCATGAATTGCCTATAGCGCGCAACCCGCCCCCGTAGACCTAAGGTCAATTTGACATCCGGTCGCGAACTGATGCTCGGCTGTTTGTCAGGATGGCCCCCTCCTCCGCCATCGCCGTATCGCCTTCTTCGGGCGTGCGCCGGCGAGGTCACGCCGTCGCCTTGCGGTCAGCCTGTGGCGGAGCGCTCACGCCGAAGCGCGCCGGATCGACGATCCGCTGCACGTCAGCGGGCAATGGCGATGGCGCCCCCGCCACAAGGGCGGCGACGTGCTCGCCCAACAGGGGGGCCGTGGCGAAACCGCGCGAACCCAGGCCGCACAGGACGAACAGGCCGTCTGCGCCTATGGCGCCCGCCAGGGGAAGCCGGTCCGGGGTCGCGGCCCGGATGCTGGCCCGTCCGCCCAGGCTCTCGGCATCGAGCGTCGCCGCCAGCTTGGGCATGGCCACAGCCAGGGTCGCCAGGTTGCGCTGGTGGTCGGCGGCCGTGGTCTGGGTATCGCTGTCGCCCCGGTCGTGCGTGGCCCCGAACAACAAGCCGCCGTCGAAAGGCGTAGCATAGCCGCCCCAGGCTAGGGGCGCGGTCAGGCCCTCGCCTGCCGCCCAGCTCGCCTGACCTCGCACGGGCTGCAGCGGAAGGCTCGGCAGCAGATCCGCCGACTGGACTCCGGCGGCGATACACACGACGTCGGCCCGGAGCAGCGCCTGGCCGTCGATGTCCAGAACGCGCCAGCCGTTCGCGTCGCGCTCAATCGTCGCAGCGCGACCGGCGATGAGCGCATGCGGCCCCAGCCACGCGTGAATCACCTGGGCTGGGCTAACCACCATGCCGTCGCCGAACAGCAGGGCGCCGCTGACGAGCGGCTGACTTGAGCGAGCGGCGGCTTCGGCCGCCGACAGACGCCGCAGACGCGCCGGATCGAATAGCCCCGAAGCGAGCACGGCCTCAAAGCGCGCCGCGTCCCGTTCGATTCGCTCCATCTGCATCACGCCGCGATGAAATGGGCCGACTTGGCCGTAGAGGTCCGCAGCTCGGGCCAGGCACTGGGCGTATAAGGCCGCGCGCGGGCCGCCGCCGGCGTCCAAGGCGGCGGTGACGAGGGCGGCCGGATTGCCCGAAGCACCGGCGCCGGGGCGGTTGGTCTCCACCACCGCCACATCGAGACCCAAGGCGTGCAAGGCCCGCGCTAGACTGGCGCCGGCCACGCCCGCCCCGATCACCGCCACCCGGTCCGGCCTTTTTGCGTCATCCGGCTCGCCCGGCAGTCGCGCTTCCAGCCGCTCACGTTTTTTGCCGTGTCCGGCCGCCTTGGCCACTTGGAAGCCTGCCTGCGCCAAGCCTCGCCGGACAGCGCCGGCGACGGTGAAGGTGGCGAGCCGCGCGCCAGGAGCCGAACGACGCGCTACGGCGTCCAGCACGTCCTGGCGCCACATCTGCGGGTTTTTCGCGGGTGAAAAGCCATCCAGAAACCAGGCGTCGGCCGCGCCGGTCCATCGCTCCAGCGCCCAGGCCGCTTCGCCCACGGCAAGGTCCAGGACGGCCCCAAGTTCAGGAAAGTCCAGCCGATGGAACCCTTGCGCCTGTCTTGGCCACTGGCCGATCAGACGCTCGGCTAGGTCCGACAGTTCGGGCCAGGCGGCCAGGGCCCGCCCCGCCGCCGCAGCGCTCAAGGGATAGGCTTCCACCGAAAAGATCGACAGGCGCTGGTCCGCCGAGCGGGTCTGACGCCAGGCGTGCAACAGGGCCAGAATGTTGAGGCCTGTGCCGAACCCCAGCTCAGCTACGGTGAAGCGGCGGCGGCCTCGCCAAGCCTGCGGCATGTCGCAGCCGTGCAGGAATACCGCGCGGGATTCCGCCAGGCCATCGGCGGCGGAAAAGAAGATGTCGTCGAACCGGTTGGAGCGGGGCGCGCCCTCGGCGGTCCAGCTAAGTCCGCCGTCGTCGCCAGGCATGCTCAAGGGCTTAGCTCAAAGTAAAAGGGCCGCCCTGAGGGCGGCCCTTCCGATACGCCGAGGCGTACCGATGCTTACTTCGCGTCGGAGGCGGCGTCGGAAGCGGCCACGGACGAGGCGTCGGAAACGCCCGTGTCAGAAGCTGCAGTCACGTCGGAAGCGGCAGCCGGAGCTTCCGCCTTCTTGCACGCGCCGACGGAAAGAGCCGCGACGGCAACGCCCGCCACGAGTAGCTTACGAAGAACTTCGGAGGTCATGGTCCTGGTCCCCTAAGGAGGTTAGAGCGCCAAAAGTTACATGACGCCCTGTCGAGTTAGCCTGTTTTAAGGCCAACCGGCAAGGCGCCAATGCGACGCTGCATGGGAATATGCCGTCATCCTAGGCATGTGCAAGTCACATCTGGCGCCTGCGAACAGCAATCGACCTCAATGCGATGATGCGCGGCGTCGATGCCCCAATGGCGGGCGGAAAAAAACCGGGCGCTGCGCCGTAACGCCGTCTAGCCTTCGGCGGGGATGTTGTTGAGCGCCTCTTCCAGTTCGAGAAAGCTGGGCTGGGCGGTCGAAGGCACGCTGCCGCGTCCAATTTCCACGGAGATCTGGGCGGCATTGCCATGCAGGTGGGCCACCAGCACGCCCTGGATGATCCTATAAAAGGACGCTTCCTCCTCTACGATGGCGGCCATGCGCACCGACATGGGTCCGACCAGGCCATAGGCCAGGAACACGCCCATAAAGGTTCCGACGAGGGCGCCGCCGATCATGCCGCCCAGAATTTCCGGCGGCTCGGTGATGGAGCCCATGGTCTTGATCACCCCCAGCACAGCCGCGACGATGCCCAGGGCGGGCAAGGCGTCGGCCAGGCTCTGCAAAGCGTGAGAGGGCGCCATGTGCTCGTGATGATGTTTCTCGAGCTGCTTCTCCATGGCGTCTTCCACCTGGTGGGGATCCTCCAGGTTCATGGTCATCATGCGCAGGGTGTCGCAGATGAAATCCACCGCGAAGTGATCCTTGGTGATGCGCGGGAAGCGCGAGAAAATGGTGCTGTCCTTGGGGTTTTCGATATGACTTTCCAAGGCGATCACGCCTTTGGACTTCATGGTCTTGGTCAGCAGAAACAGAAGTGAAAGCAGGTCCCGATAGTCGGAGGCCTTCCACTTAGGCCCGCTGAAAACGGCGCCGAACGAGCCGGCGGTGGCTTTGATTGTGGTCATGCTGTTGGAGATCAGGAAGGCGGCGGCGCCTGCGCCGCAAATGGCCATCAGCTCATGCGGGGCCGCCTCAAGGATCACCTGAATCTTGCCGCCCGAAATGACATAGCTGCCAAATACGGAGGCGAATAGCACCACAATGCCGATAATCTGGAACATGCATCCCGCCCAAGTCTGGCGGCTAGAGTCGGTGTTAATGCTTAATTCCGCGTTGCTGGCGCTGCTGCAGGTCCTGTCACTGTAGGCGTTTTGGAGACGCTGGCGGCGGCCTCGTCCTGCAGCTGGCGCGACAGGGCTGCAGTCAGGTAGCCGTCCGCCGGCAGGCCCCGGGCCTTCTGCCAGGCCCGAACGGCGGCCCGGGTATTGATGCCGATCACCCCGTCCGGTTCGCCCGGATTGAAGCCGAGCGCGACAAGCCCCTGCTGGGCGCCGATGCGGTCCTGGCTGGTCATGGGCGGTTCCACCGGCCAGGGCGTGATGAGCGGCGGCGCGCCTGCGATACGGTCGGCCAACAGCCCCACCGCCAGTGCGTAGCTGGTGGAGTTGTTGTATTTGCGGATTACAAAGTGGTTCGGTAGCACCAGGAAGGCCGGGCCCGCGGCACCGGCCGGGGTGATCAGTTGCGTCGGCGCATTGGCGTCGGCCTCGCTCCACGCCGGGCCAGCGGCGGCGCGCACGCCGTCGATCGCCCAGGCCGACGGGGTTTGCTGCGGCCCTTCGGTGACGCTGTAATCGAAGTTTTGCGGCAAGATCACCTCGCGCGCCCAGCCGCCGCCCCGCTGCCAGCCGTCCTTGGCCAGCAGATTGGCCGCTGAGGCCAGGGCATCGGCGGGAGAGTTCCAGATGTCGGGACGGCCGTTCCCATCAACCGATACAGCCACGGCGAGATAGGCTTCCGGAATAAGCTGGGTCTGGCCCATGGCGCCGGCCCAGGAGCCCTTCATCTGCGCTCGGCTCGCCTGCCCTGAGACGATCATCCGCAGGGCGTCCCAGATCTGGCTCTCGGCCCAGTCGCGTCGCCGCCCCCCTGCCGCCAGTGTGGCCAGCGAGCGGATCACGTCCATGTCGCCCTGTACGGCGCCGTAGGCAGATTCCTCGCCCCAAATGGCGACCAGAATCTGAGCCGAGGGCCCGAAACGGTCGGCGATGGGGGGCAGCCAGGCCTGGGCCGCGGCGAATTTGGCGCGGCCCAGAGCGACGTTTTTGTCCGACACCGCCGTCCGCATGTAGTCGCCGATCGGCTTAGACAACTCCGGCTGACGACCGTCCAGGGTGGTCACGCGGGGGTCCGGCGCCAGCCCATTCAACTCACGACGCAGCACGTCCTGTGGAAATCCAGCGGTGGCCGAGCGCTGGTAGAAGCTCTGCAGCCAGGCGTCGAAGTGGGGATCGCCGGATGTGGCCGGGGGCGTTCCATCCACCGTCTCCCCCTGAGGCGACAGGCCAGGCTCGGGCCCCAGCCCGGGCAGGGGATTGCGTCCGGGGTCCACGACTCCGGCCGCGGTCAGCAGCATGAACAGGCGACGGTCCATCGGTTCAAGCCTAAAGCACGTCGACCCAAAGTGTACCCGGTTTCGCGCTTGGATCGGCCCCTGGAATCACAATTCTTCGGTTGCGCCGCGTTGGACGGATCCGGCGCAGGGCGCTCCGGCGCATCATGGCGGCGAAATCAAACGCTGCGATTGACTAAACAGGTCTTCGCCCCTATACGCACGCCCTCCGCCGCCGGCGCCATAGATCACTAGCCAGACCGTCGAGTTCGCCATGAAGGTTCGCAGTTCTCTCAAGTCCCTCAAGGGCCGCCACCGCGACTGCAAGCTCGTGCGTCGCAAGGGCCGGATTTATGTGATCAACAAGACCAATCCCCGCTTCAAGGCCAAGCAAGGCTGAGCCTGCTCGCCTGGGCCCATGTCGCAGCGCCGCCCCCAAAGGGCGGCGTTTTTTATTGCGGACGCCCCCGGGCTTAAGCTTTCTTAGCGAGCGGCTTCCGTGGGTGGCTTCGCTGGTCTAGGTTCCGCTCTTTCCATCGCCTGTTTGACGAGAACCTCCGCAATGGCCGACGATTCCTCTTCCATCGAAGTCCTCAACGCCACCGCCCAGACCCGGCTGAAGACCATCATCGAGCGCATTGAGCGCCTGGAGGAGGACAAGGCGGCCGTCGCCACCGACATCAAGGAGGTATTCGCCGAAGCCAAGGGCGAGGGCTTTGACGTCAAGATTCTGCGCAAGGTTGTGCGCCTGCGTAAACAGGACAAGGCCAAGCGTCTGGAAGAAGAAGCGATCCTCGACCTGTACCTCTCGGCCATCGGCGGTCTGTGAGCTGAGCCGCAAGCCGCCCGATCCCAAGGCGGCGGCCAAACGCGCCGCCCTGAACGCCCTGCGCCGGGCCCGGCGAGCGGCGGACAAGGCCGGTGTGACCCTTTCGGAGTGGGAAGGCGAGTTCCTCGGTTCGGTCGAACAGCGGCTCAACACCTATGGCCGCGCCTTCGGCGATCCGGAAAAGGGCGCGCCCGGTGCGTCCCTGTCTGTGCGCCAGGGCGTCAAGCTCAAGGAGATCACGGCGAAGGCCAAGGCCAAGGACAAGCCCAAACCAAGGCGCGCCGGTTTCGCACGACGGCCCCCAGCGCGGGGGCCAGCAAACGGATCAGATTGAATTGACAGCGTTGCCGTACGTCTGAAGGGTTGACTTCGCCACCCCTGGACGCAAAACCCGCCGTCGAAGGACAGACTGCGGTCCCAAGAGACTGGCGCTCAATCGGCGCCGAGAAGGAAAATTCATGGCTCTTCGTGTTGCGATCAACGGTTTCGGGCGCATCGGTCGTCTGGTTCTGCGCTCAATCTATGAATTCGGTCGGCGAGACATCGAAGTGGTCGCCATCAACGACCTGGGGCCGGTGGAGACCAACGCCCACCTGTTGCGCTACGACAGCGTGCATGGCCGCTTCCCCGGCCTGGTCAAGGTGGTCGGCGACACCCTCGACATCGGCGCGGGTCCGATCAAGGTGACGGCCATCCGCAACCCGGCCGAACTGCCGCACGCCGCCCTGGGCGTCGATATCGCGCTGGAGTGCACGGGCATCTTCGCCTCCAAGGAAAAGGCTTCCGCCCACCTGCTGGGCGGCGCAAAGCGCGTGCTGGTTTCGGCCCCGTGCGACGAGGCCGACAAGACCATCGTCTACGGGGTCAACCACGACGCCATCACGGCGCAGGACCTGGTGGTGTCCAACGCCTCCTGCACCACCAACTGTCTGGCGCCGGTGGCCAAGGTGTTGCACGACCTGGTGGGCATAGAGCGCGGCTACATGACCACCATCCACAGCTACACCAACGACCAGCCGTCGCTGGACCAGATGCACAAGGACCTCTACCGCGCCCGCGCGGCGGCCCTGTCGATGATCCCTACCTCCACTGGCGCGGCCAAGGCCGTGGGCCTGGTGCTGCCGGACCTGAAGGGCAAGCTCGACGGCTCATCCATTCGCGTGCCGACACCCAATGTGTCGGTGGTGGATCTGAAGATCGTTCCCGGCCGCAAGACCGACAAGGACGAGGTCAATGCCGCCATCCTGAAGGCTTCGCAGGAAGGTCCCCTCAAAGGGATCCTGGCCACAACCGACGAGCCGCTGGTGTCGACGGACTTCAACCATATCGCGGCCTCGTCGACGGTGGCCCTGGGCCAGACCCAGGTGATCGAAGGTCAGTTGGTGCGGGTGCTCAGTTGGTACGACAATGAGTGGGGCTTCGCCACGCGGATGGCCGACACGGCCCTGGTCATGGGCAAGCTGCTCTAGCCATGGGCTTCCGCACCCTCGACCAAGCAGGCGATCTCAGCGGCAAGACCGCTCTAGTGCGCGTGGACTTCAATGTGCCCACCCACGGCGGCCCCTCCAGCCTCCTGGTCAGCGACGACACGCGCCTGCGCGCCGCCCTGCCCACGATAAGGCTGCTCAAGGCCAAGGGCGCGAAGGTGGTGCTGCTGTCTCACTTCGACCGGCCCAAGGGCAAGCGCGTGCCCGAGATGAGTCTGCGGCCGGTGGTCCAGCCCCTGTCCAAGCTGCTGGGCGAGCAGGTGTTGTTCGCCGACGACTGCGTGGGGCCGCGAGCCGCCAGCGCGGTCGAGGCGCTGGCGCCGGGCCAGGTGCTGCTGCTGGAAAACCTGCGCTACCACGCCGGCGAAGAAGCCAACGATCCGGCATTCGCCAAGGCCCTCGCCGCGCTGGGCGACCTTTATGTGAACGACGCCTTCTCGGCTGCCCATCGGGCGCATGCCTCGACCGAGGGCGTGGCGCGGCTTTTGCCGGCCTTCGCCGGGGAGTCCATGCGCGAAGAGCTGAGCGCCCTGCACCGTGCGCTGGGCTCGCCAGAGCGGCCGGTGATCGGCATCGTCGGCGGCTCGAAGATCTCGACCAAGCTCGATCTGCTCAAGCACCTGGTGACCAAGTTGGACAAGCTGGCCATCGGCGGGGGGATGGCGAACACCTTCCTCTACGCCCAGGGCCACGACGTCGGCGCATCCTATTGCGAGAAGGACCTGGCAGACACCGCGCGCGAAATTATCCGCCTAGCCGGCCAGAACAACTGCAAGCTATTCCTGCCGCTGGACATCGTGGTGGCCGACAAGCTGGGGCCGGGCGCGGCGGCGCGGGTGCGCGAACTGGGCGCCGTGGACGAGGAAGAGCGTATTCTGGACGCGGGGCCCGAGACGGTGGAGCGTCTGGAGCGCGCCATCGCCAATAGCAAGACTCTGATTTGGAACGGTCCTCTGGGCGTGTTTGAAACACCACCCTTCGATAAGGGCACCGTGGCCGTCGCGAAATTCGCCGGCGCCTTGGCCAAGGCGGGAAAGCTAGTGGCTGTGGCGGGCGGCGGTGATACCGTGGCGGCCCTGAACGTCGCCGGCGTGGCCCAGGATTTCACCTTCGTCTCGACCGCCGGGGGCGCGTTCTTAGAGTGGATGGAAGGCAAGGCGCTGCCGGGCGTGGCCGCGCTTCAGGTCAAGGACTGAGAGGGGGAATATATGGCCCGCATTACGCTTCGACAGCTGCTCGATCACGCCGCCGAACACGACTACGGCTTGCCCGCCTTCAACATTAACAACATGGAGCAGGGCCTGGCCATCATGGAAGCGGCCGAACAGGTCAATGCTCCGGTGATTATCCAGGCTAGCCGTGGCGCGCGCAGCTACGCCAACGACATTGTCCTGAAGTATCTGATCGATGGTCTGGTCGAGCTTTATCCGTCGATCCCGGTGTGCATGCACCAGGATCATGGCAACAGCCCCGCCACCTGCGCCACAGCCATCCAATACGGCTTCACCAGCGTGATGATGGACGGCAGCCTCAAGGCCGACGCCAAAACCCCCGCCGACTACGATTACAATGTCTCAACCACACGCCAGGTGGTGGACATGGCCCACGCCTGCGGCGTGTCGGTGGAGGGCGAGCTGGGCGTGCTGGGTTCGCTGGAGACCGGCATGGGCGAGGCGGAGGACGGCCACGGCTTTGAGGGCAAACTCGACCATTCAGCCCTGCTAACCGATCCAGACCAGGCGGTGGACTTCGTCAAGGCCACCGGCGTGGACGCCCTGGCGATCGCCATGGGCACTTCGCACGGCGCCTACAAGTTCTCGCGTAAGCCCGATGGCGCGGTGCTGGCGATGGGGGTGATCGAGGAAATCCATCGGCGCCTGCCCAACACCCACCTGGTGATGCACGGCTCCTCATCGGTGCCGCAGGATCTGCAGGACATCATCAACCAGTACGGCGGTCAGATGCCGCAGACCTGGGGCGTGCCGGTGGAAGAAATCCAGCGCGGCATCAAGCACGGCGTGCGCAAGGTGAACATCGACACCGACAACCGCATGGCCATCACCGGCGCCATCCGCAAGGCCCTGGCCGAGAAGCCCGGCGAGTTCGACCCGCGCTGGTATCTGAAGCCGGCCAAAGAGGCCATGCGCAAGGTCTGTGTCCAGCGCTTCCAGGAGTTCGGCTGTGAGGGCCAGGCGTCCAAGATCAACCCCCTGTCCACCGCCCAGATGGCCAAGCGCTACGTCGCCGGCGAACTGGCCCAAACCTTCGGCGGAAAGTCCCAGGCGGCGGCGGAGTAGCGGCGGCGAACGCCGCCTAGCGCGCCGGCAAGCGAGGCGTCGAGAGCGAGTCGCCGAGACACGGCCGCGGCGTCAGCGAACGAGCGACGCCTACTCGTCCTTACAGACGCCCTCGATATAGCCCAGCTTATCGATCTCGATGCGCACCACGTCCCCGTCGCTCAGCACGAAGCGCGGCTCGCTCAACCAGCCTACGCCGCCCGGCGTGCCGGTGAAGATCACGTCGCCAGGCTCCAACGTCATGGCCTGGGAGAGGTAGACGATCTGGTCCCACACGTCGAAGACAAGGTTGGCGGTATTCGAGTGCTGGCGCACCACCCCATTGACGACCGCCTTGATGTCGAGGCCATGCGGATCGGGCGCTTCGTCAGTCAGCGTGATCCAGGGGCCGATCGGGCTGTGGGTGTCGAACGACTTGGCCAGCGACCACTGCGGCGAGTGGCTCTGCCATTCGCGCACCGAAACGTCGTTGCCAACGGCGAAGCCGATAACCGAGGCGGGGGCATCCGCGCGGCTGATGTGGCGGCCGCCCCTGCCGATGACCGCGACCAGTTCAGCCTCGTAGTCGAGCGAGTTGGGCGAGGCCTTGGGCACCTGGATCGGATCGAATGGGCCGTTGATGGAGCTGGAGGCCTTGATGAACCAGATCTGCTGGGTCGGGGTCTCGCGGCCGGCTTCGGCGATGTGGTCGGCGTAATTAAGGCCGATCGCCAGTATCTTGCCGGGCCGGCTGACGGGCGAGCGCAGATGAACGTCCTCAAGAGCCAACCAGCCATCGGCCGAGCTTTCGAGCGCCCTGAACTGTTCCCTGAATTCCTCGAAGCGCCCGATCACCTGGTTGGTGTCGGTCGGCAGGCCAGGAATGGCGGATGTCGCCGAGATCACTCTACCGCCCTTGACGAGGCCGATGTGCACGGCGCCCGCGACGTCAAATACTGCGAATTTCACGTGTGAATACCTTTCTTGGAATTTCACCCGCACCCCACCGGCAGGCCTATCCCGGCGCGATAATTTTCAAAGCTGCACTATTAGAGCACCTAAGGCGGGCCGTTAGCGGTGGGGTTGAAGGCTGGCGTTCCTCACGCATCGGCCTCGCCGAGTATCTGGCCAAACCCACAGACCCAAGGGCGAATATCGACTGTCTCGAACAGGTCGGCCCGACTGTAAGGATCACCCTCAAGGAGGCGGGCGACCGTGTCGATGTTGTCGGCCTCGACCACCAGCATGGTGCCGTTCATGGTTCCCTCGCCAGCCTCCAACGTGGGGCCGGCGAGGACGATGCGCGCGCCCGGCACGCCATGATGGCGCAAGTAGACGCGGTGTTCGGGGCGTACTTTTTGGCGCAGTTCAAGCTTGCCGGGCTTGTCGGTCGCCAACACCAGGAACTGCTGCGTCGGGGCGTCTTGCTTGATCGCTGCGCTCACGGGCCGGCGATCCCCTCGGGGTGCTTGCTCTCGTATTCGTCGAGTTCCGAAACTTCGCCGGTGGAACCGCCGACGCGGCGCGGGGCGGTTTCCTTGAAGAACAGCGCGACGAGAATGCCGAGCAGCTGGCCGGCCATCGCGAACCACAGCGTGTACTGAAGACCGTAGCCATTGGCGATGCCGCCCGCGATCGAGGGTGCGACGCCGCCGCCGAAGATCTCGCCCGCTCCGACAACCACGCCAGTGACGGAGGAGATGAGGCCGAGCGGCGCCGCCTCGGCGGCGATCGGGCCGGCGATGATCGACAGCGCGCCGAAGTTCGCCCACGAAACCACGAACAGCAAAGCGAACAGCATCCCCAGGCTCTGGCCGGTATGGATGAACGCCCACAGGAACAACGCCGAGACGGCGAAGGCGATGACAGTGGTGGTGCGACGGCCGAGGTGATCGGAGATCGCGGGCAGCGAGAACTGGCCGATGAAGCCGCCGACGCCGATGGCGGCGGTGACGAGACCCATTTGCTGTGCGTTGAGCTTGAGGAAGCCGGTCAGGTAGCTCGGCATCATGGCGCTCAGCACGAAGATGCCGGTCATGGCGCAGAGCAGGCCCAGCATGGCGAGCGCGACGTTGCGGTGCTTGAACATGTCCTTGAACGCGGCGCGCGGCGCATCGGAACGCTGCGCGATGGTCGCCGGCTCACGCACGGTGCGCCACAGCAGGAAGGCCGCGATCAGGCCGGGAATGCCGACGACGGCGAAGACGTAGCGCCACGACATGAAGCGCAGCATCTGCGTCGCCAGGATCGGCGCGAGCGCCATGCCGAACAGCGCGAATGAGCACTGGAAGATACCATTATTCATCCCGCGCCGCTTGGGGTGCGAGGCTTCGACGGCCGTGGCGATGCCGACCGAGGCGACCGGCCCTTCGGCGACGCCCATGACGGCGCGGATGACGACGAGACCCAGCAGCGTGGTCGCCAGGCCGCTTAGCACCGACAGCACTGAGAACAGGGCGACGGCGGGAACAAGGATCTTGCGGCGGCTGAAACGGTCCGACAAGCCGCCCAGCACCATGGCCGAGACGCCCCAGGCGATGCCCAGCACGCCGACGAGGTTGCCAAGGTCGCCCGGCGTGAGGCCGAGGTCCGCGCCCATGCCGGCCGCGAACAGCGGGGGCAACACCCAGCGGTCGAGGCCGACGAGGCCGAACGCCAGGGTCAGCAGTGCAATCACGCGGAACTCGTACTTGGTGTCCCACCCACCGTTGGGCGATGCGGCCGGTCCGGCCTTTTTGTCTACAAAACCCATCATGATCCTCCCCCTATGAAACCTCTGAAGCCACGGCAACGACGGCGCACGCCGATCGAGCGTATTTGGTGAAACGCTTCGCAGAGATGCACCTGGATGTCGAGCCCGGCGAGCTCGGCCAGTTCGCTCAAATAGGCCCACCTGAACAATCCTGATCCACGGGACCGAGGCCGTCGTCTGCACGCCGCAAGGCGCCCAGGCCGTCCATGACGAACTGAGCTTGGCGCCAAAAAGGAACTGGCATGGGTCGAAGGCAGCGGTCTTCAACTGATTTCGCCAAGGGGGTATCGCTTCCTTTTCCTGCATTGACGGCGCGCGCGCCTAGTTCTAGCGCCAGTGCATGACCGCCTCTGCCTGCCGCCTCTATCTGATCACTCCGCCCCGGATCGACGATCCCGCAGCCTTTGGCGAGGCCCTTAAGGCCGCGTTGGACGCGGGCGACGTGGCGGTGCTGCAGATACGGCTGAAGGATGTGGACGATGCCGGGATCGCCGAGGTGGTGCGGGCGCTCCTGCCTGTCGCCCATGCTCACGATGTCGCGGTGATCCTGAACGATCGACCGGACCTGGCCGTGCGCCTGGGCTGCGACGGCGTCCATATCGGCCAGGACGACGCCTCATATGCCGAGGCCCGCCGCATAATGGGGTCGAACGGCGTCGTCGGCGTCACCTGCCACGATAGCCGGCACCTGGCCATGGAGGCGGCCGAGGCGGGGGCCGATTATGTGGCCTTCGGCGCCTTCTTTCCCACGGCCACCAAGGCGCCGCTCTACCACGCTGAGCCTGAGCTTCTGACCGTCTGGCAGGAGGTCATGCAGACCCCGTGCGTGGCCATCGGCGGGATCACCGCGGCTAACGCCCGCGGCCTGGCTGCGGCGGGAGCGGATTTCCTCGCCGTCAGCGCCGGGGTGTGGGCGCATCCCGAGGGACCAGCCGAAGCGGTAAGGGCGCTGAACGCCGAGATAGCGGAGGGCGTGAAGGCGCGGCGGACCTAGCGCGCTTGCTTCGCGGGCGCCGCGTCGCCGGAGCACGTCAGGCGAAAGTGGATGCCGATTTCGCCGCCAGACGTGCTCCAACTCCAAGAGTTCGAGCCTTTTTATCCGGTTCAGATGTTTCCATTTGAACCGGAAAGGCTCTAGGGTCCGCGCCCGTTCCCGACAGCCTTTACGGATTTCCAGTGAGCACGCCCTCGGCCCTCCTCAAGGTGATGATCGACGCCGCCCGCAAGGCTGGCCGCGGCCTGGCGCGCGACTTCGGCGAGGTGGCCGAGCTGCAGGTGTCCAAGAAAGGCGCGGGCGATTATGTCTCCGCCGCTGACATCAAGGCCGAGCAGGTGCTGATCGAGGAACTGACCAAGGCGCGGCCGGGCTACGGCGTTTTGGCCGAGGAGAGCGGCCTGACCGAGGGCAGCGACAAGACCCATACCTGGATCGTCGATCCTCTGGACGGCACCACCAACTTCCTGCACGCCATCCCGCATTTCGCGGTCAATATCGCCTTGCAACGCGAGAGCGCAATCGTCGCCGCCGTTACCTACAATCCCGCTAGCGGCGACATCTTCTGGTCCGAGCGTGGCAAGGGCGCCTTTCTCAATGACAAGCGTCTACGGGTGGCGGCGCGCCGGGACCTGACCGAGACGGTCCTGGCCACAGGCATTCCCTTCGTCGGCCGTCCGGGCCACGCTACCTTCCTGAAAGAGCTGCACCAGATCGCCCAGCGCGTGTCCGGCGTGCGTCGCTTTGGATCGGCGGCGCTCGACCTGGCCTGGGTGGCGGCCGGCCGGTTCGATGGCTACTGGGAGCGCAACCTCAAGCCCTGGGACATCGCGGCCGGTCTGCTGCTGGTGACCGAGGCGGGAGGCAGAGCCTCGGGGATCGAGGCGGATGAGGATCCTCTAATCAGCGGCAATATCTGCGCCGCCAATCTGGAATTGCACCCCCTGATCGTCGAGCGGTTGCAGGCCGCGCGCTAGCGCAGGATCGGTAGACAGGATCGGTAGGCTGAATACAGCCTGAACCGTGAATCCGGCTCTAAATCAAAAATGTAGAGCCGGATTCACGCCCCGAACCGTTCCGGTTCGAGGCGATCAGGCTCTGAGACAGCCCGCGTGGGGGCGTCAGTGCTGGGCCCGAACTGCAGCTTGGCCAATCGTGCGTATAGACCGCCGCGCGACACGAGCTCTGCGTGGGAGCCGTCCTCCACGATGCGGCCTTCGTCCACCACCAGTATGCGGTCGGCGCGCAACACCGTGGCCAGCCGGTGGGCGACCACCAGAGTGGTGCGTCCGGCCATGGCCTGGTCAAGCGCCGCCTGCACCAGCCCTTCGTTCTCGGCGTCCAGCGCGCTGGTGGCCTCGTCCAACAGCAGGATCGGCGCCTCGCGCACCAGAGCCCGGGCGATGGCCAGCCGCTGGCGTTGGCCGCCAGACAAGGTGCGGGCGCGCTCGCCGATGGGCGTATCCAGGCCCTGAGGCAGAGCCATCAGGAAACCTTCGGCCTGGGCGGCCCTAACCGCGGCCATGACGCTTTCGAGATCGGCATCGGGTTGTCCGAAGCGGATGTTGTACAGGGCCGAGCCCGAGAACAGCGCCGCGTCCTGCGCCACCAGCGCCATGCGCCGCCGGGCCTCGGCCGGGTCCACATGCCGCAGGTCCACGCCGTCCAGCAGAATGGCCCCGCCTTGCGGATCGAAGAACCGCAGCAGCAAGCGCAGGATCGTGCTCTTGCCCCCTCCGGAGGGACCTACCAGCGCCACCCGCTCGCCGGCCCGCACCGTAAAGCTCACCCCGTGCAAGGCCTGGGCGTCGTCCCGGCCCGGATAGGCGAAGCTCACCTCGCGGAATTCGATTTCGCCCTTGGCGGGCGTCGGCAGGGGCACGGGATAGGCCGGAGCCGATATCTTGGGCTTGGCGGCGAGCAGTTCGTCGATCCGCTCCATGGCGCCCGCGCCTTTCTGCAAGTCGCCCCACACCTCGCCCAGCGCGCCCACCGAACTGGCGGCCAGGAACGACAGGAACATGAACTGCACCAGAACGCCCGCCGACAAGGTTCCTGAACGGACGCCCTGAACGCCCCACCACAGGATCACCGCCACGGCGGCGAACACCAGGACCATGGCCCCGCCGGTCAGAACCGCGCGCGCGAAGATGCGTGTCTTGGACACCGCGAAGGCCGCTTCCACCGCCTCGTCAAAGCGGTCCGCCGCGCCGGCCTCCCGGCCGAAGGCCTGGACCGTGTCGAGGGCGTCTAGGGTTTCGCCCGCATAGCCTACGGCCTCGGCAAAACGGTCCTGAGCGGCCGCGGATAGACGCCGCACGCGCCTTCCGTAGGTGATCAGGGGCGCCAGAACCAGGGGGATCAGGATTAGCACCAAGCCGGTCATGCGCGGGCTGACGGCCACCAACATGCCCACCGCCCCGCACGCCAGGAAGCTGTTCCTGAGACCGATCGAGGACGACGACGACACGAGATTCTCGACGATGGCGATGTCGGTGGTCATGCGCGACAGCACTTCGCCGGTGCGAGTCTTCAAGAAGAAGCCCTGGTCCAAGGTGAGAATGTGCCGGTAAAGCCTTTCGCGAAGATCCGCCGCCACGCGTTCGCCCAGACGCGCGAAGAAAAAGAAACGCGATCCGGCGGAAATCGCCTGGACCGCCGCGAAGAGGCTGAGCAGAGCAAACGCGGGGCCCATATGCCCCAGGGCGCGCGCGGTGGGCAGGCCAGCGTCGACCACGGTGCGGGCGCCGACGGTCAAGGAGAGGGTCGCGCCCGAGGAGAGGATCAGAAACAATACGGCGCCGACGGCGTCGCTTCGGTGCGCGGCTAAGATCGGCCACAGCTGGGCCAGCGGTCGCAGGTTCCTGCTGCGGGCGCGCTTCTGAGCGGCGTTGGTCATGGCCTTGTGCAGGGTCGTGCCGGAGCTTGGGCGGTCTCCAACTCGCTCCACGATGCCAGGAGCGTCGGTCATGGGCGCCATCCGGCGCTTGCCAGCGCGGATCCAACCGTTGTATACGCGCGGCTTCCTTTCACCCGCCCCCTGGCGGGTTTTTCGTATCGAGGCCTTTGGGCCTGGCGCACCGGGTCACCAAGATGAAGCAAAACACCCATCCAGACTATCACTTCATCACGGTTGTGATGACCGATGGAACGACATACCAGACACGCTCTACCTACGGGAAAGAAGGCGCAACTCTAAACCTCGACATTGATCCGAAAACCCATCCGGCGTGGACGGGCGGCAACCAGACCTTGCTCGACCGCGGCGGCCGCGTGTCGAGGTTCGCAGCGAAATACGGCGGTTTCCTGAAGAAATAAAGGTACTCTGAGTTGGGCGATAAAATGGCGGCCATCGTGGGCCGCCATTTTTTTGAGCTGGGCCTGTTGTGATCGGCCTTTAGCCGCGGGCGCCAAAAACAGCGGCCAGTCGTTCGTGCTGTGACAGCACGGGATTGGCGTCTTCCTCGGTCGTCTGCAGGTACATGCGTTTGTCCAGATGCAGCACCCGCTCGTACAGCCGCGTGGAGCGCTCCAAAAGGCTTAGAATCCCTCCCGGCAACTCTTCTTCAGCCGCTGACGGTTGATCAGGCGTCGGTTCGGCCAAACGATAGCGTTCATTGAAGGCTTCGGCCGCGGGCATGTCCCCTTCGCGCACGGCCCGTTGCACCAGGAGCCACGAGGCCACCTGCATCAGACGGGTGGTTAGCCGCATGCTTGCGCCGGCGTAGGCCAGGGCCCCGCCGCGGGACAGAAGCTTGGCGTCCTGTCGGCCTGCGCCATCCAGATAGGCGGCCGTTTCCTCGACCAACTCCATGCCCTCCTGGAAGGTCCGCTCGAACAGCTCCGAGGACGTGAAGTCCTGCACACCGTTGGCCTGCACTGGCGTGGCCGTCCCAGCTTCAGTCATAAATAGCGCCCTTTCCAGGCTCGGAGACGGTTCTTCCGAGAAAGACCTTATCGTGCAACCGGCGTGCCAACATCGCCGNNCGGGCTCTAATCCTTTCCGAGGCGAAACAGGGCGTCCGCCGCCGCGCGCCCGGCCCGTTTGCGGTCGAGCTGGCCACGGGTGCGCGCGATTTCTTCCTGAAGACGCTCGATTCGGCTTTCCAATTCATCAAGGCCGAACAGTTCAAGATCCTCGCGCATCACCTCGACCAGAGCGGCCCCGCGGGCGCGCCGCGGCTCGACAGGCTCATCCAGCATGGGCGTCTCTCCCTTTGCTCGATCCGTCCAATCCTCTATCTGACGCATGACGCCGGTGAGACGCAAGCCAAGAGCGCTTTGAACATGATGACCTCGGAAATGAACGCCGTCGAAGTTGAGGGCGCTAAAGGACCGGCCGCCGCGCTCAGGCTTGTCTCAAGACCCCGCCCCTCCCCCGGTCCGGGCGAGATCCTGATTCGCGTGCGCGCGGCTGGCGTTAACCACGCCGACCTGCTGCAGCGCCGCGGCGCCTATCCGCCGCCCCCCGGCGCCTCCGACATCCTGGGTATGGAAGCGGCGGGAGAAGTGGCCGAGTTGGGGCATGGAGCGCCGCGCTGGAAGGTCGGCGACAGGGTCACGGCCCTGATGGCCGGGGGGGGCTACGCGGAATATGCGACGGTCGACGCGCGCCACGCACTGCCTATTCCCGAGGGGCTGGATTTCGTCCAGGCCGCCAGCCTGCCGGAGGCGGTCTTCACGGTATGGAGCAATGTGTTCGAGATCGGCGCGCTCAAATATGGCGAGACGCTGCTGGCGCACGGCGCGACATCCGGCATCGGCATAACAGCGATCCAACTGGCGAAGATTCTCGGGGCGCGGGTCATCGCGACTTCAAGGGGCGAGCACAAAGCCGCCCGAGCCAAAGCCTTGGGCGCGGACCTATCCATCGATTCCACGACGCAGGACTGGACCGAAGCGGTCCGGGCCTTCGGGGGGGCGGATGTGGCTCTGGACATGGTCGGCGGCGAGCAGGTGGGCAAGGACCTGTCCGTCATGAAGCCGTTCGGCCGCGTGGTGATGATCGCCTATCTCGCCGGCGCGCGGGGCGAGATCGACTTTTCAGCCGTTCTGCGTCGGCGGCTGATCCTGACCGGCTCGACGCTGCGGGGACGCGACGCCGACGAAAAGGCCCGCCTCGCCGTAGCGGTTGAGGCCAAGGTGTGGCCCCTGCTCGAATCCGGCGCGTTCAAGCCGGTGTTGGCGGCGGTGTTTCCCCTGGCGGAGGCCGGCCGGGCGCACGGCCTGCTCGAGCGCGGCGACCACGTGGGCAAGGTGGTCCTGGCCGTCTGATTTTAGCGGTTTGAACGCGCCCGTTTCCTTCCCGCTCGAACAGCCCTATACTGAACGCCAGACCACACCCGCCCGGCCGAAAGGCCGGGCGCCGTCGTTTCTAGGCGGCGGTATCGGAGACAAGGAACCATGAGCGATATTCTGATGCCCAAGGCCACCGCCGTCTGGCTGGTGGACAATACGTCCCTGACCTTCGAGCAGATCGCCGACTTCTGCGGCCTGCATCCGCTCGAGGTCAAAGGCATCGCCGACGGCGAAGTGGCGCGCGACATTCGCGGCGCCGACCCCATCGCCAACGGCCAGTTGCTGCGCGAGGAGCTGGATGCGGCCCAGAAGAACGCGACCTATCGCATGCGCGCCCAGAAGAGCCGTCATGCCGAACTGCTTAAGCCGGCTAAGAAGGCGCCGCGTTACACGCCGGTCTCGCGCCGGCAGGACCGTCCAGACGCCATCGCCTGGTTCCTGCGTAACCACCCCGAAGTGCCTGACAGCCAGATGTCCAAGCTGCTCGGCACGACCAAGGCCACCATCGATCAGGTGCGCAACCGCTCGCACTGGAACACCGGCAACATCAAGCCGGTCGATCCGGTGACCCTGGGGCTGGTGTCCCAGCTCGAGCTGGACGCAGCGGTGCTCAAAGCCGCGGAGAAGAAGGCCAAGGATGACGCGCGCAAGGGCATCGTCAGCGATGGTCCGACCCTGCGTTCCGCTGCGGAGACCGGGCTGGTCGATCCGGCGGCGCAAGCCCTGGCCCGCGCCGCCAATGAGCCCGAGCCCCGCCACAACCCCGTCGCGGACCAGGACGTCTTCTCCGGCGGCGTGTTCAGCGAAGCCCACGCAGACGAAGAAGACTGAGTCGAGGAAGCGCTACGCCGGCGCGCGGCGCCGATCTGTCAATGGAGGGAGCGGCCGGTGCGAAGCTGCTCCATCTGTTCCTTCAGCCTGAGCTTCTGTCGCTTGAGTTCCTTTAGCCGCGTCGCGTCACTCGCGGGCCTCCTGTGTTCGTCTTGGATTTCACGCTCCAGAATCTGGTGCCTAACGCCAAGTTCACGAATACGGGCTTCCACGGCCATGACCGAGCCTCCATGCTGTTCGCCCTTGAAGTGAACACCCGCCTTGATGGACTGTCAGATCACAAACCGGTGCGCGCCAAATACAAGGCGTTGGCGCCGGTTGCGCGAGCACGAAGGACGCGATCGCAGGCATGAAGCACGCTGAACCGAGCAAGCCACGCCTGGTGATTGGCGTCTCCGGCGCGTCGGGCGCCGTCTATGGCGTGCGCGCTTTGCAGGCCGCCCGCGAACTGGACCTGGAAACGCATCTGGTGGTGTCCAAGGCCGCCGCCCAGACCCTGCAGCAGGAGATCGGCCTTTCGCCGGCCGATCTGGCCGCGAGCGCCACCTTCAGCTATCGGCCGGGCGACGTGGGCGCAGCCATCGCTTCGGGGTCGTTCCACACCCTTGGCATGATCATCGCTCCCTGTTCGGTGCGCACCCTGTCCGAAATCGCCTCGGGCATGACCACCTCGCTGCTTACGCGCGCCGCGGACGTCACGCTCAAGGAGCGCAGGCCCCTGGTCCTGATGGTGCGTGAAACCCCGTTTCATCTAGGCCATCTACGCACCATGGTGCGCGCCGCCGAGATCGGCGCCATCATCGCTCCACCCCTGCCCGCGTTCTACGCAAGGCCGCAGAGCCTGCAGGACATGGTCGACCAGTCGGTAGGTCGTGCGCTGGACCTGTTCGGCTTGAACTGGCGGCCGACCCAGCGCTGGGGCGAGGACATCGGTCCGGAGCCCGGATCCTGATGAGCTTTTGGGACTGGGCATTGGCGGCTTACGCCCGTCCCGGGACGGCCCAGACCTGCCTTGAGCTGCAGAACGACCACGGCCAGTCCATTCCATTCCTCCTGTGGGTCGCCTGGATCGCCATCGATGGGCGCCAGCTCGCGCCCGAGGCTCTAGCCCGCGGCGCGGCCCTTTCCCAAGCGTGGGAGGCGGCGGCGGTGGGGCCCTTGCGCCAAGCTCGGCAGGCGTTGAAGGCGTCCATGGCCGAGGTGGATGACGCCGCGCGCGAGGCGCTGCGCGAACAGGTCAAAGCGGTCGAACTCAATGCCGAGCGAACCTTGATGAACACCCTGGAGAAGCTCGCCGCGCGGGGCGGGGTTATCGGTCCGCCGGCGCCGGCGCTCCTGGCGGCGGCGCAGGCCTGGGGCAGGCCAGCGCCAAGCGAACTCTTGCTGGGCCTTGCGGCCAAGCTGGTCTGAAGCCCCCGATTCCACTTTTCTGGAGCGGCGACTCTGGTCTAATGGCCGCCGCCGACAAGCGGCTCAGGGATGGTTCTTCGCATGAACGACGACGAACTTTCGCCGGAAGCAGAGCACAAGCTGCGCGTCCGCCTGGCTGAGCTGCGCCAGGAGCACCAGGACCTGGACGATTCCGTCCGGGCCTTGGAGGCTAGGCATGTGACCGACCAGATTCAGGTTGCCCGGCTCAAGAAGAAGAAACTGATCCTGCGTGATCAGATCGAGATGCTGGAGGACCAGCTCACCCCGGACATCATTGCCTAGGAGCACGATGGGTTTAGGCGGAATCGCCTAAACGCTGAATCGTGCTCTAGATTCAAATATGGTGAGCCGGATTCAGACTTCGAGAGAAGTCATCCGGCTCTAGGAGCGTGTTCCGAAAAGTGGGAACCGGTTTTCGGATAAAACACGCGACAAAACAAAGACTCGTCAGCGCCCTTTCGGAGGCTTTCTCAGGTACATCACCGCGTCAGCCTCGGCGAGCGCCTGCTCGGGCGAGTCGGCGCCCTGGATTTCGCGCACGCCGTAGGTGGCGGCGATGGAGAAGGCCACGCTTGCGAATCGCACCGGCTGGCCGGCCACCAGCGCGCTCAGGGCCTCGGCCTTGAGGCGCGCTGCCTCTTGGTCGGCATGCATCAGCAGCACCGCGAACTCGTCTCCGCCCAGACGGCCTATGACGTCCGATTCACGCACCCCGCCGAGCAACCGAGCGGCCATTGCCACAAGGGCCGCGTCGCCGGCGGCGTGACCATGGCGGTCATTCACGGCTTTGAAGTCGTCCAGGTCGAAATAGATCACGCTGGCCGGGACGTTGTGACGGCGCGCCATGGCGATGGCCCTCTGCACCTCGCGCATGAAGGCGCGGCGATTGAGGACGGGGGTAAGGGTGTCGCGGTCGGCCAGCGCCTCGGCGTCGGCCAACCGCGCGGTCAGGTCCTGCACCTGGGCGCGTAGACGTTCGATCTCCTGCTCCGGGCTTTCGAACGCCGAGTTGGACGGGGCCGCGGACTCAGCACGCGGGCGAAAAACAGTCATGAGGAAGCTTATCGAGTCGTTTGACGGTTTGAAATCCCGCGCCAACGACAAGCGTGGCCTGACCGGGCCTATCGCGACTATGATCGGCGAATGATCGCTAACTGCGCAAGCGCAGGAGAGGAATGACCGAGTGACGAAGATCGCCCTGCTCACGCTCGTTCTGCTGTTCCTGGCGCTGTCGATGCTCCACCGCGGATGGCGCATCCGTCAGGCGCTCCAGACGGGCGTATGGTCGATGCCCCGCTCGCAGGTGCGGCTCGCGGAGAATCCGAAGCTCTATTGGCGGGTCACCATCGTGAACGGCGTCACCCTCGCCGTTTCGCTCTGCGCGGCGATCTTCGTCGTTCGGGCGATGTAGCCGCAAACATATACGAGGCTTGCCCGCAACGCCGGTTGCAGGCGCAATGGCGCAGCCTATACTCCGCGGCCTTCCGGGCCGCCCCTTGGCCCATAAGCCTGAGGCATAGAGCAGCATGGGCGCCAAGGCGTCGGTCGCCATCATCATGGGCAGTCGCTCCGACTGGCCGACCCTCAAGAAAGCCGCCGAGGTGCTGGACGCCCTGGGCGTGACGCATGAGGCCAAGGTGGTCTCGGCCCATCGCACGCCCGACCGTCTGTACGCCTTCGCCAAGGGGGCCAAGGCCTCGGGCTTCAAGGTGATCATCGCCGGCGCCGGCGGGGCCGCGCACCTGCCGGGCATGACCGCCTCCATGACCGAACTTCCCGTGCTGGGGGTGCCGATCCGCACCGCCAGCCTCGACGGCCTGGATTCCCTGCTATCCATCGTCCAGATGCCCGGCGGCGTGCCGGTGGCGACCCTGGCCATCGGCGAGGCCGGGGCCAAGAACGCGGGCTTGCTCGCCGCGCAGATTCTGGCGCTCGGCGATGCCGGCCTGGCCCAGCGCCTGGTGGACTGGCGCAAGGCCCAGACCGCGTCCGTGGCCGAGACGGTGGAAGATCTCTGAGGCATGGCGCCCGCCTTTCCCCTTCCGCCAGGGTCGATGATCGGGGTGCTGGGCGGCGGCCAACTGGGCCGCATGCTGGCGCTGGCGGCGGCGCGGCTGGGCTTTGACGTGACCGTGCTGGAGCCTGAGCCGGACTGTCCCGCCTCGCGGGTATGCGCCCGCACCCTCACGGCGCCCTATGACGACCCTGCGGCGCTGCTCGAGATGGCGCGGACCTGCCAGGTGGTCACCTTCGAATTCGAGAACGTACCCGCCCCCGTGGTGGAGCAACTTCAGGCCCATGACGCCCTGGCCGCGCCGGGCCGCCTGGCCCTGGCCACGGCCCAGGACCGGGTGACGGAGAAGACCTTCCTACGCGCGCATGGGCTGGCGGTGGCCGACTTCGCACCCATAGCGACGGCCGAGGACGTGGCCGCGGCCATGGCGAGGCTCGGACCGCGCGCCCTGCTCAAGACCCGCCGCGAAGGCTACGATGGCAAGGGCCAGACCTGGGTGGAGGGACCGCGCGACGCCGAGGCGGCGTTCGCCCGCATTGGCGGACGACCCGCTATCCTGGAAGCCGCCGTCCCTTTCGTGCGCGAGCTGTCGGTGATCGCCGCGCGCGGTTGGGGAGGCGAGATCGCCTGCTATCCGGTGGGCCAGAACATTCACCGGGACGGGGTGCTGCGCACGACGCGGGCGCCGGCGCAGGTTTCCGCCGCGACGGCCGCTCAGGCCGAGGCCATCGCCCGCACCACCCTGCAGGCGCTCGATTATGTGGGCGTGATCGGCGTGGAGCTGTTCGAACTGGAAGTCGGGGCCCTGCTGGTCAATGAGTTCGCCCCCCGGGTGCACAATTCCGGCCACTGGACGCTGGATGGCTGCGAGGTCGACCAGTTCGAGCAGCACGTGCGCGCCATCTGCGGCTGGCCGCTGGGACCCACCCAGCCGCTGGCGGCGGTGGAAATGGAGAACTTGCTGGGGTTCGAAGCCGAGCAGTGGGCCAAGCTCGCCGCCGATCCGTCCGCGCGGCTGTGGCTCTACGGCAAGCGCACCGCCCGCGAGGGCCGCAAGATGGGCCACGTGAACCGGCTGAAGCCGCTGGGGTAGGGTTAAGGCGGCAAAAGGGGTGAGCGGCTTTGAGCTTCCATGAAATCCGCCGCGACGGCTCGCATTGGCTCGGGCAAGGCCTTCATGCTAATCCGAGTCAGGGGACCAGCATGCCGGAGGGGGTCGAATGCTGAATGCGCTTTTCAGGCTCAAACCTGAAACAAAAGGCGCGCAGTTGTTCGCCCAAGGGGCGCTTGAGCGTTTAAGAAGCCTTTGTGGGCTATAGAAGCGCATGTCCGTTTCCCCACGTGGTCATGGACGATCTTTTCGAGCCGGCGCGCTGCGGCGTGTGCTGGCCGAATGGCCCGACCCGGACAACGTCGAACACCATAACGACGGAACTTTCGTTCGCAAAAAGATTGGCACTACTTGGAAAACGTCGTTCGGCGTCCGCACTAACGCTTATTTCGCGGAGTTGAGCAGCGCCAGGTTCTTGTTGGCGTTGGAGAAGCTGACTGGCATGTGGGGACTTATGGGCGACCCCTATATGTTCGGCGGAGGTCTTCATGCAACCGCAGTCGGAGGCACTCTCGCAGTGCACGCAGACTTCAACAAGCATCCCAGATTCGCCTTGGACCGTCGGCTGAATATGCTCGTCTATCTCAACGAAGGCTGGACGGAAGAAAACGGCGGTCACCTAGAGCTGTGGGATCATCAAATGACTCGCTGCGAGAAACGGGTCCTCCCAGTGTTCAACCGCACCGTCATTTTCACGACAACCAAGACTTCCTATCACGGCCAGCCAGAACCGATCGTCGGGCCGTCCCGGCTGCAGCGGAAATCGATAGCCCTCTACTTCTACTCGAATGGTCGCGCTGACGAAGGTGAGCCGCCATTGATCGGCGAACGACATTCGACCCTATGGCAGGAGCGCAAAGGCCGTGGGTTTTAGCAGAGCTTTCTCGTACGTTCTAAGGCCCTACCGGCTCGATTGATATCATGCCGGCAAGGGGACTCTTCCAACCGCCGCTCAGGGCGATGGCGGACTGTGTAGCCCCTGAAGAATTCAACCACGAAGGACACCAAGGGCGCGGCGTCTTCCTTGGCAGCCTTTGTGTCCTTCGTGGGTCAAAAAGATAGACACCTGCGGCGTCGCAGCCGGTTCAGGCCTCGGGCCGTTCGACCCGCCCGTAGCGCAGCTTGCCCAGCGCGGTGGCTGCCCTGGCGGCGAAATCAACCTTAGGCAAACCCGCCTTCCACTTCTCAAACGCCATGACGTTGCCGAGGCGGCGGTGGACGTAGGCTTCCGCCTCGGCCTTGCCGGCGGTCAGGCGCACCATCAGGGCCGAGCCCAGGATGGCCGAGAGCAGGGCCCGCTTGGAGTAGTGGTTCTCGTCCGTGGCCGCATCGCCGGCCCAGCGCCAGATGGCGTCGGCGCTTTCCCATTGCAGGCGCAGGGCCAGGGGCGCGTTGGTCGGCAGGGCCATGAACCCGGCCCAGCGCCGCGCCGCGCCGCCGTGCTCGGCCGCCGCGTCCAGCCGCGCCAGGACCGCGCGGCCGATGCGCTCGCGGATCTTCAAGGTGCGCGGATCGACGCCGGCCAGGGCCTCCAGCAAGGCATGGTCCAGATGGCGGCTGTAGAGCGCGGCGAGGTCGCGCGGCCCATTGGGCAAGAGCAGCTTGGCGTCCGCCGTCGAGAGGCCCGCTTGATGGGCGGCCCGGGTCAGGGCGCCATCGCTCCAGCCGGTTTCGCCGACGATGGCGAGGGCGGCGTGCAACACCCTGGCCTCGGCGGCGGAGGCCCAATCTTGTTTGATCTCGGCTTCGTCGGTCACGCTCATCCTTGCAGGATAACGTCTGGCGCCGAGTTCGGCGATGGACAATTAATTGGGCCTCTGCTACTAGCCCGGCCCTAGCACGGGAGGAAACTTCCGGGCGCAATTTCCTGTCCGCTGGTCCAAACCGGCCTCAAGAGAGGCCATGGGTCGGCGTTCCATCGGAGGACCTGGTCATCGTCCAGATTTTCGTTCGCGACAATAATGTCGATCAAGCCTTGAAGGCGTTGAAGAAGAAGATGCAGCGGGAGGGTTCCTTCCGCGAGATGAAGCGCCACGTGCACTACGAGAAGCCCTCGGAGAAGCGCGCGCGTCAGAAGGCCGAAGCTGTGCGCCGCGCGCGCAAGCTGGCCCGCAAGCGCATGCAGCGCGAAGGTCTGCTCCCCGCTCCGAAAAAGCCCGTCCGCGCCTAGAACGCGGTTCGCGAGCACGTCTGAAGGCCGCGCAGTCCTGCGCGGCTTTTTGCGTTTGTATGGGCTGGCCAGCTTTGTCTGCCGGGTCCGCCCTCACGGCGCCTGGGTCGCCACGGCTGTAGGCTGAGCCACGTTCAGGTCGATGGCCGGGGCCGTCGAGTCCTTGGGCAGGGCGGCGGCGGCGATCACGAAATCGATGCCTCGCACGATGTGGTCGGCGAATCTGAGACCGAGCAGCGAGGCATGCTCGGAGCCCATCACCTCCTCGATATAGCCGTGGTTTGAGGCCTTGGCGGGCGCGTCGTGCTGCGGCTTCCAGGCGGCGCCGTCGCCGTGCTCGGCGGTGATCACGGCCACCGGCCAGGCAGGGTCGTAGGATCCCGCCTGCCGCGCCTGCCGCGCCGTGATGGGCCAGGTCGCCACCTCCTCGTCGGCCACGCGATTGTGGCGGGCGGAGGCGAACATCTCCTGCTTTTCCAGCTTGGCGTCGGGGGTCAGGCCGATACGGTCGGCGAAGGGCGCGGTCTTCATCGGCTGCAGCAAGCCGAAGGCGGCGACGAAGGCCACCAGCCGCGAGGCGCCGGCGAAGGTGCTGACGTAGTGCTTGGTGTGCGGGTCGTCCATGTCCTCGGGCGTGGCCGCGTCGACCAGCACGACTCCGGACACCAGCGAGGGATTGCGCGCGGCGAACAGGCGAACGCGCAGACCCGCCATGGAGTGCCCCACCAGCACGAAGGGTCCTGGCTCGCCCGAGGCCTTGAGCAGGGCTTCCAGATCGGAAACCACCGCCAGGCCATCGCGCGGCCCCGGTCCCGGATCGGACCAGCCGAGCCCCGCCCGGTCGTAGGCGCACGAGCGCACGCCCTGAGCCGCCAGCTGGTCCTGCACCACCGCCCAGTCGGCCGAGAAGCCGAAGGCGCCGGCCTCCAGCAGCACAGTGGGTTTGGTCGAGACGCCGCGCTCGGGTCCGGCGCACACCATCCTCAGGCTGCGTCCGCCGATATCGACCATCTGGCCTCTCGCGGGCAGGGTTGCGGCCGCAGCGGTCATGACGCCTCCGAGAACTGGGACGAGGATAAGACAGGTCAGCAGGACGGACGCGGCAAGCGCGAGCCTCTTTTTCATCCGCCGAGACTAGGCGGGCGGAAGGCGATTAGGAAAGCCCCCTGACGCCCATTGCGGGCATGGACCGCCTCACAGCGCCTTCAGTATGCCTTCGACGGTTTTCTTGGCGTCGCCGAACAGCATCATGGTGTTGTCGCGGAAGAACAGTTCGTTCTCCACCCCCGCGTAACCCGAGCCCATGCCGCGCTTGAGGAACAGCACGGTGCGGGCCTTTTCCACGTCCAGGATCGGCATGCCGAAGATGGGCGATGACGGATCGGTCTTGGCCGCCGGATTGGTCACATCGTTGGCCCCGATCACGAAGGCCACGTCGGCGGTGGAAAACTCCGAATTGATATCTTCCAGCTCGAACACCTCGTCGTAGGGCACGTTGGCTTCGGCCAGCAGCACGTTCATGTGGCCGGGCATGCGGCCTGCCACCGGGTGAATGGCGTACTTCACCTCCACGCCCTCGGCCTTCAACTTGTCGGCCATCTCGCGCAGGGCGTGCTGGGCCTGGGCCACCGCCATGCCATAGCCCGGCACGACGATCACCTTGGAGGCGTTCTTCATGATGAAGGCCGCGTCCTCCGCCGAGCCCTGCTTGACCGGCCGCGTTTCCTTGGCGCCGCCGGCGCCGGCCGCAGCTCCCGCGTCCGCGCCGAAGCCGCCAAGAATCACCGACACGAAGCTGCGGTTCATCCCTTTGCACATGATGTAGGACAGGATCGCGCCCGAGGATCCCACCAGGGCCCCGGTGATGACCAGGGTGGTGTTGGCAAGCGTGAACCCCAGCGCCGCGGCGGCCCAGCCGGAATAGCTGTTGAGCATGGACACCACCACCGGCATGTCCGCCCCGCCGATGGGCACGATCAGGGTCACCCCCGCCAGCAGCGCTAGGGCGAACACGCCCCAGAACGCCCATTTGGCGTCCCCGCCCGAGCTGACCAGGAGCGCGATCAGGGTCACGACGGCCAGGGCTATGACGATGTTGAGCAGGTGCCGCTGGGGCAACAGGATCGGCGCGCCGGACATATTGCCGTTCAGCTTGGCGAAGGCGATCAGAGAACCGGTGAAGGTGATGGCGCCGATGGCCACGCCCAGCGATAGCTCGATCAGGGATTCAAGCTTGATGGCGCCGCCCGGCTCAAGGATGCCGTAAGCGGCCGGAGCATAGAGGGCCGCCACGGCGACCAGACACGCCGCGAGGCCAACCAGGGAATGGAAGGCGGCCACCAGCTGAGGCATGGCCGTCATGGCGATCTTGCGCGCGGCGATGGCGCCGACGGTCCCGCCGATGAGCACGCCGCCGGCGATCAAGGCGAGGGTGATCGGATCGAGCGCGCCTTGGCCCCACAGGGTGATCAGCGCCGTGGCCACGGCCAGGGCCATGCCGATCATGCCGAAGCGGTTGCCCTGGCGGCTGGTCTCGGGGCTGGACAGGCCGCGCAGGGCCAGGATGAACAGGACGCCTGAGATCAGATAGGCGATGGCGGCGAGGTTGGCGCTCACGCTGCGCCTCCGCCGGTCTTGGCGTCCCTGGCCGGCCGCTCCTTCTTTTTGTACATGGCCAGCATGCGCTGGGTGACCAAAAAGCCGCCGAAGATATTGACGCAGGCCAGGCCGACGGCGGCGGCGCCGCAGCCCTTGGACACCCACACGGCTGCGCCGCCTTGGCCCAGTCCGTGCCCATGGGCGGCGGCGGCCAGAAGGGCGCCCACCACGATCACCGAAGAGATGGCGTTGGTCACGGCCATCAGCGGCGTGTGCAGGGCGGGGGTGACGCTCCACACCACGTAGTAGCCCACGAAGATGGCCAGGACGAAGATGGCCAGGCGAAATACGGTCGGGTCGACCATTTCCATGTCGGTCTCCTAGGCCTTGAGCGAGGGGTGGACGATCTGGCCGCCATGCGTGACCAGGGCGGCCTTGAGAATCTCGTCTTCCAGGTCCGGGGCCAACGCACCGTCTTTGGTCAACAGCAGGCCGCAGAAGGCCGTCAGGTTGCGGGCGTAAAGCGCCGAGGCGTCCGTCGCGATGCGGCCCGCGAGGTTGGGAATGCCCAGAATCTTCACCCCGTTGGCGGTGACGGCGACTTCGCCCAGCTTGGCGCCCTCCACATTACCGCCCTGCTCGATGGCCAGGTCGACGATCACCGATCCGGCCTTCATGGAGGCGACCTGGGCGGCGTTGACGAGCTTGGGGGCCAGGCGGCCGGGAATGAGGGCGGTGGTGATCACCATGTCCTGCTTGGCGAGGTGACCGGACAGAAGCGTGGCCTGCTTGGCCTGATACTCGGCGCTCATTTCCTTAGCGTAACCGCCGGCGGTCTGGGCGTTCTTGAATTCCTCGTCTTCCACAGCCAGGAATTTGGCGCCCAGGCTCTCCACCTGCTCCTTGGTGGCGGGGCGGACGTCGGTCGCTGTCACGACAGCGCCGAGACGCCGGGCGGTGGCGATGGCCTGCAGCCCCGCCACGCCCACGCCCATGATGAACACCTTGGCCGGAGCCACGGTCCCGGCGGCGGTCATCATCATCGGCATAGCCTTGCCGTAGGCTTCCGCGCCCTCGATCACCGCCCTATAGCCGGCCAGGTTGGCCTGGCTGGACAGCACATCCATCACCTGCGCGCGGGTGATGCGAGGGATGAACTCCATGGCGAAGGCCGTGACGCCCTTGTCCGCCAAGGCCCGCAGCGCCTCCCGTCCGCCGTGGGGATTGAGCATGGCGGCCACGATGGCGCCCGGCTTCAAGATCGCGATCTCCTCGGCCTCAGGGGCGCGCACCTTCAACAGAACATCCGCGTCGCCGATGGCCTCAGCGAGGGTGTTCACGACGGCGGCGCCCGCAGCCCGGTAGTCGGCGTCCGTACAGGCGGCGGCCGCGCCTGCGCCGGTCTCGACCACAACGGTCACGCCCAGGGCGATCAGCTTCTTGGCGCTGTCGGGGGTGATAGCGACCCGGGTTTCCCCGGCGCTGCGTTCGCGCGTGACGGCGACTTTGACAGCCATGCCCTGTTCCTGGTTTCTCTAACGCTGGAGTATCGGCCAAGCGCGCCGGGGCGGCAGACCTTAATTGGATCACTACCAAACCGGCTTTGAGGCCCAGGCCACGGCCGGCATTGGTCCGGCGCCGTCGTCGCGGGGTCGGCGCGCCGCTAGTGTGCGGGCGCGGCCTTCTCGCGCAGCACTAGAAAGCCCAGGACGGCGACCACGATGGCCGCGATGAGGGCCGCTCCGAAGCCTGCCCCCGTGCAGAACCAAAGCACCAGGAAAAGCACCCCGGTGGCGACCGTCAGCGATCCCCATTTGGACATCAGGATGAAGGCGTGGAACGAAGCCTCATGGGCTTTGATGTCCATATCGCCGTGCGTGTGGGGGATCGCATGTTGCTCGGCCATGGTCGCCTTCTGTGGGGCTGATTGATAGGATTCGACTATCCGATCCGGCGATTTCGCTCAAGAGTAAAGCGTCGGCGGTGCGGCGGCTTAGGCCTGCGTTTCCGCTAAAGCGCGGTTGCAGGGCCGCGTTCGAGCGGAATCTCGCTGAGCAAGGCGTCGATGGCCGCCGCCAGCTGGGCCTGGGTGAAGGGTTTGTCCAACAGGGGAATGTGGGGCTCGAGCGGCTCTACGTATTCGACGAAGCCGGAGGTCAAGATGATCGGTAGTGCGGAACGCGTGGCCCGCGTCGCCCGCGCCAACTCCAGCCCGCTCATGCCGGGCATAGCCTGATCGGTGATGATCAGGTCAATGGCCGACTCGCGAGCCAGAATCGCCAGAGCCTGGGCGCCGCTGTCGGCTTCCAGCACCCTATGTCCCAGGTCCTCAAGCATGGCGGTGGTGTTCACCAGCACCAGCCGGTCGTCGTCCACCACAAGAATGCAAAGTCGTCGTGGCGCGCCTTCGGGCGCCCGGCGCGAAGGGGTTTGAGCAAGGCGGACGCCTGAGGGGTCCGCCTTCAACCAAATTTCAATCGTGGCGCCCGCCCCCGGGGCGCTGGTCAGCTTTAGCTTTCCGCCGGATTGCTCGGCCAGACCATGCACCATGGACAAGCCCAGCCCGGTGCCCTTGCCCACGCCTTTGGTGGTGAAGAAGGGCTCCGTGGCCCGCCGCAGGGTCTCCTTGTCCATGCCCACGCCTGTGTCGGCCACGGTCAGGCGCACATAATGACCTGCGCCCAGACCGATCTCGTTGTCGGGCTCCAGCCTCTGCTCATCGGCGCTAATCGTGATCACCCCGCCCGTGGGCATCGCGTCGCGCGCATTGACCACCAGGTTGAGCAACGCCGCTTCCAGCTGGTTGACCTCGCTGAGGGCCGGCGGCAAGCCGGGGGGAACGGCGATGCGGATGCGGATGCCCGGACCGATCGAGCGCTCCATCAACCCCAGCATGCCGGCCGCCAGCTCGGCGATATCGACCGGCTCGGGGTGGAGATCCTGGCGCCGGGCGAACGCCAGCATGCGCTGGGTCAGCGACGCGCCGCGCTGGGCTCCCTGGACAGCGTTCTCAAGCAGCATCCGGGCCTTGGGATCGTCCGGCATGCGCTTTTTCAGAAGTTCGAGGCTGCCCAGGATGGCCGTCAGTAGATTGTTGAAATCGTGGGCCATGCCGCCGGTCAGTTGCCCGAGGGAGTCGAGCTTCTGGCTCTGGAACAGCGCCTGCTGCGTCTCTTCGAGGACGCGCTGGGCCTCTCGGCGTTCGGTAATGTCGCGGGTGATCTTGGTGAAGCCGATCCGGCGACCTTCGTCGATGATCGGGTCGATGACCACGTGCGCCCAGAAGCGCCTGCCGTCCTTGCGGACCCGCCAACCCTCAGTCTCGAATCGGCCTTCGCTCGCCGCGCGGCGCAGCGCTTCGAGGGGCAAGCCCCTGGCTTGGTCCTCCGGGGTGTAGAAGCGGGAAAAATGTTCGCCCAGGATCTCCTCGGCGCTATAGCCCTTGAACCGCTCCGCGCCGGAATTCCAACTCATCACCCGGCCGGTCGGGTCGAGCATATAAATAGCGTAGTCCGTGATCGCGTCGATCAGGAGCCGATACTGCTCATCGCCCGGGGCGTTCATCCAGCTAAGGTCGTGGTCCATAAATCCCCACTAATTCCGAGGAATGCGACAACGCCCTCGCGGGTTCCCCCGCTAGCCAAGACTTTCAAACTCATCGATTAGCCGCTCCATCCGGCGCAGCCCGCCTTCCCAGAAGGTCTTCTCGCGCGGATTCAGGCCGAAAGGCTTGAGGGCCTCCACATAGGTTTGCGATCCTCCCGCCTTGAGCAGGGCCTCATATTTGGGTGCGAAGCCCTGGGGGTCCTCCAGTCGCTTCTCCATCAGGGCTTCCACCAGAAGGTCGCCGAAGGCGTAGGCATAGACATAGAAGGGCGTGTGCACGAAGTGGCTGACGTAGGCCCAATAATGCTCATAGCCGCTGTTCAGCTTCACCGCCGGGCCCAGGCTTTCGCCCATGACCTGCAGCCACAAGGCGCCGATACGGTCTGGCGCCACCTCGCCCTCAGCGCGAGCAGCGTGGAAAAGACGCTCGAAGCGGTGGAACGCGATCTGGCGAACCACGGTGTTGAGCCCGTCCTCGATCTTGCCGGCCAGCAGCACGCGCCGTTCGGCGCCCTTGGCTTCGGCCAGCAGGCGATCGAACACCAGGCCCTCGCCGAAGATGGAGGCGGTCTCAGCCAGGGTCAGGGGCGTGTCGGCCAAAAGGGTCCCGAGCGGCGCGGCCAGAACTTGGTGCACGGCGTGGCCCAACTCGTGGGCCAGGGTCAGCACATCGCGCCGCTCGCCCATGTAGTTGAGGAAGACATAGGGGTGCCTGGGCGCCGTCACCGGGTGCGAGTATGCGCCGGATGACTTGCCCTGCCGCGGCCGGGCGTCGATCCAGGGATTGTGAAAGAAGGCGCGCGCCTTGTCGGCGAAGTCGCGCGAAAGCTGGTCAAATGACGACAGGACCAGGGCCTTGGCCTCTTCCCACGAATAAAGGCGTGGCGGCGCCTCATCCAGGGGCGCGTTGCGGTCCCAATAATCGAGGGTCTTGCGCCCCAGGGCCTTGGCCTTCAGCGCGTAATAGCGGTGCGACAGGCGCGGGTAATGCTCCACCACCGCCTCTTCCAGGGCGTTCACCGCCTCGGCGTCCACTTCATTGGCCAGATGGCGGGCGTCGGCCGGCTCGGCGAAACGCCGCCAGCGATCCTCGATCTGTTTTTCGAAGGCGATGGTGTTGAGGCACAGGGCCAGATTGGGAGCGTTGTCCTCCAGCGCCCTGGCCAGGCCCTGCGCGGCCGCCTTGCGACGAGCCGGATCGGGATCCGACATTCGGTTGAGGGCTTCGGGCAGGCCGAGCGTCTCGCGGCCCACCTTGACCGGCAGACGGCTGAGGGTCTCGTCGTACAGGCGCACCCAGTTGGACAGGGCCGGCGCCCGGTCGTTGAACAGGCGCTCCAGATCGCCGCTCAGTTCATGATCGCGCATCAGCCGCACGCGACGCAGCCAGGGCCTCCAGCGCGCGGCGGCCGGATCGGCGCGCAGGGCCGCCTCGATCTCCGCCTCATTGAGCTGATTGAGTTCCAGGGTGAAGAATAGGCTTTCGGCCACGATCGCCGAGGACCGCGCCCGCATGTCGCCTTCGAACTTGGCCCAGGCCGCGTCTTCACGGCGCACTGAAGTCATCAGGCCGGCGTAGGCGCCCACCGACCACAGCCGGTTGACCGCCTCTTCGTACAGGCCGACGCCGTGAGCCAAAAGGGCCCCCAGTCTCTGGGGATCGGCGCGCGCCACCAAAAGCTTGCCCTTGAGTTCGGCCAAGGAGACGTTGGCGGCCCGAGCGGCCTCCAGGTCCTGTTCGATGCGGGGGTCTTCGCGGCCATCGTACAGGTCGGCCAGGCTCCATTCGGGCAATTCGATTTGCGGCGTCGAAGCGGTGTTGGAAAGGTGAATCGTCATGGGGCGGATATAACGCCTGGACGCGGTTTCGCCGCCCTCATTTGCGGATTCAGCGCCGATTTGTTCCAGCGCGTCCGTGGCGCGGCGCTCGGGGCTCGGGCAACCTTTCCTCAATCTCTCCTCAACCGGGCCTTTACTCCGCTGAGCGCATAGTCGTCTCAAAATAGGCCATGTCCATGCGACACGGCTCCCTTTGATGGCGGTGTCTTTCC
Source organism: Caulobacteraceae bacterium (assembly GCA_003164925.1). Classification (GTDB taxonomy): domain Bacteria; phylum Pseudomonadota; class Alphaproteobacteria; order Caulobacterales; family Caulobacteraceae; genus BOG-938. The sequence goes on from PLRV01000005.1 coordinate 82,252, forward strand.
ATGACCAAAACGGTCCTTGTCGTCGATGACGATCCCACCCAGCGTCGCCTGATCCAGGCGGTGCTGGAGCGCGAGGGGTTCGCGGTGGCCCAGACCGAAGGGGGCGATCAGGCCCTGGCCCGGCTGATGGCCGGGGCGTCGGCCGACGCGGTCATTCTCGATCTGGTCATGCCCGGCCTGTCGGGCATGGATACCCTCAAGGAAATGCGCGCCCGCGGCTTCATGCAGCCGGTGGTGGTGCTGACCGCGACCGGCGGCGTGGACGTAGTGGTCAAGGCCATGCAGGCCGGCGCCCAGGACTTCTTCATCAAGCCCGCCTCGCCCGAACGCATCCTCGTCTCGATCCGCAACGCCCTGCAGATGGGCGACCTGACCGCCGAGGTGGACCGTCTGAAAAAGAAGGCCGGCGGCCGCATGACCTTCGCCGATCTGGTCGGGTCTTCCCCGGCGATGACCCAGGTCAAGCGCATGGGCGAGCGAGCGGCCAAGTCGCAGATCCCGGTGCTGATCCTGGGCGAAAGCGGCGTGGGCAAGGAAGTGATCGCGCGAGCAGTGCATGGCGCTTCGGACCGCTCGGGCAAGCCCTTTGTGGCGGTCAACTGCGGCGCCCTGCCCGAGAACCTGGTGGAATCCATCCTGTTCGGCCATGAGAAGGGGGCATTCACCGGCGCCCACGACAAGCACCTGGGCAAGTTCCAAGAGGCCAACGGCGGCACCCTGTTCCTGGATGAGGTGGGCGAATTACCCCTGGACATGCAGGTCAAGCTGCTGCGCGCCCTACAGGAGAGCGAGATAGACCCGGTTGGCGCCAAGCGCTCGGTCAAGGTGGACGTGCGCATCCTGTCGGCCACCAACCGCGACCTGACCCAGCAAGTGAAGGACGGCCGCTTCCGCGAGGACCTGTTCTATCGCCTGAATGTGTTTCCCATCGAGGCTCCCTCGCTGCGCGAGCGGCGTGAAGACATCCCGTCCCTGGTCGAGCACTTCGTTCGCCGCTTCAACGTGGAAGAGGGCAAGCGCGTAGCCGGCGCCAGCCCCGAAACGCTGGCCCTGCTTTGCGCCCATGATTGGCCCGGCAACGTGCGCCAGCTGGAGAACGCCGTCTACCGGGCCATCGTGCTGGCCGATTCGCCCTATCTGCAGCCCTACGATTTCCCCGCGGTGTCAGGCATGCAGCCGCCGATGGACACACAGCCCGCGCCGTCGACGCCGGCGCTTCCAGCCTCGGTGCAGCTGACGGTTGACGATCTGCCCAAGTCCGCGCCCGTGCGGGTGCTCGATGAACGCGGTCACCTGCGCACCCTGGAGGATATCGAACGCGACCTGATCCAGCTCGCCATCGAGATCTACGCCGGCCACATGTCCGAAGTGGCCCGCCGTCTCGGCATCGGCCGCTCCACTCTGTACCGCAAGGTTCGTGAGCAGGGACTCGAAGGCGTGCTGGACGAGGCGGGGTAAGGCGATTCCGCCTAAACCAGCGTGCTCCTGATCCTGCCCGCGGCTGAGTTCCTTACGTCACCTTCCGGTAAATCGTGACGCCCAGCACGAGGAACAGCAGGAAGATCACCAGGAACAGGAAGAACAGGAACTTGGCGATGCCCATGGCCGCGCCGGCGATGCCGCCGAACCCAAGAGCGCCCGCGATCAGCGCGATCACCAGGAAAATCAAAGCCCACTTCAGCATGCCAAGTCTCCATGGCCGAGGTTATCCTGGATCAACGTCATCCGATCTTAGCCGTTCCATCCTACGAGGACTTGGGGGCGGACCTCGGGAAGGCTAAGAGGACGCATGGCGCAGGGCGAGACCAGCACAAAGGGGGCGGCGCCCCAGCGGTTCGGCGAGGGATTCCTCTACGATATCTGGTACTTCGCGGCCCTGAGCTCGGACCTGAAGCCCGGTAAGCTGCAGCGTTATGAGATCGTGGGCCGGCCCCTGCTCATCGGTCGGGACCGCGCCGGCCAGGCCTTTGCACTGCGCGACATCTGTCCGCATCGCGCCGCGCCCCTGTCGGCGGGCCAGCTCGTGCGCGATACGAACGGCATGGAGGCGGTGGAATGCCCCTACCATGGCTGGCGGTTCCGCACGGACGGCGCCTGTTCACTGATTCCCTCGCTCTCGGCCGATCAACAGATTCAGAGCGAACGCATCCGCGTGCGCGCCTATCCGGTGAGCGAAAGCCAAGGCCTGGTGTTCGTGTGGATCGCCTCCGACGAGCGCCGCGAGCAGTCGCCCGACCAACCCGCCCCGGTCTTCGAAGGCATGGTCGGCGGGGCGCCCAAGCTGGTGGACCGGATGGTATTCGACGCCCATATNNCAGCAATGGTGGTGGCGCTCCAAGTCCAAACAGTTGGACAAGGCCAAGGCGTTCGAGCCGCGAGAGGCCGGCTTCGCCATGGCGCGGCACGCCCCGTCCAAAAACAGCCGAGCCTACCGACTGCTGGGCGGCAAGCCCGAGACCGAGATCACGTTTCGCCTGCCCGGCCTGCGTTGGGAGCACATCCGGGTTGGCGCACGGGCCGACGCCAAACAAGTCCTGTCACTGACCTGCCTGACCCCCCTCGACGACAGACGCACGCGGATCACCCAGATCATCTGGTCCGACCATCCCGCTTTCACGGTGCTCAAACCGCTGATTGGCCTGGCCGCGCGCGCCTTCCTGCGCCAGGACGGCCATATGGTGAACCTGCAGAACGAAGGCCTGCGCTACGATCCCTCGCTGCTATGGATCGACGACGCCGACCGGCAGGCCAAGTGGTATCAAGCACTTAAGCGGGAATGGAGCGCCGCGCGCCAGGCGGGACGGCCCTTCGACAATCCGGTGAAGGCCCAGATTCTACGTTGGCGGAGCTGAGGCGCCCGCGCCCGCCAGCAGCACATGAACCTGCCGTTCAAGGCGATTGACCAATTGCTCCAAACCCCACCCGTCGAACAGGGCTTGGCGGTAGTTCGACAGATAGGCGTCCCACAGCATCTCGGACAACAAGGCCTCATCCATCGACGCCGGCAGTTCGCCCCGCTCGATGGCCCGCGTTAAAATTGCGCTCATGGCCGCCAGGGCCAGGCTGTAGACCGGGCGGTTGCCGAGCGGCCCGCCCAGTCCCTGAGACCACGACAGTCCGGTGGCGGCCTGCAGCAGAGGCAGTTGCTCCATGTGAAAGCCGTAGGCGCGACGGAAAAGCTCCATGAGCGCCGCTTCGGTCGGTATTTCGGATGCGGGTGTTTTCACCAGATCGGACTGGCGCTCGGTGTCCTGAGCGAGAACGGTGTTGAACAGATCCGCCTTGTCGGAGAAGGAGGCGAATACGGCCCCGGTCGACAGCCCCGCGCGAGCGGCGATATCGCGGATAGTGGCGGCGTCGTAGCCGCGCTCCATGAACAAATCGCGGGCCGCTTCCAACACCTTTTGACGCGTGCGCGCCTTGGAATCAGCGCGATGCGAAGGCGATATCGGCACGCGCGAACGCGGCGCAAAAACTATTCGATTCATCTGCTCGATCCACCTTTTGGGACCGCAATGGAAGCCGACGACAAAGGCTGCACGACACTCAGGCACACGGGTAATACGCTCACAACTTTGGCGGAGTATTTCACGCCTATTACGGCGGCAACATGTCGGCCCGCGGCCATCGCCAGATCCAAGCCGGCTGGTCGCCAGGGCCGTGCGGCGCTAACATGGGAAGATGCACGCCGTATTCAATGTTCTGATTCCGTTTTGCCTGGCCGCGGTGCTCGCGATTCTGTTCACCGGCATCTATGCCCTGATGCGCGGCGGTGAGTTCGGACGAAAGTGGTCCAACAAACTGATGCAGATGCGCGTGGCGGCCCAGGCCGTGGCCATCCTGGTCCTGCTCGCCGCCTTCTGGTGGTCGCGGCACGCCGGCGGCTAGAGCATGGCCCGGATTTACACGCGAACCGGCGATGACGGGCGCACCGGCTTGGCGTCCGGCGAACGGACGGCGAAGACCAGCCCCAGGATCGAAGCCATGGGGTCGGTGGATGAAACCAATGCCTGCATCGGCCTGGCCCGGGCCGCCGTGACAGACGAACCCGAGCTCGCGCGCGTGCTGGATATTTTGCAACATCGGCTGTTCGACCTGGGCGCGGACCTTGCCCAAGCGGGCGTGGAGCCGCGCATCACTGTCGCCCAGGCGAGCGCTCTGGAAACGGAAATCGATAGTCTGGAAGACCAGCTGTCGCCGCTGAAGGCCTTTATCCTGCCCGGCGGCGCGCCGGCGGCGGCGGCCCTGCACCTTGCGCGCACGGTCTGCCGACGGGCCGAGCGCGACGTGATCCGCCTGGCTGGGCGCCCCGGCGAAGGCGACCTAACCGGCGCCCGCCTGTTTCTCAACCGGCTGTCGGACCTGCTGTTCGTGGCGGCGCGCTACGCCAACCGGGGCGAAGGCGATGTGCTATGGCGCGGACTGGCCTGAGGACTGGCCCGAGGACTGGCCCAGGGCAGCGACGCCTAGCATTTGCGCTTCCTTGGCTTTGGCGTCGTGGGCCCTGGCCTTCAATTCCGCCGGGCTGAGCGCGCCTGCCGGGCGACCGGTGAGATTGGGAAGATAAATCGGCGTGGCGCAAACCCGGGAGGACGGGTCCCACCACGCACCATGGGACTCGCAGCGCTTCGCAGGCGCCACCCACAGAATTTGGTAGGCCCACACGGCGACGCAGGAGATGGCGAAGACGCCCAAGAAGAAAAGCTTCAGCCGGTCGATCAAGCGGTTCATGGCGGCTCTATGAGCACTGCGCGCGCCCACCGCAAGGCCTTGAAGGCTTACGGTGGCTCAATCGCGCGGCCGGATCAGGTTGGATACGCGATACAGCAGGTCCGACGGGTCAAAAGGCTTTTGCAGCATGGGCTGAACGCCCAACTCGCTCAGCACCGCCTCATGCTCCAGATAGCCGGTCATCATCAGGACCGGTTGCTCAGGGTCGAGCGCCCGCACCGAGCGCGCCACTTCCGTGCCGGTCATGCCGGGCATGGCAAAATCGAGCAGCAACAGATCGAAGGGGCCTTGTTCGCTCAAGGCGCGCAGTCCTGCGGGCCCGTCCTCGGCGGAAGACACCGTGTAGCCGGACTCAGCCAACAGATCGACCACGAACCGGCGCACGTCCGCGTCGTCGTCCACCACCAGCACCGTGGCGCCTTCGACGGCCCGCGGAGCCTCGTCAGGCGGCGGCTCAGGCTTGGCGGGCACGGCGCTCACGGGCAGATAGATGGTCACGGCCGCACCCTCTCCCGGGGCGGTGGTCAACCGCAGGCCGCCGCCGAGCTGCTTGGCCAAGCCCAGCACTTGACTGAGCCCCAAGCCCGAACCCAGCCCCTGGGGCTTGGTGGTGAAGAATGGTTCGAAAGCCCGCTCGGCCACTTCCGGGCTCATCCCCGGGCCGCTATCGGCTACGGCGACGGCGAGGTAACGGCCGGACTCCGGCTCGATAGGCCCCCTCGGCTCCCCCAGGGTGACCAGGGCCGTGGACAGGCGAAGCAACCCGCCGCGAGGCATGGCGTCTCGCGCATTCAGGGCCAGATTGAGCAGGGCCAATTCCAATTGCGCGGTGTCCGCCATGGCCGGGGGCAGGCCGGCCGCCAATTCGTGCTCCACCTTGACCATCCCGCCCAGAGTGCCGGCAAACAGCCCCCCCAGACGCTCGATCATGGCGTTCAGATCCACCGGCTGCGGCTCCAGTCTCTGGCGACGCGAAAAGGCCAGCAATTGCGACGTCAGCTTGGCGCCGCGCTCGGCGGCCTGCATGGCGTTCTCGATCTGCTCGCGGGCGCGATCGTCGCTCACCCGCCGAACAGCCAGCGACAAGCTGCCAAGGACGGCGGTAAGCACATTGTTGAAATCGTGCGCCACCCCGCCCGTGAGCTGGCCGATGCCTTCCATCCTCTGAGATTGGCGCAACGCCTCCTCGGCCTTCAGCTTGGCGGTGACGTCATGGAAAGTGGTCGCTCCTTGAACCACTCGCCCGTCGGCGTCGCGGATAGGGGCTGCGGCCATCTCCAGCATCACCACCGCGCCGTCCGGCCGACGATAGCGTTGGATCAGTCGCTCGGTGCGATAGCCCCGGCGAACCGCCCGCATCAAGGGCGAGCTCTCGGCGCTGCGGCGACGGCCCTGTTCGTCGATCGGCCCGTAGGCCGCTTTCTCCGACGCGATCGATTGGCCCACCAGAGCATGGCCCATGAGGTGTTCGGCCTCGGAGTTGGCGAAGCGGATCTCACCGCCGGGCGCGTCGGCCACGATGATGCCCACCGGGGTCTGCTCAAGAATGGCGCGTAGCTGGGTTTCGTTGCGCTTGGCCTCGATCGCCGCCAGAGCCTCGAAACGCCGGTCGAACAGGGCGGCGATGGAGGCGAGAAACAGCACGAATATCGCGGCTCCCGCCACGGAATAAGCCAGACCGGAACTATCGACCCCATCGATCGGGGCGACGCCGCCGAGCTGGAACTGGAGGGCGGCGATGGAGGCGTAGTGGCCGCCAACGATCGCCAGGGTCAGGCCCAGAACCGCCGGCCCCCGGGTCTGCAAACCACGGTCAAGATCCGCCGCCGCCAATCCCGCGCCAGCGGCGACCATCGCCACCACAAGAGACAAGGCCACCATCATCGGGTGGAAGCCGATCACNNCTGCGCCGCCAGGAAGAAAGCAAGGCCGCAGCCGCCCACAGCGACCGCCAGAGACAAAGCGACCAGGGCGGCGTCATAGGGGACCGGCCGGTCCACGTGAAAGCCGAGCATCGCCTCGAAATCGGCCGCCCAGACGCTGAGGCCCAGAGCCAGGGAGGCGGCCACCAGCCATGCCGATCTGGCCCGTCCGATATTGGCGTGAACGCGGCCGAACAAATCCAGCGCCGTCCACGACCCGACGAGAGCCGAAGCCAGGGATAACGCCATATACACAGACTGATGCAGGCCGTTCATCGGCGACCTTGGTAGCACCGGCTGCATGTAACACAATCCTTCAAGGCGACCCTTTCAGGAGGGAGACCCTGCCCCGTGCTCGCTCCAAAGCTGTGCTGGAACTGATACTCCGTTTACATTGCAGCGCAACAAATCGCCTTCCCGGCGCTAGACTTCTAGTGTTTAAAGGTCCCCTTTGGCCACGGACCTAAGAGCCGGGCGGTGTTGCGGGGCAATGATGGTGCAGATTAAGACGGTCGGCGTGATCGGCGCGGGGCAGATGGGATCCGGCATCGCACATGTCTGCGCCTTGGCGGGTTACGATGTGGCGCTGAACGACATCAGCCTGGATCGGATTGAGGCCGGTTTGGCTTCCATCGAGCGCAACCTGGCCCGACAGGTCGCGAAGGGCGCCATCACCCAGGCCGCGGCTGACGCCGCTCGGGACCGCATCAAACCAGCCGCCGACTATTCGGACTTCTCGGACGCCGATATCGTCATCGAAGCGGCGACCGAGACCGAAGAGATCAAGAAAACCATCTTCCGCAACGTCTGCGCTCACCTGAAACCCAGCGCGATTTTAGCCTCCAACACCTCCTCCATTTCCATCACCCGCCTGGCCTCGGTCACTGATCGGCCGGATAGGTTCATCGGCCTGCATTTCATGCGGCCTGTGCAGGTGATGAAGCTGGTGGAAATCATCCGGGGTATCGCCACCAGCCCCGAGACCCACGAGACGGCGCACGATTTCGCCGAGTCTCTCGGCAAGGAAACCACTAACGCCGAGGACTATCCCGCCTTCATCGTCAATCGAGTGCTGGTCCCGATGATCAATGAGGCCATCTACACCCTGTACGAGGGCGTGGGCACCGTGACCTCCATCGACATGGCCATGAAGCTGGGCGCCAACCATCCCATGGGGCCGCTGGAGCTAGGCGATTTCATCGGCCTGGACACCGTCCTGGCGATCATGAACGTGCTGCACGACGGTCTGGCCGATTCCAAGTATCGGCCCTGCCCGCTCCTGGTGAAGTATGTGGAGGCCGGCTGGCTGGGCCAGAAGGCGGGACGAGGATTCTATGACTACCGGGGCGAAAAGCCGGTCCCAACCCGCTAAAACCGGATGATCCGCAGGACGCCTCGCTGCGCTGCGGCGCGATATGCTGCATTGCAAAAAGTTATTTTGACTGCCCGACCGATTCGGGGCATGTTTTCTATTAGCGGCTCATCGTAAGGGCCGCGGGAGAAGCGTCAGGAGGAGGTCTCATCAACCACCTTCTGGAGAACTGACCATGTATCGTACTCTTGTGCTTGCGGCCTCCATCGCCGCCCTCTCCGTCCCGGCCTTTGCGGGCGAAATCACCATCAGCCTCGCCGGGAAGACCAAGGCCGAAGTCGTGGCCGAAATCCGCCATGCGGCCCGATCCGTTTGCTCCGAGCAGGACTTCAACGACTTGGGCGAGCAACGCTACTGCGTGGCCGAAGCCGAAAGTGACGCCCTGGCCGACCTCGCCTCGGTGGAAAAGGCGACAGGCAAGCTCAGCTAATTCCCGAATCTATCCGGCTCGGATGACAACCATCCGAGCCGGCATTCGCTTGCCGGAATGGACACCACATCCCTCGGCCATAGGTCCGCGGGATGAACAACGTGCCGCTCGGCCGAAACCTTATCGGCTAGCTGCCTCAGCCTACCCGAAGGTGAAGGTGAAGGCCTGCGCGCCCGGCGCCAGAAACTCGATCTGGAACAGGTGGTCGCCCTGGGCGCCCTGATGCTGGCGCACCAGTTGGAACAGCCTCTGGCTGGTAACGATTCCATTGCCGGCCGCGTCGACGTCCACGCCGTGATCAGCCCCCGGCGGCTTGCCGTCGAGGGTGATGCGGAAGCGGACCGGCTGGCCGTTCGGCGCGGGACCCAGCACCATGTGCAGGTCGCGGGCATGAAAACGGAAGGCGATCCTCGCGCCCGGCGCGCCAGCGGCGGCGAACTCCGAGGTCACCGTCCAGCGCCCGGCCAGGCCCCATCCATCGGGCGCAAAACCTGCTGGAAGCTGATAGTCCGCGGCTTGGTCCCTATGCTCGCCGCCCGGCGACGTGAAGTTGGCCGCCCGCGCATAGCCGAGGTAGGTCTCAGGCGAATGGGCGTCGTTGAAGTCGGCCGCGGCCTGCACGCCCGATCCCGCCCGTCCGACCAAAGCGCCTTTCACCGGGGCGCCATTCCGTTCCGCGAGCAGCGCGCGGATCACCTGCTCGGACTGGTCGTATTCGCCCTCTCCGAAGTGGCTGTGGCGCAGTCGACCCTGGGCGTCGATGAAGTAGTGGGCGGGCCAGCTGTCGTTATCGAATGCTCGCCAGATGGCGTAGTTGTTGTCCATGGCTACGGGATAGGTGATCCCGAAGTCCTTGATCGCCTTCTGGACATTGCCCGGCTGCTTCTCGAACGCGAATTCGGGCGTATGCACGCCGATCACCACGAGGCCTTGCGGTCCATAGCGCTTGGCCCATTCCTCCACATACGGGAGAGCACGCAGGCAATTGATGCAGGAGTAGGTCCAGAAATCGACGAGGACGACCTTGCCCTTTAGCTGTTCGCGAGTGAGCGGGGGGGAATTCAGCCACAGCGTCGCACCGTCCAGCGACGGCATGGCTCCCAGAACAGGCAGGCCCGACGCGGGCTGAGCCCCGCGGGCTGTCATAGCCGCGCCGCCAGTCATCGATGGTCCAGTCATCGACGGTCCGGTCATCGATGCGCCGGAGGATTTCACCATGGCTGGGCCGGTCATGGATGCGCCGCCGGTCATCATCGCCGGACCGCCGGTCATGGCCGCGCCAGAGACCGGCATGATCGCCGAGGGAGCATTCGGGCTGGGCTGCTTGGGCGCGAGCTTGGCCAGCAGGCCCTGCTCCAAGGTTGTGGTCGAGGCGGTGGAGAGCTGGGTGAGAAAGCCAGTATCGGCGCCGAGCGCGATCGCCGCCACCGCCGCCAGCACCAGCACGCCCAGGCCACGGCGGACCCACTCTCCGGCGCCGAGTGACCGCTTCATGGCCGCGAACACCTTGCCGCCGACCAGCAGAGCCAGCGCCAGGGACGTCGCAGCGCCCAACGCATAGGCCAGCAGCAAAAGCGTGGTCGAGGCGTTGGCGCCGTTCAGCGCTGCGCCCGTAAGGATCAAACCCAAGATCGGCCCGGCGCAAGGCGCCCACAAAAAGCCGGTGGCGACGCCCAGGAGCAGGGACGACAGGACCACCGCGCCGGTCGATTGACCCTCGACGTCGGCCTGACCGGATAGTTTGCCGCCCAGCGCCACGAGCGGCCGGGTCAGACGGTCGGCCAAGCTGGGCACCAGCAGGGTCACGCCGAACAGCGCTAGCAGCGCCAGGGCGGCGTAGCGTCCTACCGCATTGGCCTGTACCGCCCAACCGCCGGCGACCGAAGCCAGAGTGGCGACCAGGGCGAAGGTCAGCGCCAATCCCGCCAGCATGGGCAGGCCGCTTTTCAAGAATGAACGATCGGCGCGGGCGAACACGAACGGCAGTACGGGCAGAATGCACGGGCTGACGATGGTGAGGACGCCGCCCAGATAAGCCAGAATGAAGAGGATCATCAGGCTGCGATCATCACACCGCTGTGGGTCGGAAGCCCAGGGCGAGCCCGTTCATGCAATAACGCAGGCCGGTGGGCTTGGGGCCGTCGTTGAACACATGGCCCAAATGGCCGCCGCAGCGTGAGCAGTGCACTTCGTCGCGCACCATGCCCAGGGAGTTGTCGGTGCTGACTTGCACGGCGGTCTTATTGATCGGGGCCCAGAAGCTGGGCCAGCCGGTGCCGCTGTCGAATTTGGTCTTGGACGAGAACAGGTCCAGCTGGCACCCGGCGCAATTGAAGATGCCGGCCCGGTGTTCGTTCAGCAGCGGGCTGGAGAAAGGGGCTTCGGTGGAGGCCTTGCGCAGCACCGCGTACTGATCAGGCTTTAGCCGACTGCGCCACTGCACGTCGGTGAGCGTCAAAGGGAAAGCCTCTGCCTGCGCCGGACGTGCGCGGGATAGGGCGACGCCTGCCAAGGTTGCTGCGGCGCCGCCGCTCATCAGAGCAAATCGTCTGGTGATCATGTAAGTCGCTCCGACCAACGGTCAAAACAGGCCCCGGATGGCTTTCCCGACGCTTCTAGCATTTAAATCGGACAACTTCACGGCGAACCGCCCGCGAGCAAATCAATGTGGAGGGCCAGACCGCCCGTAGTGTGGCGATCCAGCACACTAGCCGATGAAAAGCTCGCCGTCGCGTACGGTAACGGGGATGATGTCCAGTGCGCGACCGTCGCACGCGCCTTCAAGCCCTCGGCCGTCTTCGATGGCGAACAGCGCTAGATGCTGCCGGCACATGATGCGATCGCCATCGCGCGTGAGGAATTCATCCTCCCGGTGGTTCAGCGGCAGCGAATAGTGCGGGCAGATGTTCAAGTAGCCAAAAACGCGTTGGCCTTTGCGCACCAGGAACATTCGAAAGCGGTTCAGGCCAACGCCGAAGATGTACTCCTTGGCGCCGCCGTCTGCGACGGCGTCCAGAGGGCCAAGCCGCTCGCCCACCGCGGGCGCAAAAGCACGCGTCCGCCAGACCGCTTCCGTGGAGGAAACTGTAGGCGTGTCAGACATTCCCGCCCGGCCCGGCACGGCTAAAGGCCCGGGTCCGAGAGGGGCGTCGACGGACTGACCGCCGCCGTCCGCTGCGCCCGCGGCGCCGCAATGATCAGCAGGAACATCACACTCACGACGTTGGCCGCGATGAGGGTCCACATCACGGGCACATAGGTGCCATGGGCGTCGAAATAAGCACCCGCCAGAACGGGCACCATGCCGCCGCCAGCCGTCTGCACCACCAGGCCAAGCGCGGTCAGGGCCGGGAACACGCGCATGCTCCAATAGTGGCTGAGCAAGGCCATGGCGCCCACTTGGCCCGCGCCAAAGCCGGTTCCCGCCACGATGGCGAAGGCCCAGAGCGTGAGATCGTTGTGGACCTGGGTCAGTAGAATCAGGCCGGCGCAATACAACGTCACGGCCGATATAAAAGCGGCCTTGTGGCCGACCCGGCCGGCCAGGGCCCCAAAGCCGATGTTGCCAATCACCATCGCCACCGACAGCAGCGAAATCGCGGACGCCGCGCTTGAGGGCGAGAAGCCCAGACCGCGCAGATGAACTTGCGAATGGGCGACAATGAATCCCGACCCTGCCATCAGAGTGAGCATGCTGAGGTAGACGGCCCACAGGAAGGGAGAGCGAAGGGAGGCCTTTAAGGTGACGTCCTGGACCTCCGCCGGCCCGGCGTTCTCGGCGCCCGGCGGCATCGCCGGGCGGGCGGATGCGCTCGCACTGGCAGGGGCGTCACGGACGAACAGGGTCGCCACGACCACGCCCAGAACGCCGGCGGCTGCAAAGACCCACCATCCCGACTTCCAGGTCCCGCTGATCGTGATGGCGCCATTAATCAGGAAGACGGCCAGGAAACCGCCGAGCCCTTGGCCCGCGTACATTATGGAAAGGGCCATGGTGCGGCGGCGATCAAACCAGGCCGCCACGACGGTTTGGCAGGGAATAATTGCCGCCAGTCCTCCGCCACCGCCGATCATCAGGCCGAAAGCGATCAGCGCCTGCCACGGACTGGTGACCGCGGTGGCCAGGGCGACGCCCGCCAATCCCACAATCGCGCTGCCGGCTATCATGCTCTTGCGCGCGCCGAACCGGCCGACGGCCATGGCCGTGAGCGGGGCGAACAGGGCGTTGGCGGCCATATTGCCGGCGGTCAGCAGCCCGAGGGATTCCCGCTTCCAACCGAGCGCGACCACCATATAGGTGTTGGCGACGCTGCCGCCGTAGATCGGCAACGCCATGGAGATGCAGATCATCACTGAGACCGCGGCGAGCACGGTCCAGGACTGATTGGCGGACGACTTCAAAACTTCCTCCCGGGACGGCCCCGGCGGGGCCAACTTTGTACTGGCTTCGCCCGGCGACCACCGCGCCCGCTAGACACGCATGAACCGTAGCAAACTGAACTGGCGGCCACCTCGCCTCCCTTAAGCGTGGGACGCGGTCTAGATCAGTTCAACGCGTCCGGCGCGCCGGTCCGCTGGGCGTACGTTCGCTGGGTCATTTCGTTCGTTAGGCGGGCAGCCCGACTTGGACGCAAGCGCCAAGGCGGCCGCTTGGACCGGCCGGCTCAGAGCAGTTTCAACAACTGCGTTGTATGCACCATCGGCGGGCGTTTCGCCACTTAGTCCGCAGTGTCAGCGGATCCCGGAAGCGGACTCTCGGCGCGGTGCATCATTTTGACGCATCGGAAGGCCGCCTGCGTGTGCCGGGGTCTGCGCCGGAACGATAAAGCTATAAAGAAAGCGCCGGCCTCTCGGCCGGCGCTTTCCGAGAGCATCTCGTTGGAATTGTTCGTAGACTAGCTGTCGCCGGCGAACCGGATCGGAATTTTGATGTCGCCTTCTTTGGAGCCCATCGGTAGGGCGTCAGCCACGCAGATGGCGGCCTTATCGAAGCCCTTGGCCGAACCGTTGCTTTCCACGACCTTGCAGGCGGAGAGTTTTCCGCCTCCGGCAGTGCATTGGATCACCACCAGCGCCGCATCGTGGGTGTTGGCGAAGCGGTTCAGGCACGTATCCATTTGGTCTTGAAAAGAACCAGCGGAGGCTTGGCTTACGAGCGCCAGGGTTGCAACAACCCCAGAAAATAGTTGGATTGAATACTTCATCCTTTTCCTCCTCTCATTTCGAGATGCCGGGACATCATGAGCAGGCCGGATTAAGGAATCACTTAAAGGGGCAATTTCACCCAAAGATTCGTCGTCGACGAGCGGCGCGAGGAGTTAGGTGACTTTCTGTTAGGAATGTTGTGGCCCTCTTACAGTCACCGATGCGGTAAACGATTCACCCTGGGAGGGGCTTATGCGCAAGAATGCGCTCAGAGACTTGCCTTTGGTCGTCAAAATGGGGGCGGCGCCGACCGTGGCCCTCGTCATGCTGGTCTTGCTGACGGCCACGGCCATCTACGTCCAGGGACGCCAATCGACCGAGCTGCAAAATGTCGTACAACAGGACTTGCCCAACAGCGTGCGCATGCAGCGCATCTCAGAACGCATCTCCAATGTGCACGGGCAACTCTATCTGCTCTTGACCCATAAGGCCGGGAGCATCGACGAAGCCAAGATCCCCGATCAGATGGATGCGCTCCTCAAGGAGATAGACTCCATCTCCGCCGAGGTCGTGACCGCCAAGGGCGTCGCGCCGGAAGATCAGCGCAAATCCTTTGATCAGTTGCTGAAAAGCTTGAAAGACACACGAGGATCCGTCGAGGCCGTTGGCGCCATCATGACCGCCGACTTCGCCACCGCCGCGGGCTTCGTAGCGCCGTTCGAAGACCAGTATCAGAGCATGGGCGCCATCCTGTCCAAGCTGGTCGACCAGACCGGCGCCAGCACGCGCGACAGGGCCGCCGCAACATACAACATGTCTAAGACCGCTCAGTTGGTGGCGATGATAGCCGCCGGCCTGGCCCTGCTGATCGTAGGGGGCATTGGCGCCGGTTCGCTCCTGCCGCTGCGCCGAGCCATCATGCGCATTGCCGGCGCCACCGAGAAGCTGGCCGACGGCGACACGCAGGTGAACCTGGACCAACTCGCGCGGGGCGACGAGCTCGGCGCCATCGTTCGCTCGCTCACCGTGTTCCGCGACCATCAGACGCACCTGGACGAACTGCGCAAGGAGCAGGAAGTCGCCAGCCGCATGACGGACGAAGAGCGGCGGCGCAACGACGAGATCCGCGCCCAGACTCAACGCGAACAGGCGGTGGTGGTCGAGGGCGTTGCCGAAGGCCTGGAGAACCTGGCGAAGGGCGACCTGACCTTCCGCCTGCTGGAACCTTTCGTGGGCGATTATGAGAAGCTGCGAGCAGACTTCAACGGCGCCATGGAGCAGATGCAGGACGTGATGAAGGTGATCGCGTCCAACGCCCAGGGCATGCGCGGCGGGGCGGGCGAGATCAGCCAGGCGGCCGACGATCTGTCGCGCCGCACCGAGCAGCAGGCGGCCACGCTGGAGCAGACCGCCGCGGCGATGGACGAGATCACCGCCACGGTGAAGAAAACCGCCGAGGGCGCGGCCCAGGCCAACACGGTCGTGGCCCAGGCCAAGACGGACGCCGAAAAGGGCGGGTCGGTGGTGCGCGAAGCCGTCTCGGCCATGGGCCAGATCGAGCAATCCTCGCAGAAGATCGGTCAGATCATCGGGGTGATCGACGAGATCGCCTTCCAGACCAACCTGTTGGCCTTGAACGCCGGGGTCGAAGCAGCCCGCGCCGGCGATGCGGGTCGAGGCTTCGCGGTGGTGGCCTCCGAAGTGCGGGGCCTGGCTCAGCGCTCGGCCGAAGCCGCCAAGGAGATCAAGGCCCTTATTTCAGCCTCCTCCCAGCAGGTGAAACAGGGCGTGGATCTGGTGGGCCAGACCGGCGGGGCTCTGGACCGGATCATCTCCGGGGTGGGCGAAATCAAAGGCCTCGTGTCGGACATCGCCGCCTCTGCCCAGGAGCAGGCCATCGGCCTGTCGGAAGTCAACACCGCCATCAACCAGATGGACCAGACGACCCAGCAGAACGCGGCCATGGTGGAGCAATCCACCGCCGCCAGCCACGGGCTGGCGCAGGAGACCGAGGAGCTGGTCCGCCTGATGGGCCGCTTCCGCACCGGCGCGGAGGCGGAGATCGCCCGGGCAAATCAACACGGCGCCCGCGCCGCCGAGCCCGGCCGTCAGCGCTCTTCGGCGCCGACCCGGCCGTCCGCCGGCGCTCACCGCCCCGCCACGGCGCTCAAGCCCCTGTCCCAGACCCGTCCTGCGGAAACGCCGGCCGAGGATTGGGAAGAGTTCTGACCTCGAAGCGACAACCCCTCCGCCAGCTGGCGGAGGGGTTCGTCACACCAAAGCGCGATGCCCCTAGAGCCTGATCGCCTCGAACCGGAACGGTTCGGGACATGAATCAGGCTCTATGTTTTTGGTTTAGAGCGGGATTCACGGTTCAGGCCGATTCAACCTAGACCAATCCTGCCCTCGGCAAATCGCTTCAAGCAAGAATTGTCTTATTTATTCAACGAGGCAGGCCCCGCCGGCTTCAAGCTGAAGCAGTCTGGCTCTAACGCGCGAGCACAGCCTCGATCCGCCCTTCGAGCGACCGGGGCGTATCGGATGGGGCGAAGCGAGCCATCACGCGCCCCGAACGGTCTGTGAGAAATTTGGTAAAATTCCATTTGATGGCGCGCACGCCCAGCAGGCCCGCCTTCTGGTCCTTGAGGAAGACGTACAGCGGATCGGCGCCCGGGCCGTTGACCTCGATCTTGCCAAACATTGGAAAGGTGACGTCGTAAGTCAGGCGGCAGAAGCTGGCGATCTCGTTCGCATCGCCCGGCTCCTGGGCGCCGAACTGATTGCAGGGAAAACCCAACACCTGGAAACCCCGATCGGCGTATTTGCGCTGCAGCGCCTCCAGCCCTTCGTACTGCGGGGTGAAGCCGCATCTTGAAGCCACGTTGACGATGAGCAGCGCTTGACCGCTAAAATCCGACAGCGGCTTTGGCGCGCCAGCCGGATCCTTGGGAGCATAGTCGTAGACGGTGGTCATGGGGCGCTCCCGACGTTCGCTCAGAATTCCACTTCCAGAGCTTCCAGTTCCTCCGGCTCGTCCTGGGCCGCGGCGATCCATTCCAGCATCGGCTCCCATTCGCCGATGGTCCGGCAATAGTCTCGGCTCGGCTTGGACAGATCCACATCGTAGGTGATGAAGCGCCGGGTGACCGGGGCGAACATGGCGTCCGCCACGGTCGGCGTCGAACCGAACAGGAACGGCCCTCCATGGGCTGCCAAGCACTCCTGCCAGATCGTCTCGATCCGAGCGATGTCGGGCTTGGCGCCGGTGAACACGCGCACCTTGTGCGGGACTGTCCGCAGGTTCATCGGCAGGGCTGAGCGCAGATTGGCGAAACCGGAATGAATCTCGCCACAGATCGACCGGCAATGGGCCCGCGCCTTGGGATCGGCCGGATACATCCGGGCTTCGGGATAGAGCTCGTTGAGATATTCGGCGATGGCCAGGGTGTCCCACACGCTGGAGCCTTGATGGGTCAGGCGCGGCACCAGCACCGACGGCGAGAGCAGCAGAAGTTCGGCCCGATTGTTCGGATCGTCGATGGAGATCATTTGCTCCTCGACCTCCAGCCCCGCCAGCCGGCACAGCAGCCAGCCGCGAAGGGACCAGGAGGAATAGTTTCTGCTCGAAATCGTCAGCACCGTAGGCGCCATTCGCTTCTCCGCCGTCTTCCCATGCGTCGATTGTTCGCCTGCGGCGATTTAGGCATGACGCACTGCAGCAACTAATGCACTAATTGCCCGTCGGAGGAATAGGCTCAATGGAATTCACGGAGTCGCGGCAGTTTATGTATCAGGGATACCAAGCGTTTAGCGACATGGCGAAGCCCTTCCGCGTCGCAGCCCAGGCCGCGGTAGGGCTTCGCGACAAAATGGAAATCCAACAATGGCCGGTAGCGAACCACCTTTTGGCCTGGCTTGCGGTGTCCGCTGGCGCGCAAATCACCCACCGCCGACCGCCGTTCGGCATCGACAAGGTCACGGTGGCCGAGCGCGAACTGACCGTGCGCGAGGAGGTCGTTCTGGGCCTTCCGTTTGGGGACTTGATTCATTTCGCCAAGGATGAGGTGGACGCCATCCAGCCTAAGATGCTGGTTGTGGCTCCCCTCTCGGGCCATTTCGCGACCTTGCTGCGCAGCACGGTGCGCACCTTGCTGCAGGACCACGACGTCTACATCACCGACTGGGCCAATGCCCGCGACGTACCGGTGGAGGATGGCGCGTTCGGCTTCGACGACTATGTGGACTATATCGTCCGCTTCCTGGAGCAGATCGGGCCGGACGCGCACGTCCTGGCCGTCTGCCAGCCCTGCGTCCAGGCCCTCGTCGCGGTGGCGATCATGGCGGAGGACAAACACCCGTGCCAGCCACGATCCATGACCCTGATGGGCGGGCCGGTCTACACTCGCGCGGCGCCCACATCCGTCAACGAACTGGCGCTGAGCAAGCCCATGAGCTGGTTCGAGCAGACCCTCATCTCGCGCGTGCCTGCCGGCCATCCCGGAACCGGGCGACTAGTCTATCCCGGTTTTGTGCAGCTTAGCGCCTTCATGTCCATGAACCCGGAACGACATATCAGCCAACACCGACGGCTGCAGGCTTTGCTGGCCGCGGGCAAATTCGACGAAGCCGCCACGATCCAGGACTTCTATCGCGAGTATTTCGCGGTGCTGGACCTGACTGCCGAATTCTACCTGGAGACCATCGACCGGGTGTTCCAGCGCGATCTGCTGGGCGAGGGCAAGTTGGAGTATCGGGGGCGCAAGGTGCGGCCGGACGCCATTCATCGGACGGCCCTGCTGACGGTCGAAGGCGAGCGCGACGACATCTGCGCGGTGGGCCAGACCGCGGCCGCCCATGACCTGTGCTCGAGCCTGCGCCCTCACCTCAAACGCCACTACCTGCAGCCGGGCGTGGGCCACTATGGCCTGTTTTCGGGCCGCAGGTGGGAGCAGCAGATCTATCCCCAGGTGCGCAATCTGGCGCTGGTGATGAGCTGAGGTCAGGCGCTCGACGCCTTGCCGCCGAGCCAGGCGCGAGAGAGGACGTGATAGAGGGGCTCGGGCATCACCCAGCCGGAGGCCCAACGCGCGATGAGAGCCGCCAGCATGAGCGGACCCACAAGGCCCGGACTGCGGGTCATTTCCATCAGGATCACGGCGCTGGTCAGGGGCGCCTGCACCACGCCGGACAGGTAGCTGGACATGCCCAGAACCACCGCGTCGCGACCGGCGAAGATGGGGCTGATCCGCGCGAAGGCCGCGCCAAGTCCGGCTCCCGTGGTCAAAGACGGGGCAAAGATGCCGCCCGGCGCGCCTGAGGCCGAGGCGGCGAGGCTAGCCAAGAACTTCCATACCGCCAGGCCTAGACCCTGCTCGGGATGGTCCTGCAACAGGGCCTTGGCCTGGGCGTAGCCGGCGCCGAAGGTCAGGCCCCCGGATGCCAGGGCCACAGCCGCAGCCACTGCGCCGCAGCCTAAGGCGAACAACACGGGACGGGCCCTGCGCCAACGCGCGACGGGGTTATTTCCCGGTCCGACGATGGTGGTCAGCAGGCGGGAAAAAAGGCCGCCGCACAATCCGCCCGCCAGGCCGATCACCGGCGCCGCCAGCCACGCAGACTTCAGCGGCGCATCGCCGCCCAGCACACCGAAATAGGCGTAATCGCCCTGCACCGCATAGGCCGCCAGGCCCGCCAGCACCACCACGAGGATCACGGTGATGTGGGTGCGTCGCTCGAAATTCGCCGCCAGCTCCTCCACGGCGAACACCACGCCGGCGATGGGGGTGTTGAAGGCGGCGGCCACGCCCGCCGCGCCGCCGGCGATGATGATGGCCCGCCGGCCCGGACCGCCCTTCAGACCGCGGGTCAGGGTGCGCATGACCCCCGCGACCACTTGCACTGTTGGCCCCTCGCGCCCAACCGATGCGCCGCAGACCAGCATGATCGCGGTCAGAACCGTCTTCCACAGGGCGGTTTTGAGGGTGACCCTTTGCCCGTCCCAGCGCCCCTGCCGTTCGCGCGCCGCGGCGATGACCTGGGGAATACCGCTGCCGGAGGCTTCGGGCGCGAAGCGGCGCGTCAACCAGGCGCATCCGGCGAAGCCAAGGGGCAGCAGTAGCAAGGTGGGCCAGCGCGCCCACGCCAACAACCGGTCGTGCTGGGCCATGGCGGCATCGCATAGACGGGCGAAACCAGCCGCCGTCAGACCGCCCAGAATGGCGACGGCGACGATGACCCCCGTGCGCCATGCGCGACGAGCGCCGAGCCGGACCCGCAATGCGCGGCGGCGAGCATGTGGATCGGACAACACCTTCACAGGCAAGGGTTTGCGCCGGCGCGCGCAAAAACGTCAAGTCAACTATCCGGCCGATGCCTGTTTGGCCGACTCGCCCGAAGATGCCGCTCGGCGTGCAGCTGAAGGGAACGGACCAATGGCGTTATCGGCTGGAGACAGGGTTCCGGGCATTTTCGGCTCCACGGCCGGCGGCCAGGTCTATTCGCTGGACGTTCAGGCCGGCCGGACCACCCTGATTATCGCCCTGGGCGGGTTGGACGCGGACGGCGCGCGCGCCATGCTGAGCCGCATCCGCGACACCCTGCCGAAGGTTCAGACGGCGGGTGGCGACATCGTTCCCCTGGCGCCGATCGGGACCTTCGCCAAGGCGGCCGACCTGTTGGCCGACCCTTTGATCGTCCATACGGCGGAGGCTAGCGGCCTGGACAGCGCTGTGTTCGATGGCCAGCCAGGCGCAATTGTACTGGACCGCGGCGGACGCATTCTCGATCTTCTTCAGGCAGGCCCGCAGACCGACCTAGCGGCGTTGTTCCAAGAGGGAGCCGCCCGTCAGTGCGACTGCCCAGCCCCGATCTTGATGGTGCCCAACGTGGCGCCGCCGGAGTTTTGCCGCGCCTTGATCGAATACTTCGAAGCCTCGCCCCACACAGAGGGCGTGATGGCCTCCTATGTGGGCGGCGAAGCCCGGGCGCGGGTGGACCTGGACAAGAAGCATCGGCGCGACCTGGAGCTGGAAGCCGGCTCGGCCATCCATACGGCGGCGCTCGAACTGATCGCCGGGCGGATTGCTCCCGAGATCAAGCGGGCCTTCCAGAAGGATATCACCTTCGCCGACCGTATCCTGATCGCCCGTTACGATGACGACGGCGGCTATTTCAAGCGTCACCGGGACAATGCGTCCCCCCAGGTCGCCTTCCGGGAATTCGCCATCTCGCTGAACCTCAACACCCACGAGTACGAGGGTGGGGAGCTGCTATTTCCCGAATATAACGACCATCGCTACAACCCGGCGGCGGGCGCGGCGGT
Source organism: Caulobacteraceae bacterium (assembly GCA_003164925.1). GTDB lineage: Bacteria > Pseudomonadota > Alphaproteobacteria > Caulobacterales > Caulobacteraceae > BOG-938. The sequence continues at coordinate 103,173 of PLRV01000005.1, forward strand.
GGTGTTCTCGGCCTCCCTGCTGCACGAGGCTTTGCCGATCAAACGGGGCAGCCGCTATGTTTTGCTGTCGTTTCTGTGCGGCCCAACCGCCCAGATCCCGGCTTAAGCCTGAACGGATTAGAGCCGGATGGCTTCTCTCGAAGTCTGAATCCGGCTCTACATATTTGAATCTAGAGCACAATGGGTTTAGGCGATTCAGCCTAAACCCATTGTGCTCTAGGGCCGAACGGATCCGGCATTGGCCGTTGCCCAGTCCCTGACCGCGGCGACGGACTGACTCACCGCGCTATCATAGGCCACCACGATGGCCGCGACCCGGTTGTCGCTCGCGGTCTGGCGCGTCTGGATCAAGGTATCGGCCGCCGCGCTGCGGTCGGCGTTACGGATCAGCAGGGCGTGCACCGTGATCTCAACGGTGGGCGGCCCCGCTTGGCCTTTATCGTAATCGGTCTGGAACCGTCGAACCTCCAGGCGAAGGGTGACGCCCGCGGCCAAATTCTCGCCGGGACCGACCAGGCGGGGCGAGCCGGGCTGATCGAAGGCGGCGACCAGGGCCTCCTCGAACATCACGGCGGCAGGCTGCAGCCAGCGCGCATCGGCGATGAAAGCCGCTTCCTGACCGCTCACCGTCAAAATACGGTCTCCCGCTGCGTCGGAGGGGAAGCTGATGGGCGCGCGGGTCAGGGCGAATCCGGCGGGCGACGGCCCGGCGGGAGCGGGAGAAGTCTGGCTCAGCCGATAGAGTTGAACTGGCTTGGTCTTGGGAAAAAGCGAGACACAGCCGGTGAGCAGCAGACTCAGAGCCAGAACCGTCTGGGCGGTGCGGCGCAAGCGAAGCGGGGCGGACAACATCACGGCTTCACCTCGATTTCCTTGTCCTTGGCCTTCGAAATCAAGGCGCTGGGACTGCGCTCGGCCTCGTTGAGCACCCGGTTGAGCGTATCGGTGGCCGTCTGCAGGCTTCCGATCGCAGTGGTGAGTTGAGGCAGGCCGTTATTGGCGAAATCGGTTGTCGGCCCGTCCAGCTTAGACAGCATGTCGTGGGCCTGATGCGCCGTGCTTTGCAACTCGCTGGCCGCAGCGGCCATGCTGTGAATCGCCAGCTTGCCATCTCCATTGACCAGCTTATCGGTGGAATCCGAGAGTTGGCCGATCTTTTGCGCCGTGACATCGACGCTCTTGAGCGTGGCGTCGGCGTCGCTGATCACGGCCTTGTTGGCCTTAAGCTCGGCGCCGATCGCCTCCAGGTCAGACAGGGTGAGCGAGACGCTCTTGATGTTCTGGTCCGATAACAGGCGATTGACCCGGTCCAGGGCCTCAACGCTGCGCTGCAACACCGTGCCGCCCCCTTCCAACAGGTCCGACAACGCGCTCTTCTGGCTGCGGATCACCGGGTACTCCCCGGCCGGCCGGGGCACATCCTTCAGCAGTGGGCGCGTCAGGGTGCCCGAGGTGATCTGCACGTAGTTCACGCCGGTGATCCCCTGCGGCTCCAGCGTGGCGAAGGAATCAGTGCGGATGGGCACGTCGGAGGTGATCTTGACCCGGGCGATCACCCGGCTGGCATTGACGGGATCCAGGGCGATCTTGGTGATCTCGCCCACCTTGATGCCGTTGAAGTGCACTTCGCCGCCGTCCGAGATGCCGCGCACGGGGCCATCGAAAAGAATGTCGTAGATATCGTAGTCGCGGGCGAACTGCACCCGCGCCAGCCACAAGATAAAGGCGGCCAATCCCACCAGGAGAATGACGGACGCGAGGCCAACCAACGCGTAATTGGCGTTTCTCTCCATCAGGATTGTCCTTGCGCGCGATGGGCGGCGACGGCCGCCCGACCCCGGGGGCCCATGAAATATTCGTGAATCCAGGGATGTTTTGAAAGCATCAATTGATCGATCGTTCCGACGGCCACAACGATCTTGTCGGCGATCACAGCGACGCGGTCACAGATGGCGTACAGCGAATCCAGGTCGTGGGTGATCATGAACACAGTCAGGCCCAGGCTAGCGGACAGATCGGCGATCAGTTCGTCGAAGGCGTCGGCGCTGATCGGATCCAACCCGGAGGTGGGTTCGTCCAGAAACAGCAGTTCCGGGTCGAGCGCCAGGGCGCGGGCCAGGCCAGCCCGCTTGCGCATGCCGCCCGACAGCTCCGCCGGCTTGAGCGCGCCCGCTTCGGCGGGCAGGCCCGTCAGGCCGATCTTGATCTCGGCCAGCTTGTAGATCTGCGCGCGCGATAGCCGGGTGTGCTCGAACAAGGGCGCGGCAACATTCTCCAGCACCGTCAGGTTGGAGAACAGAGCGCCGTTCTGGAACAGCACGCCCCAGCGCCGGTCGATCTCTTCCAGCTCCCGCTCGCTGCTGCGGTGTACGTCCTGGCCGAAGACCCGGATATCGCCGCCCTCCGGCGTCTTAAGGCCGATGATGCTGTTGAGCAGCACCGATTTGCCGGCGCCCGAGCCGCCAACCACGCCCAGCACCTCGCCCCGGTTCACCGTCAGGTTCAGGTGGTCGTGGACCACACGGTCGCCGAAGGCCGAGACCAGATCGCGCACCACGATAACGGGCTCCCCTTCGGCGGCGGGCGGAGGGACCATCTGAGCGACTTCGGTCTCGCTCATACGTCCAGCTCCATGTAGATCACCGCGAAGATCGCATCGATCAGGATGATGGAGAAGATGGCGTGCACCACCGCGGCGGTGACCCGCCGGCCCAGGGACTCGACGTCCACGCCCACCTCCATGCCCTGGCGGCAGCCGATCCCGGCGATGATGATGGCCATCACCGGAGCCTTGCTTAGGCCCACCCAGAAATGGGTGATCCCGACCTCGTCCACCAACCGAGCGAGGAAAAAGTCCGGACTGAGTCCCAATACGCCCCAGGTTACGATCATGCCGCCGCACAAACCGGCGATGGCCGCCACGAACGTCAGCAGGGGGATGGTGAACAGCAGGGCCAGGAAGCGCGGCAGGACCAGGGCCTCGAACGGGTCCACGCCCAGCACCCGCATGGCGTCGATCTCCTGATTCATCTTCATGGAGCCGATCTCGGCGGCGAAGCTGGAGGCCGAGCGCCCGGCCAGGAGCACCGCGGTGATGATGATGGAAAATTCGCGCAGCACGCCCACGCCGATCAGGTCCACGGCGAACACCTGGGCCCCGAACTGAGCCAGCATGTGCGCGCCCAGAAGGCCTATCACCGCACCGATGAAAAACGAGGTCAGGGCCACGATCGGCAGGGCGTCTAGTCCCGCGCGTTCGGCCAGGGACACGACTGGAGCCCAACGCATGCGGCGCGGGTCCATCAGCAGGCGCGCAGCCGTGCTCAACACCCGGCCCGTGAAGGCGAGGGTCTGATAACTGTCCCAGGCGGCGCCGACCAAGCCCCGCCCCAACCGCTCCATCAGATCCATGAAGGTGGCGCTGCGGACGGGCGCGACGGGCTGGGTCTTGGACACGCCGGCGATCAGGTCGAGCAGGCGCAGGGTTTCGGCCCGGCCCTCCAGCATAGGCGCAGGGTCCTCGGCCGCGCCCAGGATCGCCAGCGCGCCGACGGTGTCGCAGCGGCCGATGGCGGACAGGTCCATCCGCGCGGCTTTGCGGGCGGAAAGCGTCTTGCGCAAGCGTTCGTCCGCGCCTTCAAGGCCGCGCGAGGTCCAGTCGCCGGTCAGGCGAGCCGAGACGACGCCGGCCTCGTCGATCAGCTTGAAATCCGCCGGTTGATCCATCAGGCCCAGTCTTCCGTGGTCAGGTTTTCCGTCTTCAAGCGACCGCGGCGCCTCGTCAAAGCTCGCCGCGCCAGTGTCGGCTGGACCGACTGATAAGGTCAATGCACGGGCCGTCTGAACGTTCATGCAAACCTGCCTTGTGCCCCTCCCGAGCCAAGGTCAACCTATCAGGTCCTGATATTCCGGATGCCGGCGGATATAGGCTTCGGCGTAAGAACAGCGCGGCGCAACCTTCATTCCCGTTTTACGAACGATCTCCAGCATGCCCTTCATCAGGCGGGCCGCTACGCCGCCGCCCCGCAGGGCGGGCGGAGTCTCTACGTGGACGATCCGCAACAGGCCGGGGCCGCGCTCGTATTCGGCAAAGGCGATCTGGCCTTCCACAAGCAGTTCGAACCGCTGGCGCTCCGGATTGTCGGTCACGACCTCGGCGTCTGAGCCCGAGCTTGGGCCGTCCTGGGCTGGCATAGGCAAAGCCTTCGCTCAATTCGCACCAGCGCGGCGCGCGCAGGTTGCAGATGTAAGCGCTTTCGCCTTCGGAACCCATGCCAAATCCACCGTTCGGACTGGGACCCA